>NZ_JBWLKL010000003.1:0-547774 GCF_059026065.1 Streptomyces sp. A18 | reverse complement strand
AAGGGGCTATAGCTCAGTTGGTAGAGCGCCTGCATGGCATGCAGGAGGTCAGGAGTTCAATTCTCCTTAGCTCCACAGCAGATGAGAGCGGGCCACCCGGATCGGGTGGCCCGCTTTCGTGTGTCTCGCTCCCGTCTGTCACGCTCCCGTGTGTCTCGCTTCCGTCTCGCCGGGTGTCTCCCAGGAGGCCCGTCGGCGGTTCGTCACCGTCCGCTGCCGAGCGCCTTGCGGCCACGGCCGCGGCCCGGCGGCAGCGCGAGCGGCAGCGCCGTGCGGGGCGACGGCATGGAGGGGTCCTCCTCGATGCGCAGCGCGAGCGCGGGGCAGCGGCGTACGGCACGCTCGGCGCGTGCTTCGGAGTACCGCGGTACGGAGGCCTCCGCGACGCCGGGGAAGCCGTCGGGGCCCAGCTGGATCAGCTCGGGGACGATGTCCGCGCACAGCCCGTGGCCCTGGCAGAGCGTCCAGTCGACGGCGAGCTTGCGGCCGCTGGGGGCCTCCGCCCCAGAGGCTTCCGCCTGGAGCGGCAGGACGCCCTCCACGGGGCGACCGCAGCCGCCGCCCAGGACGTGTGCGGCGAGGTCGTCCGTGAACGCCGAGATGCTGGATTCGATGAAGGCCGCCGTGCCGTCGGGGTGCTTGCAGGCGCCGCGCCGCTTCACGGCGCGCGTTACCTCGCGCAGCGCCTCCAGGGCGGTGGGACCGCCGCCGTCCAGGACGTCCGCGAGGCCGCGGGCCGCAGCGGGAAGGCCCAGATAGCAGGGGCCGCACTGGCCTGCGCTCTCCGAGGCCAGCCAGTTCGCCACCTGCAGCGACTCCCCGAGCGGGCAGGTGCCTGGGCCGATGGGCAGGATCGCGCCCGCGCCGAGCGCGCCGCCGCAGGCCTCCAGGGAGGCGCGTGAGACGACCGCGTCATGAGCGGTGATCGCGTCGAGCCACTTGCCGTGGTAGCCGCCCGTCAGGACACCCTGGGGGAGCGGAGGGGCACCGGCCAGCTGCAGGACGTACCGCAAGGGCACTCCTGTGGGGACCTCGACGACCATGGGTCTGGCGACGGCTCCGGAGACGGTGAGCAGCACCGTCCCGGGCTCCTCGCGCAGGCCGGTGCGGCAGTAGCGGTCGGCGCCGATCCGGGCGGCGACCGCGAGCTGGGCGAAGGTCTCCGCGTTCGACAGCAGGGTGGGCGCTCCGCCCACCCCGGAGTCGGACGTGCGCACCTTGCGCCCCGGCGGCATCGGCGGGCCGCCGTCCGCCGAGCGCACCAGGGCGGACGACTCTCCGGTCACCATGCGGACCGGATTGCGCTGCACGCGCGCGCGGATGCTCGATCCGCGCCGGTTGGTCAGGCCGCGCTCGGCGAGCGCCGCGAGCATCGAGGACTCGGTGGAGTCCCGGGTCACACCCACGACGAGCGTGCGGGCGCCCAGGGCCTCGGCGGCAAGAAGGGCACCGTCGAGGATGAGGTGCGGGGCGCGGTTGATCAGGACGGTGTCCTTGCGGCAGGCGGGCTCGTCCTCGCTGCCGTTGACGACGACCACGGGGCGCACACCCCGGCGTATCGCCGCGTCGGCGACCGCGCGCAGCTTCTGGGCGAAGGGGAAGCCCGCGCCGCCCCTGCCGCGCAGCGAGACGGCCTCGGAGAGGGCGGCGAGGGATTCGCCCGCGATGGGTTCGAGCGGGCCGTGCACTTTCAGGTGCATCGCCAGATCGAGGCGCTCGACCAGATCGAAACCCGAGGTCAGGAGCGGAAGCCCGACGACGCGGACTTCGGGGACGTCGGGCAGCGACGCGTTCACTTGGGGCCTCCGGTGGCGGCGTTCCAGGGCTCGCCCGAACTCGGCGCCTGGAAGGTCTGGGGCAGCGGTTCGGTGGCGGGGCCGCTGTCGTACGGGGCTTGGTACGGGGCCTCGTACGGGGCGTTGTGGGCCGCGTCGTACGGAGAGTCGTACGCGGTGTCATGGGAGCGGTAGGGGGCTTCCTCGGAGCCGTACGCCGTGGAGTGGGTGTCGTACGAGGTGTCGTACGGGATGTGGGGCGCCTCGGCAGGGGGAGGCGGCGAAGGAGCCGGCCAGCGGGGCGGCGGTGGATCGGTGCGGGGCAGGACCTCCGTGGGCTGGTTGTTGGAGGCGAGGACGCGGTAGGCCGCCGCGATGCCGACCACCGGGTCGGACCCGGGTTCGGGGGCACGGCCGGGAGCGGCGGCCGTGCCGGGGAGCGGGGACTCGGCGGTGTTCCGGTGGACGGGCTCTCTGCTGCCCGCCCTGCCCTCCGGTTCGAGCAGGGCCAGGATCCGGGCGGCCACCTTGCGCTTGATCGGCAGCGGGGCCGCGCGCAACGCGACGGCACCCGCGACGGAGGCCAGGCAGAGGCAGTAGAGGGCGATCACCCACGGCTTGGGCTCGCGGCCCGCGTACAGACCGTGGATCAGCGCCGAACACCAGGCGGGGTAGGCCAGCATGTGCAGCGCACGCCAGCGCGACGCGACCTGGACGGGCGAGGCGAAGGCGCTGCGCAGGGCCCCGGTGACGCCCGTGACCACCATGAGGAGCCCGGCGAGCGAGCCGAGGCCGATGAGCCCGTCACTGCCCGAGAAACCGAGCCCGAAGGGGATCAGGGCGCCGAGCGGCGACACGTGGTCGAGCGCGAGTTTGACGGTGACGTGGAGCAGCAGGAAGCCGATGGAGGCGACGGCTGTGGCCCGGTGCACGGCCTGGGCGAGCAGTCGCTGACGGGAGTGCAGGAACAGCCGGTCCGTGGCGACCAGGCCCCAGACGACGGCGGCGGTCAGGGCGACCAGGGACAGGACGCCCGTGGTGAAGTCCAGAGTGGCGCGGAAGGCGTCGCTCCCGACGACCACGAGCAGGGGTATGAGCAGCAGTGCTGCGGTGGTGAGAACTCCGCGGGTGCTTCTGCTCGGTTCGGGGAAGGCTGGGAACGAACGGCTTCTGCGGTTGGAGCGGTTGGAGCGGTTGGTGCGGCTCTTGCGGGGAGGATTCAGAGGGTTCATGGGGGCGACTCCGAAATGGCTCGATCGCCGCATGCTAAGTGGCCGCATACCAGTGAGTACGAGGTTTGAGTTATTGCGTTGTTATCTAAACGCGATGCGATCTTGGTGTTGCCCCGATAGGGGTCGGTACGCGGAGTAACCTTTGGCCAAAGGTTGGGTGCGGGCCGGGTTCCGGGCCTCCAGTGGCCCACGGAGCGGCCGAGGAGTGGGTGCGGCGGAACCTCGTCGCGGGCCGCGCGAGCGCTGCGGTACCCTGACGCCATGCGTGCCGTACGCCTTCTGCTTAGCGGGCCGCGCTGATCAGTCCCGACCGCCGGAAAATCGCGGTCGGCATCGGCGCGGCGTCCCCTCCTGTGTGAGGGGATTTTTCATTTGGCCGGGACGGTCATTTCCGCAGGCAGAGACGATCGATGGAGCTTTGAGGATCATGAGCGAGACGAATTCTGCTGCCGCCTCCGAGGTGGCCGCACCGCACCGCTATACGGCCGCCCTGGCCGCCGACATCGAGGCACGCTGGCAGGACTTCTGGGACGCGAACGGCACGTACGAAGCGCCCAACCCGAGCGGTGACACGGCCGGTGACCTGGCTGCTGTGGGTGACGCGCAGGCCGCGCTGGTCGCCAGGCCCAAGCAGTTCATCATGGACATGTTCCCCTACCCCTCCGGCGCCGGCCTGCACGTCGGCCACCCCCTGGGGTACATCGCCACGGACGTCTACGCCCGCTTCCAGCGCATGACGGGCCACAACGTCCTGCACACCCTGGGCTTCGACGCCTTCGGCCTGCCCGCCGAGCAGTACGCCGTGCAGACGGGCACGCACCCCCGGGTCTCCACCGAGGCCAACATCGAGAACATGAAGTCGCAGCTGCGCGGTCTGGGCCTGGGCCACGACAAGCGCCGCTCCTTCGCCACGATCGACCCGGACTACTACAAGTGGACCCAGTGGATCTTCGTACAGATCTTCAACTCCTGGTACGACGCGGAGGCGAAGAGGGCCCGCCCGATCGCCGACCTGGTGGCGCAGTTCGAAGCCGGTGAGCGCCCCGTACCGGGCTCCACGCGCGCGTGGAGCGAGCTGACCGCCGACGAGCGGGCCGACCTGCTGAGCCAGTACCGCCTGGCGTACGCCTCGGACGCGCCCGTCAACTGGTGTCCCGGCCTGGGCACCGTCCTGGCGAACGAGGAGGTCACCGCCGACGGCCGGTCCGAGCGCGGCAACTTCCCCGTCTTCAAGGCCAAGCTGCGCCAGTGGAACATGCGCATCACCGCCTACGCGGACCGCCTGCTGGACGACCTGGACGGCCTGGACTGGCCCGATGCCATCAAGCTGCAGCAGCGCAACTGGATCGGCCGCTCCGAAGGCGCGCGGGTCGACTTCCCCGTGGGCTCCGAGGGCGACGCGATCACCGTCTTCACCACCCGTCAGGACACCCTGTTCGGCGCGACCTACATGGTCCTGGCGCCCGAGCACGAGCTGGTCGACCGGGTCGTCCCCGACGTCTGGCCCGAGGGCACCCACGAGGTGTGGACCGGCGGACACGCCACCCCCGCGGAGGCCGTCGAGAAGTACCGCGCCTTCGCCGCCTCCAAGTCCGACGTGGAGCGCCAGGCCGACGCCAAGGAGAAGACCGGCGTCTTCACCGGCGTCTACGCCACCAACCCGGTCAGCGGCGAGCAGGTCCCGGTCTTCATCGCCGACTACGTACTGATGGGTTACGGCACCGGCGCGATCATGGCCGTCCCGGCGCACGACAGCCGCGACTTCGCCTTCGCGCGCGCCTTCCACCTGCCGATGCACTGCGTCGTCGAGCCGTCGGACGACCGCGGCACCGACACGGCGACGTGGGACGAGGCCTTCTCCTCGTACGAGGCGAAGCTGACCAACTCCTCGAACGCGGAGATCTCCCTGGACGGCCTGGGCGTCATCGACGCCAAGGCGCGCATCACCGGCTGGCTGGCCACGCGCGGCATCGGCGAGGGCACCGTCAACTTCCGTCTGCGCGACTGGCTGTTCAGCCGCCAGCGCTACTGGGGCGAGCCCTTCCCGATCGTCTACGACGAGGACGGCATCGCCCACTCGCTGCCCGAGTCGATGCTGCCCCTGGAACTGCCGGAGGTCGACGACTACTCCCCGCGTACCTTCGACCCGAACGACGCGGACACCTCCCCGGAGACGCCGCTGTCCCGCAACGAGGACTGGGTCAACGTCACCCTGGACCTGGGAGACGGGCCCAAGAAGTACCGCCGCGAGACCAACACGATGCCCAACTGGGCCGGTTCGTGCTGGTACGAGCTGCGCTACCTGGACCCGCACAACGACCAGAAGCTGGTCGACCCGGCCATCGAGCAGTACTGGATGGGCCCGCGCGAGGGTCAGCCCACAGGCGGCGTCGACCTGTACGTGGGCGGCGCCGAGCACGCGGTGCTGCACCTGCTGTACGCCCGCTTCTGGTCGAAGGTGCTGTTCGACCTGGGGTACATCTCGTCCAGCGAGCCGTTCCACAAGCTGTTCAACCAGGGCATGATCCAGGCCTACGTGTACCGCGACAGCCGCGGCTTCCCGGTCCAGGCCACCGAGGTCGAGGAGCGCGACGGCCAGTACTTCTTCGAGGGCGAGCCGGTCAAGCGCGAGCTGGGCAAGATGGGCAAGTCCTTGAAGAACGCGGTCACTCCGGACGAGATCTGCGAGGAGTACGGCGCGGACACCCTGCGTCTGTACGAGATGGCGATGGGCCCGCTGGACGTCTCGCGCCCGTGGGACACGCGCGCGGTAGTCGGCCAGTACCGCCTGCTGCAGCGCCTGTGGCGCCTGATCGTGGACGAGTCGACGGGTGAGGTCACCGTCGCGGACGTCGCGGAGTCGGACATCGCGGAGGGCACGCTGCGCGCCCTGCACAAGGCGATCGACGGCGTGCGCCAGGACCTGGACGGCATGCGGTTCAACACCGCCATCGCCAAGATCACGGAGCTGAACAACTACCTGACCAAGGAGGGCGGCGCGCTGCCGCGCTCGGTCGCCGAGCGTCTGGTGCTGCTGATCGCTCCGCTGGCCCCGCACGTCGGCGAGGAGCTGTGGCGCAAGCTGGGCCACAGCGACACGGTCGTCCACCAGGACTTCCCCGTGGCCGACCCGGCGTACGTCGTGGACGAGACGGTGACCTGCGTCGTGCAGATCAAGGGCAAGGTCAGGGCGCGCCTGGAGGTCTCCCCGGCCATCTCGGACGAGGAGCTGGAGAAGGTGGCCCTGGGCGACGAGCGGGTGCTGGCGGCGCTGGACGGTGCCGGGATCCGCAAGATCATCGTGCGGGCGCCGAAGCTGGTGAACATCGTCCCGGCGTAGTTCTGGCGCGGTCCTGGTGCAGTCCCGGCGTAGTGTCGGCGTGGTCCTGGCATCGTCGCGGCGTAGTTCTGGTGTAACGCGTCGGGGTCTTCCCTTACGGGCAGGTTGGGGGTTCCGTTGGAACCCTCGGCCTGCCCTTTGCGTTTACCGTTGAAGAGTCGGTGCGGAACTCGCCGCAGGACCTGAGGGGAGCGTCATGGAAGCCGTGGGCGTGATCGTGGCGCTGCTCGTGGTGCTGTTTCTAGTCTTTGGGGTGTACATGACGGTGAAGGCCGTCGGTGCCGCCAAGCGCGGCGTGGACCGCACGATCTCGCAGGCCCGCCGTTCGGTGGAGGACACGACGCTCCGTGCCAAGAGCTTCGCCCAGGTGGGCGCGGCCGGTGAACTGGCCCAGCTGCGACTCTCGTTGCGCACGTCGATGCGGGCCACGCAGGACGCACTCCAGGCGGGCGTGGTCGAGGACGCCTCGCTGAAGGAGTCCCTGGGGCTCTTCGAACGGCTCAGCGCGCATGGGCACGAGCTGGACGACGAGCTCCGGCGCCTCGAGCGGGACCCGGACAAGGTGGCCCTGGCCGAGCGGCTCCCCGCGCTGCGGGAGCGCACGGCGCAGATCACGAAGTCGGCTGACTCGCTGCGGTGGGTGGTGCGCGATCGGGCCCACCGGTTCGCGGACGACGATCTGGACTCGCTGAGCTCGCAGATCGACCTGGAGACCGGCGCGCTGCGGCACTGGACGACGGAGCCGTTGCCCACGCAGACCCCTGCCGCGTGGCCCGAGCCGGCGGCGGACGCGGGCAAGGACGGTGCGCAGGAGCCGTCGAAGCTTTCGGAGCAGTCGGGTCGGCCGGAGCAGTCGGGCCGACCGGGTACGTCGGGTAGGTCGGGAAGGCCAGGGGAGTCGAGGCAGTCCGCATCGGCTCAGGAGTCGGAGCGGCCCGCCATCACGCCGCCGACACCGCGGCCCACTTACCCCTGGGAGAAGCAGGCCAGGCCCGAGAGCACGACGTGACCGCGAGGGCGACCTCGCACGGCCGGGAGCGCGGCTGGCAGACTGACCCGCAAGGGGTCGGGCTGCCGCCGTCGGGCCCAGGCAGGTAATCTCCACCGCATGTCCCGTCATGTCGCGATCGTCACGGATTCAACGGCCTATCTGCCGCAGCGGACGATGGAGCGGCACGGCATCACGTCGGTACCTCTGACCGTGGTCCTCGGTGACCAGGCACTCGAAGAGGGCACCGAGATCTCCGCCCGCTCCCTGGCCCTGGCCCTGCAGAAGCGGCGCTCTGTGACCACCTCGCGGCCGAGCCCCGAAGTCTTCGCGGAGACCTATCGCAAGGTCGCCGCCGCGGGCGCGACGGCCATCGTCTCGCTGCATCTGTCCGCCGAGTTCTCGGGCACGTACGACGCGGCGGTCCTCGCGGCGAAGGACGCGCCGGTACCGGTGCGGGTGGTGGACACCGGAATGGTCGCGATGGCCCTGGGTTTCTGCGCCCTCGCGGCTGCGGAGGCGGCCGAGTCCGGCGGCTCGGCGGACGATGCGGTGACCGCGGCGGAGAAGCGGGCCGCGAACACGTCCGCGTACTTCTACGTCGACACGCTGGACTATCTGCGCCGGGGCGGCCGGATCGGCGCCGCACAGGCGCTGCTGGGCTCGGCGCTCGCCGTGAAACCGCTGCTCCAGCTGGACGGCGGGCGGATCGAGATGCTGGAGAAGGTGCGGACGGCGTCGAAGGCGATCGCGAGGCTCGAGGAGATCGTGATCGAACGGGCCGGGGCGAACCGCGTCGACATCGCGGTGCATCATCTGGCGGCGCCGGAACGGGCGTCGACCCTCGCGGACAGGCTCAGGGACCGGGTGCCGGGCCTGGCGGAGCTGCATGTGAGTGAGGTCGGCGCGGTGATCGGGGCGCATACGGGGCCGGGGTTGTTGGGGGCTGTGGTTTCGCCCTGGTGAGGTGGGGGAGCGAGGTGGGGTGAGGCGAGGTGTGTGGGTGCGGTGCGGCCTGCGGTGCGGTGCGCTTGAGGGTGACGGACTTATCCACAACCGCTGGGTAATCCACGGGAATTGACCAAGATCAACAAAATTCCGTGGCGGTGCCTAGCGTCGTCGGTATGACACTTCGATCACTTTCACGGACACCTGCCGCCACGAGCGGACCGGGCCGAGGCCCCGCGTCCGACGGCCGCGCCTTGGACGGCCGCGCCTCGGAGTACCGCGCTCCCGGCGGCCCGACTTCCGATGCCGACGACCGCACGCACCACCGCCATGCCCGTCGTCGGGCGACCAGGCGCAGACACTCTTCGGCGGAGGCGCGAGCGCGGGCCCAGGCGTTGCGGCAGCGCGCGGAGTCACTCTTCGCCGAGCCTGAACGGGAGGGTGACGGAGGCGGGTTGAGGTCGGGCGCGCCCCCGGATGCGTGGGGGATGGGGGCGGGGGATGCCGAGCGAAGGGCTGGGGCAGGCCCGAGGCCTGGTCCGGGGGCTGGGCAGCTGGGGGCGGCGCCTGGACCGGGGCTGTGGCCGAAGCCGAAGCCGAAGCCGAGGGCTGGGCTGGGGGCGGGCATAGGGCCGCCGATGGTTGGCGGGCGAGCAGAAGCGGTGCTGCAGGCCCTGCGGCAGGACGAGCGGCAGGACCCGCAGCAGGACCCGCAGCGGAACCCGCAGCAACCTCGGTCGGATGCACAACAGCCGGAGCCTGTAGGGCAATCCAGGGCCGTGCGGCAGCGGGCCCCGGGGCCGGGGTTGATGTCGCGGGCGGAGGGGGCGGTGCGGCCGGCGGAGGGTGTGCGGCGATCCGGGGAGGCGCCGGGGTCGGGGCTGATGCCGCGGGTGGAGGGTTTGCCCGTACCGCAGGCGGTAGGGGCGCAGGCGGACGACGTGCCAGTGCCGCAGGCGGAGGGGGCCGTGCCAGTGCCGCAGGCGGCATTGCGGCGGTCGGGCCTGGGGCCGCGGGCGGGGGTTGTGCCGGTGCGGCAGCCGCAGTTGCAGGCGGAGGGGGCCGTGCGGCCATCTGGGGGTGTGCCGCAGTCCGGGGTGAGGCCGCGGTCGGGGGCGCAGACGGGGACCGTTCCAGTAGGCCAGCCGCAGCCGCAGCCGCAGCCGCAGCCGCAGCCGCAGGCCGTGCCGGGGCCTCATGCCGTGCTGCCGCATCGGGCCCAGTCGCATCCTCGGCCTCAAGCCTGGCCGCATCCCCATCCTGATCCACGGCCGCATCCCCATCCTGATCCACGGCCGCATCCCCAGCCTGATCCACGGCCTCACCCGCAGCCTGATCCACGGCCTCAAGCGCAGCCTCAAGCCCGGCCTCAATCCCGGCCTCGTCTCCAGCCTCAATCCCGGCCTCTTCCCCAGCCCCAACAACCCCCACCCCAGCCCCATCCCAGCCCTCAAGCCGAGCCCCAGCAGTCGGTGTCCTCGGCTGATGGAGGTGCGGCGGTGTCGCCCCAGTCGGGGTGGGTGGGGCTGGCTGTGCGGGAGCGGTTGCCCTTGTGGCTGCAGCTGCGGTGCGGTCTTGAGCGGCGGAGTCTGGTTGCGCTCGCCGTGGTCCTCGTGGTCGCCGGGGTCTTCGCCGCCCAGCACTTCTGGGCAGGGCGGACGCAGTCGGTGCGGGCACCGGATGTCGTCGGTGCCGCGCCCGATCGGGGCGCGGAGCCGTCTCCGTCCCCAGGAGCTCCGCTTCCTGCGGAAGGCGGTGGTCGGCCGACGGCCGGTGGGGTCGTCGTGGACGTCAGTGGGAAGGTGCGCAACCCCGGGATCCTGCGGCTGCCCACGGGGTCACGGGTCGCCGACGCGCTGAAGGCCGCGGGCGGGGTTCGCCCAGGCGCGGACACGGATGGCCTCAACCGCGCCCGCCTGCTCATCGACGGCGAACAGGTGGCGGTGGGAGCTCCGGCGGCTCCAGCTGCTCCGGCAGCGCCCGGCGCAGGGGCAGCCGCCGGGCCGGCGGGAGGAGCGAGCCCTGCCGCGCCGGTCGGCCTCAACACGGCCACCGCCGAGCAACTCGACGAACTGCCGGGCGTGGGCCCCGTGCTGGCCCAGCACATCATCGACTACCGCACGGAACATGGCGGCTTCCGCTCGGTCGACGAGCTGCGCGAGGTCAATGGAATCGGCGACAAGCGCTACGCCGACCTGCAGAATCTCGTGCGGCCATGACATCGGCACGTCAGGCATCGGCAGTAGCGCCGGGGGCCTCCACTGCCCTACCGGGCCAGGTTGCCCGCGTCCCGCCCGGGCGTCTACGCGGAGATGCCCGCCCCCGGCAAGAGGGCCCCCTTGACCTGCGCCTCGTGCCGCCCGCGCTCGCTGCCTGGGGAACGGCGGCCCTGGCGTTGGATGCCTCGCTCCGGTGGGTGATCGCAGCTGTGGTGGTCTGTGTGGTGGTGGCAGGCGCCCTGTTGGTGACATGGACGGTGCGGGGGCGGGCGGAGAGTGAGGCGCGGCAGTGCGTGCCTGAGTCGGCGGTGGCCTCTGGACGGCGGCCCTCCGCGGGGCCCGCATTCCGTGCCGCGGCCCCCTCGTGGCGGCAGCCCTGGCGGCAGATCTCTGTGGCGGCGGTCCTCCTCTGTGCCGCGGCGGGCGCTACCTCCGCGGCGCTGCACGGGGCGGACCTGCACCGCGGCCCAGTCCCTGCTCTGGCCCGTCAATACACCGAAGTAGAGGCTGAGTTGGAGGTCACCTCTGACCCCCGGCTCACTCGGCCCCGCGTCACGGGAGCCCATGCCGTGCCGCCCTCCGTCATGTTGGACGCGGAGATCGTTCGGGTCACATCCGCGGACGGAAGGACCTCCGTGACGCGCACCCCGGCCCTGGTCTTTGCCGGGGACGGGCGTCGAAAGGGAGGCGGGGGCGGGGGCAGGGGCGAGGATTCCGCCGGGTCGTGGGACAGGGCTCGCTGGCTCGCTCTTCTGCCCTCGACCAGGCTGCACGTCCGGGCGCGCCTGGCGCCGCCCTTGCCGCAGGGCGACCGCATCGCGGCGGTGCTCCGTGTGGACGCAGGGCAGGCACCGCGGGTGACCGAGGCGCCGTCGGGGCCGCAGCGTCTGGCGGGGCGGTTGCGGGGCGGGTTGCGGGAGGCCACGGACGGGCTGCCGCCCGACGCGAGGGCGCTGTTGCCCGGACTGGTGGTCGGGGACACCTCCCGGGTGCCGCCGGATCTGGAAGAGGCGTTCAGGGCGACCGACCTGACGCACCTCCTCGCCGTGAGCGGTGCCAACCTCACGATCGTCCTCGCCCTTCTCATCGGGCCGCCCGGCCTTGCCCAGCGCGCCGAACGGCGGGGCATCGCCCCACGGTTGGGTATCTCGCTGCGGGCGACCGCGTTGATCGGCGGCGCTCTCACCCTCGCCTTCGTCATCGTCTGCCGACCGGAGCCGAGCGTGCTGCGGGCCGCGGCCTGCGGGCTGATCGCGCTGCTCGCCATCGGTACCGGACGGCGCCGGTCGCTGATCCCAGCCCTGGCTGCCGCAGTGCTGCTGCTCGTCCTGTACGACCCGTGGCTGGCCCGCAGCCCCGGCTTTCTGCTCTCCGTTCTCGCCACTGGCGCCCTTCTCACCCTCGCGCCCAGGTGGAGCACGGCTCTTCAAGGACGCAGGGTTCCGCCGCGTCTGGCCGAGGCGTTGGCCGCCGCGGCTGCCGCGCAGGCGGTGTGCGCACCCGTCGTCGCCGTCATCGCGGCGCGGGTGAGCCTGGTGGCGGTGCCCTGCAACCTGCTGGCGGAAGTGGCCGTCGCGCCTGCCACGGTCTTCGGCTTCGCCACGCTGGCGATGGCGCCGTTGGCCATGCCGGTGGCCAAGGTCCTTGCCTGGTGCGCGAGTTGGCCCGCCTCATGGATCGCGGACATCGCCCGCACGGGTGCGGCTCTGCCCGGCAGCGGGGTCGACTGGCCCGGCGGCTGGCGCGGCGGCCTGCTGCTCGCCGTCGCCACGCTCGGCGTGGTTCTGGTCGGCCGCAGGCTCAGCAGGCACCCCTGGCTCAGCGTGGCCTGCGCCCTGCTGCTCATCCTCGCGATCGTGCAACCCCCGCCGCTCACCCGGGTGATCGCGGGGTGGCCGCCGCCGGGCTGGCGGTTCGCGATGTGTGATGTGGGCCAGGGTGATGCCACCGTGCTCGCGGTGGGTGAGGGGGAGGGAGTGGTCGTCGACGCGGGCCCTGATCCGGTGCTCGTGGACCGCTGTCTGCGTTCGCTCGGCGTGACCCGTGTACCGCTCGTGCTGCTTACCCACTTCCACGCCGATCACGTGGCGGGGCTTCCGGGCGTGCTGCGGGGGCGTTCGGTCGGGGCGATCCAGACGACGGGGTATCAAGAGCCGCCCGAGCAGGCGCGGTTCGTACGGGAACAGGCGGCCGCCCATCGGATCTCGGTGACCAGCGCGGTGGCGGGGGAGCGGCGCCGCGCGGGCGGCGGCGTCCTCGACTGGCAGGTGCTCTGGCCCTCGGCGGTGGGTTCGGTCCAGGGGCCGGGCCCGGCCCCTGTTCCCGAAGGACCGAACGACGCCAGTGTCACCCTGCTCGTCCGCGCCCAGGGACTGACCCTGCTCCTGCTCGGCGATCTCGAACCGCCCGCCCAGCGGGCCCTGTCGCGCACGCCGGCCGTGGCCGCGCTGCCACCCGTGGACGTGCTCAAGGTCGCTCACCACGGTTCGGCCTACCAGGACCCCGGACTCCTGCGGCGGACCGCGCCGCGCCTCGCCCTCATCTCCTGCGGCAGGAACAACTCGTACGGACACCCGGCGCCCCGCACGGTTGCGGCGTTGCGGGCAGGGGGAGCGGAGGTGCTGCGGACGGACACCGAGGGTTCGATCGCGGTCATCGGACCGAACGGCGGATCGGCGGCCCGGTCGCCTGGCGGGGCGGCGCCCGTCATGGAGGTGGCCACTCGACCGCCCTAGCGGGTGCGGCAGATCAGTCTTAACTTGGCCACTCGCGACAGTTCAATCGCTAGCGCCGCATTACAGCGAAGTGGGTTCGTGTTGCATCGAATGCCGCAACGGTGATCGAATGCCTCTTCGTGACAGTAGGTGTCACCAGGAGTTGTCACCAGGAGTTGTCAAGGTGCGCGGGGGTGTGTCGCAAATGTTCGGCCGTTGGCTGGGAGACCGTACGAACCGAGTCGGCCGGACGAACCGAGCCGGTCGGGCGGGAGGCCTGGGCGGGGCGGGACGGACCGGTCGGGTTGTGCGGGTCGGGAGTCCGTTGTCCGCCGTGGCGGTTCCGCCCCGGGCGGGAGTGCTGAGTTGCCGGGTGCTCGATCCCGTCAATGAGCCCGTGCGGCACGCGGAGTTCGCGGTCAGCGATGCCCAGGGGCGCAAGGTGGTCGGTGGGGGACTGGATCCGTTCGGCTCGTTCGTCGCGACCGTTCCGGCCGGTGACTACCGGCTGGCGGTTTCGGCGGAAGGGTTCACTCCGTACCGGGCGAACGCCACGGTCGGGGAGAGCGCGCACGCCTCGCTCGGCGACGTCATGCTCCAGATAGCCCAGCCTCCGGCGCTGCCCGAGCCCGGTGACTGGGAGATCGACCCCCTGCACACCTCGGTCGCCTTCACCGCGCGGCACATCGGTCTTGCCCGTATTCACGGCCGGTTCAACAGCTTCGCGGGTGCCATACGGCTGGGGGAGCGGATGGAGGACTCCGCGATGCATGTCGTCATCGACGCCGCCTCCATCGACACGGCCGTGCGGATGCGCGACGACCACCTGCGGTCCGGCGACTTCCTCGACGTCGAGCGCTTCCCGACCATCGAGTTCTACAGCGACCGCTTCGTCCACAAGGGCGGCAGTCGCTGGGCGATCACGGGTGGCCTGACGCTGCACGGTGTGACGCGCACGGTCACGCTCGAGACGGAGTACCTCGGGGTGGGCCAAGGGCTGGAGGGGGAGACCCGTGTCGCCTGCCGTGCCGCCACCGAGCTGCATCGCGACGACTTCACGATCAACTGGCAGACGATGCTTGCCCGCGGTATCGCGGCGGTCGGACCCAGCATCACGATCGACCTCGACATCCAGGTCCTGCCCAAGAGCTGACGCCGCCCCGCCGCCTGCCGCCGACCTCCGTCAGGGAGTCTGAAGAGGCGAGGCTAGGGAGCCTCGAGCCAGCCTTCGTGCTCCGCCGCCAGTTCGTCGAGCGCCGTGCGGTCGAGGCGGCGTTCGGGGTCCTCGACCACGACCAGCCACTGGGCGTCCTCGGCGTCGTCCTCGCCGGCCAAGGCGTCACGGACGAGTTGAGGCTGCTCGCGCACGCCGAAACGGTCGGGGAGTTCTTCCGCCACTTCCTCCGCGGCATCGCGGTCGGGCAGCACCAGGACATGTCGTACGTCGGTCACCTGCCCATTCTCCGATACGGGGCGAGCCGCCCGGGAACCGGCCGCCCGGGAACCGGCCGTACGGGAGCGGCTGTACGGGGTCGGCTGTACGGGACCGGCTGTCAGTGGCGCGTGGGATGCTTGACCGCGATGGCCAGGAAGACAGATACCGCCGACCCGCTCGCTCCTCTCACGCTCGCCGTGGGCCAGGAGGACCTCCTCCTCGACCGCGCCGTGCAGCGGGTCGTCGCGGCCGCCCGTGCCGCCGACGCGGACACGGACGTGCGCGACCTCACCTCCGACCAACTGCAGCCCGGCACGCTCGCCGAGCTGACCAGTCCCTCGCTCTTCGCCGAGCGCAAGGTCGTGGTCGTACGCAACGCGCAGGATCTGTCGGCCGACACGATCAAGGACGTGAAGGCGTATCTCGGGTCGCCGGCCGAGGAGATCACCCTCGTCCTGCTGCACGCGGGCGGGGCCAAGGGCAAGGGCCTGCTCGACGCGGCCCGCAAGGCGGGGGCCCGTGAGGTCGCCTGCCCCAAGATGACCAAGCCCGCGGACCGGCTCTCGTTCGTACGGAGCGAGTTCCGCGCCCTGGGGCGCTCGGCGACCCCCGAGGCGTGCCAGGCCCTGGTCGACTCGATCGGCAGCGATCTGCGGGAGCTCGCTTCGGCCGTGTCCCAGCTGGTGGCGGACGTCGAGGGCACGATCGACGAGGCGGTCGTCGGCCGCTACTACACGGGCCGGGCCGAGGCCTCCAGCTTCACCGTGGCCGACCGGGCTGTGGAGGGCCGGGCCGCTGAGGCTCTCGAAGCGTTGCGCTGGTCGCTGTCCACGGGTGTTGCTCCCGTCCTGATCACCAGTGCGCTGGCGCAGGCCGTGCGGGCGATCGGGAAGCTGTCCTCCGCGCGGGGTGGGCGTCCCGCCGACCTTGCCCGTGAGCTGGGGATGCCTCCCTGGAAGATCGACCGGGTCCGGCAGCAGATGCGGGGCTGGACACCGGACGGGGTGGCCGCCGCGCTTACCGCTGTCGCGGCGGCTGATGCGGGGGTCAAGGGGGGCGGGGACGATCCTGAGTACGCCCTGGAGAAGGCTGTTGTCGCTGTCGCTCGTGCGGGCCGATCTCGCCGCTAGGCGTTGGCACTGGGCCTGAGCTGTCCCCCCCCCGGGCCCGGTTCTGCGTCCGCGGGCTGGTGGGGGTTGGTCGCGTGGTTCCCCGCGCCCCTGAGCCGTTTCCCCCGGGCCCGGTTCTCGTCCGCGGGCCCGTGAGGGCTGGGCGCGCAGGTCCCCGAGCCCCTTCCGGGGCGTCCCGGCCTCCCCGGAACACAGCAATGCCCCCGGAGTGGGCCGGGGGCATCGTCGCAGCGTGGCGTACTGCGTGGTCTGTCCGCGAATCGAGGTAGAGGGCTCGAATTACCCTCGCGGGAGGGATTGATCAGCGCCCCGGCGAGCCGGGGCAAAGGGCTCAGCCCTGGAGGGTCGCGACCTTCGAAGCAAGCGCCGACTTCTTGTTGGCGGCCTGGTTCTTGTGGATGACACCCTTCGAGACGGCCTTGTCGAGCTCGCGCGAAGCCTCACGCGTGGCCTCGATGGCCTTCTGGGTGTCACCAGCGGCAACGGCCTCGCGGGCCTTGCGGATCGCGGTCTTCAGGGAAGACTTGACCGCCTTGTTGCGCTGACGCGCCTTCTCGTTGGTCTTGATCCGCTTGATCTGGGACTTGATGTTCGCCACGAAAGAGCCTTTTCAGGTTCAGGTACTGCAGAGGTACTGCAGATGAGTTTCTTTGACACGTGCCTCAGAACCGAGAAGGTCAGGAGACACAGCTGCCCAGATTACCAGCAGCACCCCGACCGGCCCAATCCGGGCCCGGCTCCCCACCCCGACCGGCCCACACCGGGGCCAGTGCCTCACCCATGGGACCATGGAACCTACGTATAGATCCGACCCGAGGCGACAGGCGCCTCAAGAGACAGGACCCTGCGTGCCCGCGACCCCTAAGAATGTGCCCGAGCCGAGCCGTACCGACCCGGCTCTGATCCGTAATTTCTGCATCATCGCGCACATCGACCACGGCAAGTCCACGCTCGCCGACCGGATGCTCCAGCTGACCGGTGTGGTCGAGCAGCGGCAGATGCGTGCTCAGTACCTCGACCGGATGGACATCGAGCGCGAGCGCGGCATCACGATCAAGTCCCAGGCGGTGCGTCTGCCCTGGGCCCCCACGGAGGGCCCCGAGCAGAGCAAGACCCACATCCTCAACATGATCGACACCCCGGGTCACGTGGACTTCACGTACGAGGTGTCCCGCTCGCTCGCGGCCTGTGAGGGCACGGTCCTTCTCGTGGACGCGGCGCAGGGCATCGAGGCGCAGACTCTCGCCAACCTCTACCTGGCGATGGAGAACGACCTCAAGATCGTCCCGGTGCTCAACAAGATCGACCTGCCGGCCGCGCAGCCGGAGAAGTTCTCTGAGGAGCTCGCCAATCTCATCGGCTGCGAGCCGGAGGACGTGCTGAAGGTCTCCGCGAAGACCGGCATGGGCGTCGAGGCGCTGCTCGACAAGGTCGTCGCCGACGTCCCGCCGCCGGTCGGCGTCGCCGACGCGCCCGCGCGAGCGATGATCTTCGACTCGGTGTACGACTCCTACCGAGGCGTGGTGACGTACGTACGAGTCGTCGACGGCCAGCTCAACAAGCGTGAGCGGATCCGGATGATGTCCACCGGTGCCACCCACGAGCTGCTCGAGATCGGTGTCTCGTCGCCCGAGATGACCCCGGCCGACGGCATCGGCGTCGGCGAGGTGGGCTACATCATCACCGGCGTGAAGGACGTCCGTCAGTCCAAGGTCGGTGACACGATCACCTCCCTGCACAAGGGCGCGACCGAGGCCCTCGGCGGCTACAAGGACCCCAAGCCGATGGTCTTCTCGGGTCTGTATCCGCTGGACGGCTCTGAGTACCCGGACCTGCGTGAGGCCCTGGACAAGCTGCAGCTCAACGACGCCGCGCTGGTCTACGAGCCGGAGACGTCGGCCGCGCTCGGCTTCGGCTTCCGCGTGGGCTTCCTGGGACTCCTGCACCTCGACGTGATCCGTGAGCGGCTCGAGCGCGAGTTCGGGCTCGACCTCATTGCCACCGCTCCGAACGTGGTCTACCGCGTGGACATGGAGGACGGCTCCGAGCACACGGTCACCAACCCGAGCGAGTTCCCCGAGGGCAAGATCGACAAGGTCTACGAGCCCGTCGTACGCGCCACGCTCCTCGCGCCCAGCGAGTTCATCGGCTCGATCATGGAGCTCTGCCAGAACCGCCGCGGCACCCTCCTCGGCATGGACTACCTCTCCGAGGACCGGGTGGAGATCCGCTACACCCTCCCCCTCGCCGAGATCGTCTTCGACTTCTTCGATCAGCTGAAGTCCAAGACCCGCGGCTACGCGTCGCTGGACTACGAGCCCACCGGCGAGCAGTCCGCCGACCTGGTGAAGGTCGACATCCTGCTGCACGGCGACCGGGTCGACGCGTTCTCCGCCGTCACCCACAAGGACGCCGCGTACGCGTACGGCGTGCGTCTCGTGGCCAAGCTGCGGGAGCTCATCCCGCGGCAGGCCTTCGAGATCCCCGTCCAGGCCGCCATCGGCTCCCGGGTCATCTCCCGCGAGACGATCCGTGCCATCCGCAAGGACGTCCTCGCCAAGTGCTACGGCGGTGACATCTCGCGTAAGCGCAAGCTGCTCGAAAAGCAGAAGGAGGGCAAGAAGCGCATGAAGATGGTCGGCTCCGTCGAGGTGCCGCAGGAAGCCTTCATCGCGGTGCTCTCCAGTGACGACAGCGGTCCGGGCAAGGCGAAGAAGTAGCTCACGCCGCAGCCGCCATCCCGTCCGGCACGGGCGTCACACAGGCATCTCAGCGGGTCCGTCGCGCTCTTGCGCGGCGGACCCGTTCTTGTATGAAGTGACAGGCGGAAGCCCCTTACGCACCGGGCCTCGGCGCTCTACTCTGATCACTGCTCGTAGGTTACTCGCAAGTTAAACAAGACCCTCGCACGTTCAACAAGCCCAGCAGCCGCCAGCCAGTCGCCGCCATGTCGCGGGTCCGGAGGATGTCGTGAGCGACACACAGACCTTGATCGAGAACCGTCCGCCGTCCGTGGCGCATCTCTTCCTGGAGCGCGTGGCGGCCACGCCCGATGCCGAGGCCTATCGCTATCCGGTGCCGTCGGCCGCGGGCGAAGGCCCCGATGAGTGGAAGTCGCTGAGCTGGGCGCAGGCCGCCGAGCGCGTCTACTCCATCGCCGCGGGCCTCATCGAGCTCGGCCTCGCCCCCGAGGACCGGGTGGCGCTCGCCTCGTCCACGCGGGTCGAGTGGATCCTCGCCGACCTCGGCATCCTCTGCGCGGGCGCGGCCACCACCACGGTGTATCCGCAGACCAACGCCGAGGAGTCCACCTACATCCTGTCCGACTCCGACAGCCGGGTCCTGATCGCCGAGAACGCCGAGCAGCTCGCCAAGGCGCGCGAGAAGCGGGCCGAGCTGCCCGACCTGCGGCACGTCGTGGTGATCGACGCCGAGGGCGCGGGGCCCGCCGAGGGCGACCCCGAAGGCTGGGTGCTCACCCTCGCCGACCTGGAGGCGCGCGGCGCCGCCCACCTGGAGAAGAACCCGGAGGCGGTCAAGGAGCGGATCGCGGCGATCAGCAAGGACCAGCTCGCCACGATCATCTACACCTCCGGCACCACGGGCCGCCCCAAGGGTGTGCGCCTGCCGCAGGACAACTGGTCGTACATGGCGAAGGCCATCGCGGCGACCGGTCTGCTCGGCCCGGACGACGTGCAGTACCTGTGGCTGCCGCTCGCGCACGTCTTCGGCAAGGTGCTGACCTCGGGCCAGATCGAGCTCGGGCACGTCACCGCCGTCGACGGGCGGGTCGACAAGATCATCGAGAATCTGCCCGTCGTGCAGCCGACGTACATGGCCGCCGTGCCGCGCATCTTCGAGAAGGTCTACAACGGGGTCGCGGCCAAGGCGCGGGCCGGTGGCGGCGCCAAGTACAAGATCTTCCTGTGGGCGGCCGAGGTCTCCCGCGAGTACGCGAAGGTCAGCCAGGACAACTTCCGCAGGACCGGCAACGCGTCCGTGCCCTTCGGGCTCGGCGCCAAGCACAAGGTCGCCGACGCGCTCGTCTACTCCAAGCTGCGGGACGCCTTCGGCGGACGCCTGCGCGCCGCCGTCTCGGGGTCGGCCGCGCTCGCCCCCGAGATCGGCTACTTCTTCGCCGGCGCGGGCATCCACATCCTGGAGGGCTACGGCCTCACGGAGTCCTCCGCGGCCTCCTTCGTCAACCCCGGCGAGGCCTACCGCACCGGCACCGTCGGCAAGCCGCTGCCCGGCACCGAGGTCCGGATCGCGGACGACGGCGAGATCCTGCTGCGCGGCCCCGGCATCATGGAGGGCTACCACGGCCTCGCCGAGAAGACGGCCGAGGTCCTGGAGTCCGACGGGTGGTTCCACACCGGGGACATCGGCGAGCTGTCCGAGGACGGCTACCTGCGGATCACCGACCGCAAGAAGGACCTGATCAAGACCTCCGGCGGCAAGTACATCGCGCCCGCCGAGGTCGAGGGCCAGTTCAAGGCCGTCTGCCCGTACGTCTCCAACATCCTGGTGCACGGCGCCGACAAGAACTTCTGCACCGCCCTGATCGCGCTCGACGAACCGTCCATCCTGGCCTGGGCCAAGGACAACGGCCTGGACGGCAAGAGCTACGCAGACGTGGTCGCCGCCCCGGCGACGGTCGAGCTCGTCGAGGGCTATGTGAAGCAGCTCAACGAAGGTCTCCAGCGCTGGCAGACCGTCAAGAAGTTCAAGTTGCTGCCCCGCGACCTGGACATCGAGCACGGCGAACTGACGCCAAGCCTGAAGCTGAAGCGGCCGGTCGTCGAGCGCGAGTACCAGCACCTGATCGACGAGATGTACGCGGGTTCGCGCGAGGCCTGAGCCTCGACTCCCGTACGCGGGAGGGGTGTTGGACGGGGTGTCCGGCGCATCGCGTCAGACGCCCCGCCCGCGCCGCATCTCCCTCACCAGCTCCTCCATGTGCGTCACGTGGTGGCGGAGTTCGAGGACGTCCTTGAGGCTGCTCGCGGCCATGTGCGCCTCGATCGCCGAGAGCCGGGCCGCCAGTTCGTCGAACTGCTGCTGCTCGCGCGCCAGGATCTTCTCCAACTGCTGGTTCTTGCGGTGCAGTTCGAGGAAGACGGTGACCTTGGCGCGCAGCACCCAGGGGTCGAACGGTTTGGTCAGATAGTCGGCGGCGCCCGTCGCGTAGCCGCGGAAGGCGTAGCCCGCGTCGTTGTCCGTGCCCGTCAGGAAGATGATGGGCACGTCCTTGGTCTGGTCGAGCCGTTTGATGTTCGACGCCGTCTCGAAGCCGTCCATACCCGGCATGCGTACGTCCAGGAGGATCACGGCGAATCGTTGGCGCAAGAGCGCCTTCATCGCTTCCTCGCCCGAACGCGCGCGCACCAGTGGTTCGTTGAGAGACCCCAGGACGGCTTCGAGCGCCATCAGATTGTCCTCCATGTCGTCGACAAGGAGGATGCTCGCGTGGTTGTCGGTCATGACCTCTGTGCTCATGGTGACAGTGCCTCACTCGGTCGTCGGCGGAACGGCGGTCTCCCCTGGAGCGCCTGCCGGTTCCGGTGCAACGGTCTTCTCTGCTGTGGTGGGTGCGTCCGGCTCCGCCGCGCCGTCGCCGTCGGGGGCCAGGAGGGTGCAGGCGACGGTGAGCAGTTGGTCCACGTCCACGGGCTTGGGTACGTAGTCGCTCGCGCCCTGTTCGATGGCTTTCTCGCGGTCGCCGGGCATGGCCTTGGCGGTCAGCGCGATGATGGGCAGGCCGGTCCAGCGGGGGCTGCGGCGGATCGCGGAGATGGTTTCGTAGCCGTCCATCTCCGGCATCATGATGTCCATCAGGATGAGGTCGGTGTCGGGGTTGCGCTCCAGGGTCTCGATCCCTTCACGGCCGTTCTCCGCGTAGAGGACGGGCATGCCGACGCGGCTCAGCACGTGGGTGAGCGCGAAGACGTTGCGGATGTCGTCGTCCACGATCAGGACGCGGCGCCCGCGCAGTATCCGGCCCGCCGCGCCTTCCCTGTACTCCTCCAGCTTGGTGGGCGTCGGCCAGCTGTCGTTCTGTTCGTGGAAGGTGTGCTGGGTCATGGGGACCCGGTCGTCGTGCGCCTCCGGCGTGGCGGTCGACCTCGTCGCCGCGTACGCCGCCGCGGCGGGGCCGTGCCCGGGGTGCACCACGGGCACGTACAGCGAGAAGACGGAGCCCTGGCCGGGGCTGCTCTCCGCGGTGATGCGGCCGCCGAGGAGCCCGGCGATCTCGCGGCTGATGGAGAGACCGAGGCCGGTGCCGCCGTACTTGCGGTTGGTGGTGCCGTCGGCCTGCTGGAACGCCTCGAAGATGGCCGGGAGTTGATCGGCCGGGATGCCGATGCCGGTGTCCTTGACGGCGAAGCAGAGCCGGTCGCCGCCGTCGTGCAGCCGCCGCTCGCCGGTGTTCTTGACCCGGCTCACGCGCAGTTCGACCCGGCCGCTCGCGGTGAACTTGACCGCGTTCGACAGGAGGTTGCGCAGGATCTGCTGGAGCCGCTGCTCGTCCGAGAACATCTCTCGCGGCACGTCCTCGCCGACCGACACCTCGAAGGCGAGCCCGCGGTCCAGGGTGAGCGGGCGGAACGTCGCGTGGACGTAGTCGAGGACCTTGATGAGGGGGAGCTTCTTGGGGCGTACGTCCATGCGGCCCGCCTCGATCTTGGACAGGTCCAGGATGTCGTTGATGAGCTGCAGGAGGTCGGAGCCCGAGCGGTGGATGGTGGTCGCGAACTGCACCTCCTGGTCGGAGAGATGGCTGTCGGGGTTGTCGGCGAGCAGCCGGGCCAGGATGAGCAGGGAGTTCAGCGGGGTGCGCAGCTCGTGCGACATGTTCGCGAGGAACTCGGACTTGTACTGCGACGAGGTGGCCAGGAGCGCTGCCTTCTCCTCCAGTTCGGCGTTCGAGCGCTGCAACTCCGCCTGCTGGAGCTGCAGTTCGTCCGAGCGGTCCTGGAGCTGTGTGGCGAGTCGCTGGGACTCGCTGAGCAGTGACTCCGTACGGGAGTTGGCGATGATCGTGTTGATCGCGACGCCGATGGTGCTCACGAACTGGTCGAAGAACGCCAGGTGCACGTCCGAGAAGCGGGAGAACGTGGCCAGCTCGATCACGCCGAGCAGCTTGTCCTCGAAGAGGATGGGGATGATCACCAGGCTGGCCGGCGCCGCGTCGCCGAGCCCCGAAGTGATCTTGATGTAGTCGGCCGGCACCTCGTCGACGAGGATCCGCTTCTTCTCCAGGGCCGCCTGGCGCACCAGGCCGTGCGCGGGCATCGCACCCGTGTCGACGACCGAGCCCTGTGCGGAGCCGTACCCGGCGATGAAGGCCAGCCCCTTGACCGGGGGAGTCTGCAGCGTCGTGGCTTCCCCGGCCTCCGGGTCGGCCAGGAAGAACGCGCCGTACTGGGCGTTCACCAGCGGGGTCAGCTCGCGCAGGATCAGATCGGCGACCTCCATCAGGTCGCGGTGGCCCTGCATCAGACCCGCGAGGCGGGCCAGGTTCGACTCCAGCCAGTCCTTGGCGCGGGTGGTCTCACGGAGGTTGGAGACCATGACGTTGATGTTGTTCTTGAGCTCGGAGACCTCGCCGCGGGTCTCGACCGTGATGGAACGGGTCATGTCGCCCTGCGCCACGGCGGATGCGACCTCGGCGATCGCGCGGACCTGCGTGGTGAGGTTCAGGGCCAGCTCGTTCACGTTCGTCGTCAGGCGCTTCCACGTGCCGTAGACACCCTCGACCCTTGCCTGGCCGCCCAGTTGACCCTCGGAGCCGACCTCGCGGGCCACGCGGGTGACCTCGGACGAGAACGAGGACAGCGTGTCCACCATGGTGTTGATGGTGGTCTTCAGCTCCAGGATCTCGCCGCGCGCGTCCACGTCGATCTTCTTGGAGAGGTCGCCCTGGGCCACCGCCGTCGCGACCTGCGCGATGTTGCGGACCTGCCCCGTGAGGTTGTCGGCCATGTAGTTGACGTTGTCGGTGAGGTCCTTCCACACGCCCGATACGCCGAGCACCTGCGCACGGCCGCCGAGCCGTCCGTCCGTGCCGACCTCGCGGGCCACGCGGGTCACCTCGTCCGCGAAGGCGCGCAGCTGCTCCACCATCGTGTTGACGGTGTCCTTCAGCTCCAGGATCTCGCCGCGCGCCGTCACCGTGATCATCTTGGACAGGTCGCCGTTCGCGACGGCCGTGGTGACCTGCGCGATGTTCCGCACCTGCGAAGTCAGGTTCAACGCCATGAAGTTGACGTTGTCGGTGAGGTCCTTCCACACGCCCGACACACCGCGCACCTGGGCCTGACCGCCGAGGTTTCCCTCGGTGCCGACCTCGCGGGCGACGCGCGTGACCTCGTCGGCGAACGCGGAGAGCTGGTCGACCATCGTGTTGATGGTCGACTTCAGTTCGAGGATCTCGCCCTTCGCCTCGACCGTGATCTTCTTGCCGAGGTCGCCCTGGGCGACGGCCGTCGACACGAGGGCGATGTTCCGCACCTGTGAAGTGAGGTTGTCCGCCATGAAGTTGACGTTGTCGGTGAGGTCCTTCCACACGCCCGACACGCCCCGCACCTGAGCCCGGCCACCCAGATTTCCCTCCGTGCCGACCTCGCGGGCCACGCGCGTGACCTCGTCGGCGAACGCGGAGAGCTGGTCCACCATCGTGTTGACCGTCGACTTCAGCTCCAGGATCTCGCCCCGGGCGTCCACGGTGATCTTCTGGCTCAGGTCGCCGTTCGCGACGGCCGTGGTGACCTGGGCGATGTTCCGCACCTGAGAGGTGAGGTTCGACGCCATGAAGTTGACGTTGTCCGTGAGGTCCTTCCAGACCCCCGACACACCACGTGCCTGCGCCCGGCCGCCCAACTGCCCCTCGGTGCCCACCTCGCGGGCGACACGCGTCACTTCGGCGGCGAACGCGGAGAGCTGCTCGACCATCGTGTTGACGGTCAGCTTCAGTTCGAGCAGCTCGCCCGTCGCCTCGACGGTCACTGTCCGTGTCAGGTCGCCCTGCGCCACCGCCGTCGTCACCAGAGCGATGTCGCGCACCTGGGCGGTGAGCCGGGCGGCCATCGTGTTGACGGCCTCCGTCACGTCACGCCAACTGCCCGAAAGCCCACGCACCTTGGCGCGCCCGCCGAGCCGCCCCTCCGTGCCGACCTCACGGGCGACGCGCGTGACCTCGCCCGTGAACAGCGACAGCTGGTCGACCATCGTGTTCACCGCGCGGCCCAGGCGCCGCAGATCACCCCGCAGCTCCCGGCTGCCGTCGTGCAGATCGACACGCTGCGTGAGGTCACCGCCCGCGACCGCGTTCAGGACACGCGTGGCGTTGGCCGCCGGGGCGACCAGGGAGTCGAGCAAAGAGTTGACGTCCTGGACGCGCGTGGCCCAGCTGCCCTGCCCCGGGCTCGCGGAGAACCGCTCGTCGAGGTGGCCGTGGCGGATGATCTCCCTGCGTACGCGGGAGAGTTCACCGTCGAAGTGCAGGGAGCGGTCCAGCATCTCGTTGAACACGGAGGTCAGCTCGGCCGTAAGGCCGTGGCCGGTCACCGGGATCTTGGTGAAGTCCCCGTCCCGCGCGGACCGCATGGCGGCCAGGAGCGGACGCAGGTCGGAGTGCGCTTCCGGGGTGGTCTCCGGGGTGGTCTCCGGGGGGTCTTCGGACGCCGTGTCCGGAGCGGGTCCGGACGGCGGAGGGGGTATCGGAGCTCGTTTCGGTGCCGGAATCCGACCGTAACCGAGCGCGGGCGTAGCACTGTTCTCACTCATAGCGGCCCACTTCAGTAACTCGGTGCTTATGGGCGTGGCCAGTCTGTCACTCTGTCCGTGTCGCCTGAGGCCTAATCGACCGAACTGCTCAGGAGCCGAAACGTGGGGTCCATTCCGATGCAACGGGAGACCACTTTCCGTGTGTCCGCCCAGCCGGGGCACGAGCCCGGCCCGCCGGCGGTGGTGCGCACATCGCTGCCCGGAAACCCGATGGCGCCCGCCGCCGCGCGCAAGTTCGTGCGCGCGGCGCTCGCCGACTGGACCGAACTCTCCGTGCCCGCGGCGGCGGGCGTCACCGACCGCCTCGCCGACGATGCCGTGCTCCTGGTCAGCGAACTCGTCACGAACGCCGTCGTGCACGCGGGCACGACGGTCGAGGTGCTGTGCAGGCTCGACGAGGCGGGCCTGGGGGAGAGCTGCGACACCCTGGTCATCGAGGTCTCCGACCACCACCCCGCCCGCGCCGTCCGCAGCGAGCCCGTGCCCCAGCCGCCCGGCACACCCGAGTACGGCCGTGGTCTCCAGCTCGTCGCGTCCCTCTCCGACTCCTGGGGCATCACCTACCGCACCGGCACCAAGGCCGTCTGGGCCCGCCTCCCGGTCGGCGGAGTGCAGGCCGTCCAGGAGATCGAGTCGTACGCGAGCGAACAGGCGATGCAGCGGGGACTGCGCGCCGCCGAGATCCTCGCGCCGCTGCCGAAGCGGATCACGCACGACACGGAGTGGGTCAACCGCGGCGCGCTCACCTTCCTCGCCGAGGCGTCCGATCTGCTCGCCGGACAGTTCGACGAGGACCTGGTGGCCGCCCTCGCAGGCCAGCTGCTCGTGCCGCGGCTCGCGGACTGGTGCGCGGTGTGGCTCGACGACGAGCCGGAGTTCGCGCAGCGCGGCACCGCGAACGGATTCCAGGGAACGAGGCTCGCCCGTGTCTGGCACACCAGCGAGCAGCGGATAGAGGAACTGCGCCGCAGCCTGGAGAAGGACCCGCCCCGGCTGCCGCGGTCCGCGGGCTCCGGCCCCGTCCCCGTCCCGTGGCCCGGCGAGGCGCTGGCCGGCGAGGCGAGCGGCACGGCCCTGGCGTACCGCCTCACGGCGGGCGGACGCGCCCTTGGCACGCTCGTCATCGGCCGCGCCGGGATGATGCGCTTCGCCGACGAAGTCACGGGCCTCATCGAGGACTTCAGCCGCCGCGTCGCGCTGGCCATCAGCGCGGCCCGGCGCTATCAGCGGCAGGCCACCATCAGCCAGGTCCTGCAGCGCGGGCTCCTTCCGAGCTCCGTGGCGGACATCCCCGGGATGCACAGCGGTGTGGTGTACGAGCCGCGGGACAAGGGCGGCCCCGGCGGCGACTTCTACGACGTGTTCCAGGCGGGCAAGGGCCGCTGGTGCTTCGCGCTCGGCGACGTACAGGGCAAGGGCGTCGAGGCTGCCGTCGTGATCGGCCTCGCCAGGCCGTGGCTGCGGCTGCTCGCCCGCGAGGGGTACGAGGTCGCGGAGGTCCTCGACCGCCTCAACCAGCTGCTCCTCGACGACGCGACGGAGGCGGCGGACGCGGCGGCGGCGGTGGTCGCGGTCGCGGGCGGCCAGCGCCTGCCGCCTGACGGCGCCCCGTCCCGCTTTCTGTCCCTGCTTTATGGCGAGCTGGTGCCCATGGACGACGGCAGCGTCCGCTGCACCGTGGGGAGCGCCGGACACCCCCTGCCGCTGCTCCTTTCCCCCGACGGCACGGTGCGGGCGGCGGCCACACCCCAGCTGCTGCTCGGGGTCGTGGACGACGCGACGTACACGGGCGAAACCTTCGAGCTGCGGACCGGCGACACACTGCTCTGCGTGACGGACGGGGTGACGGAGCGCCGCGCAGGACGGGAGATGTTCGACGACGGCGACGGGCTCGCGACGGCCTTCGCGGGCTGCGCGGGCCTGGACGCGGCGCTGGTGGCGGAGCGGATCAAGAGGCTGGTGCACGAGTTTTCAGAGAGGCCGCCGGATGACGATATGGCGGTGCTGGTGTTGCAGGCGCAGTAGCGGATCGGTGCGCGGCGTCGGCTTCCTCCGCGGTGCGGGACAATCAGAGGTATGCCTTCCGCACTGCCCGATGGTGAGTCCATGCCCGAGGACGGGGCCCTGCCCGCGTCCGCCCTCGAGGGTGCGCGGACGCGTCCGCTCGGTTTCTACCTCCACGTCCCGTACTGCGCCACGCGCTGCGGGTACTGCGACTTCAACACCTACACCGCGACCGAGCTGCGCGGCTCCGGCGGCGTGCTCGCCTCCCGCGACAACTACGCGGACACCCTGATCGACGAGGTGCGGCTCGCGCGCAAGACCCTGGGCGAC
The DNA here is from genome assembly GCF_059026065.1 of Streptomyces sp. A18. Taxonomy (NCBI): domain Bacteria; kingdom Bacillati; phylum Actinomycetota; class Actinomycetes; order Kitasatosporales; family Streptomycetaceae; genus Streptomyces; species Streptomyces sp. A18. Next base: position 519,870 of record NZ_JBWLKL010000003.1, on the reverse strand, counting down.
GACCCGCGCCCGGTGCAGACGGTCTTCGTCGGAGGCGGTACGCCGACGCTGCTCGCCGCGGCCGACCTCGTCCGCATGCTGGGCGCCGTGCGTGAGGAGTTCGGCCTCGCGGACGACGCGGAGATCACGACGGAGGCGAACCCGGAGTCCGTCGACCCGGCGTACCTCAGCGAGCTGCGGGCCGGGGGCTTCAACCGCGTCTCCTTCGGGATGCAGAGCGCCAAGCAGCACGTACTGAAGGTGCTCGACCGCACCCACACACCCGGCCGCCCCGAGGCGTGCGTGGCGGAGGCGCGGGCGGCGGGCTTCGACCACGTCAACCTGGACCTCATCTACGGCACCCCGGGCGAGACGGACGACGACTGGCGGGCCACGCTCGACGCGGCGATCGGCGCCGGGCCCGACCACGTCAGCGCCTACGCGCTGATCGTCGAGGAGGGCACGCAGCTGGCGCGGCGGATTCGGCGGGGTGAGGTGCCGATGACGGACGACGACGTGCACGCGGACCGGTATCTGATCGCCGACGAGGTACTCGGGGGTGCCGGGTTCTCCTGGTACGAGGTGTCCAACTGGGCCACGTCCGACGCGGGGCGGTGCCTGCACAACGAGCTGTACTGGCGGGGGGCCGACTGGTGGGGGGCCGGGCCGGGGGCCCACAGCCATGTGGGGGGCGTGCGGTGGTGGAACGTCAAGCACCCCGGGGCCTACGCGGGGGCGCTGGCCGCTGGGCGCTCGCCTGGTGCCGGGCGGGAGGTGCTGGCCGCCGAGGACCGGCGGGTGGAGCGGATCCTGCTGGAGCTGCGGCTGCTTGAGGGGTGTCCGTTGTCCCTCCTTCGCCCTGCGGGTCTTGCGGCCGCGGAGCGGGCCCTCTCGGACGGCCTCCTTCAGGTGGGGCCTTACGAGGAGGGGCGGGCCGTGCTGACCCTGCGGGGGCGGTTGTTGGCGGATGCGGTGGTGCGGGACCTGGTGGATTGATCGGCTGAGGTTCGAGCGGTCCCTGCGGGGCCTTCTCCGGCGCGGGGGCCTTGCTTGCCGTCATCACCGGCTCCGCCGAGTTCGTCCTCAAACGCCGGACGGGCTGAAAGGGCTTCGCCGGGTGGATGGGCAGCTGCCGGGCAACCGGGTGGGATGCCTGGAAAGGATCCGCCGCGCAGCGGCGAACAGACAGGCCCACAGCCGACGAAGCCGGGAGGCCTGGAAAGATCCGCCGCGCAGCGGCGGGCTAGGCCTCATCCCCGGTGACGAAGTCGATCAACTCCTCCACGCGACCCAGAAGCGCCGGCTCCAGATCCCGGTAGCTGCGGACCGAGCCCAGGATCCGTTGCCACGCGGCGCCCGTGTTCGTGGGCCAGCCCAGCGCCTCGCAGACGCCCGTCTTCCAGTCCCGGCCGCGCGGGACCCGGGGCCACGCATCGATCCCCACCGACGACGGCTTCACCGCCTCCCACACGTCGATATAGGGGTGGCCCACCACCAGCGCCGACGCCGAATTCACCTGCGCCGCGATCCTTGACTCCTTGGAGCCGGGTACCAAGTGGTCCACGAGGACCCCCAGGCGCGCATCAGGGCCGGGCGCGAAGTCGGCCACGATCGCCGGGAGGTCGTCGATGCCCTCCAGGTACTCCACCACCACGCCCTCGATCCGCAGGTCGTCGCCCCACACCCGCTCGACGAGCTCCGCGTCGTGCCGCCCCTCGACGTAGATCCGTCCCGCGCGGGCGACCCGGGCCCGCGCCCCCGGCACGGCCACCGAACCGGAGGCGGTACGCGTGGGGCGTAGGGGAGACGAGGCGGCGGACGGGCGGACGAGGGTGACCGTCCGTCCCTCCAGGGCGAAGCCCCCGGGAGTCATCGGGAAGACGCGGTGCTTGCCGAAGCGGTCCTCCAAGGTCACCGTCGGACCCTCCGCCGTCTTCTCGCAGCGGATCACCGCCCCGCAGAAACCGGTGCCGAGCTCCTCCACCACGAGATCCGCCTCCGCGGCGACCTCCGGCACGGGCTTCGGCTTCTTCCACGGCGGCGTGAGGTCTGCGGAGTACAGACGGCGCTGCGGGCCCGAAGGGCCCTCGTTGGAGGGGTGCTGGCGGGAGGCGGGTGGGAGCATTCGCACGACGATAGGAGAAACGGCGTACGACCGGCTACGACACGCCGAAGCGGGCCGCCAGTGTGGCGCGCTGCGCACGGACAAAAGCCGCATCGACCACCGCGCCGTGCCCCGGGACGTACAGCGCGTCGTCCCCGCCCAGGGAGAGGAGCCGGTCGAGCGCCGCAGGCCACCGCTTCGGGACCGCGTCAGGACCCGCCTGCGGTTCGCCCGACTCCTCGACCAGGTCGCCGCAGAAGACGATCTCCGGGGAGCTGTCCGTGCCGGGGACCAGGACCGCCAGGTCGTGGCCCGAGTGCCCCGGGCCGACGTTCGCGAGCAGCACCTGCACCCCGCCGCCCAGGTCGAGCGTCCACTCCCCGCACACCAAGTGGTGCGGGTGCACGAGCAGGTCGGTGGCCTCCGCCGCGGCGTCCGGGGAGACGCCGTGCCGGACGGCGTCGTCGCGCAGTTCGTCGCGCCCCTTCGCCAGGAGCGTGTCGAGGCCGACCGCGCCGTACACCTGCACGCCCGCGAACGCCGCGGCGCCCAGGACATGGTCGAAGTGCGGGTGCGTCAGGACGAGGTGGGTGACCCGGCGGCCCCCGCCGAGAATGCCGCGCGCCTGGGTACGCAGCTGTGCCCCCTCGCGCAGGGTTGCCCCCGCCTCGATCATCAGCGCCGATTCGCCGCCGACGACAAGGCCCGCCGTACAGTCCCAGACCGGGAGTCGCCGCCGCCCCACATGCGGCGCGAGCCGCTCCCAGCCCGCCTCGTCCCAAGCCAGTGCCACATCCATGGAGTCGACGCTAGCCCCGCGCGGGCGGCTTGGCAGCCGCCACCTCGGCCGTCGGACCGACATAGGGGTCCGGCCCTTGCCGGGGTCGTACCTCGCGGCCGTACACTGGGCGCGGTGCGGGCTGGCACTCGCCCGCGGGGAGTGCCAGGCAGGATCGCGGGCAGACAGGTTTCAGGGCGAAAGGGTGGAGGTGTTGCGCGGATGCTCAGTGAACGCAGGCTCGAGGTGCTGCGCGCCATCGTCCACGACTATGTGGGCACCGAGGAGCCGGTCGGCTCCAAGGCGCTCACGGAGCGCCACAGCCTCGGGGTCTCCCCGGCCACCGTCCGCAACGACATGGCGGCACTCGAAGAGGAGGGCTTCATCGCCCAGCCTCATACGAGTGCGGGGCGCATCCCCACGGACAAGGGGTACCGCCTCTTCGTCGACAAGCTCGCGGGCGTCAAGCCGATGGCGGCGCCGGAGCGCAGGGCCATCCAGAACTTCCTCGACGGCGCCGTCGACCTGGACGACGTGGTCGCTCGTACGGTGCGGCTGCTCGCGCAGTTGACCCGGCAGGTCGCGGTCGTGCAGTACCCGTCCCTGACGCGGTCGACGGTGCGGCACGTGGAGCTGCTCTCGCTGGCTCCCGCCCGCCTGATGCTCGTACTGATCACGGACACGGGCCGGGTCGAGCAGCGCATGATCGACTGTCCTGCCCCCTTCGGAGAGACCTCGCTCGCGGATCTGCGGGCGCGGCTCAACAGCAGGGTCGCGGGGCGTCGCTTCGCGGACGTGCCGCAGCTGGTGCAGGACATGACGGAGTCCTTCGACGCGGAGGACAGGGGCACGGTGGCGACGGTGCTCTCCACGCTCCTCGAAACCCTCGTCGAAGAGACCGAAGAGCGGCTGATGATCGGCGGAACGGCCAATCTCACCCGCTTCGGACATGACTTTCCCCTCACCATCAGGCCCGTCCTGGAGGCTCTTGAGGAGCAGGTCGTCCTGCTCAAGTTGCTTGGCGAGGCCACGGATTCGGGCATGACCGTACGGATCGGTCACGAGAACGCCCATGAGGGGCTCAGCTCCACGTCCGTGGTCTCCGTCGGCTACGGTTCGGGCAGCGAGGCAGTAGCCAAACTCGGCGTGGTCGGCCCGACCCGCATGGACTATCCGGGAACGATGGGAGCAGTACGCGCAGTGGCACGTTACGTCGGACAGATCCTGGCGGAGTCGTAAGTGGCCACGGACTACTACGCCGTACTAGGCGTGCGCCGCGACGCTTCCCAGGACGAGATCAAGAAGGCCTTCCGGAGGCTTGCGCGAGAGCTTCACCCGGACGTGAATCCGGACCCGAAGACTCAGGAGCGCTTCAAGGAGATCAACGCCGCGTACGAGGTGTTGTCGGACCCGCAGAAGAAGCAGGTCTACGACCTCGGCGGCGACCCGCTGTCCCAGCAGGGCGCAGGCGGGGGTGCGGGCGGTTTCGGGGCCGGTGGCTTCGGCAACTTCTCGGACATCATGGACGCGTTCTTCGGCACGGCGTCGCAGCGTGGCCCCCGGTCGCGCACGCGCCGCGGCCAGGACGCGATGATCCGGCTCGAGATCGACCTGGACGAGGCGGCCTTCGGGACCACCAAGGACATACAGGTCGACACAGCGGTCGTCTGTACGACCTGCAGCGGTGAAGGTGCCGCGCCGGGGACGTCCGCTCAGACGTGTGACATGTGCCGCGGTCGCGGCGAGGTATCGCAGGTCACGCGGTCCTTCCTCGGCCAGGTCATGACCTCCAGGCCGTGCCCGCAGTGCCAGGGCTTCGGCACGGTCGTGCCCACCCCGTGTCCCGAGTGCGCCGGTGACGGCCGCATCCGGTCGCGGCGGACGCTCACCGTGAAGATCCCCGCCGGTGTCGACAACGGCACGCGGATCCAGCTCGCGGGCGAGGGCGAGGTCGGCCCAGGCGGCGGCCCCGCCGGCGACCTGTACGTGGAGATCCACGAGCTGCCGCACGCGGTGTTCCAGCGGCGCGGGGACGACCTGCACTGCACGGTCACCATTCCGATGACGGCCGCGGCTCTGGGCACGAAGGTGCCCCTCGAGACGCTGGACGGCCTGGAAGAGGTCGACATCCGGCCGGGCACGCAGTCCGGCCAGTCGGTGCCGCTGCACGGCAGGGGCATCACGCACCTGCGGGGCGGCGGTCGCGGCGACCTCATCGTGCACGTCGAGGTCCTCACGCCGAGCAAGCTGGACGCGGAGCAGGAGCGGGTCCTCCGGGAGCTTGCGGTGCTGCGGGGCGAGGAGCGGCCTACGGGGCAGTTCCAGCCGGGGCAGCAGGGTCTGTTCTCCCGTTTGAAGGATGCGTTCAACGGGCGGTAGCGCCTTGAGCGGTACGTGCGCCTCCGGCAGGGTTTCTCCTGCCGGGGGCGCTTTGTCGTCCGTGGGTCGTTCGTGGTTGCTCGCGCCCCGCGGCGGAGCCGCACATGTCACAGCCCCGCGCCCCCTACGGGGCGCTCCTGATCATGCCGGGTGACGGGTGGGTCGGTGGGAAAGTCCCGCGATTCGGCCCCCCGGCCAGGAAGTGGCACGATGCGTTCATGTCCTCCGCACTGACCGATCTCTGCCGCCTTCCGATCGTGCAGGCCCCCATGGCGGGCGGCGCCTCGTGCCCCCAGCTCGCCGCGGCCGTCTCCGAGGCAGGGGGGCTCGGATATCTCGCAGCCGGGTACAAAACCGCCGACGGGATGTACCAGGAGATCAAACAGTTGCGGGGGCTCACCAGCCGCCCGTTCGGCGTGAATCTGTTCATGCCGCAGCCCGAGTACGCGGACGCCGCGGCCGTGGACGTCTACCGCAACCAGCTCGCCGGTGAGGCCGCCTGGTACGAGACGCAGCTCGGGGACCCGGACAGCGGCCGCGACGACGGCTACGACGCGAAGCTCGCGATCCTCGTCGAGGACCCGGTGCCGCTGGTGTCGTTCACCTTCGGCTGCCCCACCCGCGACGTCTTCGACGCCTTCGCGCGGGTCGGCACGGTCACCGTCGCCACCGTCACCACGCCCGAAGAGGCGCAGACCGCCCAGTGGTCGGGCGCCGACGCCGTGTGCGTGCAGGGCATCGAGGCGGGCGGCCACCAGGGTACGCACCGCGACAACCCCGAGACGGACGGCGCCGGGCTCGGCCTGCTCTCGCTCATCGCGCAGGTGCGCGACACCGTGCAGATCCCGATCGTCGCGGCCGGCGGCCTGATGCGCGGCTCGCAGATCGCCGCGGTGCTCGCGGCGGGCGCCGACGCCGCGCAGCTCGGCACGGCCTTCCTGGTCTGCCCCGAGTCGGGCGCGAACGTCCTGCACAAGCAGGCCATGACCAACCCGCTGTTCACCCGGACCGAACTGACCCGTGCCTTCTCCGGCCGCCCCGCGCGGGGCCTGGTCAACCGCTTCATGCGCGAGCACGGTCCGTACGCGCCCGCCGCCTACCCCCAGATCCACCACCTCACCAGCGGCCTGCGCAAGGCCGCGGCCAAGGCCGGTGACGCGCAGGGCATGGCGCTGTGGGCGGGGCAGGGCCACCGCATGGCGCGGGAGCTTCCCGCCGGGCAGCTCGTGGAGGTCCTGGCGGCCGAACTGGCCGAGTCGAAGGCCGCGTTGGCGGCCGGAGGGCAGCAGGGGAACCAGCCGGGGGGCCAGGCGTGACCGCGCCCGTCTTCGTCGTCGAGACCTTCCCGACCTTCGAGAACACTGCCGCGGGCGGTGACCGACGCTACGTGCTCGATGGCCCCGAAGGGCGCCACGCCGTCTCCGTGAAGCGGCTGCACGCCGGTGAGGACGTCGTCCTGACCGACGGAGCCGGGCGCTGGGCCGACTGCGTGGTGACGGACACCGAGGGCAAGGACCGGCTGATCCTGCGGATGGATCCCGTACAGGAGGAGGCGTTCCAGGAGCCCCGGATCACCGTCGTGCAGGCGCTGCCCAAGGGCGACCGCGGTGAACTCGCCGTGGAGACCATGACGGAGACCGGCGTCGACGCGATCGTGCCCTGGTCGGCCTCCCGTTGCATCACGCAGTGGAAGGGCGAACGCGGGCTCAAGGCGCTCGGCAAGTGGCGTGCCACGGCGCGCGAGGCGGGCAAGCAGTCGCGCCGCGTGCGCTTCCCCGAGGTGGCGGACGCGGCGTCGACCAAGCAGGTGGCGGCGCTGCTCGCCACGGCCGACTTCGCCGCGGTCCTGCACGAGGAGGGCAGCGAGCCGCTGGCCACCGCGGTGCTTCCGGCCGCCGGGCACATCGTCCTGGTGGTCGGCCCCGAGGGCGGCGTGTCCCCGGACGAGCTCGCGGCGTTCGCGGCCGCGGGGGCGAAGCCCTACCGCCTGGGGCGTAGCGTGTTGCGTACGTCGACCGCGGGGACGGCGGCGGCAGCGCTGCTCCTGGGACGCACGGGCCGCTGGTCCTGAACCCCCGCGCCGGGTGAGGGGGGCCGTGGAACTGGCCCAAGTGCGGTTGCTCGTATCGGACTTCAGCGCCTGCTACCGCTGCTACGCCGAAGTCCTCGGCCTCAAGCCGCAGTCGGGTGCGGCGGACGGACCGCATACGGGTCGCCCATCTCAAGGCCCCGGAGGGGAACTTGGTGGAGCTGCAGGAGTGGCTGCTGCTGCGCGGCTGAGCGCGGAGTCGGACGCAAAGAGGTCTACCGTCAGGCGGCTCGCAGTGGCACTCTGCCGCCTATGGGGGCATTGAGGCGCTTACGTGATCGTGCGGTGGACGTGCGCGGACGGCGTCGGCGGGTGCTGTACGCCGTCGGGTTCGCGGGGGCGGCGGTGATCGGGGTCGCCGCGTGCGATCCGGCTGGCGGGGGCATGAACACGGCGGCCGTCGCGATCACCACCGACGAGATGGCGACGAAGGAGCTGGAGCGGCAGAAGCTCGAAGTGCTGTGGATCAGCTGCAACGCCCGCTTCAAGGACAAGGTCACCCCGTCCAGCGGCTCCCCGGCCCGCGACGCCCGCGTCACCGTCGACTGCCAGGGTCAGGCCAGGAACGAGAAGGGATCCGACGACACCAGCGACATCACCGTCAAGGGCACGGTGACGTCCTTCGTCGACGGCGGCTGCGTACGCGGGGACCTGACCGCCAAGGTCGACGGCAAGGAGTGGTTCCGGGTCGACGTGCTCGGCAATTGCTCAAGCGGCGACGACGGGAACGGCGACGACAACGGTGGAGGCAGCGGCGGTGACGACGGCGGCGACCACGACGGCGACCACGACGGCGACAAGCCGACCCAGCCGCCCACGGCGACCGTCACCGTGACCGCCACGCCCGATCCGCCGCCGCAGCATCCCGATCCGACGTGCTCGTGCTTCAAGGGCAAGTGATCCAAAACCCTGTCCGGCTCCGCCCCGGCTGCCTAGGCTGGCTGTGTGACACTGACTGGGCACCCTGCGTATCTCCGGTTTCCGCATCTGCACGGCGAGTTGGTCGCCTTCACCGCCGAGGACGACGTCTGGGTCGCTCCTCTCGACGGCGGCCGGGCATGGCGCGTCAGCGCCGACAACATGCCGGTGAACCACCCCCGCATCTCCCCGGACGGGACGACCCTCGCCTGGACGTCCACGCGTGACGGCGCCCCCGAGGTGCATGTCGCGCCGGTCGACGGCGGCTCCTCCAAACGCCTTACCTACTGGGGCAGTTCGCGTACGTCGGTGCGGGGCTGGACCCCGGACGGGCAGGTCCTCGCGGTCAGCACGTCGGGCCAGGCCTCGCTGCGCCGCAGCTGGGCGCGGGCCGTTCCGCTGGACGGCGGCCCCGCGGACACACTGCCGTACGGCGTCGTGGGCGATGTCGCGCACGGCCCGGCCGACGGCCAAGTCCTGCTGCTCTCCGCGCCGATGGGGCGCGAGGCCGCCTGGTGGAAGCGGTATCGGGGCGGCACGGCGGGCAAGCTCTGGATCCGGCGCGGGGACGCCGCCGCGGAGGGCGCGGAGGGCGCGGAGGAACGCTTCGTACGCGTCCATGAAGAGCTCGGCGGGAACATCGAGTACCCGCTGTGGGTGGGGATTGGGGCCTCCCCTGCTCGAGCGGAGCCGAGAGCTTGGGGACGCATCGCCTTCCTCTCCGACCACGAAGGCGTCGGCGCCGTCTACTCCTCGCAGCCCGACGGCTCCGATCTGCGCCGCCACACCGGGATCGAGGGCTTCTACGCTCGGCACGCCGCGACCGACGGCACGCGCGTGATCTACGCGTCGGCGGGTGAACTCTGGCTCCTGGACGACCTGGTGGACGCCGAGCCGCGCCGCGTCGAGGTCCGCCTCGGCGGTCAGCGCACCGACCTCCAGCCGTTCCCCGTGAGCGCGGCGCGCTGGTTCGGCGCCGCGGCACCCGACCACACGGGGCGGGGCAGCGCAGTCTCCGTGCGCGGCGGCGTGCACTGGGTCACGCACCGCGAGGGGCCCGCCCGCGCTCTCGCCGCCGAGCACGGGGTGCGCGCCCGGCTGCCGCGGACGTTCCGCGTCGACGGCGAGGAGCATGTGGTCTGGGTGACGGACGCGGAGGGCGACGACGCTCTCCAGTTCGCGCCGGCCACGGGGCTCGCGCCGGGGGCCACACCGCGCCGGATCGCCGCCGGGCAGCTGGGGCGGGTGCTCGGGCTCGCCGTCGCGCCCGACGGCAGCAGGGCCGCCGTCGCGTCGCACGACGGGCGGGTGCTGCTCGTGGAGCGGGAGAGCGGGGAGGTGCGGGAGGTCGACCGCGGGGAGCACGGGGACGCCACCGGGCTCGTCTTCTCGCCGGACTCGGCGTGGCTCGCGTGGTCGCATCCGGGGCCGCGGCCGCTGCGGCAGCTGAAGCTGGTGAACACCGCAGATCTCTCGGTGTCCGAGGCGACTCCGCTGCGGTTTCGCGACTACGCGCCCGCGTTCACCCTTGACGGCAAGCATCTGGCGTTCCTGTCCGCGCGGGCCTTTGACCCGGTGTACGACGAGCACGTCTTCGACCTCGCCTTCGTCGGCGGATCGAGGCCGTACCTGATCACGCTGGCGGCCACCACTCCCTCGCCCTTCGGGCCGCAGCGGCACGGCCGCCCCTTCGAGGCACCCGACAAGGACGAGACCCCGGACAGCGAGGGCTCGCCCGTCACCCGCATCGACCTCGACGGGCTCGCGGACCGCATCGTGCCGTTCCCCGTCGAGGCGGCCCGCTACTCGACCCTGCGGGCCGCCAAGGACGGCGTCCTGTGGCTGCGGCATCCCGTGCGCGGCGTACTCGGCGCGTCCCGCGCCACGCCGTCGGACCCCGACCCGCGGACGGAGCTCGAACGCTACGACCTGGTGCAGCAGCGCATCGAGGAACTGGCCTCGGACGCCGATCACTTCTCCGTCAGCGGAGACGGGAAGCGGGTGCTGCTGTGGGCCGACGGCAAGCTGAAGGTGGTCCCCAGCGACCGGCGGGCCTCCGGCGACGAGACCTCCGACTCGAACATCACCGTCGACCTCACGCGGGTCCGCCAGACGGTCGATCCGGCCGCGGAGTGGCGCCAGATGTACGACGAGGCGGGCCGCCTCATGCGGGACAACTTCTGGCGGCCCGACCTGGGCGGGGTCGACTGGGACGGGGTGCTCGACCGCTACCGTCCGGTCCTTGACCGGGTGGCCACGCACGACGACCTCGTGGACCTGCTGTGGGAGGTCGCGGGGGAGCTGGGCACGTCCCACGCGTACGTCATGGGGGGCGGGGCGTGGGGGAGTTCGGCGGTGCGGCAGGGGCTGCTCGGGGCGGATGTCTCGCGGGGCGAGGACGGGGCGTGGCGGATCGACCGGATCCTCCCCTCGGAGACGTCGGACCCGGCCGCCCAGTCGCCGCTCGCCGCGCCCGGAGTGGCGGTGCGGGCGGGAGACGCGCTCCTCGCGGTCGCGGGGCGGCCGGTGGATCCGGTGACGGGTCCCGGGCCGCTGTTGGTGGGTACGGCGGGGAAGCCGGTGGAGTTGACGGTGTCGCCCGCGGGGGGCGGTGACCCGCGGCACGCGGTGGTGATCCCCGTCGACGACGAGGAGCCGCTGCGGTACCACGCGTGGGTCGTGGACCGCCGCGCGTACGTCCACGAACGGTCGGACGGGCGCCTCGGCTACCTCCACGTGCCGGACATGCAGGCCCCCGGCTGGGCGCAGATCCACCGTGACCTGAGGGTGGAGGTGGCACGGGACGGCCTCGTGGTGGACGTCCGGGAGAACCGCGGCGGGCACACGTCTCAGCTGGTGGTGGAGAAGCTGGCCCGCAAGATCGTGGGCTGGGACCTGCCGCGGGGCGCCCAGCCGTTCAGCTACCCGGCGGACGCGCCGCGAGGCCCGGTCGTCGCGGTCGCCAACGAATTCTCCGGTTCCGACGGGGACATCGTGAACGCGGCGATCAAGGCGCTGGGGATCGGGCCCGTGGTGGGGACGCGGACGTGGGGCGGGGTGATCGGCATCGACAGCAGGTACCGCCTGGTGGACGGCACGCTGGTGACGCAGCCGAAGTACGCGTACTGGCTGGAGGGGTACGGCTGGGGCGTGGAGAACTACGGGGTGGACCCGGACGTGGAGGTGGTGACGGCCCCGGAGGACTACGCGGCTGGCCGTGACCCTCAACTGGACGAGGCGATCCGCCTGGCCCTGACGGCCCTGGAGACCGCACCACCCAAGAGCGCGCCAGAGCTGCCGGGGGACTAGCGTCCGGCTGGGCGGTGTGGTGCTGGTGCGTCTTGGGGGCGGGGCCGTTCCCGACTGCGGGTGATCGCTGGTCACGGCATTCGGCGGGGGTGGGAGAGGCCTGTTCGCCCCCGGCGGGTCCCCCGAGGCCGGGGAAGAGGGGGAAGCCGGGGAGTGGCCCGGATAGCATGCGGGGGCCAGTACAACCCGTTCGGACCGGAGGCGTTTCATGGCGGGAGAACCGCAGGCAGACTGCCTGTTCTGCAAGATCGTCGCGGGTGACGTGCCCGCGACCCTCGTCAGGGAGACGGACACGACCGTCGCCTTCCGGGACATCAACCCGCAGGCCCCCTCCCACGTCTTGATCATCCCCAAGGTGCACTACCCGGACGCCGCCTCCCTCGCCGCCGCCGAACCCACCATCGCGGCCGACGTCCTGCGCGAGGCCGGCGAGGTCGCGGTGGAGGAGAAGGCGGAGAGCTACCGCATCGTCTTCAACACCGGCCCCGGCGCGGGCCAGACCGTCTTCCACGCGCACGCCCACGTCCTCGGCGGACGCGGCCTGCAGTGGCCTCCGGGATAACTCGCCTTGTCCGTACGTGAATTGGTGGTCCTCGGCACCGCGAGCCAGGTCCCCACCCGGCACCGCAACCACAACGGCTACGTCCTGCTCTGGGACGGCCATGGCATCCTCTTCGACCCCGGCGAGGGCACGCAGCGGCAGATGCTGCGTGCCGGGGTCGCCGCGCACGACCTGCACCGGATCTGTGTCACGCACTTCCACGGCGATCACTCGCTGGGGCTGCCCGGCGTCATCCAGCGCATCAACCTGGACCGCGTTCCGCATGACGTGACCGTGCACTTCCCGCGCTCCGGCCAGCACTTCTTCGACCGGCTGCGGTACGCCACCGCCTACCGCGAGACCGTGTCGCTGATCGAAGAACCCGTGGTGGGTGACGGGGCGTTGGCCGCCACCCCCTCGTTCGCCCTCGACGCCGTCAAGCTCTCCCACCCCGTCGAGTCCTTCGGCTACCGCATCATCGAACCCGACGGGCGGCGCATACTCCCCGAGCTGCTCGCCGCGCGCGGGATCTCCGGACCCGACGTGGGGCGCCTCCAGCGGGAGGGCGAGCTGCGCGGTGTCACCCTCGACGAGGTGAGCGCGGTGCGGCGGGGGCAGCGGTTCGCCTTCGTGATGGACACCCGGCTGTGTGACGGCGTCCTCGAACTCGCCGACGGCTGCGACATGCTCGTCATCGAGTCGACCTTCCTCGACGGAGACATTCAACTCGCCCTCGATCACGGTCACCTGACCGTGGGACAGGCCGCGCGGGTCGCCGTGGACTCCGGAGTCCGGCATCTCGTGCTGACCCACTTCAGCCAGCGCTACCCCGACCCCGGCGTTTTCGAGCAGCAGGCCCGGGACGCGGGATTCGACGGTGAACTCACCGTCGCTCAAGACCTGTTGCGTGTACCTCTGCCCAAACGAACCACCTGAGTGAGCCGCCGCCATGCCCCTTCCCAAAGCAGAACTCCACCTCCACATCGAGGGGACGCTCGAACCCGAGCTGGCCTTCGCCCTCGCCGCCCGCAACGGCGTCACCCTCCCGTACGCCGACACCGAAGAGCTGCGCAAGGCCTACCTCTTCGATGATCTGCAGTCCTTTCTTGACCTGTACTACGGGTTGATGGCTGTTCTGCGCACCTCGGACGACTTCGAAGAGCTTGCCGATGCCTACCTGGCGCGGGCCGCTCAGCAGGGCGTGCGGCACGCCGAGATCTTCTTCGACCCGCAGGCCCACATGGTCCGCGGCGTCGGCATCGGCACCGTGATCGAAGGGCTCGGGCGCGCCCTGGAGCGCAGCGAGGAGCGGCACGGCGTCTCGACCCGGCTGATCATGTGCTTCCTGCGGGACCAGTCCGCCGAGTCGGCCTTGGAGACCCTGGAGGCCGCCAAGCCCCACCTCCACCGGATCGTGGGCGTCGGGCTCGACTCCGCCGAGGTCGGGCACCCGCCGGCCAAGTTCCGCGAGGTGTACGAGGCGGCGGCCGCGCTCGGCCTGCGCCGGGTCGCGCACGCGGGCGAGGAGGGGCCGCCCGAGTACATCACCGAGGCCCTGGACGTCCTGGGCGTCGAGCGCATCGACCACGGGCTGCGCTGCATGGAGGACCCGCAGCTCGTGGAGCGGCTCGTGCGGGAGCGGATTCCGCTCACGCTCTGCCCGCTGTCCAACGTCAGGCTGCGCGCCATCGACGTACTCGAAGAGCACCCGTTGGCGCGGATGATGGACGCCGGGCTGCTGTGCACGGTCAACTCCGACGACCCCGCGTACTTCGGCGGCTATGTCGACGACACCTTCCACGCCGTACGGGAAGCCCTCGCGATCGACCAGGAGCGGCTGCGTGAACTCGCGCGCAACTCGTTCGAGGCGTCCTTCCTCGACGGCAGCGCACAGGACGAGGCGCTGCGGGCGCGGTATCTCGCCGAGGTCGCGGATTATTCGTTCGACTGATCGTCGGGAGCGGAGCTAGGGTCCGATGTCATGGACTCCTTCATTCAGCTCTACGGCTGACACGGCCCTCATAGGCCCCGCGCGCCCCGCTGCTCGGCGACAGGCGCCGGGCCGTCGTGTCTCCGTACCCAGAAGCTGAATCACACGAAGGAATCTCTCCCATGAATCGTCCGACGTCCCGTCGCCGTGCCCATATCGCCATGGTCGGTGTACCGATGGTCAGCCATGTGCTGCCCGGCCTGGAGATCATCCGTGAACTCGTGGCACGCGGCCACCGGGTGACGTACGCGAACGACCCGGCGACCCGCGAGCTGATCGAGCCCACCGGCGCCGAACTCGTCCCGTGCGTATCGACGTTGCCGTTCAAGGACAACATCTGGCCCGATGACCCGATCGCCGCGAGCGCCCTCTTCCTCGACGACGCGATGGCGGTGCTCCCGCAACTGCGCTCGTTCTACGACGACGACCCCGCCGACCTGTATCTCTACGACATCGGCGCGTACGTCGCCCGTGCCCTCGCCGAAGGGCAGCAGCGGCCGTTCGTGCAGCTGTCGCCCACCTTCGTGGGCTGGGACGGCTACGCGGAGGAGATCGGGGCGCAGATCAAGCTGCTGCCCGGAGCCGCCGAACTCGAGGCGAGGTTCGGGAAGTGGCTCGCGGGGAGCGGGGCCACGACCCTGGACGTCGACGCCTTCTCGGGGACGCCCGACCGCGCCGTCGCGATGATCCCCCGGGCCATGCAACTCTCCGCCGACCGGGTCGACCCGGAGCGCGTCAGCTTCGTCGGGCCCTGCTTCGGGGACCGGTCGGCCCAGGGCGGCTGGCAGCGGCCCGAGGGTGCCGAGAAGGTGCTGCTCGTCTCGCTGGGCTCCTCGTACACCCAGCAGCCCGACTTCTACCGGAACTGCGTGGCCGCCTTCGGGGGGCTCGTGGGGTGGCACGTGGTGCTGCAGATCGGCAAGCACGTGGACCCCGCCGAGCTGGGGGACGTGCCGGGGAACGTGGAAGTGCGCTCGTGGGTACCGCAGTTGGCGATCCTGGAGCAGGCGGACGCGTTCGTCACGCACGCGGGCATGGGCAGCAGCAGTGAAGGGCTGTTCGCCGGGGTGCCGATGATCGCCGTGCCCCAGGGCGCCGAACAGCCGCTCAACGCGGACCGGCTCGTGGAGCTGGGGGTCGCGCGGCGGGTGGACACCGATGACGCGACGGCGGATGTGCTGCGATCGGCTCTCGTCGAGCTGACGTCCGACCCCGACGTCGCGGCTCGGGTCGCCCGTCTGAAGGCCGAGGTGCGTGCCGAGGGCGGCACGGCTCGCGCGGCCGACCTCGTGGAGGCGGAGCTCGGCGGCTAGCGGCGGGCGCCCCGGATGCCGGACGGGCCGAGCCATCGGCGCGTCCGGCATCCGGCCCCCGACAGGCTCCATCCGTTACGTTGCCTGCATGGTCGTACCCCTCAAACCCAGCATCGACCCGCTCAAGGGAGCCCGTAGAGCAGGCGATCCGCCCTGCGACGTCTTCCTCACCGGCACGGTCTTCCTCGACATCATCTTCACCGGACTCGACTCCGCGCCCGTACGCGGCACGGAGTCCTGGGCCCGCGGCATGGGGTCGAGCCCCGGCGGCGTCGCCAACATGGCGACCGCGCTCTCCCGGCTCGGGCTGCGCACCTCGCTCGCGGCGGCGTTCGGGGACGACCACTACGGGGAGTACTGCTGGGACGCGCTCGAACAGGGCGAGGGCATCGACCTCGCGACGTCACGTACCGTGCCCGGCTGGCACTCCCCGGTGACCGTCTCCATGGCGTACGAAGGCGAACGCACCATGGTCAGCCACGGGCACGAGCCACCGCCCGACGCCGACTCCCCGGACGGCGGCGCCCCGGCCTGCCCGCCACGCGCGCGTGCCGCCGTCGCGTCCCTGACGCCCGCCACGCGCGCGCCGTGGATCGCCGAGGCCGCGCGCACGGGCACGCGGATCTTCGCCGACGTGGGCTGGGACGACACCGGGCGCTGGGATCTGGCGGGGCTCGCGGACCTGGAGCACTGCGAGGCGTTCCTGCCGAACGCGGAGGAGGCCATGCGGTACACCCGCACCCAGTGCCCCCGGGCCGCCGCGCGGGCGCTGACCGAACACGTGCCGCTCGCCGTGGTGACCCTGGGCGCCGAAGGGGCGTACGCGGTGGACGGCAGGACCGGCGAGACCGCCGAGGTCCCGGCCATCGAGGTCGAGGCGCTCGACCCCACGGGGGCCGGTGACGTCTTCGTGGCGGGCTTCGTGACCGGCACCCTCGCCGGGTGGCCCCTCGCGGACCGGCTCGCCTTCGCGGGCCTCACGGCGGCGCTCTCGGTGCAGGAGTTCGGGGGCTCCCTGTCGGCGCCGGGCTGGGCGGAGGTCGCCACCTGGTGGCGGACCGTGCGGGAGGTCGACGACCAGGACCCGGTGGCCCTGAGCCGCTACAGGTTCCTGGAGGGCCTGCTTCCGGAGGCCACGCGTCCGTGGCCGCTGCGGCGCGCGGTGCCGACGATCGGGTTCAGGTCGGCCTGACAGGTCTCGGAGTCCGTCCGGCCGTGCGTGACCGGAGTGGAAAACCCCTACGGCAGTGTCAGTGGTGCGTCGTACTCTTGGCAGTGCAAGGCTGTCGAGCGGCCACCAAGCCCCGCATGAGGAGGATGAGCAGGCCCAAGTGCCGGCCCATGACTCAGACACCCACAGCTCGTACCCCTGCCCAGGGGCAGTCCCGAGCCCACTTCACCGTCCCGGCGAACCACCCGATGGTGACGGTGCTCGGCTCCGGAGACGCCCTGTTGCGCGTGATCGAGAAGGCCTTCCCGGCGGCCGACATCCATGTCCGGGGCAATGAGATCAGCGCCGTCGGTGACGCCCATGAAGTCACCCTCATCCAGCGCTTGTTCGACGAGATGATGCTGGTGCTCCGCACCGGTCAGCCGATGACGGAGGACGCAGTGGAACGCTCGATCGCCATGCTCAGGGCGGACGAGGCAGGTGAGGGCGACGGCCAGGAGACCCCGGCCGAGGTCCTCACGCAGAACATCCTCTCGTCCCGCGGCCGCACGATCCGCCCCAAGACGCTCAACCAGAAGCGTTATGTCGACGCGATCGACAAGAACACGATCGTGTTCGGCATCGGCCCCGCGGGCACCGGCAAGACCTACCTCGCCATGGCCAAGGCCGTGCAGGCCCTCCAGGCCAAGCAGGTCAACCGCATCATCCTGACCCGCCCCGCCGTCGAGGCCGGCGAGCGCCTCGGCTTCCTGCCGGGCACGCTCTACGAAAAGATCGACCCGTACCTGCGTCCGCTGTACGACGCGCTGCACGACATGCTCGACCCGGATTCGATCCCGCGGCTGATGGCAGCGGGGACGATCGAGGTCGCGCCGCTGGCATATATGAGGGGTCGCACGCTCAATGACGCCTTCATCATCCTCGACGAGGCGCAGAACACCAGCGTCGAGCAGATGAAGATGTTCCTCACCCGCCTCGGCTTCGAGTCGAAGATCGTGATCACGGGCGACGTCACGCAGGTCGACCTGCCGAACGGCACCAAGTCCGGTCTGCGGCAGGTCCAGGACATCCTGGAGGGCATCGACGACGTGCACTTCTCGCGGCTCACGTCCCACGATGTCGTACGGCACAAGCTCGTCGGCCGTATCGTCGACGCGTACGAGAAGTACGACGACAGCCAGCAGCAGAGCAAGAAACACGGGAAGTAGCGGAAGCCGCACCATGTCGATCGACGTCAACAACGAATCCGGAACCGAGGTCGACGAGCAGGCGATCCTCGACATCGCCCGCCACGCCCTCGCGCGGATGCGCATTCACCCGCTCTCCGAGCTCTCGGTGATCGTTTTGGACGCCGACGCCATGGAGCAGCTGCACATCCAATGGATGGATCTGCCGGGACCGACGGACGTCATGTCCTTCCCGATGGACGAGCTGCGCCCGCCCGCCAAGGACGAGGAGGAGACCCCGCAGGGCCTCCTCGGCGACATCGTGCTCTGCCCCGAGGTCGCGCTCAAGCAGGGCAAGGAAGCGGAGACGGAGCACTCCATGGACGAGGAGCTCCAGCTGCTCACCGTCCATGGAGTGCTGCACCTGCTGGGGTACGACCATGAGGAGCCGGACGAGAAGGCCGAGATGTTCGGCCTCCAGGCGGCCATCGTCGACGGCTGGCGCGCCGAGAACGGCCTGACCGGGCCGTCTCCGGCGCCCACCGTCTCCTGACGCGATGAGTTTGTCGCTGATCGCGGGCGCCGTCGCCCTCGTGGTCGTCGCCTGGCTCGCCGCCTGCGCCGAGGCGGGCATCGCCCGCACCTCCAGCTTCCGCGCGGAGGAAGCGGTCCGCTCCGGGCGGCGCGGCAGCGCGAAGCTCGCGCAGGTCGCCGCCGACCCCACCCGCTATCTGAACGTGGCGCTGCTCGTGCGCGTCGCGTGCGAGATGGCGGCGGCGTCCCTGGTGACGTACGCGTGCCTGAACGAATTCCCCGAGACCTGGGAGGCGCTCGCCATCGCCATCGCGGTGATGGTCCTCGTGTCGTACGTGGCCGTGGGCGTCTCGCCGCGCACCATCGGCCGCCAGCACCCGCTCAACACGGCGACGGCCGCGGCGTACGTCCTGCTGCCGCTCGCCCGGATCATGGGCCCGATCCCGCCGCTCCTGATCCTCATCGGCAACGCGCTCACGCCCGGCAAGGGCTTTAGGCGCGGCCCGTTCGCCTCCGAGGCCGAGCTGCGCGCGATGGTCGACCTCGCCGAGAAGGAATCCCTCATCGAGGACGACGAGCGCCGCATGGTGCACTCGGTCTTCGAGCTGGGCGACACCCTCGTACGCGAAGTCATGGTGCCCCGGACGGACCTGGTCGCCATCGAGCGCTTCAAGACCATCCGGCAGGCGCTGACGCTCGCCCTGCGGTCCGGTTTTTCGCGGATCCCGGTGACGGGCGAGAGCGAGGACGACGTGGTCGGCATGGTGTATCTGAAGGACCTGGCCCGCAAGACGCACATCAACCGCGACAGCGAGTCGGACCTGGTGTCGACGGCGATGCGCCCGGCGACGTTCGTGCCCGACACGAAGAACGCGGGCGACCTCCTTCGCGAGATGCAGCAGGAGCGCAATCACGTCGCCGTCGTCATCGACGAGTACGGCGGCACGGCGGGCATCGTCACCATCGAGGACATCCTCGAGGAGATCGTCGGCGAGATCACCGACGAGTACGACCGTGAACTGCCGCCCGTCGAGGAGCTCGACGACGGCTGCTACCGCGTCACCGCGCGCCTGGACATCGGAGACCTCGGCGAGCTGTTCGGGCTCGACGAGTTCGACGACGAGGACGTCGAGACGGTCGGCGGACTCCTCGCCAAGGCGCTCGGCCGGGTGCCGATCGCCGGGGCGTCGGCGGTCGTGCCGCTGCCGGACGGCCGGGAGCTGCGGCTCACCGCGGAGTCCGCGGCCGGGCGGCGGAACAAGATCGTGACGGTGCTCGTGGAGCCGGTCGCGCCCAGCGGCGCGGAGAAGGAGACGTCGGGGTGACCCCACAGGAGCTGCGCGCGTTCTGCCTGTCGTTCAACGACGTGGTGGAGGACTTTCCGTTCGGCCCCGAGACCTCGGTCTTCAAGGTCGCAGGGAAGCTGTTCGCACTCAGCTCGCTGGACGGGGCGCCGCTGACAGTGAACCTGAAGTGCGACCCGGACATGGCGGTCCAACTGCGTGGCGCGCACCCGGAGATCGTGCCGGGGTGGCACATGAACAAGCGGCACTGGAACACGGTGGCGGTGGACGCGAAGCTCCCGGACGCGATGGTCCGGGAGCTGATCGAGGATTCGTACGACCTGGTCGTGGCCGGCCTCCCGAAGGCCGTGCGGCTGCGTCTCGACAGGCCCTAGGCGTTGCGCCCGGCTCGACGGCTTCCAGGCGGTCCTCGCCTCGCCCGAGGGCGGCGCGGGCCCCGGTGGCCCCGGTGGCCGTTTGGCGCTCCGTGCTCCGTATGCTCGGCGTATGACCGAGAGTGCTGCGTCGCGTGACGCGCTTGACGCTGAGGACCGGAAGATCGTGACGCTGGCTCGTTCGGCGCGGGCGCGGAACGGAGTGGCCGAGGGGGCCGCCGTGCGGGACGAGACGGGGCGGACTTATGTCGCCGGGACCGTCGCGCTTGCCTCCCTCCAGCTCTCGGCGCTGCGGACTGCCGTGGCGATGGCGGTTGCTTCCGGGGCGGAGTCTTTGGAGGCGGCGGCGGTCGTTTCGGCAGAGGAGGCGCTTTCCGTGGAGGACCTTTCCGCTGTGCGGGACCTCGGCGGGGCCGGGACGCCGGTTTTCCTGGCGGGGCCTGACGGGGAGGTTCGGGTGCGGGCTCAGGCGAACTGACTTCTCCCCGGCCCGGCCCCTTCCCGAAAACCGTGCCTGCGCCCCGGGCCTACCTGGGGCTCCGCCCCGGACCCCGTACAAGATGGCCTCAAACGCCGGCCGGGCCAGGGAAGGGGCGGGGTCGGGGAAAATTACACCGCGTCCGGGCCCCGTTCCCCCGTCCGTACCCGCACCACTGTCTCCACCGGGACGGCCCACACCTTCCCGTCGCCGATCTTCCCCGTCGCCGCCGCGCGGACGATCGCGTCGATGACCGGGTCCAGGTCGAGGTCCTCGACGACGACCTCGATCCGCACCTTCGGCACCAGGTCCACCTGATACTCCGCGCCCCGGTACACCTCCGTGTGCCCCCGCTGGCGCCCGTACCCGCTCGCCTCGGTGACCGTGAGGCCCTGGACGCCCAGCTCCTGGAGCGCGGTCTTCACCTCGTCCAGGCGGAACGGCTTGATGACCGCGGTAACGAGCTTCATGCGACGGTGCTCCCCTTCATCGGGCTGACCAGGACGCCGTGATCGTAGGCGGTCTCCGCGTGGTGCGTCTGGTCGAGGCCCGTCAGTTCGTCCTCCTCGGACGCGCGGAAGCCCATCACCTTGTCGATCGCCTTGCCGATGCCGTACGTCACGGCGAACGTGTACGCCGCCACGACGAGCACCGCCACCGCCTGCTTGCCCAGCTGGGCGAGCCCGCCCCCGTAGAAGAGGCCCTCCGCGCCCTCCGTCATGGTGGCCGTCGCGAACAGGCCGATCAGGAGCGTGCCGACCACGCCGCCGACCAGGTGGACGCCCACCACGTCCAGGGAGTCGTCGTAGTTCAGGCGGAACTTCCACGCCACGGCGTACGAGCAGACCACGCCCGCCGCGAGACCGACCACCGCGGCGCCGAGCACCCCGACGACCCCGCACGCGGGGGTGATCGCGACGAGACCCGCCACCGCGCCCGACGCCGCGCCGAAGGTCGTGGGGTGGCCGTCGCGCTTGTGCTCCACGAAGAGCCAGCCCAGCATGCCCGTGCACCCGGCGAGCAGTGTGTTCAGGAGCGAGGCCGCGGCGAGGCCGTTCGCGCCGAGGGCCGAGCCGCCGTTGAAGCCGAGCCAGCCGAACCAGAGCAGACCGGCGCCCATCAGGACCATCGGCAGGTTGTGCGGGCGCATCGCGTCCTTCTTGAAGCCGATGCGCGGGCCGATGACCAGGACGAGCGCCAGGCCGGACGCGCCGGACGCGATCTCGACGACCAGGCCGCCCGCGAAGTCCATGGCACCGAGGGACGAGGAGATCCAGCCGTCCGGACCCCAGACCCAGTGCGCCACGGGAACGTATACGAGCAGCGCCCACAGCGGCACGAAGACCAGCCACGCCGCGAACTTCGTGCGGTCCGCGATCGCGCCGCTGATCAACGCCGTGGTGAGGATCGCGAAGGTCAGCTGGAAGGTGGTGAAGAGCAGGGTCGGGACCGTCCCCGTCAGCGTGCTCGGGCCGATGCCCGCCATGCCCAGGTGGTCGACGCCGCCGATGAGGCCCGCGAACGCGTCGTCGCCGAACGCGAGCGAGTAGCCGGCGAGCAGCCACACCACCGTGACCAGGGCGATCGACACGAAGCTCATGAGGAGCATGTTGAGGACGCTCTTCGTGCGGACCATGCCGCCGTAGAAGAGGGCGAGGCCCGGTGTCATCAGCAGGACGAGGGCGGTGGCAGCGAGCAGCCAGGCGGTGTCGCCGGTGTCGGGGCCCTCGGCCGCGGCGAGGGTTGTGGTGAGCGGGTACGAGGCGTACGCGGTCTGCACGGGGAATCTCTCCTCCGGGTGGGGGCAGAGGGAGAGCGTCACCGCCGTGCGTTTCGGATCGGGCACCCGGGCGTTTCCGCCGTGTTTCGTGTTGCCGCCGAGTTTCCTGGAGCTCACCGATGCCGGGTCGGTGCCTCATCGGTGCCCGATCGGGGCCTCGGCGTGCTGCGGCCCTCCGTCGATCAGGGAGAATGGGCGCCATGAGCGTTCGTACCGAGTCATCCGAGCCGTCCGAGGCCACCCACCGCGCCGGCTTCGCCTGCTTCGTGGGCCGCCCGAATGCGGGCAAGTCCACCCTTACGAATGCTCTGGTCGGCCAGAAGGTGGCGATCACCGCCAACCAGCCGCAGACCACGCGGCACACGGTGCGCGGCATCGTGCACCGGCCCGACGCCCAGCTGATCCTGGTGGACACCCCCGGGCTCCACAAGCCGCGCACGCTGCTCGGCGAGCGGCTCAACGACGTCGTCCGTACGACGTGGGCCGAGGTCGACGTCATCGGGTTCTGCCTGCCCGCGAACGAGAAGCTCGGCCCCGGCGACCGGTTCATCGCCAAGGAACTGGCCACGATCAAGAAGACGCCGAAGATCGCGGTCGTCACGAAGACCGACCTCGTCGACAGCAAGACGCTCGCCGAGCAGCTCATCGCCATCGACCAGCTCGGCAAGGAGCTCGGCTTCGAGTGGGCGCAGATCGTGCCGGTCTCGGCGGTCGGCGACAAGCAGGTCCAGCTGCTCGCGGACCTGATCATCCCGATGCTCCCCGAGAGCCCGCCGCTCTACCCCGAGGGCGACCTCACGGACGAGCCCGAACAGGTCATGGTCGCCGAGCTGATCCGCGAGGCCGCGCTCGAAGGCGTGCGGGACGAGCTGCCGCACTCCATCGCCGTCGTGGTGGAGGAGATGCTGCCGCGCGAGGACCGCCCCGCGGACAAGCCGATGCTGGACATCCACGCGAACGTCTACATCGAGCGCCCCAGCCAGAAGGGCATCATCATCGGCCCGAAGGGCAAGCGCCTCAAGGAGGTCGGGATCAAGTCCCGCCAGCAGATCGAGGCGCTGCTGGGCACGCCGGTCTTCCTGGACCTGCACGTGAAGGTCGCCAAGGACTGGCAGCGCGACCCCAAACAGCTGCGCAAGCTCGGCTTTTGAGCGGGGCACACGGGGCTCGGTAGATCACCGGCTTCGCCGAGTTCGTCCTCGATCGCCGGACGGGCTCAACTGCCTCACTCCACGCCCCTGATCCGCGTCACAAGCAGCGCTCCCGCCAGTCCGATCACCGCCGCCACCAGGTACAGCACCCGGTAGCCGCCCAGGTGCGTCACGATCGGGGCGGCGAGGGCCGGGGCCGCCACCTGGGGCAGGGAGTTGGCGATGTTGATGACGCCCATGTCCTTGCCGCGGTCCAACGCCTTCGGGAGTACGTCGGTCATCAGCGCGAAGTCCACCGACGTGAAGACCCCGAAGCCGACCCCGAGGACCGCAGCCGCGACGATCGCGCCCGGCCACGTCTGCCAGCCGGACAGCACGGCCGTCGCCACCGCCATCAGGACGCCCGACCAGAGCACGAATGGCTTGCGGCGGCCCACGCGGTCCGACCAGACGCCGCCCACGACCACCGTCGCGAGCAGCGTCAGGCCGTTCACCGCCGTGAGGATCAGGACGCCCTCGTCCGGGTCGGCGTAGTCCAGGCGGTCCCGCAGGTAGTAGAGGAGATAGAGCAGGACCAGGGAGTTGCTGAGGTTGATCAGGAAGCGGGTCAGCCAGGCCCAGCCGAGGTCCGGGTAGCGGCGCGGGCTCAGCCAGAAGGCGCGGGCGAACGACCCCCAGGCGAACGGCGGCCTGTCCCGCGGCGCCAGGCGCAGGTCCCGGTGGCGCAGGACGTACGGCAGCACGCCCGCCAGCGTGAACACCGCGCACGCCGCGTACCCCGCGCCCACACCCCCGGCCACCGTCGCCAGGCCCGTCCCCACCACCACGCCCAGGAGCTGGGCCGCCCCGAGCCAGCCGCCCACCGCGCCCCGCTGGAGCCGCGGCACCCGGTCCGGCACGGCCGCCGTGACCGCGGCGAACGCGGCGTTCAGCGTGAGCTGGACCAGGCACCAGCCCGCCGCCATCCACCACACCGAGCCCGCGGCCGAGAGCAGCAGGAGCGCCGCGGCGCCGCCCGCCGCGCCCGCCACGATCCACGGCGTGCGCCGCCCGAACCGCGACACCGTCCGGTCCGAGAGCGCGCCGAAGAGCGGGTTCGAGGCCAGGGACACCACGGCTCCCGCCCCCGCCACCCACGCGAGGACCGTCTCCTTCGACGTACCGGCTGGGGCGAGGTCTTCCGCCTGCAGGGCCAGGAGGATCTGCAGAGGGCCGTACCAGCCCACCCAGATCGCGCCGTTGGCGAGCGAGAGCGCGGACGTCCAGCTCCGCCCGACCCGCTCGGTCGGCTCCTTCAGCGCGTCGTCGACGGGCGTCGTGGTCATGCCCGTTGGGCCCGCAGCGTCTCGCGCAGCCACGCGTACGACGCCTTCGGAGTGCGCTCCAGAGTGGAGTAGTCGACGTGCACGAGACCGAAGCGCTGCCGGTAGCCCTCCGCCCACTCGAAGTTGTCCAGCAAGGACCAGACGAAGTAGCCGCGTACGTCCACGCCCTCCTCCAGCGCCCGGTGCAGCGCCCTGAGATGGCCGTCCAGGTACGCGATCCTCCGCTGGTCGTCGATCCCCTCGTACGAGCAGCCGTTCTCGGTGATCACCAGCGGCGGAAGCCGGTCTCCGTACCGGTCGCGGAAGCCGGTCAGAAGCTCGGTGAGCGACTCCGGGACGACGGGCCAGCCGAAGTCCGTGACCGGGCGGCCCTCGATCTCCCGCGGCGAGAAGGGGAGTTCGGGAGGGAGCGTGACGCCGGAGAACGCTGTGGGTGCCGAAGAGGGGAGCGGCGCGCCCACCTTCGTCGGCTGGTAGAAGTTGATCCCGTACCAGTCGACCGGCTCC
This sequence comes from Streptomyces sp. A18, assembly GCF_059026065.1. NCBI lineage: Bacteria > Bacillati > Actinomycetota > Actinomycetes > Kitasatosporales > Streptomycetaceae > Streptomyces > Streptomyces sp. A18. The sequence continues at coordinate 494,680 of NZ_JBWLKL010000003.1, read as the reverse complement.
GCGATGACCAACAGGTCGGCCTCGACGTCGCCGGCCGGCAGCAGCAACTCCCCGATGCCGTCCGGGTATCGGCCCAGGATCAGCGGGTCCGAGAAGAGGCGGTTGAGGAGTACGTCGTAGAAGTCCGCCGCCTCCGTGTCCTGTGCCGACGCCGAAGCGGGCCAGGTGGGGCCGTGCGAGTTGGCGATGCCGATGTCCGTGACACCGGCCGCGCGCAGCGCGCGTACGGCGAGCCCGTGCGCGAGCAGCTGGTGGTGCGCCACCGGCAGTGCCTCGAACATGAGCTGCTCGCCGGGCGCGTGCTGGCCGAGGGCGTGGCCCAGGAGGGTGTGCTCGGCCGGTTCGTTGAGGGTGATCCACTTCTTGGCCCGGTCGCCGATCCGGGCGGCGACCACGGCCGCGTACTCGGCGAAACGCTCGGCCGTGTCCCGTCGCCGCCAGCCGCCCTCGTCGGCGAGCGCGAGCGGGGTGTCCCAGTGGAAGAGCGTCGGGACGGGGCTGACTCCTGCCGCGCACAGCTCGTCGACCAGACGGTCGTAGAAGTCCAGGCCCGCGGTGCTCACCTCGCCCGCACCGCTCGGCAGCACGCGCGGCCACGACACGGAGAAGCGGTACGCGTCCACGCCCAACTCCCGGATGAGCGCGACGTCTTCGCGGTAGCGGTGGTAGTGGTCGCAGGCGACGGCGGCCGTCGTGCCGTCCTTCACCCGGCCCGGTACCGCCGTGAAGGCGTCCCAGACCGAGGGGCCGCGCTCGTCGACGGCGCCCTCGATCTGGTGGGCCGATGTGGACACCCCCCACACGAAGTCGCGGGGGAACTGAGGTAGTGGTTCGCGCGCATCGCTCGCTGCCATGGGCGCGATCTTCCGTACGGCCGCGTACGGAAGTCAATGGGCGTACCTCAGAAAACGTGAACACTACTCAGGTTTTACGAACCCTCCTTGAGCACGCGCGAGATCAGCTTCCGCTGCGGCTCGGTCAGGCGTGGATCCGAGCAGTACACCGTGTGCCCGTCGACGGTGACCTGGTAGTTGAAGCCGTCCGGCACCCCTATGGGTGGCGTGCTCCGGCCCTCGGCCACGGCCTCTTCGGCCAGGGCCTGCCACTCGTGGGCATCGGGCAGTCCCGAGGTGTCGACCTCGGCGTGCCGCTCGATGCCCGCGAATCCTCCCGTGCGCTTCACCTGGATACGCATGGAACCTGTCTACTCCATGGGACGGTCAGTTGGTAGGAACCCCGACCTGGGACCACGCCTTCAGGACGGCCCCGTGCTCCTCGCCCTCCCCGTACTTCTCGCGCGCCGCGGCCACCGTCAGCTTCGCGAAGTCCGCGAAGGACGCGTCCTGCGCCAGCTCGCCGCCGGTCAGGACGGCGTACCAGATCTGACCCGCCCGCTCCCACGCGTTGCCGCCGAGCGCCTCGGCGAGCAGGTAGAAGGCGTGGTTGGGGATGCCGGAGTTGATGTGCACGCCGCCGTTGTCGCGGCCCGTGCGGACGTAGTGGTCCATGTCGGCGGGCTGCGGGTCCTTGCCGAGCACGTCGTCGTCGTACGCCGTGCCGGGGGCCTTCATGGAGCGCAGCGCCTTGCCCGTGACGCGCGGGGCGAGCAGCCCCGCGCCGATCAGCCAGTCGGCCTCGGAGGCGGTCTGGCCGAGCGTGTACTGCTTGATCAGCGAGCCGAAGACGTCCGCCATGGACTCGTTGAGGGCGCCCGGCTGGCCGAAGTACGTGAGGTTCGCCGTGTACTGGACGACGCCGTGGGTCAGCTCGTGGCCGATGACGTCCACCGGGATGGTGAAGTCGAGGAAGATCTCGCCGTCACCGTCGCCGAACACCATCTGCTCGCCGTTCCAGAAGGCGTTCCCGTACTTCTCGCCGTAGTGGACCGTCGCGTTCATCGGCAGGCCGCTGCCGTCGATGGAATTGCGCTGGTACGACTTCAGGAACAGCTCGAAGGTCGCGCCGAGGCCCGCGTACGCGCGGTTGACGGTCGCGTCCTTGCCGGGCTTGTCGCCCTCGCCGCGGACCTTGCGGCCCGGCAGCTCGGTCTTGTGCTTCGCGTCGTGGATCGTGCGGTGCGGTTTGTCCTCCGCCGCGCCCTTGGGCAGCGAGACGGCCGGGGCGCCGATGACGGTGGTCAGGCGGCGGTGGGTGCGCTCGATCGAGTCGCGCTCCAGGGTGCGTCGAGCGGGACCGGCGAGGGTGGCGTCGTCACTCTGGGCCAGAGTGTCGAGCACGTGGGGCGGAATGATGGTGCAGAAGACAGGCTCGAAGCCTGGGTTGGCGGTCATGGCGGCAATGTGGCACTGAGTCATGCCGCTGTCACTACCTGCAACCATGATTAATGAAATGGAGGTATTGATCACCTCTTGGCCGTTACCTGACGGCGATCCCGCATACTGATACGCACCCGCGCACACTGCGCGACTCGGCTAGGCTACGGAGCATCATGCGTTACGGGCTGCTTCTCCTTAGCTGCCGCGGCGAGGGCCTGTAGTCGAGGCCGACCCCCTCCCCGCGGAGTTCGGTGTTGCTCGCACAGCGACCGTCGGCCGTCCTTCAGGACACTCCCGAGGAGCCCCCGCATCATGGCGATCAAGCCCAATCTGCAGCGCGCGACTTCCATGCCGGTCCACAAGTACGGCCAGTACGACCAGGTGGACATCCCCGACCGTACGTGGCCGGACAACCGCATCACGGTCGCTCCCCGCTGGCTCTCCACGGACCTGCGTGACGGCAACCAAGCGCTGATCGACCCGATGTCCCCCGCGCGCAAGCGCGAGATGTTCGACCTCCTGGTCCGCATGGGCTACAAGGAGATCGAGGTCGGCTTCCCCTCCTCGGGCCAGACCGACTTCGATTTCGTACGGTCGATCATCGAGGACGGCGCGATCCCGGACGACGTCACGATCTCCGTCCTGACGCAGGCCCGCGAAGAGCTGATCTCCCGCACCGTCGAGTCCCTGGTCGGCGCCAAGCGCGCCACCGTCCACCTGTACAACGCGACCGCGCCCGTCTGGCGCGAGGTCGTCTTCCGTGGCTCGAAGGACGCGGTCAAGCAGATCGCCGTCGACGGCACGCGCCTGGTCATGGAGTACGCGGAGAAGCTGCTTGGCCCGGAGACCACCTTCGGCTACCAGTACAGCCCCGAGATCTTCACGGACACCGAGCTGGACTTCGCCCTGGAGGTCTGCGAGGCCGTCTGCGACGTGTGGCAGCCCGCCGAGGGCCGCGAGATCATCCTCAACCTGCCCGCCACGGTGGAGCGTTCGACGCCCTCCACCCACGCGGACCGCTTCGAGTGGATGTCGCGCAACCTGACCCGGCGCGAGCACGTCTGCCTCTCCGTCCACCCGCACAACGACCGCGGCACCGCCGTCGCCGCCGCCGAGCTGGCCATCATGGCCGGCGCCGACCGCATCGAGGGCTGCCTGTTCGGGCAGGGCGAGCGCACCGGCAACGTCGACCTGGTCACGCTGGGCATGAACCTCTTCTCGCAGGGCGTGGACCCGCAGATCGACTTCTCCGACATCGACGAGATCCGCCGCACCGCCGAGTACTGCAACCAGATGGAGATCCACCCGCGCCACCCGTACGCGGGTGACCTCGTCTACACCGCCTTCTCCGGCTCCCATCAGGACGCCATCAAGAAGGGCTTCGAGGCGATGGGCATCCGCGCCGAGAAGCAGGGCAAGACGGTCGACGAGATCGAATGGGCCGTCCCGTACCTGCCCATCGACCCCAAGGACGTCGGCCGTTCCTACGAGGCCGTGATCCGCGTCAACTCGCAGTCCGGCAAGGGCGGCATCGCCTACGTCCTGCAGAACGACCACCACCTGGACCTGCCGCGCCGCATGCAGGTCGAGTTCTCCAAGATCATCCAGACGAAGACCGACACCGAGGGCGGCGAGGTCACGCCGGACGCGATCTGGGGCATCTTCCAGGACGAGTACCTGCCCAACCCGCAGAACCCGTGGGGCCGCATCCAGGTCAAGAACGGCCAGACCACCACCGACAAGGACGGCACGGACACACTGACCGTCGAGGCCAGCGTCGACGGCGCCGACACCGTCCTGACCGGCACCGGCAACGGCCCGATCTCGGCCTTCTTCAACGCCCTGCAGTCCATCGGCATCGACGTACGCCTCCTGGACTACCAGGAGCACACGATGAGTGAGGGAGCCTCCGCGCAGGCCGCGTCGTACATCGAGTGCGCGATCGGCGACAAGGTCCTGTGGGGCATCGGCATCGACGCGAATACGACACGTGCGTCGCTGAAGGCCGCGGTTTCCGCGGTGAACCGCGCGGCCCGCTGACCAGGGGCCCCGCGACTCCACTACGACACACAGCAGCGCCGGACGGGCTCGAATGGGCCCGTTCGGCGCTTTTGTGTGCGGCCGTGTCCAGGTCGTCTACCGGCCATCTCTCGTACAGGGTGCTGACGCCACATCAACAATGTGGCTAACATCACGCCCAACGCGGCAATGTTGCCGGGGCGTTACGGAGGTGCGCGGTGCTGCCAGATCGGGGACGAATCGGCCGGGAATCCCGCATCTTCGCCACGCCGGTTTCACGCGGGCGGGTCCTGCGCAGGCGCGTGCTCGGCGTGCACACGGCCTGGACCACCGTCGGGGACGGCGAGTTCTTCTGCTCCGGCTGCGGCGGTGACCGCAACTACCAGCGCCGCACCGGCCGTCGCCGCTTCGTCCTGCTCGGCGTCCCGGTCCTGCCGCGCGGCACCGCGGGCCCCATCGTCGAGTGCGCCGCCTGCGGCGACCACTTCGGCACGGACGTCCTCGACCACCCCACCACCACGCGCCTGTCGGCCATGGTGCGCGACTCCGTGCACACCATCGTCCTCGCGATCCTCGCGGCGGGCGGCACCTCCTCGCGCACGACGCTCGACGCGGCTGTCGGCGCACTGCGCGGCGCGGGGTACGACGACGCCTGCGAGGAGCAGCTCGTCGCCCTCGTCGAGGCCCTTGCCGCGGACACCGGCCGCGCCACCGAGCCCGACTGCGGCCCAGGGCTTGCCATTGAACTCCACGAGGCGCTCGGCCCGTTGGCCCCGCACCTCGCCCCGGGCGGCCGTGAGGCCCTGCTGCTCCAGGGCGCGCGCATCGCGCTCGCCGACGGCCCGTACACCCCCGCCGAGCGCGAGGTCCTCGCCACGGCAGGCGGTGCGCTGACCATCGGGGCGGACGAGGTGACGCGGCTGATGGTCGCGGCGCGGACGACGCACTTCTGATACCTGGCGGAATCCCCGGTTCCGTACTCCCGTGGGAGTAATGCGACGCCTGCGCCTCCCAGCGCCGTACACCCCAACTCGCCCTCGCGCCCGACGGATCACGCGACCCTCTCCGGAAGGGTTGGCACTGAACCTGCCAACCTGCCGGAAGGAGGCCCGTCATGCGGGCCGAACAGACCACCGCACGACGGCGACGAGCCGTGCCCTGGGTGTTCCTCGGGCTGTGGATAGCCGTCATCGCGCTCGCCGGGCCCTTCGCGTCGAAGCTGGCCGACGCCCAGCAGGACCGCGTCGTCGACTACCTCCCCGCCGGCGCCGACTCCACCCAAGTGGCGAAGATCCAGGACCAGTTGCCCGGCGGCGAGGCCACCGAACTGGTCCTCGTCTACCACCGTGACGGCGGCCTGACCGCGGCCGACCGTGAGACGGCGGCGGGACAGGTCGCCGAGATCGGCCGGGCGCACGAGCTCAGCGGCGGCGCCCCGCGCGCCGTACCGTCCAAGGACGGCACCACGCTGATGTACCCCGTGGCGACCACCGAGCCCGGCCACGACGAGAAGCTCAGGGAAGCCCTCGTCGACGACGTACGCGAAGTCGCCCGCGGCGAGGGCGGGTTGAGCGTCGACGTGGGCGGCGCGGGAGCGCTCGACACCGACGCGGGCAAGGTCTACGACTCCCTCGGCGGGCCGCTGCTCTACACCACCGCCGCGGTGGTCGCGATACTCCTGATCCTCATCTACCGCAGCCCGTTCCTGTGGCTGGTGCCGCTCGCCGTGGCAGGCATCGCGGACTACCTCGCGATGGGCGTCGCCTACGGCCTGCACGAAGGGCTCGGGACGTCCGTCAGCGGCCAGAGCAGCGGCGTCATGACGATCCTCGTGTTCGGCGCGGGCACCGACTACGCGCTGCTCATCGTCTCCCGCTACCGCGAGGAACTGCGCAGGATCGAGCGGCCCTACGACGCGATGACCGCCGCGCTGAAGGGATGCGGCCCGGCCGTGCTCGCCTCCTCGGGGACGGTCGCTGCGGGCCTCCTGTGCCTCCTCGCGGCCGACCTCAACAGCAGCCGGGGCATGGGCCCGCTCGGCACCGTCGGCGTGCTGTGCGCGCTCGCCGCGATGCTGACGCTGCTGCCCGCGCTCCTCGTCCTGCTCGGAAGGCGCGTGTTCTGGCCGCTCGTACCGGCCTTCGGCAGCCGGCCCAAGCAGCGGCGCAGCCTCTTCTCCATGATGGGAAGCTCGGCGGGACGCAGGCCCCTCACCGTGCTCGCGGGCGGCGCCGTCCTGCTCGGCGCGCTCGCCCTGGGCGCGCTGAACCTGCCGGGAGCGCTGAAGCAGGAGGACTCCTTCACCAAGACGCCCGACTCCGTCACCGCGATGGAGACCCTCGCCGAGGCCTACCCCGAACGCGGCACCCAGCCCATCACGGTGATGACCCCCGCGGACGGCGCCACCGCCGCCCTCGCCGACATCAAGGGCACGAAGGGCGTGGACAGCGCCGAGAAGGGCCGCACGGCGAAGGGCTGGACGGAGATCTCCGTGATCGCGACGTCCGCGCCCGAGTCGGCGGGGGAGACGGCGACGATCAAGGCGCTGCGGGCCGACCTCGACGGCTCGTACGTGGGCGGATCGAGCGCCCAGCAACTGGACCTGAAGGACACCAACGAACGGGACCGCCTGATCATCGTGCCGCTGGTCCTCGGGGCGGTCCTGCTGATCCTGGTGGCCCTGCTGCGGTCCCTCGTCGCGCCGCTGATGCTCCTCGCCGCGGTGGTCGCCGTATGGGGGGCCTCACTCGGCATCGCGGGCCTGGTCTTCGAGCCGCTGATGGGCTTCGAGGGCACGGACCCCGGGCTCGGCCTGCTGTCCTTCGTCTTCCTCGTCGCGCTGGGCGTGGACTACGGCATCTTCCTGATGCACCGCATGCGGGAGGAGTCCCTCGCCGGGGCCGAACCGGGAGCCGCCGCGCTGACCGCGCTGCGGACGACGGGCGGCGTCGTCGCGTCGGCGGGCCTGGTGCTCGCGGCGACCTTCGCGGTGCTCACCAACATGCCGCTGGTGCAGCTGGTCGAGCTGGGCTTCGTGATCGCGGTCGGGGTGCTCCTCGACACGTTCCTGGTGCGGACGTACCTGGTGACCAGCGCGAGCGTGGCGCTCGGCCGCAAGGTGTGGTGGCCGGGGAGCCTCTCGCGCCCCGCACCGGCCGCGGGCCCGGCCGCGCGGTCCGAGCCTCAACGGGTCCCCACCCCCTGACCGTTGACCGCCTCAGGGCGCCCCTTCTCTCCCGGAGGGGCGTCCTCGTACGGGAGGATGCAGCCGTGGGGGACATATCGCGGGTTCAGGAGGAGGCGCCGGCGCCGCGCGGGGTGCTGGCCTTCACGGGCGCCGTGCCCGGCAGCCGACGGGCGCTGCGCCACGACGCGCTGTTCGCCGCGGCGCTCGCGGTCCTGTCCGTCGCGCTCGGCGCGTTCGTCGAGGACGGGCGGCGCCCCGACCTCCTCGGGTGGAGCCTGCTGCTCGGCGCGCACGTGCCGCTGGTGTGGCGACGCAGCCGCCCCTTGCTCGTCCTGCTCGCCGTGGTCGCCTTCGTCGGTCCGTACCACGCCGTCGACTACACGCACATGGCCGCCGTCCCGGTGGGCATGGTCGCCCTCTACACCGTCTCCGTGTCAGGGCGCCCGCGCCGCGCCCTGATCACCGGCCTGCTCGTCGTCGGCATCATGCTGACCGTCAACGCGAGGGTGTCCCCGCACCAAGTCGCCGAAGTGCTGCGGATGTCCGGCTGGATCGTCTCCGTGCTGCTGCTCGGCGTGTATGTGCGCATCCACCGCCAGTACGTCGCCTCCGTACTGGAGCGGGCCCAGCGGGCGGAGCGTACGCGCGAGGAGGAGGCGCGGCGGCGGGTCGCCGAGGAACGCCTTCGGGTGGCCCGTGACCTGCACGACCTGCTGGCGCACAGCATCACTCTGGTCGGCGTCCAGACGTCCGTCGCGGCGCATGTGCTCACCGCGGACCCCGAGCGGCTCGACCGGACGGCGGTGGCCAGGGCCCTGGACGACATCGCCGACACCTGCCGTTCGGCGCGGGGGGAACTGCGGGCCACGTTGGAGGTGTTGAGGGCGGGAACGTCGGAGGAGTCGAGGGGCCCGCTGCCGGGGCTCGACGGTCTCGCCGATCTGGCGGAGGCGGCACGCACCTCCGGGGCCGAGGTCGATCTGGCGGTACGGGAGGTCGACGCGCCGCCTGCCGTGGGCGCGGCGGCCTATCGGATCGTGCAGGAGGCGCTGACGAACGCGGTACGGCACGGCGGCGGTCCCGGCCTCACGATCCGGGTGGGGGTAGGAGTTGCGGACGCCGCGCTGCGGGTGACGGTGACGGACGACGGCCGCCGGGCGGCCGAGGATCCCTCGCACACTCCTGGCTTCGGTCTCGTGGGCATGCGGGAGCGGGCCCGGAGTGTGGGGGGCACGTTGGAGGCAGGGCCCCGGGAGGGCGGGGGATTCGCGGTGTCGGCTGTGCTGCCGTTGGTGGCGGGGGGAACGCTGGGATGACGATTCGTGTGCTGCTCGCCGACGATCAGACGCTGGTACGGGCGGCGTTCGCGATGCTGGTCGAATCCGCGCCGGACATGGAGGTGGTGGGGCAGGCGGGGACCGGGCGCGCGGCGGTCGACCTGGCTCGGTCGGAGCGGGCGGACCTCATCGTGATGGACATCCGGATGCCGGATCTCGACGGGATCGAGGCGACGCGGCTCCTCGCGGAGGACGAGGACTTGGCCGGGGTGAAGGTGTTGATGCTGACGACGTACGACACGGACGAGCATGTCGTCGAGGCGTTGCGGGCGGGGGCGTCGGGGTTCCTGGTGAAGGACACGAGGCCGGGGGAGTTGCTCGAGGCGATCCGTACGGTGGCCGCGGGGGAGTCCCTCCTGTCGCCCGGCCCGACCTCACGCCTGATAGCCAGGGTCCTGCGGGCCCCGGAGCCCGCGGCTGCGGGGTCGGGTGGACCCGAGGGGCTCTCGGAGCGGGAGAGACAGGTGCTTTCGCTGGTGGCGCGGGGGCTCAACAATGCGGAGATCGCCGAGACGTTGGGGCTGAGCCCGCTGACGGCGAAGACTCATGTCAGCCGGATCATGGGGAAGTTGGGGGCGAGGGATCGGGCGCAGCTGGTGATCGTGGCGTATGAGTCGGGGTTGGTGCGGCCGGGGGTGGAAGGGGCGCGGTAACCCCCGAAGATGACCTCCGCCGGAGGGGCTGAAGTTCAGCCCCTCCGGCGTTTGAGGAGCGGGGTCCGGGGCGGAGCCCCAGTTTCGGGAAGGGGCGGGATCGGGGAAAGCCCCGCAGGGACCGTCCTTACAACAACCCCGCCCCCGCCAAAAACTTCCCCACCCGCTCAACCTCCCCCGCAGACAGCGGAACCTGCGGCTCCGCCGTAACCGGACAAGCGATCACCCCCCGCAGATGCAGCGCCGCCTTGAACGCCCCGAGCGCGGACGAGCTGCCGCCCATCCTCGCGGGATCCCCGACCCGCACCATCCCGAAAAGCCCGCACAACCGCTCCTGCTCCACCCGAGCCCGCCCCCAATCCCCCTCCCGGCAGTACCGATACAGCCGCGCATATCCCCCGGGGTCCACATTCCCCAACCCCGGAACCACCCCATCCGCCCCCATCGCAAGCGCCGCGTCCACCGTCGTCTCCGACCCCGTCAGCACACTGAACCCCGAGACGTCCGTCCGCCCCCGCGCCCCCAGCACGACCTCCCGGAAGTTCCCTTCGTCCCCGCTGGAGTCCTTCAGTCCGGCAAGGACCCCCTCCGCCGCCAGCTCCAGAACCAGCTCCGCGCCCAGTTTGGAGTGGACCGAGGCCGGCAGGTCGTACGCGAAGACCGGTACCGGTGAACCCGCCGCCACCAGGCGGAAGTGGCGGGCCACCTCGGCCGGGTGTGTGCGCGTGTAGAAGGGGGCCGTCACCACCACGCCGTCCGCTCCCGCCTCCGTCACCGCGCGGACGTGGTCGAGGACCCGTGGCGTCGCCATGTCGATCGCCCCTGCAAGCACCGGGAGTTGACCCCCCACATGGCCCGCCACCGTGTCGATCACCACCCTCCGCTGCCCGTCCGTCAGAAACGCCGTCTCCGACGACGAGCCGAGGACGAAGAGACCGTCGACCCCGCCCGCCACCAAGTGGTCGACAAGCCTGACGAGCGACGCCGTGTCCACCTCGCGCTCCGGTGTCAGAGGAGTGCAGACGGGCGGAACGACACCGGTCAGCGGGGTGGGCAGAGTCATGGAGTCTCCCTGGGGCTCGCGTCCGTGGCGGCGGACTGGATCACTAGCTCGTGCGTGGACTGGCCGTCCCGCACGGGGTGGTGGCAGCGGTAGCGGTGTCCGGACCCCTCCGTCGACACGGAGAACGCGAAGTCCGGCATGGTGGCGGCGCAGGCCTCGTCCGCCTTCCAGCACCGCGTACGGAACGGGCATCCGCTCGGCGGTCGCGTGGCCGACGGCACCGGGCCGACGAGCGGGATCGGGTCGATGGGGTCCAGGAGGCCGGGCGTCGCCGAGAACAGGGCCCGTGTGTAGGGGTGGCGTGCCCTGTCCAGGATCTCCTCCGCCGGCGACTCCTCCACGATCCTGCCCAGGTACATCGTGATGACCCGGTCACTCATCCTGCGCACCGTCTGGATGTCGTGCGACACGAAGACCAGGGCCAGGCCGAGCCGCTCCTTCAGGTCCAGGAGGAGGTTGAGGATCTGCGCGCGCACGGAGACGTCGAGCGCGCTCGTCGGCTCGTCCGCCACCACCAGCTCCGGTTCGAGCGCCAGCGCGCGGGCGATCGCCACGCGTTGGCGTTGTCCGCCGGACAGTTGTCCGGGCAATCCGTCCGCCAGGACCTTGGGGAGACCTACCAGGGACATCAACTCCCGCACTCGCTCGTTGCGTTGGGCCGTGGTCCCCACTCTGTGGACGTCCAGCGGGTCCCGGAGGATCTGCCGCACCGTCAGCCGGCGGTTCAGCGCCGTCGACGGGTCCTGGAAGATCATGCCGGTGTTCCGGCCGATCGCGGCCCGGCGCTCGGCGGGCTTCATCGTCCACAGGTCCCGGCCCCGGAAGGACACCGTGCCCGCCGTGGGCCGCTGCACCCCCACGAGCACCTTCGCGAGCGTCGACTTCCCGCACCCCGACTCGCCCACGACGCCCACCGTCTCGCCGGGCGCGATGGTCAGCTCGGCGCCGGTCAGGGCGTACACACGGTCACGCGACAGCAACCCGCCCGAGCGCGCCCGGTGCACGACATGCGCGTCGCTCAACGAGATCAGATCCGTACTCACTTGAGGGCCTCGCTTCCCCTGGGCTTCGGCACTCTCGGCGGCTGCTCCGCCGGATGGTGGCAGGCGATGGAGTGCCCGGCCCCGCCGACGAGTCGGGGCGCCGTCGTGCGGCACACCTCGCTCGCCAGGGGGCAGCGGTCCGCGAACCGGCAGCCCGCGGGGAAGTCGGCGGGCGAGGGGACGACGCCCTTGATCTGGGTCAGGCGTTCCGCCGCCGATTCCAGCGAGAGGACCGAGCCGAGCAGGCCCCGCGTGTAGTGGTGCGACGGCGCCTCGACGAGGTCCGCCGTCACGCCCGTCTCGACGATCTGGCCGCCGTACATCACCACCACCCGGTCGGTGACGTCCGCGACCAGAGCCAGGTCGTGCGATACGAGGATCAGCGCGAAGCCCAGCTCCTCGCGCAGCCGGAGCAGGAGCTGGATGACCTGGGCCTGCACCGTGACGTCCAGGGCCGTCGTCGGCTCGTCCGCGACGATCAGTTTCGGGTCGCGGGAGAGGGCCATCGCGATCAGGACCCGCTGCCGCTGGCCGCCGGAGAGTTCGTGCGGGTAGCTGCGCAGGGTGCGGTCCGGGTCAAGGCCGACCAGTTCGAGGAGCTCCACCGCCGTGCGGCGCCCTCCCCTTCGTACGACCTGTTTGAGCTGGGAGCGGACCGTCATCGCGGGGTTCAGGGACGAAAGGGCGTCCTGGTAGATCATTGCCATGTCGTGGCCGAGCAGCCTCCTGCGGGCCCGCATGGGCATGCCGATCAACTGCTGTCCGTCGAAGGTGACGTGGCCGCTGACACGTGCGCCCTTCGGCTCCAGGCCCATCACGGTCAGCGCGGTGAGCGACTTGCCGCAGCCCGACTCGCCCACCAGGCCGAGGACTTCACCCGGTCGCACGTGGAAGCTGATGCCGTCGACGATGTCCACACCGCCGTGGCGGCCGTCGAAGCCGATCGCGAGGTCGGAGACCGCCAGGACCGGATCTCCTTCCGGCAGTGGTCGCGCGCGTGAGCGCAGGCGCTGGGCCGCCTCCGTCAGGCCCGGCAGCTCAAGGACCTTGCCGCTGCCCGGCTCGGGGGCTTCGAGGCGGTCCTCCTTGCGGGCCGCGCCCGGCACGTCGCGCGTCGCGGGCGCCGCCCAGGCATCCGACACGCCCTCGGAGAGGATGTTCAGGGCGAGGACCGTGATCAGCATCAGGAGGCCGGGGAAGACGGTCGCCCACCAGCCGCCGAGCAGCACCATGTTCTTGCCGTCGGCGATGACGCTGCCCCAGGACGGGTCCGGCGGCCGTACGCCCGCGCCGATGAAGGACAGCGAGGCCTCGAAGACGATGGCCTCGGCGACCTGCACCGTGCAGAACACCAGGATCGGCGCGGCGCAGTTGATGGCCACGTGCTTGATGAGGATGTGCGGGGTGCGGGCGCCGACGATGCGTTCGGCGACGACATAGTCCTCGCCGTACTGATCCATCACGTTCGCGCGCACGACCCGTGCGATCGGCGGTGTGAACAGGAACGCGATGGCGCAGATCAGTACGAGGATGCCGCCCCCGAACACCGCCACGAGGACGGCCGCGAGCGCGATCCCGGGGAACGCCATGACGACGTCAAGGCACCGCATCAGCGTCTCGTCGACGGCCTTGCGCGAGGTCGCGGCGATGGCGCCGAGCACCGCGCCCACGATCAGGGCGAGCAGCGTCGCCCCGAGCCCGATCGCCAGGGACCAGCGGGCCCCGTACATCAGCCGGCTGAGGATGTCCCTGCCGAGACTGTCCTGCCCCATCCAGTGGTCGGCCGACGGGTGCCCCGTGCCGTCGACCTGCGGCTGCTGGTCGAGCGGGTCGTGCGGGGCGATCAGCGGCGCGAAGAGCGCCACGAGGACGACCACGCCCACGATGCCCACCGCGACGCGGGAGAGCAGGGGGAGGCGGCCCAGTGACCGCAGCCGGATGCCCGGCTGCGAGAGCCGTTCGGTCAGTGCCTTGCGCGACATGATCATCAAGCGGCCCCCCTCAGGCGCGGATTGACCAGCAGGTGGAGGATGTCGAGGACCAGGTTCACGACCACGAACCCGACCGCCGTCGTGATGACGACCCCCTGCACGACGGCCGGGTCGCCGTTCTTCACGGCGTCGATCATCAGCTTCCCCATGCCGGGCAGCGAGAAGATCGTCTCGATGACGACCGCGCCGCCCATCAGATAGCCGACGCGCAGACCGAGCACCGTCAGCGGGTTGATCAGGGCGTTGCGCAGGACGTTGCGGCCGACGACCACCACCGGCGGCAGACCGCTGCCGATCGCCGTCCGTACGTAGTCCTTGTCGAGCTCCTCGACGACGGCCGTACGGATGATGCGGGTGAGCCCGGCGGCCACGGGGAGCGAGAGTGCGAAGGCCGGCAGCGTCATCGTCTTCAGCCAACCGCTCAGTGAATCACCGGGGTTGACGTATCCGCCGGTCGGGAACCAACCCGCCTCCACCGCCAGATACTGGATCATGAGCAGCGCGAGCCAGAAGCCGGGCGCCGCCACGCCGGTCAGCGAGATGACGCGGATCAGCTGGTCGGGCAGCCGGTCGCGGTAGATCGCGGCGGTCACGCCGAGCAGCAGCGAGATGACCACCGCGATGCCGAGGCCCATGAAGGTCAGCTGCACGGTGAGCGGAAGCGCGGTGGTGACCTGGTCGACCACCGGTGAGCGGGTGAGCACGCTGATGCCCATGTCGCCCTGGACCAGATCACCGACGAAGGCGACATAGCGCACCGGCAGCGGATCGAGCAGTCCGTTGTCCTCGCGGAACTGCTGCAGCTGCTCCTCGGTCGGGTTGGCGCCCTGGAAGAACGCCGACGCCGGATCGACGTCCGAGAACCGCATCACGAGGAAGACGAACAGGACGATGCCGAGCAGCAGCGGGACGAGCAGTGCGAGGCGGCGGGCCAGGATTCTGACGATGGCGGTCACGTCGTACGACTCCCAACGGTCGTGCCGGAAGGGCTAGTCGGCCCATTTCGCTTGGAGGAGATTGATGCCGGGATAGGGCTGCGCCTTGATGCCGGTGAGCTTCTTCGGGTCCCAGGCGGTCATCAGCTCGTTGTGGACGACCGGATAGATCACGGCCTCCTCGGCGACGATGTCGATGTAGTCCTGGACCATCGCCTTCTTCTTCGTCGCGTCGGGCTCGCGCGTCGCCTGGTCCATGTCCTTGAAGAGCTTCTTGGCGGTGGAGTTGCCCGCCCAGCGGGCGTAGCCCATCCACAGGTTCTCGGGCCCGTAGTTGTAGTGCATGATCAGGTCGGCCTCGATGCCGAACTGGTTGGGGTTCGATGCGGCCGCGACGATCTGGTAGTCCTTCTTCTGGTCCATCTTGGTGAAGACCGCGGTGGTCTCCTGCGGATCCAGGGTCGTCTTGACGCCGATCGCGTCCCATGAGGCCTTGATGGTCGGCAGGCAGTCGACGATCCAACTCACGTTCACCGCCATGAGATTGATCGACAGATCCTTGACCCCGGCCTCCTTCAGGAGCTTCTTCGCCTTCTCGGGGTCGTACGCGTAGACCGTCTTCGCCGGGCGGTAGGAGGGGTTGGACTCGTTGAGGAACGACGTCGACGCCTTGCCGTGGCCCTTGAGCGCGACCTGGATCATCTTCTCGGTGTCGATGGCGTAGTGCAGGGCCTGGCGCACGCGTACGTCGTCGAAGGGCTTGTGCGCGGTGTTGAACATCAGGAACAGGTTGTTCATCCCCGCCCCGCCCTCGACCGTCAGCCCGCCCTTCTCCAACTGCTGGATGTTGGCGTACGGGATGTTGTCCGCGATCTCCGAGTCCGCGCTGCCGCCGGAGATCTTCGCGACGCGGGGGGCCGCGTCCACGATGGTCAGCCAGTTCATCTTCTTGAAGGCGGCCTTGCGCGGGCCGTTGTAGTCGGCGAAGGCCTCGAAGGTGGTGTTGGACTTCGCGTGGTGCGACGCCTGCTTGTACGGGCCCGAGCCCACCGCCTTGCCCTTGGTCGCCTCGTCCCAGGCGCCGGGCTTGGAGTAGACGTGCTTCGGCATGATCTTGGCGAGCGAGAGCCGGGCAAGCCCATCAGGGAACGGGAACTTCAGAACCAGCTCGACGGAGGTCGCGTCGACCTTCTTGACCTCCTTCAGCCAGCTCTCGAAGAAGCCCTTGGCCAAGGTCTGCGTCTTCGGGTCCAGGATGCGGTCGAAGACGAACACCACGTCGTCGGCGGTGACGGGCTTCCCGTCGTGCCACTTGGCGCCGGGCCGCAGCGTGAACTTCCAGGTGGTCGCCTTGTCGTCGGTGGGGATCTCCGTGGCGAGCGCGGCATACGGCTCGCGGGTGATGGGGTCGGTGTTGAGCAGCCCCTCGTAGATGTGCTCGTTGCCGGCCATCGCGAAGGCGGACGCGGTCTGCGTCGGGTCCCAACTGCCGTCGTTCCCATAGCCGATGACGGCGGTGAGGGTGGAGCCGGCGCCCTTGCCGCCGCCCCCTCCGGCGTCGTTCGTGGACTCGGGCCCCGACGAGCAGGCGGAGAGCGTGGTGGTGATGGCGGCGGCCGCGCCCAGCGCACCGGTGTACTTGATGAAGGACCGGCGGTCCGGTGCGGGTCCGGTGTGTCCGGTGGAGCTGAACGCCGCCCCGGCGGAGCTGGACGCCGTCCCGGCGGAGCCGATGCTGGTCTTCTGGTCGTCGCTCACTGTGTCTCCCTTGCTCCTTGAGAGATCCCACGTCCTACGTCGTGGTGGCGTGGCGACCATAAGAGCGCCGCGATGGCCGGTCAAGAGATCGCGCACGGATCGCATTCCGGACTCTTCGGGGCTCCGTGCAGATGATCTCGCTCCGGAGGTGGGACGTGGGATGTCATGCGGGCCTACGATGTGCCGCATGCCTCAGGAGCCAGTACGCGAACGGCGCGTGGGCAGCCAAGTCCAGCGCGCGGTCATGCAGTTGATCCTCGATCGGAGACTCCGTCCGGGCGCGTCGCTGCCCACCGAGGCCGAGCTGATGGAAGAGCTGGGGGTCAGCAGGAACTCGGTGCGCGAGGCACTCAAGGCGCTCCAGGCCCTGGACATAGTGGAGATCAGACACGGCTACGGGACGTACGTGGGCCAGGCATCACTGACCCCCCTGGCCGACGGCCTGACGTTCCGCGCACTGGCGCAACTCACGGACGACACCCACGCGCTGGCGGAGATCCTCCAGGTGCGTGAGGTCCTGGAGGAGGGCCTCGTCCGCCGGGTGGCGGTGCTCCTGACGGACGAGGAGCTGTGCGAACTGGAGGCGCTGGTCCGCAAGATGGAGGAATCGGCGGACGGAGGCGCGGCTTTCCCGGACCTCGACCGCGAGTTCCACGAGACGCTCTACCGCTCGCTCGGCAACGAGCTGGTGCCGCAGCTGCTCGGCGCGTTCTGGAACGTCTTCAACCGGGTGGCGGGCGTACGCGGCTGGGCCCGCGACCCGGCGCCGGACGTGACGGTACGCAGGCACAGGGACATAGTGACGGCGCTGCGGGCACGGGACGTGGCGGGCGCGCAGCGGGCGATGGCGGATCACTTCCGGGGGATCGCGGCGCGGTCGGGGGAGGGGTCTCGGGGGGTGGGGTGAGGCGCGGTGACCCCGCGGGGTGCCGGATATTTCCGGTGCGGCGGCGGGAGTCGCAGGGTTAGCGTTCCGCCATGCCCGAACTGCAGCGTCTGCGCTCCGACCATGCATCTGCCGTGCTTGCCTTCGAGCGGGAGAACCGGGAGTACTTCGCTCGGTCCGTCCCCGACCGCGGCGACGCGTACTTCGCCGAGTTCGCCGCCCGGCATGCGGCCCTGCTGGCCGAACAGGACGCGGGTGCCTGTCACTTCCATGTCCTGGTGGCTGGTGACGGTGCCGTTGTCGGGAGGGTCAACCTCGTCGACGTGGAGGGCGGGGAAGCTGAGCTCGGCTATCGCATCGCCGAGAGCGCGGCGGGGCGCGGCCTCGCCACGAGCGCGGTACGCCAGCTGTGCGGGGTCGCTGCCGCGGAGTACGGGCTTACTGCCCTGCGGGCGGCTACGGATACGGGGAACGTGGGGTCGCGGGCCGTGCTGGTGCGTGCGGGGTTTGTGGTGGTGGGTGTGGGTCCGGGGGACGGTGGTGAGATCCGGTACCGCAGGGAGGGGCTGGGGTCCTGATTTTCACCGCGGGTCGGTGGGGTTTGGTCGCGCAGTTCCCCGCGCCCCTGGTTACGTGGCGCTGACGCCTGCCACGAACGCGGCCCACGGCTTGGCGCCCAGCAGGAGGACGGGGCCTTCGGGGTTCTTGCTGTCCCGCACGGGGACGATGCCGGGGACTCCGTCGGCAACCTCGACGCAACTGCCGCCGTTGCCATCGCTGTAGGTGCTCTTGCGCCAGCGTGCGGCGCCGATGAAGTCGTAGGCGACCTCGACGCAGTTGCCGCCGTCACCGTTGCTGTACGTGCTCTTGTACCAGTGTGCGGTGCTCAGGTCGTACTCGTACATCGTCTGTAGTCCTCAGCCGCCGACTCGATCAGGGCGAGGGACGCCTCCGGCGACAAAGCGGCGGCCCTAAGCAGATCGTAAGTCGCATGGGCACGCTTGACCACGGCTGGTTCGACGTGAGCGAAATAATCGGCATACCGCTTGTCATCGATCAGCTTGCGGCACATCCGCTCGAAAATACCGTCGGATTGCAGAATCTCGTCGATCCGCTGCGCGACATCCAACTGCGGTTTGCGAATTGCCTGTTCGAATTGGCCGATGTACGCACCGGACACAAAGACCTGAAGCCCCAGCGCGGACTGCGTGAGCCCCGCGTCCTCCCGGCGCCTCTTCAACTCGGCCCCGAAGAACTCCCAAGCCGCCTGTCGCGAACCATTGGCCACGGCCAACCACCCTTCACTGCCCCGCAGTTGTAGAGAGCAGACCCCTCACGAGTGTAGGCCGGACCCGTCACCATCGAGACACGAAGCGTGAAGTCCGATGGGAAAGGGGAGTCACGTCATGGCTGAAAGCAAGGCGCACTCGACGCTATGCGTCGAAGAAGCGGAGGAGACCGTGAAAGAATTGCGTGCCGCACTCGCACGGGCCGGAATTATTCTTCCGTCATTGCGGATCGACCCCACATCCTGGGCCCGTGAAGCCCCCTGTCCGATCATCGAATTGGGCGGATGTTCCGTCGACGTAGGGACACGCCTCGCGGCGGTCCTGCCACGTGGCGAAGGCGAGGTGCCACGGTGAACCTGTATCTGCCCATCGGCGCCTACGCCGTGGACACCCGCACCGGCCAGGTCGGCAGGGTCATGGGTCACGAAGGGCCCTACACGCAGCTGCGCCCCTTCGGCGGCGGGCGGGAGTGGGACTGCACGCCGGACGCGCTCAGAACCGCCACCGAATCGGAGCGGCTCCGCGCCGCGACCGCCTATGCGAACGCACGAAGTCGGGGCGAAGTGCCGTGAAGTAGTGTGCGGGCGCATGGCGATATGGAGGAAGTGGAACAAGCCGAGGGTCGAGTCCAAGTACTCGACACCGCTCACCACGCACCAGCTCTGGATGGTGTCGCTGAGCGCGCCGGTGAGCCGCGACAAGGACGCGTCCCGGACGACCCTGTATCCGTTCACCCGCATCGACGACGGCAAGGCCGAGAAGTGGCTCGCCGATCAGTGGGAGATCACCGCGCCCGAGCAGCTGCTCGGGCGCCTGGCCGGGCTCGCGAACACCGGCTACCGGGCCATGGCCCAGCGCCGCACCGGCGTCGCCCCGCTGGCCTGGGACATCGCGCTCTACGTGGACATCTCACGGCGCGGCTTCGCCTGCGGGATGCTGAGCGAGACCGATACCTGGAACCGGCTCAAGAACGTCGTGCCGGCGGTCGCGGGGACGTACGCCTCCTGGAAGGAGTACGCCGACCACTACCTCCTCGGCAGGGAGGTCTGGCGCGACAGCCTCAGGGGCACGGAGAGCGAGAGCTTCCCCGCCCCCCAGGCCGTCTCCGACGCCCACCTCCAGGCGCTCCTGGACCCGGCGAACCGCGCGAGCCCGTGGAACCTCGCCCCCTGGGAAGCCATCAGCCACCCCGACCAGGTCCGGCGGGCCCGCAGGGGCTAGTGCGCCTGCGGCTTCGACGGGGTCAGCTCGCTCGGCCGCACGATGACGTAACCCTCGCCCCGCAGCAGCAACTGCACCGCTTCCCCTGAACCGCCCCTGATCATCGAGCCGATGGACTGCGAGCGGTGCAGCGAGGTGTCCAGGTTCGCCGTCCAGCCGACCACCGCGTCCGTGTCGACGTACACCGGCTGCTGCGGCGACACCGGGATCACCAGCGGGTTGCCGTCGCAGACCAGGCCGAGCTGACCGGCCCCGGTGAAGACACTGTTGAAGAGGCCGCCGCCGGTGACGCCCGCGCCCTTCACCGTCTTGATCTCGTACGAGAGCGTCGCGTCGAAGCACAGGACGTTGCGGCCGTTGACGGTGAGGACGTCGCCCGGCTCGATGTCGACGATGAAGCAGTTCTGCGCCTCGTGCGCGAACCACGCCTCGCCCTGCCCGCGCACCGCCATCAGCGGAAGACCCTCACCGGTCACCGCACGCTTGAGCATGCCGCCCACGCCCTGGCCCTTGCGCTCGAACTGCAGGTCGCCGCGGTAGGCGATCATCGCGCCCTGCCGGGCGTGCATCTCGCCGTTGACCGCGTACTTGATGGACGTGGCGTTCTGCAGGGTCATCCCGGGGACGACGGACTGCTGCGCCATGTGCTCCGTGGAGAACAGCTCACTCTTCATGCGGGCAGTTTGTCAGGTGTGGGTGGTTCAGTCAGGGGCCGGAGAGCAACTTATGTCCAGGGAGGGTCAGTTGACACCCATGGCGGCCGGCGTCATTGTCGCGGCGATGGAGATCAATGACCTGACCCCCGCGGAGCGGCGCGTGTGGGAGGCGTTCCCGCGCGGCCGAACCGTCGACTTCCGGGCGTCGAGCGGGGACACCCCCGAGTCCGGGGCGGAATGGGGGCCCGAACGAACCGTGCGGGCCGATGTACTCCGTGCGCTGCTGCTCGACGGACCGCGCCAGGAGGGCGAGACCCCGGTACTCAGGGTCACCGGGGCACGGATCAGCGGACGCCTCGACCTTCAGTACGCGGACGTCGCGGGGCCCGTCCACCTGTGGGCCTGCTACTTCGACGAAGAACCCGACCTGTACGGGGCGCAGCTGAGGCAGCTGTACCTGGGCCGGTCCGTGCTGCCCGGCCTGCACGCCGTCGCCCTGCGCGTCGACGGCTCGTTGCGCATGACCGGATGCCGGGTCCGAGGGCCCGTCCGGCTCGGCGGGGCGAGGATCTCGGGGGCGGTGTTCTTCGACGGGGCGGAACTGGGGGAGGAGGGCGTGCAACTCACCGAGCCCATCCTGGCGCTCGGCCGCGTCACCATCGACGACGCCCTGCAGGCCGACGGGGGCTTCACGGCTCATGGTCTTGTGCGCCTGGCGGGTGCCGTCGTCGCGGGGAACATCACCTTCGACGACGCCGTGCTCGACAACCCGGGCGGCACGGCCCTGCACGCGTCGAACCTCAGTGTCGGGACCGATTTCCACGCCATGCGGCTCACCGCGCGGGGTCGGGTCAATCTGGCCGGTGCCCGCATTCCCGGCCAGCTCAACTTCGGGTCTGCCCGTCTCTCCAACCCGGGCGGCGTGTCTCTGCGCGTCAGTGGCCTGGTGGGGGGCGCGCTGTGGCTGCACCGGGCCGCGCCGGTCGAAGGCACCATCACCCTGCGCGGCGCCCAACTCGACCTTCTGTACATAGCCCCGGAGACGTGGCCGGACCGCGTCCGCCTGGACGGCCTGACGTACGCGAGGTTCGGCCCGCACGAGCCTGCCGAGCGCTGGCTCCAGGTCCTGGAGCGGGACACCGACGGCCACGTCCCGTACGCGTACGAGCAACTCGTCGCCGCCTACCGCAGGATCGGCGACGACGCGTCCGCCCGCACGGTGCAGCTCGCCAAACTGCGCCGCCACCGCACGACGCGGCCCTGGTGGGCCAGGCCCTGGGGGTACCTCCAGGACGCCACCGTCGGCTACGGCTACCGTCCGGGCCGCGCCGCCCTGTGGCTGTTCTCGCTGCTCCTGGCGGGTTCCGTGACCTACGCCCTGCACCACCCCCGCGCCCTGAAGCCGGACGAAGCACCCGACTTCGACCCCTTCTTCTACACACTCGACCTGCTGCTCCCCATCGTCGGCTTCGGCCAGGAGCAGGCGTACGCCGCGGAAGGGGCGTATCAGACGCTCTCGTACGCCCTGATCGTCACCGGATGGACCCTGGCCACGACCATCGCGGCGGGCGTCACGCGGGCGATCAGCCGGCAGTAGGGGCGATCGGCCACCCCGGCCACGGCTGTCGGCCCCGTACGCGAGAATGGGCCCATGAGTCTGTTCCGTGATGACGGCGTCGTGCTGCGCACCCAGAAGCTGGGTGAGGCGGACCGCATCATCACGCTGCTCACCCGCAGCCACGGCCGGGTCCGCGCCGTCGCGCGCGGCGTGCGGCGCACCAAGTCCAAGTTCGGGGCCAGGCTCGAACCCTTCTCGCACGTCGACGTGCAGTTCTTCGCGCGCGGCAGCGAACTCATCGGCCGTGGACTGCCCTTGTGTACGCAGAGTGAGACCATCGCTCCGTACGGTGGCGGGATCGTCACCGACTACGCGCGCTACACCGCGGGCACGGCCATGCTGGAGACCGCGGAACGCTTCACCGATCACGAAGGTGAGCCCGCCGTGCAGCAGTACCTGCTGCTCGTGGGCGGGCTGCGGACACTGGCCAACGGCGAGCACGAGCCGCATCTCATCCTCGACGCGTTCCTTCTCCGCTCCCTCGCCGTGAACGGCTACGCACCCAGCTTCAGCTCCTGCGCGAAGTGCGGAATGCCCGGACCGAACCGGTTCTTCTCCGTCGCAGCGGGCGGCTCCGTCTGCGTCGACTGCCGGGTGCCCGGCAGCGTCGTACCCTCCTCGGAAGCCCTCGGCCTGCTCGGTGCGCTGCTCACGGGAGACTGGGAGGCCGCGGACGCGTGCGAGGCGCGGCACGTCAGGGAGGGCAGCGGGCTCGTTTCCGCCTATCTGCACTGGCACTTGGAGCGCGGGCTCCGCTCGCTGCGGTACGTCGAGAAAACCACGTAAGCACGTCACGTCACGTACAGAGAACAGCTAGGTAGGAGAGAGCCCCCCATGGCACGACGCGGAATCCTCGGACGGTCCCGCCGTGAGTACAAGACCCCCGAGCCGCACCCCTCGGGCGCCACACCGCCGAAGATCCCCGGCGAGCTGGTGCCCAAGCACGTGGCGATCGTCATGGACGGCAACGGCCGCTGGGCGAAGGACCGCGGCCTGCCGCGCACCGAGGGGCACAAGGTCGGCGCCGAGCGCGTCCTGGACGTGCTGCAGGGCGGCATCGAGATGGGCGTCGGGGCGATCTCGCTCTACGCCTTCTCCACCGAGAACTGGAAGCGCTCCCCGGACGAGGTGAAGTTCCTGATGAACTTCAACCGCGACTTCATCCGCAAGACCCGCGACCAGCTGGACGAGCTCGGTATCCGCGTGCGCTGGGTGGGCCGGATGCCCAAACTGTGGAAGTCCGTCGCCAAGGAGCTGGAAGTCTCCCAGGAGCAGACCAAGGGCAACGACAAGCTCACCCTGTACTTCTGCATGAACTACGGCGGCCGCGCGGAGATCGCGGACGCCGCACAGGCGCTCGCCGAGGACGTGAAGGCGGGGCGGCTCGACCCCTCCAAGGTCAGCGAGAAGACCTTCGCGAAGTACCTGTACTACCCGGACATGCCGGACGTCGACCTCTTCCTGCGCCCGAGCGGCGAGCAGCGCACCTCCAACTACCTTCTCTGGCAGAGCGCTTATGCCGAGATGGTCTTCCAGGACGTCCTGTGGCCGGACTTCGACCGCCGCGACCTGTGGCGCGCCTGCCTCGAATACGCCTCGCGTGACCGCCGCTTCGGCGGAGCGATCCCGAACGAGCAGCAGATCGCCGACAGTTAGCCATACGTACGTAGGGAAGGGCCCCCACCGTCGCGCTGACGGTGGGGGCCCTTCCCTACGTACGCATGGCTACTTGCTCGCGCACTCCGCGCACGTGCCGAAGATCTCGACCGTGTGCGCCACGTTCACATACCCGTGCTCGGAAGCGATCGCCTCGGCCCACTTCTCGACCGCCGGGCCCTCGACCTCGACCGCCTTGCCGCACACCCGGCAGACCAGGTGATGGTGGTGGTCGCCGGTGGAGCAGCGGCGGTAGACCGACTCGCCCTCGTCCGTGCGGAGCACGTCGACCTCGCCCGCGTCGGCGAGGGACTGCAGCGTCCTGTAGACCGTCGTCAGGCCCACCGAATCGCCCTTGTGCTTGAGCATGTCGTGCAGGTCCTGCGCACTGCGGAACTCGTCCACCTCGCCCAGGGCCGCCGCCACAGCGGCGCGCTGCCGGGTGGATCGGCCTCGTACCGGGGGTCCCGCAGCCGTTGTCACAGGTGCCTCCTCAACTGAAAACTCGCACGATCGCCCGCACATCTGTCATATCCCGTCGGGCCATTGTGCCAGCTCACTCTCAGACGGTGACCTCGTCCGCCGGACGCCGTGACTCGGGGACGTCCTTGGGGAAGTCCACGGTGCAGGTCGCGTCCGCGGTAGCCACGGCCCGCGCCCGGCGCCTGGCCAGGGGCGTCGCGAGGGCCGTCAGGACGACGAAGACGCCGATCGCCATCAGGACGATCGTCGCTCCCGGCGGCACGTCCTGGTAGTACGACGTCACCGTGCCGGACAGGGTCACGGCGGTGCCGATGACCACCGACAGGATGAACGTCACCTTGAACGAGCGGGTGATCTGCTGGGCCGCGGCCACCGGGACCACCATGAGCGCGCTCACCAGGAGCAGGCCCACGACGCGCATCGCGACGGTGACCGTCACGGCCGCGGTGACCGCGATCAGCAGATTCAGCGCGCGCACCGGAAGCCCCGTCACCCGCGCGAACTCCTCGTCCTGGCTCACCGCGAACAACTGCTTGCGCAGGCCGACCGTGACAAGGACCACAAAGGCGGCGAGCAGGCAGATCGCCGTGACGTCGGAGTCCGAGACCGTCGAGAGCGAGCCGAAGAGGTACGAGGAGAGGTTCGCGTTCGAGCCGGTGTCCGAGAGGTTGATCAGCAGGACACCGCCCGCCATGCCGCCGTAGAAGAGCATCGCGAGGGCGATGTCGCCGCGCGTCTTGCCGTAGGCCCTGATCAGCTCCATCGTCACCGCGCCGACGACGGCGATCAGCGTCGCCATCCACACGGGGCTCGAATTGAGCAGGAAGCCGAGGCCGACGCCCGTCATGGCGATGTGGCCGATGCCGTCGCCCATCAGGGCCTGGCGGCGCTGGACGAGGTAGATGCCGATGG
This sequence comes from Streptomyces sp. A18, assembly GCF_059026065.1. Lineage (NCBI taxonomy): Bacteria > Bacillati > Actinomycetota > Actinomycetes > Kitasatosporales > Streptomycetaceae > Streptomyces > Streptomyces sp. A18. The sequence goes on along the minus strand of NZ_JBWLKL010000003.1, from coordinate 469,697 downwards.
CGGGGGCCGTGATGCCGACGAGGACGGCGGCGATCAGCGCCCGCTGCATGAATTCGGTCTGGAAGATTTCCATCATCATCAGGTCAGCAGTCCTGTGCGGATCGGCTCGTACTCGTCGGCCGAATGCGGATGTACGTGGTCGTGGCCGGGCAGCGCGTGCTGTCCGGTGGCCTTGGGCGGCGGGCCGTCGTGGGTCACGCAGCCGTCGCGCAGGACGACCGCGCGGTCGATCAGCGGCTCCAGGGCGCCCAGCTCGTGCAGGACGAGCAGAACCGTCGTACCGGCCGCGACCTGCTCGCGCAGGGTCTGGGCGAGGATCTCCTGGCTGGCGAGGTCGACGCCCGCCATCGGCTCGTCCATGATCAGCAGCTCGGGCTCGGAGGCGAGCGCGCGGGCGATGAGCACGCGCTGGTGCTGGCCGCCGGAGAGGGCGCTCACGGAGTCCTTGGCGCGGTCGGCGAGGCCGACGAGCCCGATGGCCCGGTCGACCGCGGCGCGGTCCGCCTTGCTCGACCAGCCTAGCCTCGACAGTTTCGTACGCGAGAGGCGCCCGGCCGACACGACCTCGCGGATCGTCGCGGGGACGCCGCTGGCGGCCGTCGTGCGCTGCGGTACGTAGCCGATGCGGGCCCACTGGCCAAAGCGCTTGAGGGGGGTGCCGAAAAGGCTGATGTCGCCGCCGGTGAGGGGGACTTGGCCGATCACGGAGCGGACGGCGGTGGACTTGCCCGAGCCGTTCGCGCCGAGCAGGGCGACGACCTCACCGCGCTTGACGGTGAGGTCGATGCCGCGCAGCACCGGGCGCGCGCCGAGGGTGGCCGTGGCCGCCCTCACGGATATGACGGGCGGGGACTCCGCCCCGGTCGTGGCTTCCGTGGCTCCCATGGCGTGCGCCTCCGATGCTGCTAGCCGTACGTTCATTTCGCGCCGAGGGCCTTCTGCAGCGCGGCGAGGTTGGACTCCATGACCTCGACATAGTTATCGCCCTTGGACTTGTCCGTGATTCCCTCCAGGGGATCGAGGACGTCCGTCTTGAGTCCCGCGTCGTTCGCGAGCGTCTTGGCGGTCTTGTCGCTGGCGAGGGTCTCGAAGAACACCGTGGAGACGTCGTCCTTCTTGGCTATGTCCTGGAGTTCCTTGATGCGGGCGGGGCTCGGGTCCGACTCGGGGTCGACGCCGGCGATGCCTTCCTGGTCCAGGCCGTAGCGCTCGGCGAGGTAGCCGAAGGCGGAGTGCGTGGTGATGAAGGTCTTGGTCTTCGTGTTCTTCAGGCCGTCCTCGAACTTCGTGTTCAGGCCGTCCAGCTTCTTGACCAGGGCTTCGGTGTTCTTCTTGTACGTGGCGGCGTGGTCCGGGTCGGCCTTCTCCATCGCCTTGCCGACGCCCTCGGCGACCTCGGCGTACTTCACCGGGTCGAGCCAGATGTGCGGGTCGGCTCCGGCCTCGCCCTCGCCCTCGTGGCCGTGCTCTTCCTCGTGTCCGTGTTCTTCCTCGCCGGCGTGCTCTTCGCCTCCGTGGCCGTGGTCGTGGCCGACCCCGGTCCCGTGCTTCTCCAGCTTGGTGAGCTCCGCGGCATCCACGGTGTTCTTCACGCCGGACTGGCCGATGGCGTCGTCGACGGCGGGCTGGATGCCCTTGAGGTAGAGGATGAAGTCCGATTCGCCGAGCGAGGCGGTCTGCTTCGGGCTGAGCTCCAGGTCGTGCGGCTCGACACCCGGCTTGGTCAGGGTGTCCACGGAGACGTGGTCGCCGCCGATCTCCTCGGCCAGGTACTGCATGGGATAGAACGACGCCGTCACGTTCAGCTTGCCGTCGTCGTCCGCGGCGCTGGAGGAGGAGCAGGCGGACAGGGCCGTGAGGCCGAGGACCGTGACGGAGGCGACGGCTGCGGTAGGTATGAGGCGACGTACGTTCATGACACTCATTTTCAACAAATCTGGAAACGATTGTCAACTAGCGGGTCGGACCGGAGGTGGATCCGTGGTCGACCGGGAACCGATTTGATTAGGGGGGTAAGGCCGCCGGTAACCTGAGTCATTCGCTTCGCCCACCGTCGTAATGAAGAGAGCACCGTGGCCGCCGACAAGATCGACAGCATCGTCAGCCTGAGCAAGCGCCGTGGCTTTGTTTACCCGTGCAGTGAGATCTACGGCGGCCAGCGTGCCGCCTGGGATTACGGGCCGCTCGGCGTCGAGCTCAAGGAGAACCTCAAGCGCCAGTGGTGGCGTTACATGGTCACTTCGCGCGAGGACGTCGTCGGTATCGACTCGTCGGTGATCCTCGCCACGGAGGTCTGGCAGGCCTCGGGTCACGTCGCGACGTTCTCCGACCCGTTGACCGAGTGCCTCTCCTGCCACAAGCGGCACCGCGCCGACCACCTGGAAGAGGCCTACGAGGCCAAGCACGGCCGTCCGCCCGAGAGCCTGGCCGACGTCAACTGCCCCAACTGTGGCACCAAGGGCCAGTTCACCGAGCCCAAGCAGTTCTCCGGCATGCTCTCCACGCACCTCGGCCCCACGCAGGACAGCGGCTCCGTCGCCTACCTGCGCCCCGAGACCGCGCAGGGCATCTTCACCAACTTCGCCCAGGTCCAGCAGACTTCGCGCAAGAAGCCGCCGTTCGGCATCGCGCAGATGGGCAAGTCCTTCCGCAACGAGATCACGCCCGGCAACTTCATCTTCCGGACCCGCGAGTTCGAGCAGATGGAGATGGAGTTCTTCGTCAAGCCGGGCGAGGACGAGAAGTGGCAGGAGTACTGGATGGAGCAGCGCTGGAACTGGTACACCGGCCTGGGCCTGCGCGAGGAGAACATGCGGTGGTTCGAGCACCCGAAGGAGAAGCTCTCCCACTACTCCAAGCGCACCGCTGACATCGAGTACCGCTTCCGCTTCGGCGGCAGCGAGTGGGGCGAGCTCGAGGGCGTCGCCAACCGCACGGACTACGACCTGTCCGCGCACTCCAAGGCGTCGGGCCAGGACCTGTCCTACTTCGACCAGGAGGCCGGCGAGCGCTGGACCCCGTACGTCATCGAGCCGGCGGCGGGCGTGGGCCGCACCATGCTGGCGTTCCTCCTGGACTCCTACATCGAGGACGAGGCGCCGAACGCGAAGGGCAAGCTGGAGAAGCGGACGGTCATGCGCTTCGACCACCGCATCGCGCCGGTGAAGGTAGCGGTGCTTCCGCTCTCCCGTAACCCGGAGCTGTCGCCGAAGGCCAAGGGCCTCGCCACGGCCCTGCGCCAGAACTGGAACATCGACTTCGACGACGCGGGCGCCATCGGCCGCCGCTACCGCCGCCAGGACGAGATCGGCACGCCGTACTGCGTGACGGTCGACTTCGACACCCTGGACGACAACGCGGTGACGGTGCGCGAGCGCGACTCGATGAAGCAGGAGCGGGTTTCCCTCGACCAGATCGAGGGCTACCTCGCCTCGCGTCTGGTGGGCTGCTGACGCCGCTCGGACGTTCGCCGCTGAGTGAAGGTTGAAAGAAGCCCCCGGTTCCGATGGACGGAACCGGGGGCTTCTGCTGCACACTGTTCGCCATGCCTTCGATGACCACGAGCAAGGTCAGCAGATGGGACCAGCACGGGCGCGAGCATGTCGTGCACGTGCAGAAGTCGGGCGTCCAACGCCAGTTGAGCTGCGACACGTGCGGCTGGGGAAAGCGGGTGCAGTTCCTGCCGTGGCTCAAGGCGGAGGAACACCTCGCGGAGGAGCATCAGGCGACAGTGGATCCGTCGGTGCCGTGAACTCTCCGGGCGGCGGCCGCTAGGGGCGCAGGCCGCGGACGACCAGGTCGACCACCGCCGTGAAGGCGGATTCGATGCCGGGCTTCGACCACTCGCCCGCGTAGGCCGGGTCGTGGAAGCGGTTGGTGGCGTCGAAGACCGCGCGGGCGGCCAGCGCTGGATCGGGGAGCGGTGACGCCAACTCGCCGCGCTGGATGCCCTCTCCGATGATCACCTCCAGCTGCGCCACCAGTTCACCGATGTGCGCCTCGACGACGGAACTGCTCTCACCGAGCAGCACCTCGTACGTGGAGAACAGCTCCGGATCGTCGCCCGCCTTGCGGCGCTTGGCCGCGAAGAGCGCCGAGAACCAGCGGCGCAGCCGGACATCGGAGGGCACCGAACGGTCCTCGACGATCAGCACCAACTCGCCCGTCGTTCGGTCCAGCCACCGCTTCGTGACCGCCTCGCGGAGCGCCGCCTTCGTGCGGAAGTGGCGGTAGACCGTGCCATGGCTCACCCCGAGCGCGCGGGCCACGTCCACGACCGTGGCCTTCGCCGCGCCGTGGCGGCGCAGCATGTCCTCCGTGGCTTCGAGGATCCGCTCGGGGGTCAGGGTGCCGGTTGCCATGACAGTGACCGTACCCGGGGGCGATCAGTGCTCGCTGTCGAGGTGCGCCATCTGTGACTCCGGGTAGCGGGCGCCGGCCGCGGCGTCCGCGGGCACCGCCTGCTCGATCGCGGCGAGGTCGGCCGCGTCCAGGGTCACGTCGAGGGCGCCGAGCGCCTCGGTGAGACGGTCGCGGCGGCGGGCGCCGACGAGCGGGACGATCGCCGCGTCGTGCCGCGGGCCCTGGGCCAGGACCCAGGCGATGGCCGTCTGCGCGACGCTGACGCCCTTCTGCTCGGCGATCTTGCGGAGGGCTTCGACGAGGTCCAGGTTCCGGTCGAGGTTCTCGCCCTGGAAGCGGGGGCTCATCGACCGGAAGTCGTTCGCGGCCAGCTTGCGGTCGCGGGAGAAGTGGCCGGAGATGAGACCGCGGGAGAGCACTCCGTACGCCGTGATCCCGATGCCGAGCTCGCTGACCGTCGGCAGGATCTGCTCCTCGATGCCGCGTGTGATGAGCGAGTACTCGATCTGTACGTCGGAGATGGGGGCGGTGGCGGCGGCGCGGCGGATGGTGTCGGCGCCGACCTCCGAGAGCCCGATGTGCCGGACGTGCCCCTTCTCGACCAGCTCGGCGATCGCGCCGACGGTCTCCTCGATGGGGACGTCGGGGTCGATGCGGGCGATGCGATAGACGTCGATGTGGTCGACCCCGAGCCGCTGGAGCGAGTACGCGGCGAAGTTCTTGACGGCAGAGGGCCGCCCGTCATGCCCGGACCAGCCGCCGTCCGGGTCGCGGAGGGCGCCGAACTTGACGCTGGTGAGCGCCTGTTCGCGGCGCGCGGCGGGGGCGGAGCGGAGGGCTTCGCCGATCAGCATTTCGTTGTGACCCATGGCGTAGAAATCGCCGGTATCGATGAGAGTGACGCCTGCTTCGAGGGCGGCGTGGATGGTCGCGATGGACTCCGTGCGGTCGGCGTCGCCGTAGAGCGCGGACATGCCCATGGCGCCGAGACCGATGGCGGAGGACTGGGGGCCGGTGGTTCCGAGGGTGAGAGTACGCATGCATTCACCATGCCATGACAGATGACAGATTTCAATATCTGTCATCTGTCATCTGTCACTCCAGGTTCCCCCGCGTCAGCCGAACCGCTTCACGAACCCCCTCTGCCACGGCGTCTCCACCGCCCGCCGCGCATAGTGCTCCCGCACATACGCCACCGCCTCGTCCCCCGGCACCCCCTCCAGGACCGCGATGCACGCCAGTGCCGTGCCCGTACGCCCAAGGCCGCCCCCGCACGCGACCTCGACCCGTTCGCTCCCGGCGCGCTCCAGTGCCTCGGCCAGGACGGACGCCGTCGCGGCGCGGTCTGTGGGTAGCCGGAAGTCGGGCCAGCGCAGCCAGCGGGACTCCCAGTCGGCGGCGGGGGGCTCCTTGCCGAGGAGGTGCAGCGCGAAGTCGGGTGTCGGGCCCGCCGGGAGGGGGTGGCGCAGGCCCCGGCCGCGGATGAGGCGGCCCGAGGGGAGGCGCAGTACGCCTGATGCCGTGGGATCCCAAGTCGCAGTCACGGCGCGAGCGTAGTGTCCGCCGGCGGGCAGGGTCGGCCCGTGCACCAGGACGTGGTGGTCGTCGTCAGGATGTCGTCGAGCCGGTCGCGGGTGCTCGTCAGGCTCCGGATCTGGGCGTCGATGCGGCTCCGCTCGGCCGCCAGGCGGTGCAGCAGCTCCGTGGTCACCTCGCCCGTCTCGACGCAGGGGAGGAGCTCCACGATCGTCCTGCTGGGCAGGCCCGCCGCGTACAGCTGCTGGATGAGCCGTACGCGGTCGACCGCGCCGTCCGTGTACTGTCGCTGCCCGCTGGCGCTGCGCTCCGAGGCGAGCAGCTGCTGTTCCTCGTAGTAGCGCAGCGCTCGCACGCTCACGCCCGCCTTGGTGGCCAGTTCCCCGATGCGCATGAGCTCTCCCGGCTTCAGCACTTGCCTCTGACGTCAACGTCAGGTTTTAGCGTAGCCACTGTGAGCGGCTCGCGCTCCAGTCAGCCAGGAGGCATCCATGAAAATCTCCGGTTCCACTGCTCTCGTCACCGGCGCCAACCGCGGCATGGGCCGCCACTTCGCCCAGCAGCTCCTGGAGAGGGGCGCCGACAAGGTCTACGCGACCGCGCGCACTCCGGAGCGCGTCGACATCCCCGGCGTGGAAGTGCTGCGGCTCGACGTCACCGATCCGGCGTCCGTCGCCGCCGCGGCGCACGCCGCGCAGGACGTCACGCTGCTGATCAACAACGCTGGGACCGCGACCCGGCAGAACCTCGTGGCCGGGGAACTCGACCTGATCCGCCTGGAGATGGAGACGAACTTCTTCGGCCCGCTGAACATGGTCCGCGCGTTCGCCCCGGTCCTCGCCCGCAACGGCGGCGGCGCCGTCCTCAACCTCCTCTCGGCGCTCTCCTGGACCTCGTACGACGGCGCCAACGCGTACGCCACCGCCAAGGCGGCGGCCTGGAGCCTCACCAACGGCGTCCGGCTCGAACTCATCGGCCAGGGCACCTCGGTGACAGGCCTGATCGTGGGGAGCGTCGACACCGACATGATGGCCGGGTACGACGTGGAGAAGAACGATCCCGCCGATGTCGTACGCGCCGGACTCGACGGTGTCGAGGCCCGCGCGTTCGAGGTCCTCGCCGACGAGGCGAGCGTCCGGCTCAAGGCCGCGCTGAGCGCCGAGCCGAGCGTGCTCTACCCGCAAGCGGTCCCTGCGGCATAGCTTCGAGGCGTTCAGCCGTCCGCCGCGCCGTCCCCCTCGCCCACCGCCCGCTGGTCAGCGCGCCCAGTACGAGCACCGCCAGACCGCATCCCGCGATGATCCACCAGGCGGGTCGGCTCGCCTCCGTGAAGACGGCTGCGTACGACGAAGTCCCCACCCCGGAGGCCAGGACCGCGCCGATGACCGCGACGCCAAGGGTCTGGCCGATCTGGCGGCTGGTGGAGGCGACGGCGGCGGCCACGCCCGCCTGCGCGCGGGGCATTCCGGAGACGGCGGTGTTGGTGATGGGGGCGTTCACGAAGCCGAAGCCGAGGCCGAAGAGGACGTAGCCGAGGAGGAGCGTCGCGTTCGTGGTCTCCGCGTCGAACGCGGCGAAGAGGACACCGGATGTCGTCATCGCGATCCCGGCGATGAGGAGGGGCAGGCGCGCGCCCCGGCTGCCGACCAGGCGGCCCGACAGCGGGGCGCAGACCAGCGTCATCGCGGCCATCGGCAGCATCCACACGCCCGCGTGCAGGGCGGTCAGGCCGCGTACGTTCTGGAGGTAGAGCGTGGACAGGAAGAGGAAGCCGCCCAGCGCGGCGAAGGCGCAGACCGCGATCACCGTCGCCCCGCTGAACGGCGCCGAGCCGAAGAAGCGCAGGTCGATGAGGGGGTCGGCGCGGCGCGGCTCGTAGGCGAGAAGGCCGAGCAGGGCCAGGAGCGCCGCTGCCGCGAACGCGATGATCAGCGGGGATGTCCAGCCGGCCGTGGGCGCCTCGATGATCGCGTACGTCAGGGCGCCGAGCAGCACGATGATCAGGAGCTGGCCCACGGGGTCGGGGCGGCGTGGCTTGGGGGCGCGGGACTCGGGGACGTACCGGATGGTGAGGAGCAGCGCCGCGAGGCCGACCGGCAGGTTGATCCAGAAGATGGAGCGCCAGCCGACGGAGTCCACCAGGACCCCGCCCACGAGTGGTCCCGCGGCCATGGAGATGCCGACCACACCGCCCCAGACGCCGATGGCGCGGGCCCGCTCGCGGGGCTCGGTGAAGGTATTGGTGATGATCGACATCGCGACCGGGTTGAGCATGGACCCGCCTACCGCCTGGAACATGCGGAAGGCCACCAGGGATTCCAGATTGGGCGCGAGGGAACAGGCCACCGAGGCGACCGTGAAGATCACCAGACCCACCTTGAAGATCTTCTGTCGCCCCACGCGGTCCGCCGTCGACCCCGCGAGCATGAGGAGCGCGGCGAGTACGAGGGTGTAGGCGTCGATCGTCCACTGCATGCCCGAGATGTTGGTGTCGAACTCGCGGGCCATGGAGGGCAGGGCCACGTTCAGCACGGTGTTGTCGAGGCTGACGATGAGCAGGCTCATGCAGCAGATCGCGAGGACCAGCATGCGTCGGCGGTGCGTGAGCTCTGGTTCGGGCATGGCTTCGACGGTATCCCGGCGGACTGTGTGGCGCGTCCCCGTCAGGGCGCGGGGGAACTGCGCGCTCAGCCCTCGCGGGCCGTCGGGGGTCGCTCGCGCAGTTCCCCCGCGCCCCTGACGGGGCACGAGCCCGGTCCGCGAGCCGGGTGCGTGGACAAGGGGCCCGGCCGGGTGCGCGAGCCGGGCCGTACGGGCACTCGTGCGCATGGGGGACAATAGGAGGTCTGCCCCCCCCGCTTCCCGCGTCCCGGAGGACCCCGCGCCATGGAGCCCCAGCTTCAGATCGGCCCGCACGCCGTGCGGCCGCCCGTCGTGCTCGCGCCCATGGCGGGCATCACGAACGCGCCCTTCCGGACGCTGTGCCGTGAGTTCAGCGGGGGCAAGGGACTCTTCGTCAGCGAGATGATCACGACGCGCGCCCTGGTCGAGCGCAACGAGAAGACCATGCAGCTGATCCACTTCGACGAGACCGAGAAGCCCCGGTCCATCCAGTTGTACGGCGTCGACCCGGCGACGGTCGGCAAGGCGGTCCGCATGATCGCCGAGGAGGACCTCGCCGACCACATCGACCTGAACTTCGGCTGCCCCGTCCCCAAGGTCACCCGCAAGGGCGGCGGCTCCGCGCTCCCGTACAAGAGGCCCCTCCTTCGCGCGATCCTGCGTGAGGCCGTCAGCGGCGCCGGGGACCTGCCCGTCACGATGAAGATGCGCAAGGGCATCAACGACGAGCACATCACCTTCCTCGACGCGGGCCGCATCGCCGTCGAGGAGGGCGTCACGGCGATCGCCCTGCACGGCCGCACGGCCGCCCAGCACTACGGCGGCACCGCCGACTGGGACGCCATCGCGCGCCTCAAGGAGCACGTCCCCGAGATCCCCGTCCTGGGTAACGGAGACATCTGGTCGGCCGCCGACGCGGTCCGCATGATGAAGGAGACCGGCTGCGACGGAGTCGTCGTCGGCCGCGGCTGCCTCGGCCGCCCCTGGCTCTTCGCCGACCTGGTGGCCGCCTTCGAGGGCACGGGCGCGCCCAAGGCCCCCGACCTGCGCGAGGTCTCGAAGGTCATGCTCCGCCACGCGACCCTCCTCGGCGAGTGGATCGGCGACGAGGCGCGCGGCGTCATCGACTTCCGTAAGCACGTGGCCTGGTACCTGAAGGGATTCGCGGTCGGCTCGGAGATGCGAAAGCGCCTCGCGATCACTTCGTCCCTCGCCGAACTGGAGGACGGCCTGGGCGAGTTGGACCTCGACCAGGGCTGGCCGACGGGCGCCGACGGCCCGCGTGGCCGCACGTCCGGCAACAACCGCGTGGTCCTGCCGGACGGCTGGCTGAAGGACCCCTACGACTGCGCGGGCATCAGCGAGGACGCGGAGTTGGACACGTCCGGGGGCTGAGGGGCCGGATGGATCCAGCCCGTCGTGGGGGTCCCCCTGCCCTTTAAGAGCTTCGGGGAGTTTGAGGACGGACTCGGCGGAGCCGGTGATTACGGCACGCAAGGCTTCGGGTCAGCTACCCACCCACCGCACTCAGCAGCGCGAACGGCGCCGCCGCTGATCGTGATTCCCGTACGCATGCGTACGGGTACGGGACCGGGCACGGGTAAGCGTCCCGGCCGTAGCCCGCGAGTACCTCCGGCAAGCGGTCGCCGCCACGTGACGCCGCCGCCACCAGGCCCCGTGCCACCGCCCGTGCCTCGTCATGGAGGCCGTAGCGGGAGAGGCCGAGTGCGATCAGGGCGTTGTCGTGGGGCCATACCGAGCCCCGGTGGTACGAGAGCGGGTGGTACGCCGGTTGTCCCGCGGCCAGGGTGCGCACTCCCCAGCCCGAGAAGAAGTCCGGTTCCAGGAGGCGGCGGCCCACCGCCTCCCCGTACTCCTTGTCCAGGAGGCCGGACCACAGCAAGTGGCCGGCGTCCGAGGCGAGGGCGTTGAGTTGGTGGCCCTCGCCGTCCAGGGCGAGCGCGGGGAAGCCCTTGGACGGCATCCAGAAGTCCCGTTGGAAGCGGTCCCGCAGGTCGGCCGCCGCCTGCGTGAGCAGGTCCGCGTACACCTTGTCGCCCCAGACCGTGCGGGCAAGCCACGCCGTGCGGCCCAGCGCGTCGTACGCGTAGCCCTGCGCGCCCGCCGCCATCACCGGGCCCGTGGCGCGGCTGCCGTCGGCGGAACAGATCGCGCCGGGGGAGTCCTTCCAGTTCTGGTTGGCGAGGCCGCCCTCGTCCGCGCGGTAGACGAGGTAACCGCGCGACGTGAGGCCGCCGTGGTCGAGGATCCAGCCGACGGCGGCCCGCGCGTGCGGCTCCAGGCGCCGGGCCAGGGTCGTGTCGCCCGTCCGTTCCGTGTACGCGCCCAGCAGGACCAGGAAGAGCGGGGTCGCGTCCACCGAGCCGTAGTAGCGCCCGTACGGCACCTGCCCGAAGTGCGCGAGTTCCCCGTGCCGTACCTCGTGCACGATCTTGCCGGGCTTGGCGACAGCCCCCTCGGTGGCCTCCGTCGCCTGGGCGGCGGCGAGCGCGGGGAGCGTCGCCGCGGCCAGGCGCGGCACGTAGGGGAGGGCGAAGAGCGAGGTCAGGAGGGCGTCGCGGCCCAGGAGCGTCATGAACCAGGGGACGCCCGCCGCCGGGACGCTCAGCGTCTCGCCGTCCGGCCCCGACGCGGGCACCCGCAGTACGGCGAGGTCCGCGAGGCCACGGTCGCAGGCCGCCGCCAGTTCGGGCCAGCCGTGGGGGATGGTGATGCCTGACGTGAACTCCGCTTGCTGGGCGGCGAGTTCAGCTGCTGCCTCCTTCGGGCCCGACGGCACCTGTGGCGGCTCCGGCGCTCCGTGCGGGTGCGCCGCAACGCGCAGTGTCACCTCGGTCGTCTCGTGCGCGTCCAGGTCCAGGGCCCAGACGAGCCGCCGTGCGCCGGTCCCTGTCTCCTCGACGGCGTCCGGAGCCGGCTCCGCCGTCACGGTCGTACGGGAGCACCAGCCGCGGCGCCGGTAGGCGAACTCGATGCCCTGGATGCCCCTGATGCCCTCGGGAGAGGCACCCTTGCCCTCGCCCTCACCGCCCCCGATGACCCTTCGCGACCTGACCGCGCCCGTCTTCTCGTACGTACGGTGGTCGGAGCGCAGCTCGAACTGGTCGGCGAAGTCGGCGTCCACGGTCAGCGCGAGACGTACGGTCGTCGGTCCCGGGCGGTTGCACGTGACGCGCAGCGACTCCACGAACGCGCCGTCCGCCACCGCCTGTTCGCGGAAGAGGGTGCAGGATGCGGGCTCCTGCCTGCCGCCGCGCGGGACGAGGACGCACCGCGCGACGCCCGCGTCCGCGTCGGCGTCCGACGCCGGCGCGAGGATCTCGGGCACTGTCCCGTCGACCGTCAACTGCCAGCGGCTCAGGTGCCGGGCGTCGCGTACGAAAAGGCCTGCCGGGGACGTCCCGCCCGGCACCCCGCTGATGTCGCCACCCGATTCGAGCGCCGCGAACGTACCGCCCCGCACCAGTGGTTGACGCAGATCAGCCATCCCTCAGCCCTTCCCTCGTCACCGCCACGGCAGGCACGTCAGCCGGCCTCCCGTGCGGCTCCTCGTCACGCCCGGCGGGATCGTCGAGCAGCAGATCCAGGGCGAGCGCGGCGCTCCAGCCGAAGCCACGCGCGCCGCAGCCCCGCCCTGTGTACGGGTCCACGTACTCCGCGAACCCGGAATCTCCGGCCACGTCCAGCAGCGCACGCCGCAGGCCGTCCGCCCGCTCGCGCTCGCCGTGCAGCCGAAGGCCCCGCTCCAGCAGCCAATTGGTGTTGATCCACGCCGGTCCGCGCCAGTAGCGCCGCGGGTCGAAGGCGTGTCCGGTGAGGTCGTAGCTCGGCACGAGCCGCGCGGGTCCTCCGAGGCCGAAGCGCGGTCCGCACGCGGTCCGTACGAGCGCGGTGGCGACAGGGCGCGGCAGCGCGGGCAGGATCAGCGGGACCAGGCCACCGACCCCACGCTCGGGCACCAGCCGCCCCGGCTGCCTCAGCTGTCTGTTGCCCTCCCCCGAGCACAGGTCGCGGCAGAAGAACATGCCCTCCGCCGGGTCCCACAGCCGGTCCACGAGGACCCGCGTGAGTGCCGCCGCGCGGACCTCCCGTGCGGCGGAGGCGTCGTGCAGGCCCAACTCCGCCTCGATGTCGGCGAGTGCGTACTCGGAGGCGATCAGGAGAGCGTTGAAGGAAGGGTCCTCTACGGCGAACCCGCCCTCCGCGCACACAGACTCACCGACCGCCCCGTCGGCGTACCGGCGATCGCGGTAGTCCGCGGCCAGCCGCACGTATCGCCCGTAGTCGAGATCGGTCGGCCGGTCCTCCGCGGCGCCGTGGTCCAGGTCCGCGCGGCGGTACGCGGCCGGATCCGCCGGGGTCACGCGGCTCAACGGGGCGTCCCAGCAAGGGCTGTTGTCCATGCCCTGCTCCCAGGGGTGGACCACGGAGGCGAGGCCCGCGCCGCCCGCGTCCCTGCGGTGCAGCAGATAGCCGTGCCAGGCCGCGAGCCGGGGGTGGGCGCGGGCCAGGAACGAGCGGGCGCGGGAGAGGCCGGGGTCGGCGCGGTGGACCAGCCGGACGGCGAGCGCGTGGACCGGCGGCTGCACGATGCCGGAGGTCTGCACGGCACCGGGTGCCCCGGCCGCGCGGCCTGCGGTGGTGGAGCGCCAGAAGTCGGGGCTGGGGAAGTAGGCGTCCAGGGGGACGGCGGGGTTGAACACGATGTGCGGGACACGTCCGTCGCCCCACTGCGCGGAGAGCAGCGTGTCCAGCTCCAACTGGGCGCGCACGGGGGAGAGATGGCGCAGGCCGATCGCGATGAACGCGGAGTCCCAGGACCACTGGTGCGGATAGAGCTGCCTGGACGGGACCGTCGACGTGCCCGTCCAGTTCGCCCACAGCACCTCGGCGGCGCGCTCGCGCAGCGAAGGGGTTGCACGGCGGGCGGTCAACTGGGCGGTGTGTCCCGTATGCGTGCGGTCCAAGCGGATCCCTCCGAGAGGCTCGACGCCCTGTCAGTTCTGCATTTCCCACCCTAGAGTTATGTCTACTCGACTCGCAAAACCCAATATGTAACGTGGAGTTGACATGCGCAAGGGGGCGGAGCGAGAGGTAAGGGGAGAGCGGATGCCGGTCCGGGCGGAGAGCGAAGAGCAGGCGGCGACGGGGCGCGTGGGCGGGCAGCATGCCGGCGCCGGTGACCTGCTCCACCTGGTGCGCAGCGGGCGGGCCACGACGCGCGGCGCCCTGCAACAGGTCACCGGGCTCTCCCGCGCCACGGTGGGCCAGCGCCTGGACCGGCTCTTCCGCGCGGGCTGGCTGCGCGAGGGCGCGGGAGGCGACCCGGGCAAGGCGGGCTCACCGCTCGGCGGACGCCCGGCCGTCCGCCTGGAGTTCGACGACGACCACGCGGTCGTCCTCGCCGCCGACCTGGAGACCCGGCACGCCCGCACCGCCCTGCTCGGCCTCACCGGTGAGGTCATCGCCGATCACGCGGGGCCCTTGGCGATCGAGGACGGCCCCGAAGCGGTCCTCGGCGAGCTGGGCGTCCGCTTCGCCGAGCTGCTGCGCAAGGCCGACCGCGCCCCCGCTTCGGTCTGCGGCATCGGGCTCGCCGTGCCGGGCCCGGTGGACAGCGAGACGGGCCGTGTCGTCCAGCCGCCGATCATGCCGGGCTGGGACGGGTACGACATAAGAGGCCGCCTGCGCCGCGCCTTCGCCGAGCAGACGGGCGGGCCCGCCGACATCCCGGTCCTCGTCGACAACGACGCGAACCTCATGGCGTACGGCGAACAGCGCGCCACCTACCCCGGGTGCTCGGCCTTCGCTCTGGTCAAGGTCTCCACCGGCATCGGCGCGGGCGTCGTCGTCGGCGGCGAGGTCTACCGGGGCATCGACGGAGGCGCCGGGGACATCGGCCACATCCGGGTGCCGGAAGGCGCCGAGGCCCTGTGCAAGTGCGGTTCGTACGGCTGCCTGGCCGCCGTGGCCAGCGGGCGGGCCGTGGCACGCCGGCTGACGGAGGCGGGGGTCCCCGCGGCATCGGGGGCGGATGTGCGGGAGCTCCTGGCGGCGGGGAACCCCGAGGCGATGGGCTTCGCGCGCGAGGCGGGGCGGCACGTGGGCGAGGTCCTCGCCACCGTCGTGACGCTCCTGAACCCCGGAGTTCTGATGATCGCCGGAGATCTGGCCGGAACTCCGTTCCTCACCGGGGTGCGCGAACTGCTCTACCAGCGGGCCCTGCCCCGTTCCACCGCTCATCTGGAGGTCGTCACCTCGCGCCTCGGCGAGCGCGCCGCACTCTTCGGTGCGGGAACGCTCGTGGTGGAGCACCTGTACGCGCCCGAGCGGGTGGAGGAGCGGCTCGCCGCGCTCGGCGTATGACGGGCAGGTGACGGGCGTATGGCCGTCCCAACCGGAGTCCGGATGCTGACATCCGGCCGCTTCAAACGGCGTGATTCTCGCCACCCCTGATAGGGCTTGCGCTCAGATGAGCGGTTCCGGGCCGACTGCACTTCTCCAAGGGGTGGCACTCAGTGCCACTGCTCGATCATTCATGAGGTGAACTCACATCTGAGTACGAGCCGCTCATTCGAGCGAATCGCAGGGTCTACGGGGGTTGAGTCTTCAAGAGTTGAACGAATGATCGCTCGTCCAGCTACCGCCCAGTTACTTTCGATCTACTGGCGGACGGGTGGTTACAGCCGTATGACGCACAAGTGGACGTACCCAGGTGCCTTCGATCTGGGTATGTTCCTCGCCGTCAGGGCAGCCACCGAGTCCTCGAGGAGTCGAGACCCGTGTCGGAAAACAAAGATCCCCACGTAGCGCAGAGCGATGCGAGCGTCAGCGATGCGAGCGATGCGGCCGTGAAGTTCGTCTACGACTTCACCGAGGGCAACAGGGACCTCAAGGACCTTCTCGGCGGGAAGGGTGCGAACCTCGCCGAGATGACCAACCTCGGGCTGCCCGTCCCTCCGGGCTTCACGATCACCACTGAGGCCTGCAAGACCTACCTCGCCAGCGGCGAGGAGCCGGTCGAGCTGCGCGACGAGGTGAGTGCGCACCTCGACGCCCTCGAGAAGAAGATGGGCAAGAAGCTCGGTCAGGCCAACGACCCGCTGCTCGTCTCCGTCCGCTCGGGCGCCAAGTTCTCGATGCCCGGGATGATGGACACCGTCCTGAACATCGGGCTCTCCGACAAGTCGGTGACGGGCCTGGCCAAGCAGTCCGGCGACGACCGCTTCGCGTGGGACTCCTACCGCCGCCTCATCCAGATGTTCGGCAAGACCGTCCTGGACGTCGACGGCGAGCTCTTCGAGGACGCCCTGGAGGCCGCCAAGGCCGCCAAGAAGGTCACGGTCGACACCGACCTGGAGGCCGGCGACCTGAAGAAGCTGGTCACGAAGTTCAAGAAGATCGTCAAGACCGAGGCCGGGCGCGACTTCCCGCAGGACCCGCGCGAGCAGATGGACCTCGCGATCCGCTCGGTCTTCGAGTCCTGGAACACCGACCGCGCCAAGCTCTACCGCCGCCAGGAGCGCATCCCCGGCGACCTGGGCACCGCGGTCAACATCTGCTCCATGGTCTTCGGCAACCTCGGCCCCGACTCCGGAACGGGCGTCGCCTTCACCCGCGACCCGGCAAGCGGCCACCAGGGCGTGTACGGCGACTACCTGCAGAACGCGCAGGGCGAGGACGTCGTGGCGGGCATCCGCAACACCGTCCCGCTCGCGGAGCTGGAGCAGATCGACAAGAAGTCGTACGACCAGCTCATGCAGATCATGGAGACCCTTGAGACGCACTACAAGGACCTCTGTGACATCGAGTTCACCATCGAGCGCGGCCAGCTGTGGATGCTGCAGACCCGCGTCGGCAAGCGCACCGCCGGTGCCGCCTTCCGCATCGCGACGCAGCTCGTCGACCAGGGCCTGATCGACGAGGCCGAGGCGCTGCAGCGCGTCAACGGCGCCCAGCTCGCCCAGCTGATGTTCCCGCGCTTCGACGAGACGGCGAAGGTCGAGCAGCTGGGCCGCGGCATCGCCGCGTCACCCGGTGCCGCGGTCGGCAAGGCGGTCTTCGACTCGTACACGGCCATCAAGTGGTCGCGTTCCGGCGAGAAGGTCATCCTCATCCGCCGCGAGACCAACCCCGACGACCTCGACGGCATGATCGCCTGCGAGGGCATCCTCACCTCCCGCGGCGGCAAGACCTCGCACGCCGCCGTCGTCGCCCGCGGCATGGGCAAGACCTGTGTCTGCGGTGCCGAGGACCTGGAGGTCGACACCAAGCGGCGCCGCATGACGGTGGGCGGCACCGTCGTCGAGGAGGGCGACGTCGTCTCCATCGACGGCTCGACGGGCAAGGTCTACCTGGGCGAGGTGCCCGTGGTCCCCTCGCCGGTCGTCGAGTACTTCGAGGGCCGGATGCACGCGGGTGCCGACGACGCCGACGAGCTGGTCGGCGCCGTGCACCGGATCATGGCGTACGCGGACCGGGTACGCCGCCTGCGGGTCCGCGCCAACGCGGACAACGCGGAAGACGCTCTCCGCGCCCGCCGCTTCGGCGCCCAGGGCATCGGCCTGTGCCGCACCGAGCACATGTTCCTCGGCGAGCGCCGCGAGATGGTCGAGCGGCTGATCCTCGCCGACGCGGACGGCGAGCGCGAGGAGGCACTCAAGCAGCTCCTGCCGCTCCAGAAGCGCGACTTCGTGGAGCTCTTCGAGGCGATGGACGGCCTCCCGGTGACGGTGCGTCTGCTCGACCCGCCGCTGCACGAGTTCCTGCCGGACATCACGGAACTCTCCGTCCGTGTCGCCCTCGCCGAGTCCCGCAAGGACTCGAACGAGAACGACCTGCGCCTGCTCCAGGCAGTGCACCGCCTGCACGAGCAGAACCCGATGCTGGGCCTGCGCGGCGTACGCCTCGGCCTGGTCATCCCCGGCCTGTTCACCATGCAGGTACGGGCCATCGCCGAGGCCGCGGCCGAGCGCAAGAACGCCAAGGGCGACCCGCGCGCGGAGATCATGATTCCGCTCGTCGGCACGGTCCAGGAGCTGGAGATCGTCCGCGAGGAGGCCGAGCAGGTCATCGCCGAGGTCGAGGCGACGACGGGCGTGGCCCTGAAGCTGGCGCTCGGCACGATGATCGAGCTGCCGCGCGCCGCGCTCACGGCGGACCAGATCGCGGAGGCCGCCGAGTTCTTCTCCTTCGGCACGAACGACCTCACGCAGACCGTCTGGGGCTTCTCGCGGGACGACGTGGAGGCAAGCTTCTTCACGGCGTACCTGGAGAAGGGCATCTTCGGGGTCTCGCCCTTCGAGACCATCGACAAGGACGGCGTGGGCAAGCTGGTGAAGGACGCGGTCAAGGCCGGCCGCGCCACCCGCCCCGACCTGAAGCTCGGCGTCTGCGGCGAGCACGGCGGCGACCCGGAGTCCGTGCACTTCTTCCACGAGGTGGGCCTGGACTACGTCTCCTGCTCCCCGTTCCGGATCCCGGTGGCCCGCCTGGAGGCAGGCCGCGCGGCGTCCGAGTCGGCGGGCAGCGACCACCGGTAGCCGTCACGGCCACCACCTGAACTCCGGGGCCGACGCCGTGTCCCCGACCCTCACCGATGCGGGTCGGCCCCGGTTCACCAGGAAGGGGCAGTTCCCTGTGCGGGGGAGCTGCCCCTTCGGTCGCCTCCGTCTCGGACAGGCCCCTCACCTCGGGCACTGTGACCTGTTCCGGATCCTTCGTCTTGTCGTTCGGAGCCGGAGCCGGAGCCGGAGCCGGAGCCGGAGCCGGAGCCGGAGCCGGAGCCGGAGCCGGAGTCGGATTCGGAGTCGGTCAACTCGGGCTCCGGAGGCAGGTCGATCTCGTGGGCCATACGCTCGACCGGAGGCAATTGGCGCAATTTCGCTCGCCTCCCGACCCGTGGGGCGTGAGTGTTTCTGTTGGTTCCCTTGTGTCCGTGGGGAGTTGAGTGGTGTAGTCCACTGCCATGACGAACCTCTCCCGTCGCACTCTCATCGCCGCGACAGCTGTCGCGGGAGCCGCCGTCGCCCTGCCGCTGGGGGCGCCCCTCGCCCACGCGGCGCCTCGGGTCAACCCTCGCCCCACCGTCATCCCCGCCCTCCGGGAGTGGGCGGGCGGAGACGGGGCGTACCGGCTCGGCGCGGACTCACGTGTCGTCGTACCGGCAGTCGCGTCGGACGAACTCCTCCCGCTGGCACGGCAGTTGACGCGTGACCTGGCCGACGTCACCGGCCTGGAGATCGCCCCGCCCCGCACCACCCGGCGCCCGCGGGCCGCCGCGGGCGAGATCCTGCTGCGGCTCGATCCGGAGGCCCGGCACCCCCAGGGCGGTGAGCTCTTCGCCCGCGAGGGGTACGAACTCGCCGTCACGGGCGAGGCCGTGACCGTCACCGCACCTGCCTACAGCGGCGTGTACTACGGCACCCGTTCCCTCCTCCAGATCCTCCTCCACGACGAGCTGCGCTCCCGCGTCCCGGTCGGCACCGCCAAGGACTGGCCCAACTACCGACTGCGCGGCTTCATGCTGGATGTCGGGCGGCGCTTCTTCACGCCGGGGTTCGTGCGCGACTACCTGCGCATCATGGGGTGGTTCAAGCTCAACGACCTCCAGCTCCACCTCAACGACAACGAGATCACGGCGCCCGGCGGCGACTGGAGCAAGGCCTACGACGCCTTCCGGCTGCGGAGCGAGAAGAGCGAGTGGGACGGGCTCGCGGCGCCCGACGGCTCGTACTCCCGTGCCGACTGGGACTCCTTCGAGGACACCGCTGCCCTGCACGCCGTCCAGCTCACCCCCGAGATCGACGCCCCCGCGCACTCACGCTCCTTCGTACGTTTCCGGCCCTCGCTGGGGCTCGACGGCGGCAACTCCGACCACCTCGACCTCGCCGAGCCGGAGACGACGGCCTTCATGAAGGACGTCTTCGAGGAGTTCGTGCCGTGGTTCCGCAGCCCCGAAGTCCACTACGGGGCGGACGAGTACACCGGGCCCGAGGCCCAGTACCGCGGCTATTTCAACGCCATGGCCGCCCACCTGCGCACCCTCGGCAAGCAGCCGCGCGCCTGGGGGAGCCTGACCGAGATGGCGGGATCCGCCGACGGGTACGACCGCGACGTCACCATCCACAGCTGGAACAACGGCTGGTACGGCCCGCGGGCCGCCAAGGCCGACGGCTACGAGATCGTGAACACGAACGACGGCCTCCTCTATATCGTCCCGTTCGCCGACTACTACCACGGCCATGGCCTCGACGGCCGCTACCTGTACGACAGTTGGGAGCCGCACGTCTTCCCGGGCGAGGAGAGCCTGGCGCCCGGCGACCCCGCGCTGCGCGGCGCGATGTCCGCCGTGTGGAACGACCTCGTGCACGCCACGTACACCCAGCAGGACGCGCACGGCCTCGTCGAGAAGACCTACGGGACGCTCGCCCAGAAGATGTGGAGCGGCGCCGAACAGGGTTTGTCGTACAGGGAGTTCACCGCGCTGCTGCGGCGTAGCGCCCTGGGGCCGGGCCTGACGACGGTCACACCCACCCTCGCCGAGCCCGACCAGCTCGCCTTCGGCGCTCCCGCCACCGCGTCGTCCGGCGCGCACCCCTCGTACGCATCCGACGGCAACCCCGTCACCGCCTGGACCAGCGGCGTCGAACGGGGCGGTCCCTGGCTGCGGATCGACCTCGGGGAGGCGCGTGACGTGGCGCGGGTGCGGCTCGACTGGGGGCGTGAGCACGGGCGTTCGTACGACATCGAGGTGTCGGAGGACGGCGAGACGGGCTGGCGCAAGGTCGCGTCCCGTCGCGGGATGGATCAACCCGGCTGGGACGGACTGGAGTTCACTGCGGTCAGCACCCGATACGTACGGGTACGCGGCCGGGAGAAGGGGCGCGCCCGGTGGACACTGTGGTCGGCGCAGGTCTTCGACGCCCCTGATCTGGCGCGGGGGCGGAAGGCGACGGCGTCCTCCGCGGAGACCGCGTCGCTCGGTCCCGAGAACGCCGTCGACGGTGATCCGGCCACGCGGTGGGCCTCGAAGTACACCGACGCCGAATGGCTCGCCGTCGACCTGGGGGAGGCGCGCACGGTGCGGCGGGTGGTCCTCGACTGGGAGGCGGCGGCAGGACAGGACTACGACATCCAGGTCACCGAGGACGCGGCAGGTGAGGCGGGCTGGCGGACGGTCGCGGAGCGGCGGGGGCGGACGACGGCAGGCGTCGACTCCGTCGACATCGAACCCGTCACCGCGCGGCACGTACGCATGCAGGGCGTGAAGCGGCAGACGACGTACGGGTATTCGCTGTACCGCTTGGAGGTGCGTGCCTGAGATGTCGAGGCGCCCGGCCGAGTTCAGTCCTCCAGGAGTGACTTGAGGTCGGCCAGGCGATCGCGCCAGAACACCTTGTACGCCGCCACTTCCGCCGCGTCCCGCAGCTTCTCGTGGCCGACGCCCACCACCGTCTTCTCCGGGCCCTTGACCGTCAGGGTCACGGAGATGCGGCTGGTGGTGCCTTCGGCGTCCTTGAAGTCGGCGGTCACCGACTTGGCGGGGCGGTGCGTGCGGAGCGTGAGGTCCGCGTCGGGGAGCCAGCGGCGGCGTACGGCCTCGTCCGCGAAGGCCTCGGTGACCTTGGCGGGCGATGCGGCGATCGTCTTGCTGCCGCTGGTGCGCCACTCGCCCGTACTGCTCTGGCCCACCTCGCGCAGGCCCCGCTCCTGTTCGTAGCCGACGGTCACGGACTGGGCGTACCAGCCGTCGACGCCGTGGTCCTCGCGGACGTGGCGGGCGATCTCGGTGTGGTTGCGGGACATGGCGCCCCAGGCATCAAGCACCGCGAACCACTGTGGCCAGCCCTTGCCCGTCGCCTCGCGCAGGACGTCGTCCGACAGCTTCTCGGTGATCTTCTTGCCCGTCCCGCCGTTCGCCCCTGTCCCGCCGTTCGCGTCTGTCCCGCCATTCGCGCCTGTCCCGTCGTTCGCCCTCATGGCGCCGACGCTAGGACCGGCCACGTCCCGACGCAAGGCGGAACCGCAGTCGGCAGATGACCGCGTCCGTGTCCCTGCGGACGGCGTGCGCGAGGACCGAGCCGCGCTGGTTCTGGAGCAGGCGCTGCGCGTCTGCGAGGGCAGCTCCACCAGGTCGACGCCCGGATTCCACAGCTCCCAGTCGCGGCGCAGCGCCTCCGAGGCGCGCCGGTCGTCGGGTCGGGGTGGAGGTGGGGGTGCGGGCCCTGCGGGGCCTGGCGGGAGCCTTGGTTGCCGTTATCACCGGCTTCGCCGTGTTCGTCCTCAAACGCCGGACGGGCTGAAACTTCAGCACCCCGCAGGAACCCCCACCTCACCCCAGGCGAGGCCACCCGTCAGGCTGCCGCGCCCCCGTCGATCACCAGGTCCGCGCCCACCACCGACGCCGATTCGTCCGACGCGAGGTAAAGCACGGCGGCCGCGACCTCCGAGGTCTTCGAGACCCGGCCGAGCGGTGTCGCCGTCTTCATGCGCTCGGTGCGCTCGGCCTCGGTCTCGCCGGGGCGCAGCGACATGCTGGTGTCGGACGAGCCGGGGCTCACCGCGTTGATCCGCACCCCCTCTCCTATCGCCTCGGTGGCGGCGCCCCTGGTCAGTGCGGAGACGGCCGCCTTGGTGGCGCCGTAACCGATCGTGCCCGGGAGGCTGGTGTGGGGGCCGAGGTTGGAGGAGATGTTCACGATGGCCCCGCCGCCGGGCTGCGTACGCATCTGCTTCACCTCGGCCTGGAGGGCGAGCAGTACGCCGGTGACGTTGATGTCGAGCATCGTCCGCCAGTCCTCCTCGGGCAGCTCCGCGACCGGCTGTCCCGCGCGCAAGATGCCCGCGTTGTTGATGGCCACGTCCAGGGAGCCGAACCGCTCGACCGTAGCGCCGATGAGCGCCGCGAGGTCGGCGGAGCGCGAGACGTCGGCGGTGACGGCGACCGCCGTGCCACCGGCGTCCTCGATCAGCCCCACGGTCTCCTTGAGCGATCCTTCGGTGCGCCCGGCGACGACGACGTTCGCGCCCTCGGCGGCGAGGGCGAGCGCGATGGCACGGCCGAGGCCGGAGCCGCCGCCGGTGACGAGGGCCGTGCGGGCGGCGAAGCGGGCGCGCGGTGCTGAAGTCATGACAGAGCTCTTTTCTTGAACGATCGGTTCAGTATCAGGGCATGAAAAAGAAGCCAAGAGAGAGGCCAGAGAGAGGTCAGGGGGAGGGCAGGGAGAGGAATCAGGGGAGAGGAAAAGGAAGGCTCAGTCCAGCAGGCTCAGCGCCTGCTCCGTCGCGTCCCGCATTCGCGCCGCGTCCTTCGACGCCTTGCCGATCACGCGCAGCCCCTGCATCAGGGTCAGCAGCATGCGCGCGAGCGCGAGCGGATCGCGGTCTTCCGGGAGTTCGCCCTGCGCCTGTGCGCGGACGAGCGCGGAGTGCAGCAGCGTCTCCATGTGCTCCCAGTTGCGCTCGACGCAACGGGCCGCCGTATCGTCGTGCGGGCCCAGTTCGGCCGCCGTGTTGGTGATGAAACAGCCGTTCAGGCGCGCTTCGTCGGAGGATGCCTCGCCCCCGAAGCGGCGCACCACGGCGCGTACGGCGGGCAGTGCGGGGCCGGGCTGCGAGAGTTCGGCGAGCAGGCGCGGGTTCTGGGTCTCGGTGTACCGCTCCAGCGCCTTCAGGTACAGCTCGTGCTTGTTGCCGAACGTCGCGTAGATGCTGGCGCGTCCGATGCCGAGCGCCTCGACGAGGTCCGCCATCGACGTCGCCTCGTAGCCGCGCCGCCAGAACAGCTCTAGGGCCGACTGGAGCGCGGCGTCCGGATCGAATTCCTTGGTCCTGGCCACGAGGTGAGACTAGGCAATACTGGAACGACCGGTCAAGTGTCCGCGACCTGCCGACACCGTCATCAGGCGAGCCGCACCGGGTGCGTCTCCACCGTCACCGAGTCGTCGTCCAGGCACCGCCCCGTCTCCAGGTCGAACCGCTGCTTCAGGAGCGGCGAGGCGACGAACGGCCGGCCGGCCGCCGCGCCGAGCAGGCCGCGTGAGAGCACCGCCGCGCCCGTGAACGGGTCGCGGTTGTCGATCGCGTACGCGCGGCCCGCCCGGTCGATGAAGAGCGCGGCCTGGCGGCCGTCGGGAAGGAGCGCGGCGATCCCGCGCCCCGGCTGGAGGTGTGCGCGGTCGCAGACCTCGAACCAGTCGTCCTTCAGGCGGAGTTGAATGCTCATCGGGAAGCACCTTCCAGGTCGCGGGGGCGGGAGCCGATGGTGAGGAGGGGCAGGTCGGGCTTGATCTGGTCCCGCTCCGGGACGAAGCTGACCGTCGGGTCGGGGACGTCCGGCGCGTTCACGAAGGACACGAACCGGGCAAGGCGCTCCGGGTCGTTGATGGTCTCGGACCACTCGTCGCGGTAGTGCGCGACATGGTCGGCCATCAGCGCCTCAAGTTCGGCGCAGAGCCCGAGCGAGTCGTGGACGACCACATCGCGTACGTGGTCCAGGCCGCCCTCGATCCGCTCGATCCACGTCGAGGTGCGCTCAAGGCGGTCGGCGGTGCGGATGTAGAACATCAGGAACCGGTCGATGAGACGCACCAGTTCGGCGTCCGACAGGTCTTGCGCGAGCAGGTCGGCGTGGCGCGGTGTCGCGCCGCCGTTGCCGCCCACGTACAGGTTCCAGCCGCTGGAGGTGGCGATGATGCCGAAGTCCTTGGACTGCGCCTCCGCGCACTCGCGGGCGCAGCCGGAGACGGCCGACTTCAGCTTGTGCGGGGAGCGCAGGCCGCGGTAGCGCAGCTCCAGGTCGATCGCCATGCGGACCGAGTCCTGCACGCCGTAACGGCACCAGGTCTGCCCGACGCACGACTTCACCGTCCGCAGTGACTTCCCGTACGCGTGACCTGACTCGAAGCCCGCGTCCACCAACCGCGTCCAGATCAGCGGCAGTTGTTCCACCCTCGCCCCGAACATGTCGATGCGCTGGCCGCCGGTGATCTTTGTGTAGAGCCCGAAGTCCCGTGCCACCTCGCCGATCACGATCAGCTTGTCCGGGGTGATCTCGCCGCCGGGGATGCGCGGCACCACCGAATAGGAGCCGTTCTTCTGGAGGTTGGCGAGGAAGTGGTCGTTCGTGTCCTGGAGGGAGGCCTGCTCGCCTTCGAGTACGTAGCCGTCGGCGCCGATCGTCGGGGCCAGCGAGGCGATGATCGAACCGACCGTCGGCTTGCAGGTCTCGCAGCCCTCGGTGCCGCGCGCCGCCTCGCGGCCGTGGCTGTCCAGGAGCTGCCGGTAGGAGGTGATGCCCAGGGTGTGGACGATCTCGTACAGCTCCTGGCGGGTCTGGCCGAAGCAGCCGCACAGCCCCTTGTCGACCTCGACGCCCGAGGCCTCCAGCTCGTCATTGACCAGCTGGCCGAGCACCTTCACACAACTGCCGCAGCCCGTACCGGCCTTGGTGCACTTCTTGACCTCGGGCACGGTGGTGCAGCTGTGCTCGGTGACCGCGCCGCGGATCGAGCCCTTGGTGACGTTGTGGCAGGAGCAGATGACCGCGGAGTCCGGCAGCGAGGACGGGCCGATCGACACCGGGCCGCCCGCGCCCGCGGGAAGCACCAACTGCTCGGGCGAGACCGGCGGCACGCTCCCGGTCAGCGGCCGCAGCACGCCGTACGCCTCCGCGTCGCCGACCAGGACGCCGCCGAGCAGCTCGCCGCCCGCACCGATGACCAGCTTCTTGTACGTCCCCGAGCGCGAGTCGGAGTAGACGACGTCCAGGCAGTCGGGGCTCGCGCCGTGCGCGTCGCCGAAGGAGGCGACGTCCACGCCGAGCAGCTTCAGCTTGGTCGACAGGTCGGCGCCGGTGAAGCTCGACTCCTCCGTGGCGATCGAGGCGGCGACGGTCTCGGCCATCTCATAGCCGGGCGCGACGAGCCCGTACACCCGGCCGTCCGAGGCCTGCGCGCACTCGCCGATCGCGTACACGGCGGGGTCGCTGGTGCGGCACTGTTCGTCGACGGTGATACCCCCGCGCTCACCCACCGACAGGCCGCAGTCGCGGGCGAGTTGATCGCGGGGCCGGACACCGGCGGAGAACACCACGAGATCCGTCGCGAGTTCACTGCCGTCCGACAGCTTCATCCCGCTGACGGCACCCTCGGTCGCGACGATCTCCTGGGTGCCGACGCCGGTGTGGACGGTCAGACCCATGCCGGTGATGGTGCGCAGGAGGGCCGCGCCACCACCCTCGTCGACCTGCACGGGCATCAGCCGCGGCGCGAACTCCACAACATGAGTGGCGAGCCCGAGCCCGCGCAGCGCACCGGCGGCCTCAAGGCCGAGCAGCCCGCCGCCGACGACGGCGCCGGTCGTGGCGTACGTCTTCGCGTACTCCTCGATGGCGAGCAGGTCCTCGATCGTGCGGTAGACGAAACAGCCGGTGGTGTCCTTGCCGGGCACGGGCGGCACGAAGGGGAAGGAGCCGGTGGCCAGGACGAGGGTCTCGTAGCCGAAGGTCCGCCCCGACCGCGAGGTGACGACCTTCGCCTCGCGATCCACGGCCTCCGCCGGATCGCCGACGTACAGCTCGATCCCGTGCTCCCGGATGAACTCCGGGTCGGTGAGGGAGAGTTCGTCGGGCGTGCGGCCCGCGAAGTACGAGGTGAGCTGTACGCGGTCGTAGGCGGGCCGGGGCTCCTCGCACAGGACGACCACGCGGTGCGTGTCGGTCAGGCCGCGTGCGGCGAGGGCCTCGAGGAAGCGCTGGCCGACCATGCCGTGCCCGACCAGGACAATGGTGTTCTCGCGCGCGCCAGGGCGGGGGGTGGTGTCCGTGGGCATCTCAGAGGCCTCCGTCGTGGGTGAGCAGGTGGAGCAGGGGGCTGCCGTCGTCGGGCAGCGGGTCGTCGGCCTCCCAGGCGCGGGCGAGCGCGCCGACGGAGGTGAGCTCGCCGAGCAGTACGCCGCCGACGAGCCGGTCACCGCGCACGACGACCTTGCGGTACGTGCCACGGGTGGCGTCCGCGAGCTGGACGACGTCGTCGTCGGGCCGGTGCTCGGGGTCGCCGAAGGCCGCCAGATCCAGGGGAGCGGAGCCGGGGCGTCCGTTGTGCAGGGTGAGGCGGGTGAGGGCGCGAGTGCCCGCGTAGGGGCGCGCGTTCTGCGGGGAGATCAGGGCATCGGCCAGCGCGTCGGCCTGTTCGAGGGCGGGGGCGGCGAGGCAGCGGGCCTCGCCGGAGTGCTCGGCGCAGTCGCCGATGGCGCGGATGTGCGGATCGGAGGTGAGCAGTTCATCGTCGACGACGATGCCGCGCCGTACGTCGAGCCCCGCCGCCTGCGCGAGCCCCGTGCGGGGACGGACGCCGCAGGCGAGGACGGTGAGGTCGGTGCCGAGTACGTACCCGTCGGCGAGCTCCACCGACCGGACGGCACCGTCGGCCTGCCGCACGCCGCGCACGCGGCACTCAGTGTGCACCTCGACGCCGAGTTCGGTGAGGTGCCGGTGGACCAGTTCACTGGCGGCCGGGTCGAGCTGCCGCTCCATCAGCCGGTCGCCCTGCTGGGTGAGGACGACCTGGGCGCCGCGGACGGCGAGCGCGCGGGCGGCCGATACGCCGAGGAGTCCGCCGCCGATGACGACGACGCGGGTGCCTGAACTCACCGCATCGGACAGGGCGAGGCAGTCGTCCATGGTCCGGAAGGCGTGCACGCCGCGGGGCAGGTCGGCGGCGCCGGGCTCGAAGAGACCACGGAGGGGCGGGAGGACGGGATTCGATCCAGTGGCGAGGACGAGGGTGCCGTACGGGACGACGGTGCCGTCCGAGCAGTGCACGAGCCGGTCGGCGCGGTCGATGCGGACGGCGCGGGTGCGGAGGTACTCACCCGGGACGGGGGGCAGCCCGATGACTTCCGGCCCGTAGCGGCCTGCGAGGACGTCGGCGAGGAGTACGCGGTTGTACGGGGCGTGCGGTTCCTCTCCGATGAGGAGAGCGCCGGCGTTGCTGCCGCTGCCGCCGCTTGCCCCGAGCCGCTGGGCGAGCCGGACGCCGGCGAGGCCGCTGCCGATCACCACCACGCGGGAGTACGAGCTCTGGGGGCTCGGGGTCGAAGAGGTCATGTACGGCAGAGTGCGGGGGCGGTGTTACCCGGCGGCATCCTGACTGTTTCCCGGGGGGAACGCTGCGCTCAGCGGGCGTGGGCGCCTGCTGTGAGGGGGCTGGCCAGGGGCCTTGCGCGGTCAGGGGGCTGCGGCTCCCCCTGACCGCTGCCCTCGCCCCCAGCCTCCCTGCCCCCCCAGCCTCCCTTGCCCGCCCAGCCTCCCTCGCCCCCAGCCTCCCTTGCCGAACAGGCCATTCCCGCCCGCCCGCCCGATTGCCCCGCGCTGACAAGGGATGGGTGGGGGAACGGACGAGCAGGGGTGGGGGCCCGGCTTAACCCCCGTTGAGGCAACCCTCAAGCCCGCCTTAAGGATCAGCCATATCCGCCTGACCAGCCACTTCTGCCCGCGCCCCGCGCCTAGTCTGCGGCCGTGACCACCGAGGTAGCCGACTCCCGACTCGCCGCGTATCCCGCCCTCTCCGCATACCTGCGGCAGACGGCGGAGCCGCAGCTTCCGCCGATACCGGAGGTGCCGCCGATGCCGGAGGTGCCCCCAGGGCACCCCGCCCCCGTACCCCCGGTCCGCCTCACCCCCACCGCCCTCCGCAACGGAATCCTCACCGCCGCCCTCGCCGTCACCGCGCTCTGGGCCGTGCAGGCCGAACCCTCGGCCCGGCTCGACGTGCTCTTCGCGACCGGGGCCCACCTCACCGGGCTGCTCGCCGGGTACGGAGTCCTCGTCATGCTGTTCCTGATGGCCCGCGTGCCCGCGGTCGAGCACGGCGTCGGCGCCGACCGGCTCGCGCGGCTGCACGCCCTCGGCGGTCGCTACGTCCTCACCCTCTGCCTCGGTCACGCCCTGCTCGCCCTCTGCGGATACGCAGCCCACGCCGACACCGACCTCCTCAGCGCCACCCTCGACCTGCTCGGATATCCAGGCCTCGCCCTCGCCGCGGTCGGCACCGCCCTGCTCATGGCCGTCGGCGTCACCTCGGCGCGCGCGATGCGGCGCCGCGTTCCGCACGAGACATGGCGGGCGGTGCATCTGCTGACCTACCTCGGCGCGGCGCTCGGCTTCGTGCACCAGCTCGCCGGGCCGGACGTGGCGGGCGGCATCCTCACCGTCTGGGCGTGGTCGATGCTGCATGCGACTGTGGCGGTCCTGCTCGTCTGGTACCGCGTCGTCGTGCCCGTACGGCAGGCACTGAAGCACAGCCTGCGCGTCATCGACGTACGCGACGAAGGGCCCGGCGTGGTGTCCGTCGTGATGCAGGGCATCGGGCTCGACGAACTGCGGGCCGAACCCGGCCAGTTCTTCCGCTGGCGCTTCCTGCGGCGCAGGCTCTGGCACACCGCGCTGCCGTTCTCGCTGTCCGCGCCCGTGCGCGACGACACCCTCAGGATCACCGTGAAGGCCCTCGGTGATCACACACGCCGCATGCGGCGGCTGAAGCCGGGAACACGGGTGCTCGCCACGGGGCCCTTCGGCGCGCTGACCGCTCATCGGCGTACGAGGAGGAAGGTGCTGCTGCTCGCGGGCGGGGTGGGGATCACCCCGCTGCGGGCGCTGTTCGAGACGGTGCCCGGCGGTCCTGGGGACGTCACCCTGCTCTACCGGGCAGGCAGCGCCGAGCAGCTCGTGCTGCGCGAGGAGCTGGAGGAGATCGCCAGGAGCAGGGGAGCGGGGCTGCACTATCTGCTGGGTCGCTCCGACGCCTCCTTCGACCCCCTCGCAACACAAGCCCTGCGCAACCTGATCCCGGACCTCGCCGAGCACGACGTCTATCTGTGCGGGCCGCCCGGGATGACGGCATCGGCCACCGCCGCGCTCGTACGCGCCGGGGTGCCCGAAGAGCACATCCACGCCGAGTGCTTCACCTTCTGACGGGCTCCGCCCGCCTTCCGCCCGCCTTTCGAACGCCTTCCGACCACCGTCTGACCGCCTGCTGATCACATCCGAGAGGGCTGCCAGCTGCAATGGGACGTCACCGCAAGCCCGTACGCCCTGCCCAGGGCCCCACCCCACAGGCCCGCCGCAAGCTGGTGACGGGCCTCGCCGGAGCGAGCGCGCTGGTCGCCACGGTCCTCGCGCTCACGGTCGACCCGGCGTCCCCGCCTGCCCCCGATCGAGCCCCGGCGGGAGTCCCGGCACCGCAGGCGGCTCCCTGAGGGGAAACCGAAACCTCTGACCGAAACCTCTGACCGAAACCTTTGACCCAGACCTCTGACCGAACCCCTGGCCGAACCTCTGAAGTCCCTCAACTCTCCCTGAATTCCGTGGACGCCATGATCACCCCTCCATAGGGTCACGATCATGCCCGACATATCACTGACCACCGTCGTCGTCCTCTGCATCGCCGCCCTCGCGGCCGGCTGGATCGACGCGGTGGTCGGCGGTGGCGGGCTGCTCCTCCTGCCCGCCCTGCTGCTCGGGCTTCCGGGATCGACCCCGGCCGCGCACGCCCTGGGGACGAACAAGGCCGTCGCCATCGTCGGCACCACCGGCGCCGCGGTGACGTACGTAAGGAAGACGCCCGTCGATGTGCGCACGGCCGTGCGGATCGGTCTCGCCGCGCTCGCGGGGTCGATGGGCGGCGCCTTCTTCGCCGCAGGCATGAGCACCGAGGTGCTCAAGCCCGTGATCATGGTGGTGCTGCTCGGCGTCGGGGCCTTCGTCATCTTCAGGCCCGCCTTCGGCACCGCACCCCCCGCCCGGCCCGTCTCGCCCCGGCGCATCCTCGCCGCCATCGGCCTCGCGGGCCTCGGCATCGGGTTCTACGACGGACTCATCGGACCCGGCACCGGCACCTTCCTGGTGCTGGCGCTGACCGCCGTACTCCACCTCGACCTGGTGTCCGCATCCGCCACCGCCAAGATCGTCAACTGCTGCACCAACGCGGGCGCCCTCGCGATGTTCGCCTGGCAGGGCGCGGTCCTGTGGCAACTGGCCGGTCTGATGGCCGTCTTCAACCTCGCGGGCGGCATGCTCGGCGCGCACACCGCGCTGAAGAAGGGCAGCGGTTTCGTCCGGATCGTGCTGCTCACCACGGTGTTCGGGCTCGTGGCCAAGATGGCGTACGAGCAGTGGCTGGCCTAGGGCGAACACCAGCCCCGCACCGGCCGGCTCCTCACCCGCGCCCCGCCGCGGCAGGCGTCACCGCACGCCCGTCAGGTGCGCGAACACCACCACATTGCCCTGATAGCCCGTCTTCCTCGAATAGCTCCCGCCGCACGTGATCACGCGCAGCTCCGGCCGGTCCGCAGCCCCGTACACCTTGTCGTCGGGGAACTTCTTCGCGTCGTAGACCTCGTTCGCGTCGACCGTGAACACCGCGACGCTGCCGTCCCTGCGCTCGATCTCGATGGTGCGGCCCCTGGTCAGGCCGCCCAGGTCGTAGAAGACGGACGGCCCATCGGCGTTGTCGACGTGGCCCGCCACGATCGCGGTGCCGGTCTCGCCGGGCGTCGTCCCCGACTCGTACCAGCCCGCGAGGTTCGTCTTCTTCGGAGGCGGTACGTCGAGGCTGCCCTGCGGCGTGAGGCCGAGCCCCATGAGGGGCGCGTCGACCCGGATCGAGGAGATCCGGATGCGGTCCGGCGGGGACGGGGGGAGCGCCGGGGCGGACGAGGCGCGGCCGGAAGGGGGATCCGCCGACGCGGCCTGCGCGGCGGACGGCTGGGGCGGCGGGCGGGACTCGGCGCCGTTGTGCAGCAGCCACGCCCCGGCACACAGGGCCAGGACGGTGACCGCGCCTATCGCGGAGTTGAGGACCTTCCTGCCGTTGGGCTTCCGGGCAGCGGCCTTCCCCCGTGGGCCGTCCGACCGCGAACCATCCGACCGCGAACCATCCGAGCCGCCTGACTCACTCGGCTCACTCGGATCACTCGACTCACTCGGGCTCTGTCTGCGCATCACTCGACTCGTCCCCCTCAGGGTTCGGGGAGGCCGGTCCCCGCATCCCTCTCCGGATCCACGAGGGACAGGCGGACCCGGAGAGGGAGGGGGCTGGCGGTACCGGTGGACAGCGGAGGGTGTCCGTCAGATCCTGTCGCCTCTCGCCCGGCGATGCAGGAGCCAGGTACCGCCCGCGGCGGCGACGGCAAGCGCCGCCACACCCGCCGCGGTCTGCACGGGGTCGGGGCCCAGAGTGCCGCCGACCCCCGTCTTCACGTGTCCCTTCGGGGTCACCTGCTGCTCACGGGCGGCGGCTGTCGAGGTGATCGTCACGATCAGATCGCCCGCCACCTCCTTGCCGTCCGCGCCGGAACCGGAGCACTTCGCGACGATCTCGTAGGTGCCGGGCTGGGCCTCGGGCGGCACCTTGAACTGGCCCACGGCGCTCTCCTCCTTCTCCTCGCGCTCCTCGTGCGTGCCCGGCGCCAGCGTGAACGTGCCCGCGCCGACCGCGCTCGCATCGCCCGACGCCGTCCCTCCGCTGCCGCACGCGCTGGTGTTCACGGTGACCGATGAGCCGGGCATGACCGTGGCGGGATGGATCTCCAGGCCGCCACCGGCGGCGAGCGCCGCCGCGGCGGCGGGGGGCGTCAGCAGGCCCGCCGATGCGACGGCGAGCGCGGCAGTGGTCAGCAGGCGGGCTTTGCGCATCGTGCTTGCTCCTCCGAGGGGCCTTCAGAGGGCACGGCCCGCGGCACCCCCAAGTGCCGCTGCGTCGGTCGAACCCCGCTGCTCCGAGGTAAGTGGCACTCGGCGGCGCACGCCTCCTGAGGATCCGTCAGAAACTCTGTGGTGGAGCGGCTCCTGACGCTTCGACGGGAACGTTCCAGCAGGTCACCCGGCGTGTCGCCGAGAAGTGTCCGAAGGGCGCGCACGGCGCCTGTGAATGGGTGACCCGCCACCCCGCAGGGCCCACACCCGAGCCCTCTCCCGGTCCTTTGGCCGTTCCGTCCCCGCGGACCTGAGCCCGCCTCAGAGAGCGTCCCAGGGAACATCGGCGTACAGCCCGGCCAGCGTCCCCATCAGCTTCTCGTCGACCGCGAACTCCGTGGAGTCGATCCGCCGCACCGGCGCGATCCCCCGCGCGTTCGTGACGAAGACGGCCGAGTACGAGGAGAGGTCCGCGAGCGTGACCGGCGCCCGGCGTGAGGGAAGCCCGGCAGCCGCGAGCCGCGGTTCGAGCAGCTGCAGGGTGACGCCGCTCAGGCAGGGGGCGTCGGGCCAGACGATCTCCGAGCCGTCGTAGAAGCCGATGTTCGTGACGGCGCCCTCGCTGATCGTCCCGTCGGGCCCGGTGAGCAGTGCGTCGTCGAAGCCCGCACGCCGGGCGAGCTCTCCGTGGCGTGCCTGCCCGAAGCCGCCCAGATGCTTGATGTGCGGGAAGGGCCGCAGGTAGGGGGCCGACCGCAGGGCCTGCGGGTGCTCGGGCATCCCGCCCGGCGCCCGGACGGTCACCATCACGGACGGATCACCCTCCGGTGCGTGGACGTGGACGCGTACGGACGCGTCGGCGATGTCGTCGCGGAGCACGTGCCGGACGAGCTCGCGGACGTACTCGCCGTCGAGCTCCCGGTCGAAGAGCTCGCGCGTGGCCGAGTCGAGCCGGGCCAGGTGCAGCCCGAGCCCGCGTGTCGCGCCGCCCCTGACCTGCATCGCGGTGAAGTGTCCGACACCGCCGAGAGCGGGCCACAGCAGTCGGTCGGCGGTGGCGGCCCGGCCGTCGATCTCAAGGCGTTGCAGAGGCGCGGGAGTTGTCATGGGCTTCACCGTACGACGTGGGGGAGGGGCCGGGCGGGGGGAGGGAGAGGGAGTGGTGGCAGCTACACGAGCGGTGGCAGCCGCAGGGGCGGTGGCCGCCACACGAGCGGTGGCAGCCCGCACGAGCGGTGGCAGCCGAACGAGCGGTGGCAGCCGCACGCCGAAAGGGAAAAGGGGCCGTGGCAGGGCGCACGCCCAATTCACCGGAGGAGCCGCTTGACCTCAACCATGGTTGAGCAACGACGCTCCTTCCATGACCCAGAACACGCTTGCCGCTGACTCCACGTCCATCGCCACGCCCGCGACGTCCGCCACACAGGCGACGCCGGAGACGCCGGGCACGGCCCTCCGCGTCGCTGTCATCATCGGGAGCAACCGCGAGGGCCGCTTCGGGCCGATCGTCGCCGACTGGCTCCTGGCCCGGATCCGCGAGCACGCGGACTTCGAGGTGGACGTCGTCGACCTGGCCGAATCCCAGTTGCCGACCGCACTCTCCTTCAACCCGTCCCCCGAGACGCTCGCCGAACTCGACAAGGTCACCCCGAAGCTGGCCGCGGCCGACGCCTTCGTCGTCCTCACCCCGGAGTACAACCACTCCTACCCAGCGGCCCTGAAGAACCTCATCGACTGGCACAAAGCCGAATGGCAGGCCAAGCCCCTCGCCTTCGTCTCCTACGGCGGTCTCTCCGGCGGTCTGCGCGCGGTCGAGCACCTGCGTCCGGTCTTCGCCGAGCTGCACACCATGACGGTTCGCGACACCGTCTCCTTCCACAACGCGGGCGCCCTCTTCGCCGACGACGGCACCCACAAGGACCCGACCGCCGCGAACGCCGCCGCCAAGTCGATGCTCGACCAGCTCCACTGGTGGGCGTGGGCGCTGCGTGCCGCCAAGGAGGTCCGCCCGTACGGCAGTTGAGACCGGAGGGAGGGGTAAAGGGAGGGACGGAGAGAGAGGCAGCGGGAGGGGCAGCGAGAGGGGCAGAGTGGGAGGGGCAGTTACGCCTCCGGCAGGTGCACCGACGCCACCGCCCCGCCGCTCTCCGCATTGCGCAGCTCCACCCGCGCGCCGATGGCCTGCGCCTGGCCGAACGCGATCGTCAGGCCGAGGCCCGTGCCCTGGCCGCGCTCGCGGGCGCCGGTCTGGAAGCGCCGAGGGCCGTCCTTCAGGAGGTGCTCGGGGAAGCCGGGCCCCTGGTCGCTGACCGTGACCACGGGCCCGGCCACCCGTACGTCGACCGGGTCGGCGCCGTGCCTGCGGGCGTTGGCGACGAGGTTGGCGATGATCCGCTCCAGGCGGCGCGCGTCGGTGCGTACGAACGTGTCGTCGGGCCCGCTCGCCGCCGCGAACCGCACGGGGCACCCCGACCGCTGCACGATCCCCTCGGCCAGCGGGCCCAGCGGATGCGTGTCCAGGTCCGGCCGCTCCATCTCCGCGTCGAGCCGCGCCACTTCGAGCAGGTCCTCGGTGAGGGTGCACAGGGCGAGCACCCGGTCGCGCACGAGTTCCGTGGGGCGGCTCTGCGGCAGCAGCTCGGCCGCGGTATGCAGACCGGTCAGCGGGGTGCGCAGCTCGTGGGCGACATCCGCCGTGAAGCGCTGCTCGGCCTCGAGGCGCTGCTGCAGGGACGCGGCCATCGTGTCGACCGCAGTGGCCAGTTCGGCCACCTCGTCCTTGCCCGGCCTGCTGCCCGGCGCCCGCGGATGGTCGATACGGGCGTCCAGATCGCCCTGGCTGATGCGGCGCGCGGTGGCCGCGGCGGACCGCAGCTCACGGCTGAGGCGGCTGGCAAGAGCGGCACCGCCGAGCGCCGCGAGGACGACGACGACGGCACCCGAGACCAGCAGCTGCCGGTCGAACTCGGCCATCTCCGTGGCCTGTTCGGCCAGCGGCTCGCGGACGGAGAGCACATGGTCGCCGACCGGCCGTGCCGCCCACACGACGGGATCGGCGGCGCCCATGTCGAGATACGTGGTCCGCCGCCCGTCCAGGGCCGCGGCCCGCAGCGACGCGGGCAGGTCGGGCGCGTCGATGGCGGCGTCCGTACGGGCGTCGCCCGCGGTGTCGACCTGCCCCGTCAGCTCGTACAGCTGGCGCACCCGCACCAACTGCGCCACGGCCCCGGACCTGGCGCTCGCCGAGACCTGGTCGAGGCGGGCCTGGTGGACGAGGATCCCGATGGCGACGGCGACGACCGCGCAGCCCAGGGCGAGCAGAGCGGCGATCTTCCAGCGCAGGCCGAGGGCGTTGAGCGCGGCGCGGGCGCGCCGGGCGATGCCGCGCCGTGCGATGTCGCGCCAGGCGATGCCCTTCACCGCTGCCCGCCCGTGCTGCCGGTGCTGCCCGTGCTGCCCGTACCGTCCGTGCCGCCCGAAGGCTCCGGAGTGGGCTTCGGTGATGACGGGGCGCCGTCGGAGCCCTGCGTCTTCTTGTAGCTCTTGTTGTCGCTCACCGTGGACATCCGTACGCCGTCCCAGTGGAACCGCACCGCCTGCTCGCCGCCGTCCGAGCACGGGCTGCGCACCAGCAGGTCCCGGCCGAGCGTCTCGACGCCCACGCGCTTGCCCGCGGTGAGCAGGATCGGATAGACGCGGCCCTCGTGCTCCCGGTAGACGACGAGGACGCTCCGTCCGCTCTCCGTGTCGCCGGCCACGAGTAGTTCGGGCCGCCCGTCGCCGGTCAGGTCCGTCAGGAGCGGCGGCCGGAGTCCTACCCGGCCGGGCCTCTCGATCTCGCCGCTGTCGGCGAGCGGCTTCATCCGCGGGTCGGCCCGCAGGACCTTGCGGAAGTCCTCCGCGCCGAGCCCGTCCTTGCCCAGCTTCGGCAGCCCTTCCAGGGGCTCGGGCGGCGGCTCGTGGGTGGCGGCGTCGGCGCCGGGCCCCTTGGACGACGTACCCGACCAGGCGGGCCAGAGCGGTTCGGGGCGCGGCTGCACGGACACGGACGGCGCGGGCTCACCGGCGGCGAGACCGTCCACGCTGCCGCATCCGGCCAGCACGACGGCCGCCGCGACGGCGAAGAGGGCGGCGCGGCGCAGGAGGCGGCGGTGGGGGCAGGTGAGGTTCATGGCTCTACCGACGGTAGGAAGCGTCCATCACGGGAAACGGGAGATTGTGTAACAGGCCGGGGTAAGCAGGGTGGAAACGCGGAGATCGGGACCTTAGGCCTGTCCGGTGGACCTTTGTTCCCTTCCCGGCTTCCTTCCCGCCCGCACTGCCGCACCCTCCAGGACCCTCCGGACCTTCCCGGACCCTCTCCTCGGCCCGTCCGGAGAGAATCGGTGCATGACGCCGACGTACGAAAACGGACCCGAAGCCGAAGCCGAAGCCGAAGGAGCCGAATCCGGGCCCGGACCCGGGCGGGCCGCGGTGCTCACCGTGCTGACCACGACCGACACCGCCCAGAAGGCGGAAGCCCTGGCGAGCGGCGCCGTGGCGGCGCGGCTCGCCGCGTGCGCGCAGATCGCCGGGCCCGTGATCTCCGTCTACCGGTGGGAGGGCGAGATCGAGGAAGCGCGGGAATGGCAGGTGCTGTTCAAGACGGCCGCCGCACGGTACGAGGCTCTCGAGGCCTGGCTGACCGAGGCGCACGACTACGACACCCCGGAGATCATCGCGACGCCGGTCGTGCGGGGGAGTGCGGCGTACCTGGAGTGGGTGGAGCGGGAGACGGCCGAGTGACGCCACGGTCGGACCGGCTGCCGTTCTTCGTGTACGGAACGCTGCGGCCCGGGGAGCCGAACCACGACGTCTACGTGCGCGGCAGCGCCGAGGCCGAAGTGCCGGCCAGGCTCGCGGGCGCGGTCCTCTACGAAGGGCCGGGCTATCCGTACCTGGTGGAGGATCCCGAAGGCGGCCCGGTGCGCGGCGAGTTGATCGCCGCACGGCCCTCCGCCTACGAGCGGCTCCTCGCGGATCTCGACGTACTGGAGGACTACGCACCGGGCGACCCCCGCAACCTGTACGAGCGTGTCGTGCGCGAGGTGACCCTCCTGGACGGGGCGACTGCGCGCGCGTGGGTGTACGTGGCGGCCCCGCGGGTGGCGGCGCGGCTGCGTGCTGCGGGAGCGGTGATCGGGGGAGGGGACTGGGCGTCGTTCCGGGCGGGGCGCTGAGGAGGTTCCGCCTGGGCTCGGACAGCCGGGCCGGGGCGCGGAGGACGGCCGGGCCGGGGCGCGGAAGTCGCAGCTCAAACGCCTGCACACTCGATCCGGTGGACTCCGTCACCCGTGCGAGCGACGCGCGCGAAGCGCATGATCACGAGAGGTGAGCGCTGTGGCACTCTCCGTGTGCACCAGTCGGTGCGCGAGTCGGTGCGTGAGCACCACGTCCTCAGCAGGAGTTGCCCCATGAGCCTTCGCCGTTCGCTGCCGGCCCTCGTCGGCGCCGTCGCCCTCACCCTCGGCCTCCCCGTGGCGGCCACCGCGTCCGCTCACGCCCCGACCGCCGTCATGAACCCGTGCGGGTTCTACGAGACCGGCAGCGACGCGTTCTACAACCACTGCACGAGCGACGGCTCGAACGTCGTCATCCACGTGCGAGTGGCCCTCGCCCCCGACTACGAGCGCTGTGTCGGTCCGGGCAAGAGCTGGCTGGGTTCGGCGAGCAAGATCCAGGGCGCGCACTACGTCGGGCGTACCTGCTGACTTCGTAGGGTCTGACTTCGTAGGGTCTGACTTCGTACGGGCCGACTTCGTACGGGCCGACTTCGTGCGGGTCTGACTTCGTGCGGGCCGATTTCCGTACGCACGCGCATGACGGCGGGCCGGGGCGCACCCCCGGCCCGCCGTCATGTCCGGCCGTTACGCCCGCTCCAGCCGCACCGCGCACACCTTGAACTCCGGCATCCGCGACACCGGATCAAGTGCCGGATTCGTCAGGGAGTTGGCCCGGCCCTCGCCCGGCCAGTGGAACGGCATGAAGACGGTGTCCGAGCGGATCGTGCTCGTGATCCGTGCCGGGGCGACGGCCCGCCCCCGCCGCGAGACGACGCTCACCGGCTCGCCCTCGCCGACCTCCAGGCGCGCGGCGAGCCGCGGATGCAGCTCCACGAAGGGGCCGGGGGCGGCGGAGTTGAGCTCGTCGACGCGGCGCGTCTGTGCCCCCGACTGGTACTGCGCGAGGACCCGTCCGGTGGTCAGGAGCACGGGATACTCCGCGTCCGGCTCCTCGTCGGCGCCCCGGTGCGTCACCGGCACGAACCGCGCACGCCCGTCCTCGGTGGCGAACCGGTCGAGGAAGAGGCGGGGAGTACCGGGATGCACGGCGCCACCCGTCTCGTCCTCCGTGTCGCCTCCGCCCTCGATCGCGGGGCAGGGCCAGAACACCCCCTCCCCGTTCCCCTCCTTCAACCGCGCGTACGAGATCCCCGAGTAGTCCGCCGCCCCGCCCGCGCTCGCCCGGCGCAGCTCGTCGAAGACCTCCTCCGGGTCCGTCGGGAAGCCCTTCTCGTGGCCGAGGCGGGCGGCGAGGCCGTGGAGCACGTCCAGGTCGCTCCGTACGCCGGCAGGCGCACTCACCGCCCTGCGGCGCAGCAGCACTCGCCCCTCCAGGTTCGTGACCGTCCCCGTCTCCTCGGCCCACTGGGTCACCGGCAGGACGACATCCGCCAGTTGGGCCGTCTCGGAGAGCACGACGTCCGCCACCGCGAGGAAGTCGAGCGACCGCAGCCGCTCCTCCACGTGCGCGGCGCGCGGCGCCGAGACGACCGGGTTGGAGCCCATCAGGAGCAGGGCCTTGATGTCCCCGCCGAGCGCGTCGAGCAGTTCGTACGCGGACCGGCCGGGGCCGGGGAGCGAGTCGGGGTCGACGCCCCACACGCCCGCCACATGCGCCCGCGCCGCCGGATCCGTCAGCTTGCGGTAGCCGGGCAACTGGTCGGCCTTCTGGCCGTGTTCGCGTCCGCCCTGCCCGTTGCCCTGCCCGGTCAGGCAGCCGTACCCGGCGAGCGGGCGGCCCGCGTTGCCCGTCGCGAGGCAGAGGTTGATCCATGCGCCCACCGTGTCCGTCCCCTTGGACTGCTGCTCGGGCCCGCGCGCGGTGAGCACCATCGAGGCCTCGGAGTCGCAGAACATCCGCATCGCGTCCCGGAGCTGGGGCACGGGGACGCCGCTGATCCGCTCCACGTACTCCGGCCAGTGCGCCATCGCCGCCGCCCGCGCCTCCTCCCAGCCGCTGGTGCGCTCCTCGATGAACGCGGCGTCCGTCCGGCCCTCGGCCACCACGAGGTGCAGCAGGCCGAGCGCGAGGGCGAGGTCGGTTCCGGGGCGCGGCGCCAGATGCAGGTCGGCCTGCTCGGCGGTGCGGGTCCTGCGCGGGTCGATGACGATCAGCTTGCCGCCGTTCGCCTTCAGCTCCGTCAGATACCGCAGCGCGGGCGGCATCGTCTCCGCGAGGTTCGAGCCGACGAGGATCACGCAGCCGGTGCGCGGGATGTCCTCAAGGGGGAACGGCAGGCCGCGGTCGAGCCCGAAGGCCCGCTGGCCCGCCGCTGCCGCCGACGACATGCAGAACCGGCCGTTGTAGTCGATCTGCGACGTGCCGAGCGCGACCCGCGCGAACTTCCCCAGGGCGTACGCCTTCTCGTTGGTCAGGCCTCCGCCACCGAACACCCCGCACGCGTCCGCGCCGTGTTCCGCGCGCGTGCGGGACAGCCCCTCGGCGACCCGGTCGACGGCCTCCTCCCAGGTGGCCGGTTCGAGCAGTCCCGTGGCGTGGGATCGGACGAGTGGCTCGGTCAGGCGCACCCGGGAGGAGAGCACAGCGGGCGCCGTGCGGCCCTTGCCGCACAGCGCGCCCCCGTTCACGGGGAACTCGGGACGCTCCACGACCTCCACCCCGCCGGGCCCTGCGGCCAGGCTCATCCCGCATTGCAGCGCGCAGTACGGACAGTGGGTCGGTGTCGCCTTGGTGTGCATACGACCCAGGGTCCGCCGGTCTTGTTACGCCCCCCGACGCGATCGCGTTACACCCGCGGTAAGCCGACCTCAGCGAGCCCCACACCCGGCTGTGAGCCCCTTGAGCAGCGCGGGGAACTGCGCGAGGAGGGCCCACGCCCCGCACCCGGCTGTGAGCCCTTCAGGGGCGCGAGGAACTGCGCGAGGACGGACCACGACCCGCACCCGGCGGAAGCGGCGAGCGGAAGAAGACAGACGCAACCCTGCTCAAGGCCCAGGGGCCAGGCCCGGCTCACGGGGCCCCAGGAACCGCGGATCCGGTTGAAACGCCGCGTCGAGCGCCGCCTTGCCCGCCGCGAGGACCTCCCTCGCCCCGCCGTAGTACCAGGTCGCGTCGTGCTTGGCGTCGACCCCGACGCCGTACGACGAGATGCCCGCCGCGCCGCAGAGCGCGACGGCCCTGCGTATGTGGAAGCCCTGGCTGATCAGCACCGCCCGGTCGACGCCGAACACCTTCTTGGCGCGCACGCACGAGTCCCAGGTGTCGAAGCCCGCGTAGTCGCTGACGATCCGCCGGTCCGGTACGCCGCGCTCGGTGAGGTACGCACGCATGGCGTCCGGCTCGTCGTACTCCTCGCGGCTGTTGTCGCCGGTGACGAGCACGACCTCTATGCGCCCCGCCTCGTACAACTCCGCCGCCGCGTCAAGCCGGTGCGCGAGATAAGGCGACGGCTCGCCCTCCCACAGCCCGGCGCCGAAGACGACCGCGATCCGCGTGCGCGGCACGTCAGCCGTCGTGTGCAGTCGGCCCTCGGTCGTCACGAACAGCCAGGTAGCGGGCAGCAGCGCCACCACGCAGAGAGCCATGACGACCTGCACGGCCCGTCGCTGCCCCCGCCGCGTACGCGGAAGGCGCAGGCGGCCGACGCGGGCCACACATCCGCGGGCCCAGGCCCGCACCCGGAACGGCTCCGACCCGCCGGACGGCCCCGACGCCCCGGACCGCCGCATCCACCCCGGCCGCTCCATCCCGATCCCCCGTGCCCGACGCCGGATCCCCCGATCCGATCACTGTGGACAACGGTAGGCGACCGCACTGACAACGCGGCGGCACCATCGGTGAGCCAGGCCGAAAGCACCCGTCACCGGCGCGCAACGCGACCGCAATACGCCGCGGCCATCCTCGGTCCATGACGCCGTCGAACCCTCTTCGCGACGAGTCCGGCAGCACCCCTCTCGAAAGTACGGCGCACATCATGGACCGAATCACCCGCCAGCTCGGCAGTCAGCTCGCCCTCGTGTCGCGCGACGGCAGGCGCCGCACGGCACCGGCGCCCGCACCAGCCCCCGGCCTCGTCGTCGTCGCCCACGGCAGCCGTGACCCCCGCGCCCTTGCCACCGTCACGGCGCTCCTCGAACGCGTCCGCGAGCTGCGGCCCGGACTCACCGTGGGCCTCGGCCACATCGAGCTGAACGAGCCGCTGCTCACCGACACCCTCGACGCCGCGACCGGCTCCGCCGTCCTCGTACCGCTGCTGCTCGGCCGCGGCTACCACGTCAAGCACGACATCCCCGAGGCCGCCGCCGCGGCGCCGCACCTCGACACGCGGGTCACCGCCCCGCTCGGCCCGCACCCGCTGCTCGTCGACGCCCTGTACGAGCGGCTCGTCGAAGCGGGCTGGCCTGCCCGGCTCGGCAAGGCGGGCCGGCGCACGGCCGGAGTGGTCCTCGCCGCGGCGGGCTCCCGCGATCCGGAATCGGCCACGGACACCCGCCGTACCGCGGACCTCCTCGCCCAGCGGCTCGGCGTACCGGTGGTCCCCGCGTACGCCTCGCCGACCGCGGCCTCCGCGCTCAGCGTGCCCGCGGCCGTGCGTGCCCTCGCCGCACGCGGCCGGCACCGCACCGCCGTGGCCTCGTACTTCACGGCGCCCGGCCGCTTCGCCACACAGTGCGCCGACGTCGCGCCCTGGATCGCGTCGGCCCCGCTCGGCGCCCACCCGGCCATGGCCCGCCTCCTCCTGCACCGCTACGACCAGGCCCGCGCCACGGCCACGGCGAGCGCCACTCCGGCCACCGCGACCCCGGCCGCCACGCAGGTTCCGCCCCGTCAGCTGACCTCCGCCTGACGGGCGATCGAGGGGCCCTGAAGCCCCCTTTGTCACTGCTTGCGTTTACTGTCGGTGCATGGAAGGCACTGCACCGCATGCGTACGACCACGAGGCGGCCTATGACGAGGCCGCCGTCGAGCGATGGGCCACCGAGCCGGACAAACGCCCGGGGCGCACCGCCTTCCAGCGGGACCGCGCGCGCGTCCTGCACTCCTCCGCGCTGCGCCGCCTCGCCGGAAAGACCCAGGTGGTCACCCCCGGCACGCGCAGCAACGAAGCGTGGGACGCCAGCGCCCGCACCCGCCTGACGCACTCCCTGGAGTGCGCCCAGGTCGGCCGCGAGCTCGGCGCGGCCCTCGGCTGCGACCCCGACCTGGTGGAGACCGCCTGCCTCTCGCACGACATGGGCCACCCGCCCTTCGGGCACAACGGCGAGCAGGCGCTGAACGAAGTCGCCCAGAGCTGCGGCGGCTTCGAGGGCAACGCCCAGTCCCTGCGGCTCCTCACCCGCATCGAGCCGAAGCGCTTCGTACGGAGTCAGGAGACCGATGAACTGGTCAGCGTGGGGCTCAATCTGACCCGCGCGGCCCTGGACGCCGCCACCAAGTACCCCTGGCCGCGCGGCGCCCACCCCACCGACCTCGATTCCCCCAAGTTCGGGGTCTACGAAGACGACCGGCCGGTCTTCGACTGGATCCGCAAGGAGGCCCCCAACCGCCGCATCTGCTTCGAGGCCCAGGTCATGGACTGGTCGGACGACGTCGCGTACTCGGTGCACGACATCGAGGACGGCCTGCACGCCGGACACCTCGACCCGAACCTGCTGCACGCGGAGCCCGAGCGCCAGGACATCTTCGCCGTGGCCATCGGTCGCTACGTACCTGCGGACACGGACCCCGAAGAGCTCTCCGAGGCCCTCGACCGCCTCCTGGAACAGGAGTGGTGGCCGCATGGGTACGACGGCTCGGCGATCGCACAGGGCCGCCTGAAGGACGCCACGAGCCAGCTCATCGGCCACTTCTGCCTGGCGGCGGAGAGCGCCACCCGCGCGCGGTACGGCAAGGGCCCCCTCACGCGGTACGCGGCCGAGCTCGTCGTCCCGCGCGAGGCACGCCACGAGTGCGCGGTCCTCAAGGCCGTCGCCGACCGCTACGTGATGCAGCGCCCCGCGCAGGAGCGGCTCCGCGCGGACCAGCGGATCGTCGTCGCCGAGCTGGCCGACGCGCTCACCGCCCGCGCCCCCGAAGGGCTCGACCCGCAGTTCCGCGCGCTCTACGACTCGGCGACGGACGACCGCGCGGCGCTGCGCGTGGTCGTCGACCAGATCGCGTCGCTCACGGACGCCGCCGCGCGCTCCCTGCACGCGCGGCTCACGGCACGACACCCCTGACATATGCGGAATGAGCCGATCGACCACGGGGCGTGACGAAAACTGGCCGGATCGGGTCGCAACCCCTTCCCCCATCACGCTCCGTGCGGGACGCTCCCCCCTGACGGCAAGGCTTTGAGGAGGCATCAAGTGGTCGACGCGGATCAGACGTTCGTCATTGTCGGAGGAGGTCTCGCGGGCGCGAAAGCGGCCGAGACACTCCGGTCCGAGGGCTTCACCGGCCGGGTGATCCTCATCGGCGACGAACGCGACCACCCGTACGAGCGCCCACCCCTGTCGAAGGGATATCTCCTGGGCAAGGAGGAGCGCGACAGCGTCTTCGTCCACGAACCCGCCTGGTACGCGCAGTCGGACGTGGAGCTGCACCTCGGCCAGACCGTCGTCTCCATCGACCGCGCGGCCAAGGCCGTCCACCTCGGTGACCGCGCCGTCATCCACTACGACAAACTCCTCCTGGCCACCGGCGCCGAGCCGCGCCGCCTGGACGTCCCCGGCACCGGCCTGGTGGGCGTGCACCACCTGCGCCGTCTCGCGCACGCCGACCGCCTGCGTCAGGTTCTCGCCAGTCTCGGCCGTGACAACGGCCACCTGGTGATCGCCGGAGCGGGCTGGATCGGCCTGGAGGTCGCCGCCGCCGCGCGGACGTACGGCGCGGAGGTCACCGTCGTCGAGCCGCAGGCCACGCCGCTGCACGCGGTCCTGGGCCCCGAGCTCGGCCAGATGTTCACCGACCTGCACGCCGAGCACGGCGTCCGCTTCCACTTCGGTGCCACGCTCACCGAGATCGCGGGGGAGGACGGCCTGGTCCTCGCCGCCCGCACGGACGACGGTGAGGAGCACCCGGCGCACGACGTCCTCGCCGCGATCGGCGCGGCCCCGCGCACCGCGCTCGCCGAGGCCGCCGGTCTCGAGATCGCCGACCGCGCGCACGGCGGCGGCGTCGTGGTCGACACCTCCCTGCGGACCTCGGACCCGGACATCT
Source organism: Streptomyces sp. A18 (assembly GCF_059026065.1). Classification (NCBI taxonomy): domain Bacteria; kingdom Bacillati; phylum Actinomycetota; class Actinomycetes; order Kitasatosporales; family Streptomycetaceae; genus Streptomyces; species Streptomyces sp. A18. Next base: position 424,978 of record NZ_JBWLKL010000003.1, on the reverse strand, counting down.
TCGCGGCGGGCGACGTGGCCGCCGTCCAGCACCCGCTCTTCGACACGAGGCTGCGCGTGGAGCACTGGGCGAACGCCCTGAACGGCGGCCCGGCCGCGGCCCGCGCGATGCTCGGCAAGGACGTGACGTACGACCGGGTGCCCTACTTCTTCTCCGATCAGTACGACGTGGGCCTGGAGTACTCGGGGTGGGCGCCGCCGGGTTCGTACGACCAGGTCGTGGTCCGAGGCGACGCGGGGAAGCGGGAGTTCGTCGCCTTCTGGCTGAGCGAGGGACGGATCCTCGCCGGGATGAACGTGAATGTGTGGGACGTCACGGACACCATCCAGAAGCTGATCCGCACGGGCGCGACGCCGCCCGCCGAGTCCCTCTCGGACCCGTCCGTCCCCCTGGAGTCGCTGCTTCAGTGACGGGCCTGGCAGGAGTGTCACAGCCGGGCCGTAGTATTCCAACGTGGCTGGCAGGATCAATGACGAGGACGTGAAGGCGGTTCGGGACGCGGTCCCGATCGACGCCGTGGTCTCCGACTACCTCCAGCTGCGCAGCGCGGGCGGCGGCAACCTCAAGGGCCTGTGCCCCTTCCACGACGAGAAGTCACCGTCCTTCCAGGTCAGCCCCAGCAAGGGTCTCTTCCACTGCTTCGGCTGCCAGGAAGGCGGCGACACGATCGCCTTCGTGATGAAGATCGACCACCTCACCTTCTCGGAGACGGTCGAGCGCCTCGCCGCCCAGGCGGGCATCACGCTGCGGTACGAAGAGGGCGGGTACAACCCCTCGAACCAGCGCGGGGAGCGCATCCGCCTCGTAGAGGCCCACAAGATCGCCGCCCAGTTCTACGTGGAGCAGCTGGAGAGCCCCGAGGCGGAGATCGGCCGGAAGTTCCTGGCCGAGCGCGGCTTCGACCAGGCCGCCGCAGCGCACTTCGGCGTCGGCTACAGCCCGGCGGGCTGGGACCACCTCACCCGGTATCTGCGCGGCAAGGGCTTCACCGACAAGGAGCTCACCCTCTCCGGCATCTCCCAGGAGGGCCGCCGCGGACCCATCGACCGCTTCCGCGGCCGTCTGATGTGGCCGATCCGCGACATCAGCGGCGAGGTGGTCGGCTTCGGCGCGCGCAAGCTGCGCGAGGACGACAACGGCCCGAAGTACCTGAACACGCCCGAGACGGCGATCTACAAGAAGTCCCAGGTCCTGTACGGCATCGACCTCGCCAAGAAGGAGATCGCCAAGACCAGCAGTGCGGTCGTGGTCGAGGGGTACACGGACGTGATGGCCTGCCACCTCGCCGGCATCACGACCGCCATCGCGACCTGTGGCACGGCCTTCGGCGGCGACCACATCAAGATCCTCCGCCGCCTCCTCATGGACAACGCCACGGCCGAGGTGATCTTCACCTTCGACGGTGACGCGGCAGGGCAGAAGGCCGCTCTCCGGGCCTTCGAGGACGACCAGAAGTTCGCCGCCGAGACGTCCATCGCCATCACTCCTGGCGGCATGGACCCCTGCGAACTGCGCCTCGCGCAGGGCGACGTGGCCGTGAAGTCGCTGGTCGAATCCCGCACCCCGCTCTTCGAGTTCGCGATCCGCCAGATGGTCGCGCGGCACAACCTGAACACCCCGGCCGGGCGCGCCGCCGCCCTGGACGAAGCCGCACCGATCGTCGCGGGCATCAAGAACATCGCGATCCAGCACGAATCAGCCGTCCAGCTCGCCGGGATGCTCGGCATCATGGACACCCAGTTCGTGGTCAAGCGCGTCGCCCAGCTGGCGCGCTGGGCCCGCGACCGCGGCGGCAGGGGCCCGGCCCCGCAACAGCAGCGCACGCACCAGGGCCGGCAGTACGAGGCCACGGCGCCCGCCGCGCCATCCGGCCCCGCGCTCACTCTGCGCAGCCCCGCCCACCGCACCGAGCGCGAGCTGCTCAAACTGGCCCTCCAGCGCCCGGAGTTGGTCTCCCCGGCCTTCGACGCGTACGGCGTGGACGAGTTCACGGCACCGCCGTACGCAGCGGTGCGCCAGTGCGTCGAGGAGGCGGGCGGCGCCGAGGCGGGCATCCCCGAGTCGCAGACCTACCTCGCCCGCGTCCTGGACGCCGCGCCGGACGACACGGTCCGCGCGATGGTCACGGAGCTGGCCGTCGAGGCGATCCTGCGCAAGCAGGTGGACGAGATCTACGCGGGCATCCAGCTCGTCCAGGTCCGGCTGCGCGCCGTCGACCGCCGCATCCGCGACGTCCAGGGCAGCCTGACCCGCCTGACCACGCAGGGCGACGCCGCGCAACTGGCGGCCGTCCAGAACGAGTTGTGGGTCCTCCAGCAGTACGCGCGGGCGCTGCGCGAGCGCGGCGCGGACGCGCTCTGAGCTCCCGCTCGGGGAGTCGGCCGGTACTCCGCCCGGCAGGGGCCGCGCCCGTCGTCGCCCGGCGGCATCCCGCGCTCGGGTGCGCCCCGCCTCCTCGCCACAGGACGGGATCGCGCCCCGTCCGGGGCGAGGTCTGAGGTTCGCGTACGCCCGGCTGGTTACCCGTCGGGTAACCACGCGGTCACGGACCGGACTCAAAAAGTCACCGCACGCCCCTCGTGGCGGCCGTGTGTCGTACCCCACACTGGGTTGCGGTGCCTGAGTCCTCGGAGCGCGGCCGGCCCGCAGACAGCGGATGCGGTTCCGGTGAACCCGCGATTCCACACATCGTGTTCGGGACGGACAGCGGCGAGGCCGCCGAAGCCGATCCCGCTGTACCGCTGCCGCACGCCTCAGCAGCGATCATCATGGAGGTCGCCCCCGTGCAGACCCAGACCCTCACCCAGACCGAGACCGCCGTCCCCGCGGAAGCGGAGGCGGGGCCGGCGGCGGAGACGGACGTCATAGCGGCCGTACCGCAGCAGAGCCGCGCCGCGCGGCACCCGGAGGCGGGTCCCGAAAGTCCCGGAGCGGAGACGGCACCCGAACCCCCGGAGGCCCCGGAGGCGCTCGAACCGGACAGCGGCGAGCTGCCCCTGCCGCCCGCGCCCCGCAGCCGCGCCGATGCCGGCGGCCCGTCGTCCGACCTGTTCCGCCAGTATCTGCGCGAGATAGGCCGGATCCCGCTGCTCACGGCGGCGGAGGAAGTGGAGCTCGCGCGTGGCGTCGAGGCCGGTCTCTTCGCCGAGGAGAAGCTGCGCCTCGCCACCGACCTGGACTCGCAACTCGCCCTCGACCTGGACAAGTTGGTCGTCGTGGGCCGAATGGCCAAGCGCCGCCTGATCGAGGCCAACCTCCGCCTGGTCGTCTCCGTGGCCAAGCGGTACGTAGGGCGCGGACTGACGATGCTCGACCTCGTCCAGGAGGGAAACCTGGGCCTGATCAGGGCAGTAGAGAAGTTCGACTACGCGCGCGGCTACAAGTTCTCCACGTACGCGACCTGGTGGATCCGCCAGGCGATGTCGCGGGCCCTCGCCGACCAGGCCCGCACCATCCGCGTCCCCGTGCACGTCGTCGAACTGATCAACCGCGTCGTGCGCGTCCAGCGCCGCATGCTCCAGGAGCGGGGGTACGAACCGACCCCCCAAGAGGTCGCGGCCCACCTGGACCTGCCGCACGAGCGGGTCAGCGAAGTCCTGCGCCTGGCCCAGGAGCCGGTGTCGCTGCACGCACCCGTGGGCGAGGAGGACGACGTCGCGCTCGGCGACCTCATCGAGGACGGCGACGCGACCAGCCCCGTCGAGTCCGCGGCCTTCCTCCTCCTGCGGGAGCACCTGGAGGCGGTGCTCTCCACGCTCGGCGAGCGCGAACGCAAGGTGGTCCAACTGCGCTACGGCCTCGCGGACGGCAGGCCCCGCACCCTGGAGGAGATCGGCCGGATCTTCGGCGTGACACGCGAACGCATACGCCAGATCGAATCCAAGACCCTCAACAAACTGCGGGACCACGCCTTCGCGGACCAGCTGAGGGGCTACCTCGACTGAACCGGGAACCGGGATCAGTCGACCTCAGCCACAGCCTCCGCGAACTGGGCCTTGTACAGCCGCTCGTACGCCCCGCCCGCGGCCAGTAGCGCGTCATGCGTGCCCTGTTCCACGATCGCCCCGTTCTCCATCACCAGGATGGTGTCCGCGTCGCGGATCGTGGAGAGCCGGTGCGCGATGACGAACGAGGTCCGCCCGTGGGCGAGCCGCGCCATCGCCTTCTGGATGAGCACCTCCGTACGGGTGTCGACCGAGCTCGTCGCCTCGTCGAGGACCAGGATCACCGGGTCGGAAAGGAACGCCCGCGCGATCGTGATCAGCTGCTTCTCGCCCGCGCTGACCCCTGTGCCCTCGTCGTCGATCACCGTGTCGTAGCCGTCGGGCAGCGTGCGGCAGAAGCGGTCGGCGTGGGCCGCCCGCGCCGCCTCCTCGATCTCCTCGCGTGTGACGTCCTTGGCCGCTCCGTACGCGATGTTCTCCGCGATGGTGCCGCCGAACAGCCAGGTGTCCTGGAGCACCATGCCGATGCCGGACCGCAGTTCGGCACGCGACATCTTCGCGATGTCGACGCCGTCGAGCGTGATGCGCCCGCCGGTGACCTCGTAGAACCGCATCAGGAGATTGACCAGCGTGGTCTTGCCCGCGCCGGTCGGACCGACGATGGCCACCGTGTGGCCGGGATCGACCTTCAGGGACAGGTCCTCGATGAGCGGCTTGTCCTTCTCGTAGCGGAAGGACACCTGGTCCATCTCGACCCGGCCGCGCAGCTGGTCGGGGCGCGCCCCGGGCACCGGGTCGGCCTCCTGCTCCTCCGCGTCGAGCAGTTCGAAGATCCGCTCGGCGGACGCGACACCGGACTGCACCAGGTTCGCCATCGAGGCGACCTGCGTCAGCGGCATCGAGAACTGCCGCGAGTACTGGATGAACGCCTGCACGTCACCGATCGAAAGCGCGCCGGACGCGACCCGCAGGCCACCCACCACGGCCACGAGCACGTAGTTCAGGTTCGACATGAAGAACATCAGCGGCTGCATGGCCCCGCTGTTGAACTGCGCCTTGAACCCGGCCTCGTACAGCGCGTCGTTCTGCTCGGCGAACGCCTTCGCCGACTCCTCCTGGCGCCCGAAGACCTTCACCAGGTTGTGCCCGGTGTACATCTCCTCGATGTGCGCGTTGAGCTTGCCGGTGGACTTCCACTGCTGCACGAACTGCGGCTGCGAGCGCTTGCCGACCTTCGTCGCCACGTAGAACGACAGCGGCACGGTCACCAGCGCCACCAGGGCGAGCAGCGGCGAGACGTAGAACATCATGATCAGTACGCCGACGATGGTGAGCAGTGAGTTCACCAGCTGGCCCATGGTCTGCTGCAGGGTCTGGCCGATGTTGTCGAGGTCGTTCGTCGCCCTGCTGAGCACCTCGCCGCGCTGCCGCTTGTCGAAGTACGACAGAGGCAGCCGCGACAGCTTCTCCTGGACGTCGCCGCGCATCTTGAAGACGGTCTTGTTGATGGCGCGGTTCGAGAGCCGCGTCGACACGGCCATCAGCAGGCCCGCGATCAGGAACACGCCGAGTGCGAGCAGCAGCACCTCGCCCACGGCTCCGAAGTCGATGCCCTCGCCCGGCGTGAAGTCGACCCCGGAGAGCATGTCGGCCATGCCGCCGTCGCCCTTGTCGCGCAGGCTCTCGATGGCCTGGTCCTTGGTCACGCCGTCCGGCATGTCACGGCCGACGATGCCCGCGAAGAGCAGGTCGGTCGCCTTGCCGAGGATCTTCGGGCCGAGCACCGTGAGCGCCACGCTGAGCACTCCGGCGCCGATCATCCCGTACATCGTCGCGCGCTCGGGCTTGAACTGCGCGAGGAGCCGCTTGCCGGACCCCTTGAAATCCATCGACCGGGAGTCCGGCCCCATCATCTGTCCGCCCGGACCGGCCATTACGCGGCCTCCGCTTCCGTCAGCTGGGAGAGCACGATCTCCCGGTAGGTCTCATTGCTCTCCATCAGCTCGTGATGGCGTCCCGTCCCCACGACCCGGCCCTCGTCCAGGACGATGATGCGGTCGGCGTCCCTGATCGTCGCCACGCGCTGGGCGACGATCACGACGGTCGCCTCGGCGGTCTCGCGGCCGAGCGCGGCGCGCAGGGCGGCGTCGGTCGCGTAGTCGAGGGCCGAGAAGGAGTCGTCGAAGAGATAGATCTCCGGGCGCTGCACCAGCGTCCTGGCGATCGCGAGGCGCTGGCGCTGACCGCCGGAGACGTTCGTGCCGCCCTGGGAGATGGGCGCGTCCAGGCCCTCCTCCAGGCTCTCGACGAAGCCCTTGGCCTGGGCGACCTCAAGGGCGTGCCAGAGGTCCTCGTCCGTCGCGTGCGGGTTCCCGTAGCGGAGATTGGTGGCGACGGTACCGGCGAAGAGGTACGGCTTCTGCGGCACCAGGCCCACCGTCCGCGCCAGCAGCGCGGGCTCGATGGTGTGCACGGGCACGCCGTCCACCAGGACCTCGCCCTCGGTGGTGTCGATGAGCCGCGGCACCAGGCTGAGCAGCGTCGACTTGCCGCTGCCGGTCGACCCGATCACGGCGGTCGTCTCACCGGGCCGCGCGACCAGGCCGATGGCCTTCAGGACGGGCTCCTCGGCGCCGGGGTAGCGGAAGCCCGCGTCGCGGATCTCCAGGTGGCCGTGGCGGCGCAACTCCCGTACGGGGGAGGCCGGGGGCACCACGCTGCTCTCGGTGTCCAGGACCTCCTCGATGCGCTCGGCACAGACCTCGGCGCGCGGCACCATCATGAACATGAAGGTGGCCATCATCACGGACATCACGATCTGCATCAGATACGCGAGGAACGCGGTGAGCGCCCCGATCTGCATGCCGCCGCTGTCGATGCGGTGCGCGCCGAACCACACCACGGCGATCGACGAGACGTTCACGACCGTCATGACGATCGGGAACATCAGGGCGAGCAGCTTGCCGGTGCCGAGCGACACGTCGGTCAGTTCGGCGTTGGCCTTGCGGAAGCGGTCCTTCTCGTACGCGTCGCGGACGAAGGCGCGGATGACGCGGTTGCCGGTGATCTGCTCGCGCAGCACGCGGTTCACGGTGTCCAGGCGCTCCTGCATGGTCCGGAAGAGCGGGCGAAGACGCTTCACGATGAGGCTCACGCAGATCGCCAGGACGGGCACGACCGCGATCAGGACACCCGACAGCGGTACGTCGAGACCGAGGGCCATGATGATGCCGCCGACGCACATGATCGGCGCCGACACCATCAGCGTGAACGACATCAGGACCAGCATCTGGACCTGCTGGACGTCGTTCGTGGTCCGGGTGATCAGGGACGGCGCGCCGAACTGCCCCAACTCCCGGGCGGAGAAGGACTGCACGCGGTCGAAGACGGCGGCTCGGACGTCACGGCCGAGCGCGGAGGCGGTCCGTGCGCCGTAATAGACGGCGCCCACGTTGCAGACCACCTGGGCCACGGTGACGGCGATCATGACGCCGCCGAAGGACAGGATGTAGCCCGTGTCCCCCTTCACCACACCCTTGTCGATGATGTCGGCGTTGAGCGTGGGCAAGTAGAGCGATGCGCACGTCTGCAGGAACTGCAGCAGCACCAGCAAGGCGATGGGCTTCTTGTACGGAACCAGATGGGCCCGTAGGAGTCGTATGAGCACGGGGTCTCTCGAGAGGCGGTTTCTGGCGGGGGCGCCTCCATCCTCCGATACCGCACCTGGGGCTGCGCAACCGATTAAGCCATGACCCGGTAAAAATGTTGCCTGGGTCAAGAAGTGGGCACGCCCCTGCGGGCGCGTCGGGGCTTGTCGCGCCCACGCGGCGGAGCCGCACATGTCACAGCCCCGCGCCCCTCACGGGGCGCTCTAGAACCCGCTCGCCTCGAACGCCCCAGGATGCGACTGCTCCCGCACGGTCCGGTACTGCTGGCGTACCGCCTGGCCCACGGCGTGTTCCTCGCCCGGCTCGAAGACCTGCGCGGACGCCCCCTGCCAGTACGGCAGTTGGCCGTTCAGGGCCCAGGCCGCCTGCCGCGCCGCACCGATCGCCGCGTAGTCCGCGGGCTGCGGCACCACGACCTGCGTACCGAACAGCATCGGCGCCGCGGCCTGCACCGCGGGCAGCTCCGCCGCCGCGCCGAGCAGGAAGACCCGGCGCACCTCCACGCCACGCCCCCGCAGCACGTCGAGCGCGTCACCGAGCCCGCACAGCATGCCCTCGAAGGCCGCCCGCGCAAGATGCTCCGGGCGCATCGACTCGCGCCGCAGGCCGGTCAGGGTGCCCGCCGCGTGCGGCAGGTTCGGCGTCTTCTCGCCCTCCAGATACGGCAGGAGTACGAGCCCGTGCGCACCCGGCGTCGACTTCATGGCCAGATCGGAGAGCCCTTCGAGGTCGGCGACCCCGAGCATCTCCGCGGCACCCCGCAGCACCCGCACCGCGTTCAGCGTGTGCACCACCGGCAGATGCATGCCGGTGGCGTCCGCGAGCGAGGTGATGATCCCGCTCGGGTCGACGAGCGCCTCGTGGTGCACGGCCATCACGGAACCCGAAGCCCCCAAGGAGACGACCGCGTCGCCCTGTTGGACCCCGAGCCCGAACGCCGCCGCCATCGTCTCGCCGGTCCCCGCCGAGATCAGCAGTCCCTCGGGAGTCGTCCCCGCCGCGTCCGCGGGACCGATCACCTCGGGCAGCATCACCTGGTGGCCGAGCGCGAGGTCGACGAGATCGGGGCGGTACGAACCCGTCGCCGCCGACCAGTAGCCGGTCCCGGAGGCGCCGCCGCGGTCGGTGGTGCGCCGCGCGGGCCTGCCGAGGAGCTGCCACACCAGCCAGTCGTGCGCCTGCATGAGGGAGGCGACGCGCTGCGCAGCCTCCGGCTCGGTCTTCGCGAGCCAGCGCAGCTTCGTCACGGGGTGCGCCGCCTGCGGCACGCAGCCGACGGCCTGGGCCCAGGCCTCGCGGCTGCCGAGCCCGTCGATCAGGTCGGCGGCGGCGACCTGCGTCCGCCGGTCGTTGCCGACGAGCGCGGGCCGCACGGTGTTGCCGTGCTGGTCCAGGGGGATGACCGCGTTCTGCTGCGCGGAGACGCCGATGGCCTGCACGCCTTCCAGCAGCCCGCCCCCGGCTGCCTCGCCGAGCGAGAGCAGCCAGGCCTGCGGATCCACGTCCGAGGGACGCCCCCCGCCATCAGGGCCCTCCGTCGGATGCGGGGCGTAGCCCTGCTTGAGTACGGCGCCCGTGTCCGCGTCACAGACCACGATGCGCGTGAAATCGGGCGAACTGTCCAACCCTGCGACTATCCCCATGTCAGGAATTCTGCCGCACCGCGCGACGTCCCCCGTACCTCAGCTCCCAGGAGAAGCTCCGGCTACGTGTTACTGGTGCCCCAGTCGTCCTCGGCGCCGCTCTGCCCGCGCTCGCGCAGCGAGCGCACCCGGTCGGCCACCGAGTCGGGAACCCGGTCCCCCACCTTCTCGGACACGGAGTGGAAGGCCTTGCCCGCCACGTCGCGGCCCTGCTGGGTCGCGGACTCCACGGTGTTGCGCACGGCCGGGTTCTGCGCGAACTCACGGGCGGACTTCTTCAGCTGTTCGTAGCGCTCGCGTCCGGCCCGGGTCCCGAGCACGTACCCGAGAGCCAGTCCCGCCACGAATGTGAGCCGGTAGCGCATGGCTGCCACCCTTCCCTTGCGTCGGCGTCGAGCGTCTGTCGCTCGTCGGCTGCTCTGCGTCGGCGGTGGGGATACCGATTGGCGGAGCACCCCCCTGCTTGCGCTAATGTATGTGTCGCAGCGACCGCCCGCCGCCTGGAGAGTTCCCAGCTAGGTGCGTTCGATGCAACGAGACGATCCCCTGTAGCTCAATTGGCAGAGCAGCCGGCTGTTAACCGGCAGGTTACTGGTTCGAGTCCAGTCGGGGGAGCTCGGTCTCCTGTAGCTCAATTGGCAGAGCAGCCGGCTGTTAACCGGCAGGTTACTGGTTCGAGTCCAGTCGGGAGAGCTGTGAGAAGGACCCTTGAGATTGCCCTCAAGGGTCCTTTTTCGTGCCTGGTGGAACCATGCGGGCAGCCCTGCGGTCCTCATGGTCGAGCGATGCCGACCATCCGAAGCAGGAGATCGTATGAGCGGCTATGCTGCGGCAGACGGCGCGCACAAATGTGCGCGACGCGCCGTTAAGGGGCGGTAGCTCAGCCGGTTAGAGCAGCGGACTCATAATCCGTCGGCCGTGGGTTCGAGTCCCACCCGCCCCACCACAGCGCTGGGGCGCAGGAACGATTCCACCTGCGTCAACAGTGCAAACCTCCCGGTCCTCCTCTTTGGGACGACCCGAGGCGACCCGCGGGTGGCCATGGTCCTCGGAGTGGCCCTCAGACGCGCTCAAGGACCACGACCGGGATCTCCCGGTCGGTCTTGGTCTGGTACTCGTTGTAGGCGGGCCACACCGCGGCCATCGTCCGCCACATGCCCGGCTTCTCCTCCGCGGTGGCGGTACGCGCACGGGCCGTGAAGCGGTCGCCCTTCACCTGCACCTGGACCTCGGGAGCCGCTTCCAGATTGCGGAACCAGAGGGGCGGCGCGTCGGCGCCGCCGTTCGACGCCACCACGAGCACGTCGTCACCGTGCCGCTGGTAGATCAGCGGAGTGCTGCGCGGCTCACCGCTCTTGCGGCCGGTCGTGGTGAGGATCAGGACCGTAGTGCCCTGCCAGTCGTGGCCTTCCGCGCCGTCGGTCTCCACGTAGCGCTTGACATGCTCTTTGCCGAACAACATCTGCCGTCTCCTTCGTGTCCTCGCGCGCTCGCGCGCTCGCGCTGGGCCGGCCCCATGCCAGGGCCACCCTGCTCCTTCCCACCGGCCGGGCGCTGAATCGACGCGCCCGATCGCCCGAAAGGCCCCCTGTGGCCGGTGCCGGGCCGCTCCCGGCCGCTCCCGGCTGCTTCAGGCCCCGGATCCGGGGCAGCAGGGGGTCATGAAGATATTGATCGTCCTGGTTGTCATCGGCCTCGCCGCGGCCTGGTACCTGCAGTCACGGAAGCGCCGTTGAACACGCACGACGGCTGCGCGGCCGCCACGGCGCCGGTGGTCGTGCATCCGCCGTCCGGCACGGGCGGCCGCCGGGTGACGGTCCGTGGAGAGATCCTCGGCCTCGCGCACTCGGATGCCGACGTCGTCGAGTTCCTGCGCGTGGCCGGACTGCCGGACGCGGAGGGGCTGCTCGACGACCCGGAGTGGGTGCAGTGGAAGGGCGGACGGGCGCACGACTACGAAGCGGCCTGAGGCCTGAGGCCTGAGTGTGCTCGACCTGGATGGGGCTGGACGGCGCGACGGCTCCTAGAGAGGCGCCTGCCAGGTCGTCGTCGTGCCCGCTCCGATGCCGTCCGTCGTGCCGTCGTCGTACACCGTCAGACGTACGCCCGTCCGGCCGTCCGGCAGCGTCGCCCGCGCGTCCACCGCCACCTCGATGCGGGTCACGTCGGGGCGGCGTGACGCGGCGGCCAGGGCACGGCGCAGGGCGGCGAGGAGGTGGCCCGCCGCCGGGTCCGTGATGCGGCTGTCGACGGCGCCGGTGAAGTGCACGGACGGCTGCACGCCGACCACCGCGGCGGCGCCCGCCGTCTCGCGGAGCACCTTGCCGCGGAACGTGGTGGGGGCGTCGGCGGGCGGCTGCTGGAGCGCGAAGATCGCCGTACGGACTTCCTGGATGGTGGACTCCAGCTCGTCCACGGCCTGGTCGAGGGTGGACTCCACCTGGGGCGAGCTGTCCCTGCGCCGGGTCGACTCCAGCATCATGCCGGTGGCGAACAGCCGTTGGACGACGAGGTCGTGCAGATCGCGGGCGATGCGGTCGCGGTCCTCGAACACCGCAAGGCGCTGCCGGCTCTGCTGGGCGTCCGCCAGGACCAGGGCCAGCGCCGCCTGCGAGGCGAACTGCGTGGCCAGGAGCCGCTCCACGGACGTGTACGGGCGCTCGCCCCTGCGGCGGGGCAGCGCGAGCGTCCCGATGAGCCGTCCGCCCGCCTGCAGCGGCAGCATCAGGCTGGGCCCGAAGTTGGTCCGCACGTGAGTGGTCATCCGGGGGTCGGTCGCGGAGTCCTCGATGAACACCGGCTCGCCCCCGAGCAGTTGTTCAAGGACCGCGCTGCCGGGCTCGATGGTGGTGCCGATGAGGTCGTCCTGGAGGGCGTGGGGGTGGGCGGGGGCCCGGCTCGGGGGGCTGCTCGGTGCCTGGTCCGGTGCTTCGTCCGGGGTGTCCGGGGGATCGCTGTCCTCCGCCGTCGCCGCCGCGACGATCCGCATGCCGCCCTGGTCCGTGGGCTGCAGGATCACACCCGCGGAGGCGTTCGCCAGGATCCGGGCCTGCTCGGCGACCGTCATCAGCGCGTCGGCCGCCGGTTCGCCGGTGAGCAGGGCCGTGGTGACCGCCGCCGCGCCGTCGATCCACCGCTCGCGCTGCCTCGCCGCCTCGTACAGGCGGGCGTTGCCGATCGCGATGCCGGCCTGGCTGGCGAGGACGCGGAGCAGTTGCAGGTCCTCGTCCGTGAAGCGGCCCTCGCGCTTCTCGGTCAGGTAGAGATTGCCGAACGCCTCGTCGTGCACGTGCACCGGAACGCCCAGGAAGCTGTGCATCTCCGGGTGCCCCGGCGGCACGCCGCACGAGCGCGGGTCCGCCGTCAGGTCGTCCAGGAGGAGCGGCTTCGGCTCGCGGATCAGGGTGCCGAGGAGGCCCGCGTGGCCGTCGGGGAGGGCGCCGATGCGGTCCCGCTCGGCCGCGGTCAGGCCCGCGGTGAACAGGTCGGTCAGCTTGCCGTGCCCGGGATCGATGACACCGAGCGCGCCGTACCGGGCGCCGGTCAGCTCGGCGGCGCTCTCCACGATGTGCTGGAGCGTGGCGTGCAGTTCGAGGTCCGTGCCGACGCCGAGCACCGCGTCCAGGAGGGGGACGAGGGGCAGGGGCAGGTCGTCGCCCTTCATCGGGGCCGCCCGCCCGCCCCACCGCGCGCCTCGTCGACCAGGCTCAGCAACGACACCACCGTCCCCAACGACACCACAGTCCCCACTGACACCACCCTGCACGCCCCTCCAGAAGCAGAAATCCTCACCGCGTTCGTGGAGAGCATCGCCCGTGGTGAGCCTCGCCCCGGCGAAGTCCGGCCGGCGGCAGCGCCGGGCAGGACCACGTGCCCGTGCCGGACCTGCCTGCAAGGACAGCGACGAGGCCTGCGATCAGCCGGACAGCGGGTCGAGGACCAGCGGCTGGATCTTGCCCTCCAGCATCGCCCCGAGCCCCAGCACGGCGCACACGTCGGGCCGTTCGGCGATCGCCACCGGCATCCCCGTCGCGTCCCGCAGCATCTGGTCGAGCCCCGGAAGCAGGGCGCTGCCGCCCACCATCATGATCCCGCGATCGGCCAGGTCGGCCACCAGGTCCGGCGGGCAGTCCCGCAGCACCTTGCCGATGCCGTCGAGTACGGCGGTGAGAGGGGTGTGGATCGCGTCGCGGACCGCGGCGGTGTCGACGTGCACCGAGCGGGCGAGCCCCGTGGCGACGTCGCGGCCGTGGATCTCGGTCGACTCCGGCCCGTGCGGAGTGAGGCCGTTGCCGCGCAGGGCCAGCTGAAGAGGACGTACCGACTGGCTGGGGAGCATCAGCTCGTGGTGGTGGCGCAGGTGCTGGACGATCGCGTGGTCGATGGCCTCGCCGCCCACCGGGATCCGTTCGGCGGTGACGATCGACCCGAGCGACAACACCGCGACCTGCGTGGTCGCGGCCCCGCACACCAGGATCATGGTCGCCTCCGGCCGCTCCACCGGAAGACCGCAGCCGACCGCCGCCGCGATGAGCGTGTCCACCAGCTCGACCCTGCGCGCCCCGAGCCCGACCATCGTCTCGACGGCGGCGCGCTGCGCCAGCGGGTCCGCGTCGTGCGGGGTGCAGGCGGCGGCACGCAGGCGCGGTTTGCGGCGCAGGGTGCGGCGGAGCTTCTCGCCCAGGAGGTGGCGCAGCATGCGCTGGGCCATCTCGATGTCGACGACGGTGCCGCCGGAGACCGGCCGTACGACCCGGATGTATCCCGGCGTACGTCCCGTCATCTGCTCGGCGAACTGACCGACCGCGATGAGCGCGCCCGTCCGTGTGTTCACGGCGGCGGCGCTCGGCTCGTCGACGACGAGACCCGCGCCCTTCACGAACACCCGGGTCCTCGCGGCCCCCAGGTCGACGGCGATGTGGCAGCGACGCAACTGCTCCAGACTGACGGTCATGGCAGATCCTCCCGAGAGCGCAGACCGTACGGACCGTCGGACGACGGGCCTGTCTCGCATCGTGCGGTGGCCGCGGGCGGCACGCGCGCTGGGATGAGCCGGGCGGGGTGCCGCCGCACGGGTGGTCTTGATCGCGTCGCCGGCGGCGCAGTTAGCATCGCGTGTGACGCCTACACCCCCGGAAGAAGACGAAGCCGACGGCCCCCGGATATCCGAAGCCGACAAGAACCCCCCGCTGCCCCCGCTACCAGTTGAGCCCCGGGGACCCGTCACGAAAAGGCGCATACTCGCCGATCTGACGCCTTTGCGGACGTCCGTCGACTACCGCCGCCTCTGGGTCGGCAACACGATCTCCTGGACCGGCCAGGCCATGACCGCCCTCGCGGTCTCCCTCCAGGTCTACGACATCACGCACTCCAGCTTCTCGGTCGGCCTGGTGGGCCTCTTCTCGCTGGTCCCGCTGGTCGTGTTCGGCCTGTACGGGGGCGCGATCGCGGACACGGTGGACCGGCGGAAGCTGGGCCTCTACTCGGCGCTCGGCTCGTGCGTGCTCTCGATCGCGCTGGCGGCGGGCGCGTTCGTCGGCTTCCACCACGTGTGGTTCCTGTACGCCGTCGTCGCACTGCAGGCGGTCTGCGGGGCGCTGAACTCACCGGCGCGCTCGTCGATGATCCCGCGGCTCCTGCCGTCGGAGCAGCTGCCCGCGGCCAACGCGCTGTCGACGATCACGACCACCGGGGGCACGATGCTCGGCCCCATGCTGGGCGGACTCGTCGTCGGCCTGTGGGGGTATCAGGCGGCGTACACGGTGGACGCGGTGGCCTTCAGCGCGGGGCTGTACGCGATGTGGCGGCTGCCGGCGATGCGGCCCGAGGGGGCCGCGGCGGGGGAGCGCAGGAAGCGGGCCTCGGTGCTCGACGGGCTGCGGTTCCTGGCCACGCGGCCGAACCTGCGGATGACCTTCTTCACGGACCTGTGCGCGATGGTGCTCGCGCATCCGCGTGCGTTGTTCCCCGCGGTGGCGGTGGTGTGGTTCGGGGGCGACGCGAGGACGGTGGGCCTGCTGGTCGCGGCGCCCGCGGTGGGAGCGCTGCTCGGCGGGGTGTTCTCCGGGTGGCTGGGGCGGATCCGGCGCCACGGCCTCGCGATTCTCCTCGCGGTGGCCGGGTGGGGGACGGCCATCGCCGTCTTCGGCCTGACGCGGAACCTGTGGCTGGGGCTGTTCTTCCTCGCGGTGGCGGGCTGTGCGGACACGATCTCGATGGTGTTCCGGAGCACGATGCTGCAGGCGGCCGTGCCGGACGAGATGCGGGGGCGGCTGCAGGGGGTCTTCATCGTGGTGGTGGCGGGCGGGCCACGCCTCGGGGACTTCGTCGCGGGGTCGGTGGGGGATCTGGGGTCGCCGGTGGTCGCGGTCACGGGCGGTGGGATCGCTTGTGTCGTGGCGGTGGGTCTCCTTGGGTTCAAGTGGCGGAGGTTCGCGCGGTACGACGCGGGGGCGCCGGAGGCGTGAGGGTCACCCGGGGTGCCCGGTGACGTCCAGTTCCGACAGGGAGTGGATGGCGGCTATGGCTCCGGCGGCCATGAGCTGCTCGCCGGTCCGGTCGTCGCGGGTGTGCCCGACGAACGGGATGCCCAGGCTCCGGGCCGCGATCGCCTCGTGAACGGAGGCGCCGACCATGAGACAGCGGTCCGGTGCGGCGTCCAGCTGTCCCAGCGCGCGACGAAGACAGTCCGGATCGGGCGTCAGGAGCCGCAGGAACTCGCTGCGGCCGTGGACGCCGCCCGAGGGACGGGGGAGTCCACGCGCTTCCAGGTACGCGGAGACGGCGCGCGGCGAGACATCGGTGGCGATGGCGACGCGGGGGCGGCCCGACCGGGCGCGCAGCAGGGTGGTGGCGTGGAGCGTGGGCTTTCCGGTGCGGGCCGCCTGTGTCTCGATCCGCTCAAGACGCAGGCTCATGTCCCGTGCGAGCTGCTGGTTCGTGGAGTCTCCGTACGCGCGGAGTATGTCCAGGGGGTGCAGTCGGCCCTCGCTCCGGGTGCTGAGGCCGTTCGGCAGCTCTGGCAGGGTGGCCTCGCCCGCCAGGGCCGCCTCGACATCGCGCTGTTCGACGGCGAGCGCGACGAGAGCGCGGGCGGCCTCGCGGGCCGCCTTGCCCGGATAGAGGTTGATCAGGGTCCCGTCGAAGCCGAGGATCAGGGCCTTGACGGGGGGCGACCAAGAGGTGGCACGGGGTGCGGCGGGCGGAGTGCCCACCACCTCGCAGTACCAGTCGTCCGACTGCGGAACCGGCTCGAACCGGGCGTCGCCCATACGCCCCGAGCGACGGAGCCTGTCGTGCAGATCGTTGGAGACGATCACCACGGCGCGGCTTCCGGGGCGGTTGAAGACGGGCCGCAGTTCGGCGGGGAAGGTCAGGGGGGCCACGGTGGGGTCCGGCTCGTGGGTGACGGTGACGCCGAGCCCGATGTCCGGCAACTGCTCGAAGAGGACGGGCAGTTGGTGCAGCGTCGCGGTCAGTACGTGCAGGACGTGGACGTCCGACGTGACAGCCACGTCCCAGCCGCCGGGGCGGGGCAGCAGCTCGAAGTGGTCGGGGCCGATGCCGCCGGTGATGAGGAGGTGCGAGATCTCCCGGCCCAGCCTGTGCAGGGTCTCCGAGCTGCGCCCCGAGGGACGGGGCAGGGATTCGAAGGTGAGGGTCGTTCCCGGGGCGGTCGGCTGGTCGTCCGGCAGCTCACGGCTGACGCCGAGGTCGTCGAGCTGCTCGCTGGGCAGCTCCTCGTGCGGGGCGAGGACCTCGTCCTCCGTGTACGGGAACTCCCGGAGCAGCTCGGCGAGTTCGTCGTCGCTCCGGGCCGCGAGACCCTGCTCCCGGTCCAGGTCGCCCCACGTACGCAGCAGGGACTGCCGCAGTTCGGCGATGGTGCCGCGGGTGGCGAGGGCCGCGGGGCCGGGGACGTCGGCCAGCGGGGTGCCGCGCCACAGGCCGAGGGCGGCTCGGACGAGCTCTCGGGCGCGGGTGAATTCCCCCGCGAAATAGGCGTCCTGGGCGTCCGCCGCCAGTCGCTGGCAGTGGAACAGGTCGACGCGGTCGGGCCCTGCCGGCAGCGGCAGGGTGTAGCCCTCGTCGTCGGCGACCAGGGTCTCGGGGGCCAGTGTGTTCGCCAGACGGTGCGCGCAGGCACGGAGGTCGCCTTCGGCGTGTTCGGGGGCGGAGGGGCCCCAGATCCCCTCGGTCAGTTCGCCGTACGGCACATTCCGGCCGCGCTGGAGCAAGAGCATGCACAGGAGTGCCTGCTCTTCGGGGGAGACGATGCCCAAGGGGTGCCCGTACTGGGTCACTTGGACGGGCCCCAGGAGGGAGTAGCCGCGGTCGCCGGGGCGGGGTGCGGTGAGTTGCTCCAGCCGGGAGAGGCCTGCCGACCAGCGGGCCGGGTCCCGCGAGTCGAGGTAGGCCACGGCCGACCTCAGGGTCTCCCCGGGCGTGCGGCCCGAGATCCTCGGGGGATGGAGCAAAGGACCCGCTGCCGTCGCCGCGTGAGCGCCTTCGCGCATCGCGCGCGCGAGATGGCCCAGCGAGCGGAGGTCGGCCGAGCGCGTGTCGGGGGTGAAAGGGGCGAGCCTGAAGCCGCACAGCACCGGGCCTCGCTGCGAGAGCCGTACGTAGGTGGGGGAGAGGGCGCCATGGGCGAGGCCGGCGGCGTGCAGGGCGGCGACCGTGCGGGCGATGGGCCGGATCAGCTCCAGCAGAAGTTGGTGAGGCAGGCCGTCGGGGTGGTCGGCCAGCAGCTCCGCGAGGCTGCGGCCGTCGATGAACTCGACGGCCAGGCAGGGTACGTCGGCGTAGACGTGGTCCTGGACGGTGGCCACATGCATGTGCCGGAACCGGGAAAGCTCCTGCGCGGCCTGCGTGAACCGAGCGCGGGTCCACCGGGGGGCCTGCGCGAAGCGCTGCACCACAACCGTCCGCCCCTCCTCCCGCACATCCTGCGCGAGCCACGCCCGCTCCCCGAGTGGCTCCACCAGCCGATACCGCCCCCCGACCAGCTCCGTGCCCCCGCCCAGTTGCCGCACACTCTCCGGAGTGATCGTCGCGAAGGGCTCCCCCGCAGGAGCCGCGCCCCCGCCGGGCGAGGACGCCACCGCCCGCAGCTCCCCGGGTGCTGTCCCCGCCCGCTCGTCGATCAGTCCGCCCACCCGGGCAAGCAGCTCCCGCGTACGCCCCCGCGCGGTGCGCGGCAGTGTGCGGAGCAGCAAATCCCTTACACCCGGCCGGAATTCGTACGCCCCGGCGCCCCCGCCCGAAGCGAGCATCCCGCTCAGGATCACCTCCGCCAGATGCTGCGGACGCGGACGCTCCTCCACCGCCGCCTGGATCAGCCGCATGACCGGCAACTGCGGCTCGCCCACCGCCAGATGGCCCGCCAGGCGGAAGGCCTCCGGGGAGGCCGTGGAGCGGAAGTGGAGTACGAGGTCCTCGGGGGTGAGGTCCGTGATGTCCGAGGCGTCGGCATCCGGGGGCGGTGCGGCCGGGTCCGCCCCCAGCCAGGCCACCGCGCCCGGCAGCCGCCCCCCGCCCGCGTCCGCCACCAGTGCCGCCCAGTGGCCGAGCCACGTCCCGGCGGGTTCGACGACCGGGATCGGTACCGCCCCGGCGGTGGGCGGCGCGTCGGCCGCGTACGGAGTGAAGGTGAGGGCGCTCGAAGGCGCCGCCGGGTGTGGGGAGAAAAGGGTCCCCGGAGTCGTGGGCAGCGCCGTGGTGCGCCAGAGACGTTCCGGGAGTGGCTGGATCACGGCCACCGGCATCCGCGTCGCCCAGCGGCGCAGCGTGCGGTACCAGCGGGTGCCCGCCGCGCCCTCGCGCCACTGCGGGCCCATGCAGTCGCTGATCACGAGGGTGACCGTGCGGCCCGTGGCGGGCGAGTGGCTCGCCTGGGGCGGGACCGTTCCGTCCGGCTCCGCACGGTGCAGCTCCACCGTGCGGAAGATGCCGGACTGGGCGAGCGCCGTGTGGAGTTCGTGGACCAGGGGGCGCCAGATCGGCATGGTCGGGCCCGCGTCGTACACCAGGCAGAGGCGCAGCCAGCGTTCGTCCGCGGGGCGCAGGACCGGCAGCCAGCTGCGCGGGTGGCCGCCCAGGCGGGCGATGCGGTGGGCCGTGGCCTCCTCGTCGATGACCTGGCCCACCGGGGAGGGGACGCGGCGCTTCAGGGGGCGCAGGGCGCGTTGCAGCGTGAGGGGGTGGGTCACCATCGGGGGTACGGGGACCCGGACGGGGGTGCTCGGTGGGCCCTCCGGTGCGTTGGACGCCGTGGTTGCGGCCCCGTCCGTGCCCGTCGGCGTCGGCGTCGGCAGCCGCAGGGGCACACGGTCGTCCGGGGGCGCGGGAGGTGTGGCGGTGGTGGGGGCCGGGCTCGGCGGTTGCGACGGGTTCGCTTGGGGTGGCGTGGGCGGCGTCATGGGTGGTGCGTCGGGTGAGGCGTCCGGTGGTGTCGGCGATTCGTCGGCCATCTGGCCTGCCAGCCACAGCAGTTCGGCCAGCTCGATCGACGTGGGCCGGGAGCCGTCCGCCGCGCCCGCCGCGTCCGCCGCCTCCGCGAGGACATCGGCGAGGCGCGCCACGGGGCCCCGGCGCCGGGGCGCGTCAGAGTGCATCGGGGCCCGGATCCGCCGCCTGCGTCAGATACGGCATCAGCTGCCGCGCGAGCTCGTCGCGCGAGGCCGTGTCGATGCCTGCCGCACCGGTCAGATAGATCGCGTTCAGGAGCTGGTCGGTGGCGAGTTCGCCGCCGGTGCCGCGTTCCAGGAAGCGGGCGATGAGGGTGCGGGCGTACGCGTCCGGCTCGCCGAGGTGGGCCCGGACGATCTCCTCCAGGTGCTCGTCGCGCGGCTGGCGGAGGCGCAACGTGACGCAGCGGCGCAGGAACGCGGGCGGGAACTCGCGCTCGCCGTTGCTGGTCAGGACGACGAAGGGGAACGCCCGGCAGCGCACGCGGCCACGCTCGACCGTCACCGGGTCGTCCGAGCCGTCGGTCAGGAGGTCCGCCTTCGGGGTGCGCTTGGCGATCCGTACGAGCTCGGGGATCTCGTACTGGCCCTCCTCCAGGATGTTCAGGAGGTCGTTGGGCAGGTCGAGGTCGCTCTTGTCGATCTCGTCGATGAGGAGGGCGCGGGGGCGGTCGTAGGGGAGGAGCGCGGTGCCCAGCGGGCCCAGGCGCAGGTGGTCCTCCACGCCTGCGCCCTCTTGGGGTCCCGCGCCGCCCCGTGGCGCTCGCGCCTTCGCGGATGCCTTTTCGAAGCGGCCCGCCGCGTACAGGCGTGACAGCGGGTCGTACTGGTAGAGGCCGTCGTGCAGGGCGCTGCGGCTCGTGATGTTCCAGCGCAGGACCGGGCCGAGGCCCAACTCCCGTGCCACCGCGTACGCGAGGCTCGACTTGCCGCTTCCCGGCGGCCCCGTCACCAGGAGCGGGCGCCGCAAGTACAGCGCGGCGTTGACCAGTTGGACACAGGTCTCCGTGGCCCGGTACGTGTGCGCACGGTGCACGCGGTCCGGGGAGGTCGCCGAGCCGTCGTCCGTGGGGGTCTCGATGACCGGGCCGCCGTCGAAGGCGCGCCAGGGCGGGGGTGGGGGCAGCCGGGTGATCCCGTCGTGGGGCTCGTTCGTGCCGGTGTAGACGGGCCACAGGGACATGATCGGGGTTCTCCGTATTCGTACGTCGGACTCAGGCGACGGGGGAGTGGCGGTGGGCCGCGGGGGCGTCGGGGAAGCAGCGTGGGTCGTCCCAGAGGAGCTGGACGTCCCTCGCCCAGTGCTTGTCCGGCTCGTCCGACGCCTCCGCGCTCTCGCGCAACGTCAGGATGGTGCGGGGCAGTTCGGCGGGTGGGCGTCCTTCGACGTGGGCGGCGATGCGGTCGAGGAAGTGGGAGCCCGTGCAGCCCGCGTCGCTGAGGTGGTCGGTGTCCTCGCAGCCCGTGCGCGGCCACAGGAGCACCGGCACGGGCGCGGTGAGCGAGACGTCGAAGTGGGTCACGTCGGCGTCGGGCCCGGAGCGTTCCGCGCGCTCGGCGTGTTCGGCGCGTTCGGTGCGTGGTGGCGTCGCGAAGCCCGCCAGGTCCGCGCCGTCGCGCCGCAGCCGGAACCTCAGCTTGTTCGGCTTCTCCTTGGTGCCGCACTCGACGCGGTGCAAAACGGTCGTGGGGCGCTCGTCCAGATGCTCCCACTGCCGGGCGAGACGGTGCCGCAGGCCGCCCTTGCGGCGGGAGCGGTCGGTGACGACCAGGGGGTACGAGCAGCCGAGCGGGGTCGGGTCGTCGGCGCCGCACTCCCACTGGGCCACCGGCCAGTTGAGCATGGTGCGGGGCAGTACGAAGGCGAGTAACTCGTCCGTACCTGGGGTGAGATGGGAGAAGGCGTCGTCCACGCGTTCCTGGACGTAGCGGCGGACCTGACCTGCGGCCACGGTGTGCGAGCCCACGGGGTGGCGCAGGCCCTCGCGGTACGCGGACACCTCGACCAGGAGCTGGTCGTCGCCTGCGCCGCTGTGGTCGATCTCGATGAGGATGGGGGACCAGGCGGGTCGTCGCTCGCCGCGTGTGGGCGTGGGCGTGGGCGTGGGCGAGGGGGTGGGGGATGGTGAGGGTGTGGGGGGTGCGGGTGTTTCGAGGAGGCCCTCCAGGCGGTCGGCCAGGCGTTTCAGTGCGTCCGGGTCGTCCACTTCCGAGAGGACGTACCAGGCCGCCGACCACAGCGAGTTGAAGCCCTCCGGCGGTACGGGCGGGCCGAATGGACCCACCGCGTCGCGATACAACCGCTCCGGGGCGTGGGCGACGCCGGAGCCCGTCGTCGCCGTCGCCGCCGTCGTCCGGTCCACCAGGGCGCGCAGCCGTTCCTTCGCGGCGCGGTGGTGGCCGGGGGTGGGGATCAGGTCGCCGAGCGGGGGCCAGTAGCGGGCCATGACGGAGGTGGGCAGCATCCGTCCGTTGCGTACGCCGCTGGATGCGCGGGCGGCGGCCGAGACCATGCCCACGACCCGGTTGCTGTCCGCGAGGGTCACCGCCGCGCCGCTGAACCCCGGTGCCAGGGGCTGCCCGTGCACGCTCCAGGCCTCCAGCTGGACCCACTCGTCCGCGATCCGCTGGGCGGCGGTGGCGCGGTATTCGGCGAGGGTGCCTTCGCGGTAGCCCTTGGGGAATCCGTACACGAGGAGCCGGGGGCGGGGTTCGGCGTACGCGTCCTCGGGCTCGGCGAACTCGGCGGGCGCGACCGGCACCGTGTGCTCCAGCTGCAGGACGGCGAGATCGCCCAGGTTGTCGCCGCGGGCGTCCCAGCCACCGTGGGCGCTGACGGTTGCGGCCACCTCGCCGAGGTCCTCGCGGTGCGGGAAGGAGACGGTGCTGGTCGCGCCCGCGCGGACTACGTGGGCGCAGGTCAGTACATGTCGGTCCGATACGAGGAACCCTGCGCCCACTTCGTTCCCGCACGTGATGCGGGTGTGCCAACTTGCGCTGCTCATGGGGTGGGCTGCGGTGTCGCTCCGGCTGTGGGGCGGGGCCGCGCCGGTATGCCCGTCCTCGCTGTCGTCCGGTGGCCGTGTTGCTGCTTCGGCTCCCCAACGCCGCGAGCCGTGCTCCGGGCGGACATACCGGCGCCTCCCCTCGCGTGCGCTGCCGACCGCGGCGATTCACTGGTTGCTGCGGGGTAGTCGGTTGGGTGGGCGGGAAAGGCTTGTTCGGTCAGGCGAGACCGCCGGGCTGCTGCGGTGCGGGGGCGGGGCGCTGTCGGGTGCGGGCTCATGCCGGCTCCTGTGCTGCCGGGGTGGCTCGGTCGCCCGGGGCCCACGCGAGGCGCACCACCAGGTGGCCCTCCGCCGTGCCCTTCACGATCACCGCCCCCGCCTCCGCCGACATCCGTACGCCGAACTCGATCTCCACCGAGTCCGGGCGCAGGCTGCCGTCGCGGAACACCCGTAGCGCGGACTCCGCGGCGGCCCGTGCTCCGGCGAGCGACTCCTCGAAGGTGTGGACCGCCCGGGAGGGGCCGTCGCCGCGGGAGATGAGGTGGGAGCCGTGGGCGTCCTCGACGTCTGCCATGACGACGTGGGTGCCGTCGTCGGTCGTGAACTCCACCAGGTCATCCATCAATGCCCCCGCCTTGCTCCTCGTCGCACCTGCCAACTGCATTGTTACGGACGGTCCTTGCAGCTGTCATCCAACTCCGGGGCAACGGGCACCCTGGCGGGAAGGTGCCCTGGCGGCTTCCCGCCAGCATCCGTCGGCACCACGGCAACACAAGCCCCCCGACACTCTTTCGCAGCACCCGGGAACCACCCCCGCCCGGGTCCGACGAAGAGAGGGCACCCATGACCCGATCACCCGCCCGGCGAAGAGCGAGGCTGCTGCCGGCCATCGGCCTCGCGTTCGCGCTGCTGCCGACAGGGCAGAGCGCGAACGCCGCCCCCGCGGACGCACCGCAGAAGCGGGCAACCCCCGTCGTTCACACGGTCACCCTGGTGACCGGCGACAAGGTCACCGTCACGGAACTCGGCGGCGGCAAGAAGACCGTCACCGTCGAGCGGCCCGCAGGGGCCACCGGAGCCGTGCGGAGTGAGATCGCCGGTGACCGCATCACCGTCGTACCCGACGAGGCGCGGCCCTATCTGAGCGCGGGCACTCTCGACGAGCGGCTCTTCGACGTGACGGAGTTGGTGCGCCAGGGGGTTGAGGGTGCGCTCCCGCTCATCGTCACGTACGAGAAAGGCTCGGCTCGTGGCGCTGTGACGCCCCGTGGTGCCGACAAGGTGCGTGCGCTGCCGAGCGTGGGCGGCGTCGCCGTTGAGGCCGACGAGCCCGCGGCACTTTGGCGGGATGTGGCGCGGGGCGGTCGGGGTCTTTCCGGCGGCGTCGACAAGATCTGGCTCGACGGGCGCGTCGAGGCCGACATGGCGCAGAGCAACGAGCAGATCGGCACCCCCAAGGCCTGGGAGGCCGGGCTCACCGGCAAGGGGGTGAAGGTCGCCGTCCTCGACACGGGCGTCGACATCGGCCATCCCGGTCTCAAGGGCCGCGTGGACGCCGCCAAGAGCTTCATCCCGGGCGAGGAGGTCGCCGACCGCAACGGCCACGGCACCCATGTGACCTCGACCGTCGGCGGCAGCGGCGCCGAGTCCGACGGCAACAAGGAGAAGGGCGTGGCGCCCGGCGCCGCCCTCTCCGTCGGCAAGGTGCTCAGCGACGAGGGCTCGGGCAGCGAGTCGCAGATCATCGCCGGGATGGAGTGGGCGGCCAAGGACGTCGGGGCCAAGGTCGTGTCGATGAGCCTGGGGTCGCGGGAGGTGAGCGACGGCACCGATCCGATGGCCGCCGCCGTCAACACCCTCTCCAAGGACACCGGCGCCCTCTTCGTCGTCGCGGCGGGCAACACCGGTGCCCCCTCCTCGATCGGCTCGCCGGGCGCCGCCGACTCCGCGCTGACCATCGGCGCTGTCGACTCCGCCGACAAGGCCGCCTACTTCAGCAGTCAGGGGCCGCGATACGGCGATCACGCCCTCAAGCCGGATCTGTCGGCTCCTGGAGTCGACATCCTTGCCGCTCGGTCCCAACTCGCGCCCGGCGAGGGCTACTACACCGAGATGAGCGGTACGTCGATGGCGACCCCGCACATCGCGGGGGTCGCCGCCCTGCTCGCCGAGAAGCACCCGGACTGGAGCGGTGCGCGTCTCAAGGACGCGCTGATGTCGACGTCCAAGCAACTCGACGCGTCTGTCTACGAGTTGGGTGCCGGTCGCGTCAGTGTTCCGGAGGCTGTCGGCGCGCAGGTCACCGCCGGCGGAAGCGCCGATCTCGGCTACTACTCCTGGCCGTACGGGGACAACAAGCCCGTCACGAAGACGGTGACGTACACCAACGCGTCCGACAAGCCGGTGGAGTTGAGCCTCAGGGCCGAAGGCGCGGCCGAAGGTGTCGCCACCCTCGCCGACAAGACGCTCACCGTCCCCGCACAGGGCACCGCGTCCACCACGGTGACCGGTGACGGCGCGAAGGCGCCCGTCGGCAACACCAGTGGCCGCATCGTCGCGAGCGCCGCCGGGGAGGAGGTCGCCCACACCGCGTTCGGCCTGGTCAAGGAGGAGGAGCGGTACACGCTCACCGTCCACGTCAAGGACCGTGACGGAGCGGCCACGGGAGCCGGTCTCGTGTACCAGCGGCTCGCCGAGCAGGTCGACCCGGTCCAGGCGGAGGTCGGTGACTCCGGCACCCTGGAGCTGCGCCTGAAGCCGGGAACGTACGCCCTCTCCTCGTTCCTCGACGTGCGGGGCAGCAAGGGCAAGGACTCGCTGGGTCTGGGATTCCTTGCCGCGCCCGAGATCGTGCTCGACCGGGACCGCGAAGTCACCCTGGATGGGCGGAAGTTGCGCGAGGTCGGCGTGGACGTCGGCAAGCGGACGGAGACCCGCCAGCTCCTGATGGAGTACGACCGCCGGGCGAACGGCGCCGCCCTGCAGGGCGCTGTCCAGGTGCCGGTCAAGTACGACAGCATCTTCGCGGCGCCCACCGCCGAGGTGGCCGACGGCAGCTTCGAGTACCGCACCGTGTGGCGCCTCGGCAAGCCGACCCTGGACGTGAAGGGCCTCGGCCATGTCGTCGCGCAGCCCGGCGGCACGGTGAGCGACGGCCGGAGCAAGCTGCGGATCGTGGATGTGGGCGGCGGAACCGCAGCCGAGTACGCGGGCAGAGATGTGAAGGGCAAGGCCGTCATCGTGCGGCGTGGCGATGGTGGCGTGACGCCCGGTCAGATCGCCCAGGCCGCCCAGGACGCCGGCGTGAAGGCGTTGTTCGTGACCGACGAGGTGCCGGGGCGGCTCAACGCCTGGTTCGGTACCGACGGCAATGAGGACCGGCCGCTGCAGATCGGCACGGTCGACGCGGCGGACGGTGCGCGGCTGGTGGCGGCGGCGAAGGCGGGGAAGTCGGTGGAGACCACCGCGACGTCGCGCACGCCGTATGTCTACGACGTCTCGGAGGGTCACAAGGGCGCGGTTCCCCGGGATCTGACGTACGAGCCGTCGAAACGTGAACTCGCCGTATTGGACACGAAGTTCCACGCGGTGAAGCCGGTGGCGGGCGGCGAGTTCCGCTACTCGCTGACGGACACCTTCTCCGTCGGGATCGGGTTCCAGGAGAAGATCGACTATCCGGTCGAGCGGACGGACTACGCGTCCACGGGCGCCGGTCAGCTGTGGCACGAGTCGGTGTCGGTGGGGCCCGGCGCTCTGGAGGAGCGGAGCGGCCTCGTCAGCTACCGGGGCGGCAAGCGGGGCGAGCTGAACTGGTTCAAGCCGGTGTGGCACCCGTGGCTGGGGACGGGCCTCGGCTGGGGGCAGCAGCGGTACGGGAACACGCTGGAATTCAACGTCCCCGGGTGGGGCGATTCCGGTCCCGATCACACGGGGTTCGGTGATGTGTGGAACGACGACTCGATGACGCAGTTCACCGAGGTGTACGCGGACGGGGGGCTGGTCGACCGGCGCAAGAGTTCGGGTGCGTACGTGTGGGACGCGAATCCGGCGTTGACGACGTACAAGGTCGTGACGGACACGACGCTTGATCCCGAGCGGTGGCGGCTCGCCACGAAGGGGCACTCGGAGTGGACCTTCAAGTCGAAGGAGACGGCCGGTGGCGCGAAGGCCTACCTGCCCCTGCTGAATCTCGGGTTCGATGTGGACACGGATCTCGCGGGCGATGTGCGGGGCGGGCGTTCCCTGGATGTGGGGATCTTCTCCGAGTACGTGGCGGGGGCGGTGGACACCGGAGTCATCGGCGGCGGCAAGCTGGAGGTCTCTTACGACGACGGGAAGAGCTGGAAGAGCGTTCAGCTGGACCGGGACGGCCGTAAGGCCGCGTGGGACGGGGAGTTGAAGGTTCCTGGCTCTGCCGAGTTCATCTCCCTGCGGGCCTCGGCGAGTGACGACCGGGGTGGGTCCGTCACGCAGGAGATCGTGCGGGCGGTGGGGGTGAAGTAGGGGAGCAGCTCGTATGTGGGCCGGGCTGGGTTCTTCCAGCCCGGCCTGTTCATTCTCTGCACCGGTACGTAATGAGAGCGTTACGCCACTGAAGGTGCGGTGTCACAGTGATCGTTGAGGCTGATGTGGCCGATTGCCCCGCTTTTCAGGGGTAGTTGGTGGCCTGACGAAAACCAAGCGGTCCTCCCCCCACAATCCGAACAGGATGGGACCACATAGATGTCCATCTCCCCGCCCACGGGGCGTACTTTCGTGCGCCCGAAAAGTCCTCCCCCCTGGCCCGCCCATGCTCCCGGCGGCCACCACGTCCTGGCCGTCGGTTCGCCGGGGCCCAGCCGGGAACTGCTCACCCGGACCCTGAGACTCACCGGGTACGCAGTCACCCACGCCGTACCCGGCGACGTACACCGCCAGGTCAGGCAGGCGCCACCGGACGCGATCGTGGCCCTCGACGACGGCCCCGACGGGCGGCAGCAGGGGCTCGACGTCATACGCGAGGTCCGCGCCGCCCCGGCAGGGCAGGCGCTTCCGCTGCTCATGGTCACGGCGGCCCGCACCCCCGGCCCCGCCACCGTCGCCGATCTGCTGCGACAGGGCGCCGACGACTGCCTGCCGGAGGCCTGTGACCCGCGCGAGCTTTCCGCGCGGATAGCGGCCAAGCTGCACCGCGTCCCGGTCCCGGTGGAGCACCTGGCGCGCGATCCGCGCACCGGCCTCTACTCGGGCCCGCACTTCATGGACGAACTCGACCGCGAGCTCGGCCGGCCGCCCGCCGCTCGGCGCGGCGGTGTACTCGCCGTGGTCGGCGTCGCCGAGATGGCGGCCCTGGAGACGCGGCTCGGGCCGCGTGTGCGACGCGAGGTCGCCGAGCGGCTCGCCGGGGTGGCGGAACGCCTGGGCGGGGTCTGTGATCGGCTCGGGTGGGACGAGGACGGGCAACTGCTCGTGCTCATGCCCGGGGTCGACGAGGAGACCGCCACCCGGAGCCTGCGGGAGTTCGCCGTGTCCGTGGCCGGGACGCGCTTCGTCGTCGCCGACGAGAACGTCCGGCTCACCCCGGCGGTCGGTTGGACGCCGCTCGCCGATTACGCCGACCACACCCGGGCGGCCGAGCACGCGCGGGACGCCGTCGCCGAGGCCGTGCGCCACCGGGATCTGCGCCCCGTCCGCTACGAGCCGTGGATGCGGACGAGCGCCCCGCACGGCCACCGCAGGGCCCGCGCCGGGCTGCGGGCGCTGCTCACCTGGGCCACTCGGCTGCTTTCGCCCGTGCTTCCGCTGGTCCTTGGTGTGGGTGTGCCGTTCCTGCTCTACCAGCAGGCGTACGAACTGGGCTGGGACGCGGCCGGGTTCGCGTACTGGGTGGTGGTGGCCGGGCTCGTGCTCTCCGCCCTGCTCATCATGCTGGAGTGCCTGTTCTCGCTGGACGCGAAGGCCCGGCCCGAGCGGCCCGGACAGCCCTATCCGTCCGCGAGCGCCGTCATCGCCGCGTACCTGCCGAACGAGGCCGCGACCATCGTCGACACCGTCGAGTCGTTCCTGCGGCTCGACTACCCCGCCGACCTGGAGATCGTCCTCGCCTACAACACCCCGCACCCGCTGCCCGTCGAGGCCACCCTGCGCGAGATGGCGGCCCGCGATCCGCGCCTCGTACTGCTTCCGGTGGCCGGGAGCACCTCCAAGGCGCAGAACATCAACGCCGCGGTCACACGGGTGCACGGCGAGTTCGTCGGCATCTTCGACGCCGACCACCACCCCGCCCCGAACGCCTTCCGGCACGCGTGGGACTGGCTGTCCAACGGCTACGACGTCGTCCAGGGCCACTGCGTCATCCGCAACGGCGACAGCTCATGGGTCGCGCGGACGGTCGGCGTCGAGTTCGAGACGATCTACGCGGTCAGCCATCCCGGGCGGACCAGGATGTACGGCTTCGGGGTCTTCGGCGGGTCGAACGGCTTCTGGCGCACGGACCTGCTCGCCAGGACCCGGATGCACGGCTCGATGCTGACCGAGGACATCGACTCCACGATGCGCGCCCTGAACGAAGGTGCGCGGTTCGCCATGGACCGCACGCTGATGTCGCGCGAGCTGGCGCCCACGCTCCTTCGCCCGCTGTGGAACCAGCGCTCGCGCTGGGCGCAGGGCTGGCTGCAGGTGTCGCTGCGGCATCTGTGGGGCGCGCTGCGTTCGCCGGTGTACTCGGGCAGGCAGAAGGCGGGGCTTTTCGTGCTGCTCGGCTGGCGTGAGGTCCAGCCGTGGCTGACGCTGCAGATCCTGCCGATCCTGGTGCACGCGGCCTGGCGCGCGGGCGGTGCCGACCGGCTGGACTGGGCGGTGCCTGTCTGCCTGATGGCGGCCGCGTTCACGATGTCGGCCGGGGTGGTGCAGGCGGCCTTCGCGTGGCGGCTCGCGGTACCCGAACTGCGGCGCCGCAAGGCGTGGTTCTGGCGCTATCTGTTCGTCTCGACGTTCTTCTACACCCACTTCAAGAACATGGTGGCGCGCCAGGCGCACCTGAAGGAGGCGCTCGGCGACCGCCAGTGGCGGGTCACGCCGCGTGCCGCCGCTTCCGCTGCCGCCTCCGCCGCCGAGAGCGCGGCGGTCGCGGAGCCGGCGGTGCGGACATGAGCGCGACGCTGACCGCCGCGCCGGCCCCAGCGGCTCCCGCCCCGCCCGCCTCCCGCGGGCGCGCGCCCGAACTCCAGGGATACCGCGGCCTCGCCGCCTTGAGCACCGTCCTCTTCCATGTGTGGCAGGAGTACTACACGTACGACGCTGCGGGATCCCACCCGCCGGTCGACAGCCGGTGGCTGGGAGCGCTGGTGTCGCTGGAGGTGATCGACCTCTTCTTCGTGATGTCCGCGTATCTGCTCACGCTGTCGTACGCCCGCGCGGCCATCGACGGCGGCTCCATCCGCACCGGGAGGACCTTCCTCTTCCGGCGGGCGATCCGCATCCTGCCGCTGTACTTCCTGGCGGTGCTCGTCGTCTGGGCCTCCCGCAATCCGACGCTGCCGGGCGACTGGCGCGATCTGGTCGGGCACCTCACGTTCATGCACGTCTTCGACCGGGAGCGGATCTTCTACACCCTGGGGCCCACCTGGTCCCTCTCCCTGGAGGTCGCCTTCTACCTGGCGCTCGTCGCGCTCGGGCCGCTCGCGGTGCGGGTGTGCCGGGGGCTCGCGACACGGCGGGCGAGGGTCGCCGTGTGCGCGGCGGGGTGTGCGGCGCTCTTCGTGCTGCCGCTTGTCTGGATCTCCGTCGCGCACTACGCCGTCGGGGTGCCGCACACCAACTGGCCCGTGTACTTCGGCCCGCAGGCCCGCTTCGGGGGCTTCGCGGCGGGCATGGCGCTCGCGGTGCTGCTCGTGGCGCTCGGCGAGCGGGGCAAGCTGGGCGCGCGGGCGACGGTCCCGCTCGCGGTGGCGGCGCTCGCGGGGCTCTACGCCCTGTCGTACCTCTCCGACGCGGAGAACTTCGCCCACACCTTCTACCACCCGATCGCGGCCCTGCTCTGGTGCACGTTGCTCTATGCCACGCTGCACGTCCGGGCGCGTGAACAGGTGCGCTGGCACGGGCTGTTGAGGGCGCGCTGGGTGACGGCGGTCGGGCTCATCAGCTACAGCGTCTACATCTGGCACGAGCCGGTCATGCTGCAGCTCATCAAGTCCGGTCTCGTGCCGAGCGGTCAGGCGGGCTTCCCGTTCGCGGCGCTGATCGTCCTCGCCGTCGCGCTGGCGGTCGGGACGGCGAGTTACTGGCTCGTGGAGTATCCGGCGGGGCTGCTCGGCAAGGCGAAGGACGCCAAGGGCGCGACGCGGGACTTCTATCCGGAACCGACGCGCTGACGCCTCCCGGCACGCACCGCACACGGCGACGCCGCCTCCCCTGGGACGGGGGAGGCGGCGTCGCTGCGGGAACTTCTGGGTGACGTCAGACCAGCCAGCCGAGGAAGTGGGCGATACCGGCGACGACGTCAGTGATGATGTTCATGGTGGTGCTTCTCCTTGTGGGACATTCTCAGGATCTTCCAACTCCCGGCCCTCGTATGGGACATGGACCGGGAACGCGGCAACTACGGTCTGCAGCCCGTTGCTTGCGTTCCGTAATCATCGTCAATCACATGCGTCACATGCAATCCCTGACGCGACGATCACCTGTTCCAGGGAACAACTGCTCCCCTGTTCGCATTTTCGAGATGCGGAGGGCCCGGTCGGGCGCGACGATGGGCGTATGAAGGCCACCGAACCGTTCCCCGTGCGCCGCGTGTACGACCCGCCCGACGAGGCCGACGGCGTACGCGTCCTGGTCGACCGGCTCTGGCCGCGCGGCGTCTCCAAGGAGCGGGCGGCCGTCGACGAATGGCTCAAGGACGTCACGCCGTCCAGCGAGCTGCGTACCTGGTTCCACCAGCACCGCGACCAGTACGAGGAGTTCGGCCACCGCTACCGCGCCGAGCTCGCGGGCCCCGAGCAGCAGGACGCCATCCATCACCTGCGCGACCTCGCGGCGCAGGGGACGGTCACCCTGGTCACCGCGGTGAAGGACGTCGAGCACGGTCATCTGCCCACGCTGCGGGCCGAGTTGACGGAGAAGTGAGCCTCGGGGGCGTACGTCGCCCCGTGTGGGTCGGCCCGTGTGTGTCGCCCCGTGTGGGTCAGCCCGTGTGTGTCGCCCCGTGTGGGTCAGCCCGTGTGTGTCAGCCCGTCCGCGTGAAGGACCGGTGTGCCTCGATGAAGTGCCGCTCGCCCTTCGCCGCCTGTCCGGCGGGCGCGGAGACCCACAGGTCGTACATCTTGCCGCCCTCGTCCCAGCTCAGGTCGTACGTGCGGCGCGGTCCGCCGTCGCCGGCGCCGCCGTCCCAGGTGAACTCCCAGACGGCTGCGGGGTGGCCGTTGTGCGTGGTCGCCCGGACCGAGCCGTTGCGGTAGCCGGGGTAGTCCGAAGGGCCGTTCTTGTGCGCCTGCCGCATCACCGCGAGCGGTCCGTCCGGGTCGAGCGGCTGGGGGTGGACGCCGATGCGGAAGGCGTTGTTCGCCGAGTTGTAGAAGATGCGGGGCGGCTCGGCGGAGCGGACGAAGCCGGTGGGCGTCACCATCTTGAAGCCGGTGGGGTCCGAGACCGTCCGGTAGCCGGCGGGGGCCGGGTCATCGGGCTCGTCCGGCTTGTCGGGGGAAGCCGTCCCGCCCGGCTTGTCCTTGCCGGTGCCTTCGGGGGAGGGCTTGGGGGCGGCGGGGCTCTTCCCGTTCCCGTCGGGCTTCTTCGGCTTGTCGGCGCTCTTGGACGGCGACTTGCTCGGCTTCTCGGTCTCC
Organism: Streptomyces sp. A18; assembly: GCF_059026065.1. NCBI lineage: Bacteria > Bacillati > Actinomycetota > Actinomycetes > Kitasatosporales > Streptomycetaceae > Streptomyces > Streptomyces sp. A18. The sequence goes on along the minus strand of NZ_JBWLKL010000003.1, from coordinate 392,431 downwards.
GGCTTCTCGCTCACCTCGCCCGCGGGTCCGCCGCTTCCCGTCGCCTCCGACCCCGCGCTGGAATCGTCCCGCGTCATGAGCCAGGTGCCGGTGCCGCCCGCCGCGAGGGCGGCGACCAGGGCGCCTGCCAGGAGCGCCGTACGGATCCGGGGGCGCGCTGCCGGCGCGGGGGCGGCGCCGAGCACGATCGCGTCGTCGGCCGGGGGCGGCTGCGCGGGCTTGGGGGCCACCGGCGTGCGGGGCACGGTGGGCATCCGCTCCTCCACCAGGAAGCCGCGCAGCGCCTGCTCGGCCTCGTCCGCGCCCAGCCGCCGCTCGGGATCCCGCTCAAGAAGACCGCGTACGACGGGAGTCAGCGGCCCCGCGGAGTCCGGGATCCTTATGTCGTCCATGACGACGGCGTGCAGGACCCCCGCCACCGAGTCGCGGTGGAACGGCGACTCGCCCTCGACGGCGGCGCAGAGCAGCACACCGAGCGACCACAGGTCCGACTCCGGGCCCGTGCGCTTGCCCGACATGCGCTCCGGCGCGGTGTACTCGGGGGAGCCGACGAACGCGCCCGTCTCCGTGAGCGTCGTCTGCCCGGCGACCTGGGCGATCCCGAAGTCGGAGAGCACCACACGCTCCGTCCCCGCCTCCAGGAGCACGTTCGCGGGTTTGAGGTCGCGGTGCAGGACCCCGGCGGTGTGCGCGGCGCGCAGCGCGGCCAGCAGGGCGAGGCCGATACGGGCCGCCTCGGCGGGTGGGACGGGGCCATCCAGGGCCATCCGGTCGGCGAGGGAGCGACCGTCGATCAGCTCCATCACCAGCCAGGGCTGCGCGTCGTGCTGGACGACGTCGTGCAGGACCAGGATGCCGGGGTGCCTCACCTGCGCGACCGAGCGCGCCTCGCGCAGCGTGCGTTCGCGCCGCCCCTCGGCGTCGGCGGCCGACTGGCCCGCGTCGACGTGCAGCTCCTTCACCGCGACGGCGCGGCCCAGGAGATCGTCCTGTGCCCGCCAGACCGTGCCCATGCCGCCGCGCCCGAGCGGCGTCGTGATGCGGTAGCGCCCCGCTATGAGATCCCCGTGACTCGCCATGGCCGCATCATACGAACTCATGTTGTAAAAGGCGCAGTTGGGCTCATTGGTGACCGTGGTGCGTGAGTGGCGTGACCGGGCCGTGAAGAGAAGTGAACGGCGCACGCGCTGAAGGCGCGTGCCTCCGCACGCCGGATACCTGGCGTGCCTGATCGCCTACTTTGGGTGACTTGAGCGGATCGCGTCGGGAGCGGTCCGCACGGTGGAGGGGACATCAACATGATGCGACGACGCATGGCCGCGACCCTGGGGGCGCTGGCGGCCGCCGCGACCCTGACGATCGCGGTGCCGGGATCGGCGTACGCGGCGCAAGGAGTTCTGATCGTCAACGGCAACGAACACGAGGACCCGAGCGGCTGCTATCCCGTCGACCGGTTCCCGTCCTCGGTGACCAACCACACCGACGCCATCGCCGAGGTCCACTCCGGGCCCGGCTGCACCGGCCCGGTCGAGTGGCTCGTGTACCCGGGCGAGACGTACTACACGGAGACGGCTCAGAGCGTCTTCATCCTCTGAGCCTCTGATCCCTGCCGGGACGCAAGTGACACCGGCGCCTCGTTCCGCGGGGCGCCGCGTGCGCGACCGAGCCTTCATCGAGCCTTTACGCGGCGGCCGATAGGGAGATCTCATGTCAACTCCCCCGCTCCCGCCCGTCTGCGGCCCCGAAGGCCCGATCCGCGCCGTCGCCCCCGCCCCGGTGGCGCCCCCCAGGGCGGTGCTCTTCGACTTCTCCGGGACGCTGTTCCAGATCGCGGGGTACGAGGACCGCATCCGCGCCGCGCTGCCGGACCCGGTGGACGAGCCGACGATGGACGCCATCCTCACCTCCCTGGAGGCGGGTCTCTCGGACCCCGCGGTCGTCGAGGCCCAGCACGCGCGCGACGTCTCGGCCAAGGCCCACCGCCACGCCTTCACCACCTGGTACGCCTCGGCCCCCGCGCTCGCCCCCTTCGCCGACGCTCTCTACGAGCAACTCCGTTCCCCGGAACACTGGTTGCCCTACGCGGACGCCGGGCCCACGCTGGCCGAGCTCGACGTGCGCGGCATCGCGCTCGGCGTGGTCAGCGACGTCGGCTGGGATCTGCGGCCGACGTTCGCCCGGCACGGGCTCGACCGCTGGTTCGGCAGCTGGGTCCACTCGTACGAACACGACACGGAGAAGCCCGACCCGCGCCTCTTCGGCCACGCCTGCGCGGAACTTGGCGTGGCCCCCGCGGACACCCTGATGGTCGGCGACCACCCCGCCAAGGATGGTGGGGCCGCGGGGGCGGGGCTGCGGTCCTATGTGCTGCCGGGCGGTGCCGCGCCGGGGGCGGTGCGGGGGCTGCGGGCCGTGCTGCGGCTCGTCGACGGGCCGCACTGATCGCGCCCCCGCTCCCGGCGCCGTCACAGGTCGCGGCGTCCCACCCCCGTCACCGTGCCTGGTCGGGTCGCCCCGCTGAACTCCGCGGGGCTTCGCCGGGCTTCACTGACCTGGGCAAGGGGCTTGTCGGGGACACGTCGACAGGTTGTTAGCCTGCGGGGCGGATCATCGAACCCTGGAGGCCTCCGTGTCACCCGACCGCCCCACGATCGCCCTGGTCACCAGCAGGCCTCAGCTGGAGACCGGCCTCGACCGTGACCTCCCCGAGCTGGCACGCTCGCTCGGCGCGGCGGGCGCGGACGTCGCCACCGTGTCCTGGGACGACCCGCGGGTCGACTGGGAAGGCTTCGACCTCGTCGTCATCCGGTCCGCCTGGGACTACAGCGAGCGCGTCACCGAGTTCACGGCCTGGGCGGGACGCGTCGCGCGGCTCACCATCCTCGCCAATCCGGCGTCCGTGGTGCGGTGGAACACCGACAAGCGGTACCTGGAGGATCTCGCGGCGGCGGGAGTGCCCGTCGTGCCGACGCGCTATCTGGCGCCGGGAGACCCCGTCGACCTCTCGGAGGTGGCGGACGACGGCCAGTTCGTCGTCAAGCCCACCTCCGGGGCGGGCGCCCGCTACGCCGCCCGGTACGAGAAGGGCGAGTACGAAGCCGCTGGACGGCACGTCGAGCGGATGCACGGCGAAGGCCTCACCGCGATGGTGCAGCCCTATATGCCGCGTATCGACGAGACCGGGGAGCGCGCGCTCGTCTTCGTCGGCGGGCGGTTCCTGCACGCCATACGAAAAGGCGCGGTGCTTGCGCCGGGGGCCGCGTACGACGACGAGAAGACGCCGCACCCCGACCTGCGGCCGTGGCGGCCGACCCCCGCCGAACTTGAGGTCGCGGAGCAGGCGTTGGCGGCGGTGCCGGGCGACCCCGAGCTGCTGTACGCGCGGGTCGACCTCGTCGATGGGGCGGACGGCGACGTGCCCTGCGTCATGGAGCTTGAACTCGTCGAGCCGAACCTTTTCCTCTTCCTGCACGGGGACTCGTTGCCCGCGGTGACCGAGGAGATCCTCGCCGCTGCCCGGTAATCGGGTGGACGTGGCGGCCGGGGCGTGCATAGCCTGCCGCCATGTCCAGTCCCGAGTCCGACAGACTCTAGCCACCGGCCCGGCATGTCCGGTGGCCCTCTCTCACGTCACCGGATCCACGCCGTAGCGCGGACTGACATCCCCCTTTCTTCTTGGCGCGGCGCCCGCGTGCCTGCGTGGCACCCGTGGCCGGCCGCCGCCTCGTCGACCCATGACGTGGGTGCGGAGTTCCTCATGCCCTTTGCTCTCTACATGCTCGGCCTCGCCGTCTTCGCGCAAGGCACATCCGAGTTCATGCTCGCCGGGCTCGGCCCCGACATCGCCGCCGACCTGGACGTGTCCCTCTCGACCGCGGGCACCCTCACCTCGGCCTTCGCCGTGGGGATGGTCATCGGCGCACCGGTGATGGCCGTCCTCGGCCGCCGCCGGCCGCGCAGGACCGCGCTGCTCGCCTTCCTGGTCACCTTCCTGCTCGTCCATGTCGTCGGCGCGCTGACCACCAGCTTCGCCGTGCTGCTCGCGACCCGCGTCGTCGGAGCGTTCGCCAACGCCGGGTTCCTCGCGGTGGCCCTGGTCGCCGCCGTCGGCATGGTCGAGCCGAACGCCAAGGGGCGGGCCACGGCGGTGCTGCTCGGGGGCGTCACCCTCGCCTGTGTCGCGGGCGTTCCCGGCGGTGCGCTGCTCGGACAGTTCTGGGGATGGCGGTCCGCCTTCTGGGCGGTGGCCCTGGTGTCGGTGCCCGCCGTCCTCGCGATCCTGCGGTCCGTGCCCGCCGGTGCGTCCGAGACCGTGCGGGCCGGCGTGCGCGGGGAGCTGCGGTCGCTGCGCGCGCCGCGGCTCGTGGTGACCCTGCTCTTGGGGGCGCTGGTGAACGGCGCGACCTTCTGTACGTTCACCTACCTCTCGCCGGTGATCACCAACGTCACCGGTTTCTCGGAGAGTTGGGTGCCCGTACTGCTCGCGCTCTTCGGCGCGGGGTCGTTCATCGGGGTCACGGTCGCGGGGCGCTTCGCGGACGCCCGGCCCGTCCCGTTCCTCCTCGCGGGCGCCGTGGCGCTGCTCGCCGGGTGGGTGCTCCTCGCGCTGACCGCAGGGAGTCCGGTGGCGGCGGTCGTGCTCGTCCTCGTCCAGGGCGCGCTGTCCTTCGGCGTCGGCTCCGCGCTGATCACTCAGGCGCTGTACGCCGCCGACGGCGCCCCCACGCTGGCGGGCGGCTTCGCCACGGCCGCGCTGAACGTGGGCGCCGCGATCGGCCCCGTGGGCGGCGGCATCGCGCTCTCGGCGGGGTTCGGCCACCGCTCACCGCTGTGGGTCAGCGCGCTGCTCGTGGCGCTGGCCCTGGTGGCGGGCGCGGTCGCGCTCCTGAGCAGGCGTCAGCCTCCGGGGGAGTCCGGGAGCGAGAGCCGCTGGAGCAGCCCCCAGGTGAACTCCGCGACGCAGCGCCGCGGCTGACCCGCCCCGTCCGGCGCGGTGAAGGCGAGCCGCCAGCGTGTGGGTGCCGTGCCCTCCATCGGGCGGGCCGGGGCGAACGCGCGGGCGACCTCGTCGACTGTGCACGACCAGGGGGTGAGGTCGTCCAGGGTGAGGAGCGCCGGGCCCGGGGTGCCGGGCGCGCGGATCAGCCACTCGTTCCACACCGCGCCGTTCGGTGCGCGCAGGACCTCGAAGCGCAGGGTCGGCCAGAGCGGCACCGGCCACAGCAGGGCCTCGCACTCCAGGTCGCCGATCGTGCGGGCCACGGTGGCCTCGGGGGCGCCGAGCACCGAGCGGTAGCGGGAGACGGCGCCGCGCGAGCGGGCGGAGCGGCTCATGGCCTGCCAGCGGCGGTTGGCCTCGCGCATGTCCGTGATGGAGACGCCGAGCTCGTGGCGGGCCGTCTCCACCAGGTCCGGGTTGTGGTCGGCCATGCGGCGCAACAGGACCAGCTGGAAGTCGAGCGGGGTGAACGGGCCGGATGACGTGGGGCCGGGGGCGGAGCTAGCGGGCATGCGCTCCATGGTCGCGCACCGCCGCGGCTCCCGGGCGGCGCCCGTCGGGAAGGAACAGGACCGAATTGACGTACCGGGGCCTGCGCGGTGTGAGGACGCGGCGCAGCAGGCCCTGCGACACGACGTACGACGTGTCGTCCTGGTGGGCCTCCAGGTCGAAGCCGGCCAGGGGCACCCAGGTGCGGTGGGGCAGGACCCAGCCCTGGTAGCCGTGGTGCCGGGTGAGCAGCTCGATGATCGGCTTGATCGGCTGGATGCGGGATTCCAACTCGATGAAGATGGCGGGCCGGTCGCGGGTGAGCAGGTCGTGGGCGCCGTGCAGGACCGGGAGTTCGTTGCCGTCCACGTCGATCTTGATGAAGTCGACGTCGCGCAGGGCGAGCCCGTCCAGGGTGAGGCAGGGCACGTCCACGGCCTTGGCGTGGATGTCCCTGCGGATGAGCGAGGAGACCCCGCGGTCCCCGCGGTCGCCCTGCGGCAGCCAGAGCCTGGCCGTTCCGGGGCGGTCGGTGGCGGCGGCCTGGATCACGCGGACGTTGCCGGGCGTGCAGGTTTCGAGCAGCCGGGCCAGATGCGGGACGGGCTCCACGGTCACCACGCGACGCGCATGCGAGGCCAGGCGCCGCGACCAGGGGCCGTACCAGCCGCCGACGTCCACCGCCGTGCCGCAACCGCGCGGGCAGAGGTCGGCGAGGCGGGCGAGCTCCGGTTCGAAGCGCGGGTAGACGGCGCGGGCCAGGGCGCCGATGAGCCGGGCGGGGAGGTGCGGGGCGAGGCGGGCGGCCACGGTCTTGTGGGACTTGGCGACGGAATGACCGGAGCAGTCGGACCTGTCGGACCCGCCGGACCTGTCGGGCCCCGTCACGGGGAGATCCGCTTCAGGAGCTGCTCGTGCTCGTCCTCCGATATCTGCTCGCCCGAGGAGGGCAGGAGCTGCGGTACGCCGTCGATGATCGGGTAGCGGCGGCGCAGGCGCGGGTTGTAGAGCACCTCCTCCGGTACGAGGGGTTCCGCGGGCTCCAGGAGGTGCAGCGGCCCTTTGTCCAGCGGACAGGCGAGGATCTTCAGGAGCGGGTCTTCGGGGTTCATCAGCTCGTCAACTCCTTGGTCGGGGGCGTTGGTTGAGGTGGGGGCGCGTCATGCTTGGGCATGGCGAGGAGCACGGACACCGCGAGCGCCGTGCCCGCGATCCGCAGGGCGAGCCGCAACGGCTCGTCGGGCAGCGCCTCGCCGAACGCCAGCGTTCCGAGTACCGCGGTGAACAGCGCGGTAACCGTCGTGCACACGGGGACGATGAGCGAGGCCCGGCAGCGCTGCAGGGCCGCCTGGGACATGACCAGGCCGAACGCGCCGGTGAACAGCAGGAGATACGGATACGGGGAGCGCAGCAGGTCGAGCAGGGCCGAGCCGAGGTCGTCCGTGGTCAGATAGCTGGACACGCCCTTGATGGCGAGCGAGCTGACTCCGTAGAGGAGTCCGACCGCGACCCCGTACTCGACGCCCGTCGTGGGCAGCCGGTGCCGGTGCTTCGCGCGGCGCTCGGCGGACCCGTACAGCAGGACCCCCGCCGCGAGCGAGGGCAGGCAGACCATGAGGACGAGCGGTACGGGCGCGCTGCGGCTCACGGTGTCCGACTCCTCGCTCAGCGAGAGGACGACCATGAGGAGCGCGGCGAGGATGGCCCCGACGGCGTACCGCTCGCGCCCCGACGTCTGCTCGCCGAGCAGCACGGAGGAGAGCAGCAGCAGGAGCACGAGCCCGGAGACGAAGATGCCCTGGGCGGCGGCGATCGGCAGCGTCCGGTAGACGGCGAGCTGCGCGCCGAACCCGGCGGCGAGCGCGAGCGATCCGCCGATCCACAGCGGGCTGGAGATGACCTGCTTGAGCAGCCGTGCCGGGCTGCGCACGCTGACCGACGGCATCGCGGTCAGGGCCCGTTTCTCCAGGACGAACCCGGTGCTGTAGAGGACGTTCGCCAGCAGGGCGGCGGCCACACCCCACCACATGGCCTTACGTCCTTCGGGCGTGCAGCAGCAGGATCGACGAGGCGCTCGGCACGGCGCAGGCGAGTCGGTCCAGGGCGCGCAGCGGACGCGGTACGCCGTGGAAGGGCGCACCGGCCACGCGTACGACGTCGAAGCCGGACGCGGCGACGAACTCCCGCAGGGCGCGGGCGGTGTAGAGCCGCAGGTGCCCCACGACTTCCTTGCCGGGACGCCCGTGGATGCCGCGCAGACTGACCTCGGAGAAGACGGGCTGCACCCCCGCGAGCAGGAGCCCGCGGTTGTACCAGGCGGCGAGGTTGGGCGTGGACAGCATGAGGTGCCCGCCCGGCCTGAGCACTCTTCTCAGCTCGTCGAGGGCGCTGTCGGGATCGACGAGATGCTCGATGACCTCGCTGAAGAGGACGGCGTCGGCGGAGCCGTCCCCGAACGGGAGCCCGCCGTCGGTGAGTTCACCGCGGACGACGTACGGCAGATGCGCGTGCGCCCGCTTGAGGGCGTCCTGGGACCAGTCGACGCCGACGACGCGGTGCCCCGCGAGGAACGGGGCGGCGGCAGCCGCCGCGGTGCCGTCGCCGCAGCCGATGTCGAGGACGACGGAGGTATGGGCGGTGGCGGGGCCGATGGCGTCGGCGAGCATCCGCGCCTGGCGCAGGCTGCGCGCGTCGCCGGACGCGACGGGCACGGAGGGGTCCTCGTAGAAGTCGCGCAGGTCGCGTGGTGCGGTGCTGGTGTTGGTACTGGTGTTGGTACTGGTCACGGCGTGTCCCCCTCCTCCGTGTGCTCGGTGGCGTGGAGGTAGTGCTCGAAGAGGTCGCGCAGATGGGCACCGTCGCCGCTGCTGAGCAGGGTCTTCGACCAGCGCAGGGCGATGTGCAGGCGGCCCGCGGTGGAAGCCGTGGTGACGGTGAGGCCGCGTGGCAGGCGTGCGGGCGCGGAGAACCAGACGGCGTGCGCGCGTCCGGCGTCACCGAAGTCGAGGGAGTACGGGACGCGCCCGATGTTGCTGAGCAGCGTGGTGGAGGTCCAGGGCGCGGCGGCTCTGCGCAGGCCGCGGGTGACGGCGGCTCTGATGGCGACGGGCAGGACGGGCGAGGTCAACAGGGCTGCCCCGTGGCCGAGTTGGGGCCGGGGGAGTGCCTTGAGGGCGCGGGTGCGGTCGGCGGTGCGGCGCAGCAGTGCGCCGATGTCCGCCGGGCCCCAGTCCTCGGAGACCAACTCGGCTGCGGTGAAGGGGACTTCGACGAGTCGGGTCCCGTTCCCGATGGGCATGTCCATGTCCCGGGTCCGGTCGTCGACGGGCATGGTGATCCGGAAGGGCCGGGGCCGCGCCCCGTGTTCCCGGTTCCAGTGGGCGATCATCAGCGCGGTCGCCACCATGAGCTGATCGTTCACGGTGAACGGCGCCCCCTTGGGCCGCCGCGGCACCGGCAACTCGGCGACGAGCATGCCGTTGCCGGGGGACGGCTCGGGTGTGCCGCGCGAGACGCGCGCGGGTGGAGCCCATCCGGAGGGCGCGTCACCGACGTCTTCCACCTTCTCGGGCATGGAGGACGTGGGCGTACGCAGAGGGGGTGCGGCGGGGGAGTTGTCCTGCCCGCCGTACAACTCGGCGGCGGTGGCCAGGACCCGGAGGCAGGCGGGGCCGTCGAGGGCGGTGTGATTGATGGTGAGGAAGAGAACACTCCCGTCGGCGGCGGGTCGCTTTTCGCCGGCGGGTGGCTTTTCGTCGGCGGGGCGTTCTGAGCCGGCTGGGGTGCCGCCGCCCGCGTCGGGGCTGCCGCGCTCCGAAGCGCCGGGGCTCGGCGAGCTGCTGGAGCCGGTGTCCCCGCCGGGCGTGTCCGCCCGGCTTTCGCCCGATGCGGCTGCGCCGCCCGGGGCGGGGGTGGGGCCTCCGCCGAACCCGCTGGAGGCGACCCCGCTGGAGGCGACCCCGTCGCCGGAGGCGGCGATCACCTCCAAGCGGATCGGGGGGGAAGCCGACAGGGGTGGGGCCTCGGAGAGGCTGCGCGCTCGGGCCTTCTTCAACGCGTCCCGTTCCGGTGGCGGGAACGTCACCACCTCCACGTCCGGTTCCGCCGTCAGCTCCCACTCGTAGCGGCGGCGGTACCAGGGCCCCCGCGCCTCCCGCATCAAGATGCGCGGGTGGCGGCGCAGGGCCTCGGTGAACGCGGCCTTCAGGCGGGCCGGGTCCGGGGTGCCGGGCAGGTGGACCTCGATGTGTACCGTCTCCGGCTCCTCCTCCTGGAGGCAGTGCCGGGCGACCTCGTCGACGACGGGGAACGGCACGCGCTCCGGAGGCCGTTCGGGTCCGTCCGCGTGACGTGCCGGGTGATCGAGTGCGGTCATCGGTCCGTGTCCTCCCCGGGGCCGGACGGAGCCGCGGCTCCCGCGAGCCCGTCCGTCGCCCTTGCCCTGCGCCGCCGGAAGCGCGTGGTCCGCGTGCCCGGCGGTGTCGGTTCCGGCTGGTCGGACGCCGGGCCCCTGGCGGAGATGGTCGAACTGGTGGCCTCCGCGCGCGGAGCGTCACCGGCGTCCTGTCCTGCCCCGCCACCCGGCTCGTTCTCGCCGCGCTTGCGGCGCGGGAGCGGCGTCGTCCCCAGGTCCCGGTCGGGCCCCAGCGGAGGCGTCACCGGGGGAGCAGCCGGGGGACCGGCCTGAGGGGCCGCCGGCGGAGGCTGGTGCGGAGTCGGCGGCCCCCACGGAGCTGCCTGGCCACCGCCACCGGTGTCCCCGGAGGTCGCGGGCGTCCCCGCAGCCGTACCCCGCACACTCACCAGCGCCGCGAACAGCGCGATCAGCGCGAGGAGTTGGGCCGCCGGGCTGAACGCGCCCTCGTCCGAAGCGGCAGGCTCACCGGCGCCCACCGCCGCCGCGATCCCCGCCCCCGCCATCGCCACGAGGGCGATCGGGACGAGCAGCGCGTGACGGCGCCACGCAAGGAGGGCGAGCGCCGGTACGAGCAGTGCGAACCAGCCCGCGATGACCGCGGCCACCAGCGTCAGCGCCACCGTGCCCAGGATCAGGCCGGGCGCGGGCGGCGCCACGTCCGGGCCGTCGGGGTTCGGCTCGCGGCGCCGGATCAGGACCAGGGCGATCAGCGCGAGGACGCCGACACCGCCGCCGATCAGGCCGATCTCGTAGATCCGCGACGGCTCGTAACTCAGCTTGACCGTGCCGCCCTCGCCCTTGGGGACCAGGAAGCCCTGCTGCCAGCCGTCGAGCCGTACGGACGACAGCTCCTTGCCGTTGAGCGTGGCCTTCCAGCCGTCGTTGATGTTCTCGTACGTCGAGAGGTACGAGGCCGAGCCCGCGCCCACCGACACCTCGCGCCGGTCGCCGAGCCAGTCCTTGATGTTCAGGGAGCGGGACTCCTCGTCGATCGCGCCGGGCGTGCCCTGCGTCAGCGAGACGTCCATGAGGGTCAGCGGGCCCGCGTCACCGGCCTCGACGGTGTGCTCGCCGGAGCCGAGGGTGAGTGCCGTGTTCTCCGTGCCGCGCGAGCAGAGCGTCACCTCGATGGGCCGCCGCTCGACCAGGTCCCGCACGGAACCCTTCGCGCTCGTCGCGTGCAGCTTGCCGTCGACGGCGAGCTCCGGGCCCTCGCCGCAGGCGAGTTCGAAGGTCGCCGAGGCCTTGGGCTGCTTCGTCCGGTACTTGTCCAGGGCCGGGACGTAGACCTCGGTGAGGCCCACCGGCAGTTGCAGATCGTCGTCCGCCACCGGGTTGTGGACCTTCAGGGGTGCCGTCTTCGTGACCGTGATGGTCAGTTCGTCCGTGGTGATGGGGGCGAACCGGGCGTTGCCGTTCTCGTCGACGCCGACGATCGCCGCGCCGTCCGGGGAGCTGATCTCGACCTTCTCGGGACGCGTCGAGAGGCCGCCCGCGGCCGGCAGGACGATCTCGTCGATCGCCTGCTTGCCCTTCCACTTCAGATGGACCACCGGGCTGTCACCGGCGATCCAGGCCGTGGTCAGGTCGCCGTCCGTGAGGTTGCGCGGCGAGAGCCCGCCGCCGAGCCTCGACGTGGAGTCGGCGCTCGCGACGATCTGGTCCTTCTGCTCCGGAGCCACCTTGTAGAGCAGCTTGTCCAGCTCGGACCCCGGCACGGCGACCGCGCTCGCCTTCACCTCGTACTCGCCATCAGCCGGAGTGCTGAAGCGGCGGTGAAGGCCCGACTCGGCGTTCACCGGCGACAGCGCGCTCGGGTCCGACGAGCGGTGCATCGAGTACGTCGTCGCGTCGGCGCCCGCGGGTGCCTCGCGTCCGGCGTCGGCCCCGGTGTCCTTCGGCAGCTGCAGCAGCTTCGTCACCTGCACGCCCGGAACGGTGATCTCCGAGAACCCGGCACCCGTCAGCCCCTCGGTGCCGATCTGCGCGTCCAGGATGGTGACCTTCAGCCAACTCGACTCGCCTGCAGGCGCCTTGATGCTCTGCCGCATGCCGTTGGGCTGCAGCGCACTCGTCCGGCTGCCCAGCTCCGTCTCCACGCGCACCCGGGTGGGCGCGGCCCGCACGCCCTCCTGCGGCAGCGGTATGACCCGGATCGAGGACGGGATCGACTCCTTGGACCTGAACTCGGCCTTGATCCAGGCGCCCTTGGGCTTTCCGGGGCTGCCCTCGGCCCACGCCGTGCCCGGGTTGCCGTCGAAGGCGTTCACGGGGTCGTACTGCGGCAGATGGAAGAGCCAGTTGCCGTAGCTGGACGCCGTCACGGACTTCGCGCCGCGCAGGTGAGCCGTCGTCTGGTGCTCGATGCCCTGGGTGGGCAGGATCTGGTGCGGCTTCTTGCCCGCGTCCTGGAGGGCGCCGGACGCGTTGCGCTCGCCCGGTGTGTACGTATATGAGGTGTTGGAGTTGACCAGGCCGAAGCGTGTGTCGGCGCGGCGCAGGCCGTCACCGACCGCCTGCAGACCGGGAGTTCCGACACCGGGGTGGTTGTCGCCCGTCAGGACGGAGGGCCGGTCGCGCATCGAGGGATCGGCGGACAGCTGGAGCAGCGACTCGGGGCCGCCGCTCACCACGGCCGTGTTCGAGACCGGCTTGATCCCGGCCTGACCGGGCCGCTCGGCGCCCGAACCCGGCGCGTAGATCTCCACCGCGCGCTCGCGCGGGTAGAGGCCCTCGACCTGGAGGGGGGTGTCGGCCGGGATCGTCCCGCCCGTCTCCTTCGGGCCGAAGCCGGTGACGCGCTCGAAGCCCGACTCCTCCAGGGTCCGCTTGACGGTCGCGGACGGCACGTTGCCGATCTGGTCGGGGTCGAGGTCATTGCGTACGACGACGTAGTACAGGCCCGCACGCGTCAAGTAGTCCTGCAGGCCGGGTACTTCGCCGCCCGTGGAGAGCGCCTGCTCCACCGCGTCCATCGCGCGCCGGTTGCCGGGCGTGCCGAACGGGACGTAGTCCCGCTGCGCCCAGCGCGACTCGGCGAGCACGTCGAGCGGCTGGTCGATGGGCGAGCCCCAGGTGTAGATGCCGTGCGCGGTGGCGGGCACCACGAGGGCGCGGGAGTCGGGGGAGTACTTCTTCAGCCAGTCGCCTGTCGCCTCCCAGTAGTTGGGAAGTTTCTGGAAGGAGCCGGGCTGGAGGATCGAGCCGTTCAGGTAGGGGAAGGCGAGCCCCGGAAGGACGAGCAGGGTCGCGATCAGCGGGGCGAACCTGCGCCCCCGCACCGGCCGCGCCCCGCGCGACTGCGCGGCCACGCCCACGAGGTGCATCAGGCCGAGGACCAGCGCGAGCGCGAGGCCCGTCTGGAACTTGTAGATGTTGCGGAAGGGGACGAGCCCGCCGTTCAGCCAGGACTGCACCGTCTCGTGGAAGGGCGCCCCGAACGAGCCGCCGTACCCGGCGAGCGTGATCAGCGCGACCGAGAGCACGGTCAGGACGAGCCAGCGCCGCTCGGGCAGATCGCGGCGCGCGAGCCCGGCGAGGCCGAGCGCGGCGGCGAGCGCCGAGCACACCACGACGATCACGGACGTCGCGACCGTCCAGCCGGCGGGCAGCCAGGCCTCGCCGAAGTTCAGATACGCCACCCAGTTGCCGGCGCCGCGCAGGGTCTCCGTGGCGGACATCGTGCCGGTCGTGGTGGCCGAGTTCTCCACGTAGGGGAGGAAGTTCTCGCCGTAGATGCCGAGCATCAACAGCGGCACCACCCACCAGGCGGTGGCGAGGATGACGCCGGGCACCCACCAGGTGATCAGCTTCCGCTTGCGCGGCCCGTTCGGCCGCGACAGCAGATACAGGCCCACCGGAAGCAGGGACGCCAGCGTCGCCGCCGCGTTCACGCCGCCCATGAAGGGGATGAAGAGCGCGGACCGCAGCGCCGCCGAGCGCGCGCTGATGCGGTCGTTGGTCAGCGGGAGCAGCACCCACGGAAGGAGCGCGCCGGGCAGCGCCGCGGCCGACGTCGACCCGACGACGACCGTGAACGTCGGCCACAGCGCGTACGCCGTCGCGCCGAGCAGCCGGCTCGCGCTGCTGCCGACCTGCAGCCGCTCCGCGAGCCGCAGCGCACCCCAGAAGGCGGTGGCCACGATCAGCGAGAGCCAGAGCCGCTCCGCGAGCCACACCGGGAGCTGGACGAGGTCCGCGAGACCGTAGAACGGCAGCATCGGCCAGGTGTAGCCGACGTACTGGTCCTGGATCCCGCCGAACCCGCCCCGGTCGTGCCAGAGCTGGCCCAGGTCGGAGAGGAACTGCCAGGGGTCGACGGCGACACCGAGCTTGGTGTCGAACGTCATCCGCCCCGGCTTCACGGCCAGGAAGAGGACGAAGACCACGGCCCAGAACCCGAGCAGCCAGCGCTTCGAGCGCGGCCCTCCGCCGGGTTCGGGGGCGTCAGCCGTGGGCCGGACTGCCGCCGGGGGTGGGGCCTGCACCGTGGTCATGGACACCGCCTGAGGATGAGAAGGAGATTCCAGGTGGCGAACTCGCGTACACCCGGCACTTTGGTGATGCCACGGGCCAGGAACGGCCAGTAGCGGGACCGTGCGGACACGACGGACACGTCTTCCCTCGCCCGCACTTGGCGCAGGGTCGGGCCGACGTGGTGGGCGAAGAGGTTCTCGCCGAGCGTGTGTTTGGCTGCCTTGCCGGTACGTCGTTCATAGCGGGCCCGCGCGCGGGCTCCGCCCAGGTAGTGCCAGGGCGCCCACTCGTGGCCGCCCCACGGCGAGTACCAGTTGGTGAAGGAGACATAGATCAGGCCGCCGGGCCTGGTCACCCGCACCATCTCGCTGAGGAACGTCTGCGGGTCGTCCACGTGCTCCAGGACGTTGGAGGAGAAGGTGACGTCGGCGACGCCGTCCCCCAGCGGGAGGAGGTACCCGTCGGCGACGACGGAGCCCTGAGGCGGTTTGGCGCCCAGTTCGGCCGGGTCCGGCTCGAAGAGGAAACTCTGGGCGCCGCGCCGCCGGAACTCCTCGGTGAAGTAACCCCCGCCGCCGCCGACATCGACGACGACGCGGTCCCTGACCGGTCCATAGGCCTCGACCTGGTCGGCGGCGTCACGGGCGAGCAGGGTGTAACACCGCTCGGGCTCCTGCTGCTCGCGCATGAAGGCCCGGAAGAGGGTGACGGAACGGCGCAGGGACGGGTCCTTCACACGGACCCCTGGGTGGTCTGGTGCGTGACGATCGCCTCGGAGGCCACCGCCTGGAACTCGCGCACGGAATTGGCCCACCGGTAACTGGTGGCCCGTTCACCGGCTGCCTTGCCGTACGACCTGCGCCGCTCGGCGCTCAGCGCCAGCGTGCACCAGGCGGCGGCGAAGGAACTCTCGCCCCGGGCGAGCAGCCCCGTCACGCCGTCCTCGATGGAGTCGCGTACGCCCGGGACGTCGAAGCCGATCGCCGGGGTCGAGCGGGTCGCCGCCTCGGTGATGACCAGGCCCCATCCCTCCACGGCGGAGGGATGGAGCAGCATCCACGCCTCGCAGAGCAGCCGGTGCTTCTCGGCCTCGGAGACGTGGCCCTTGAACTCCACTCCGGGACCCGCGAGTTGTTCGAGGCGGGCCCGCTCAGGGCCGTCGCCCACGATCACCAGACGTCCTCCGGTGACAGGTCTGACGCGCTCCCAGAGCCGCAGCAGCAGATCGATGCGCTTGTACTCGACGAGCCGTCCCATCGCCAGGAACATCGGCTCGTCCGAGCGGGGATGGAGCGGACCCGGCTCCTCGACGCCGTTGTGGACTATCCGTATTCGCTCACGCTCGACGCCTATCGCGCGCAGGGCGGTGGCCGTCGACGGCGAGACGGCCACCAGGAGATTGCCGCGCTGGGCGCCGGAGAGCGACCAGTGCTCGAGTCTTCGTCCGAGCCGGGCCGCGGGAGCCAGCGCTCCTTGGAAGCGCATCGCCCACAGATCGGTGTGGACGTGGTTGACCAGGCAGAGCGTGGGCCCGCGGTGCCACAGCGGCGCCAGGTACGGCATGCCGTTGCAGACCTCGACCAGGAGGTCACAGTCGCCGACCTGCCGGGTGAAGGCAGAGCGCGAGCGCAGGTAGTGCCCGAGGTCACCGCCCGCCGACACGACGCGGTAGTCGCGGAACGCGGCCGGTCCCCCGCACAGGAGGGTGACCTGGTGACCGAGCTTGCTCAAGCCGTCGGCCAGACGGTCGACGAGCAGTTCGGATCCGCCCGCGGCCGGGTTGCCGAGGTCGCGCCGGGCGAGGAAAACGATCCGGCGCGGCTGCGGGGGAAGTGCCGGAAGCCGTTGCGCCACCCGCGGGGAGGCGGAGCGCAGCGGGGAAGGCACGTGCTGGGGCATGCGTGCTCCAACTCGTCAGGGTGCGGAACGGTGAGGGTGCTGGGGGGTGCTCGAGGGGAGTGCACCGTTCGGGGGTCGCTTGCGGAGGTGCTGTGCTCGGACTGTGCGGGGGCGGTGCGGGGACTGTGCTTGGGGTGGGGTGGTTAGTTTTCGCCGCCGTGTTCGACGCGGCTACTCACCGAAGTGACAACCTTCGGGGTTTCAACAGCTGACGTCTCATCACATCGTGGTGGGTTGCAGGGCAGTCGGTGACGTATCGGTATTCGGACCGCTCGGCTCCGCCGCTGAACCGGGCCCACCAGGCCCCTGCGCACCGCTGTCGGAACGCCGTCCGCGTACCACGAGAACGCCTCCCGCCAGGGCGAGGAGCACGCCCAGCACACCCGTCACCACGGGCAGCGTCTCGCCCACGAGCTTCAGCCTGCTGCTGTCGTCGTCGGCGAGGCCGACCTGCGTCTTCTGGGTCTTCTCGGTGAACGCGATGCGCTTGCTGTCGAGCAGCACCGTGGCGTCCTTGTCCGAGCCGGGCGCGCGCAGCGTCTTGCGGGGGCCGATGGCCGCGTAGATGATCCGGCCCGTGCGCTTGTCGGCGACCAGCTCGACGCCGTGGTTGGCGTACCACTCCTCGGCGAGCACGTTGCTGCGCTTGGGCTGTCCCACCAGGCGGCCGGGCACCATGCGGGTCCCGGTCTTGGCGGGCTTCACCTTCGCGGTGAAGCGGTAGCCCTCGTACCCCTGGATCTTCTTCGTGCCGCGGAAGTCGAGCGGGACGGTCGCGCCCAGGGTGTTGTCCCACCAGACGTAATCGCGTTTCTCCACGTCAAAGGGGAACTTGAGGTAGGCCTCACCCTCGAAGTACGGCTTCTCGTCGCAGCAGTGCACCGGCTTGTTCGTCTCGCGGTCGGTGACCCAGCGCTCCGTCGTGAACTGGAGCGAATCGTGCGGATCCGCGGCCGGCAGGGACTTGTCCGGGTCGACGGACGTGACCACGTCCCACACCGCGTGCTCGTCGGTGCTGTCGTCCACGTCGCCGCGCACCTGGCGCGTGATCGTGAGGTTCTTGTCGTTGACGGTCTTGATCTTCTCGGTGTCGAAATAGCTGCCTTTGCCCTTGAAGACCGTAATCGTGTCGATATCGACGGGCGTGCGCTTCGCGCCCGGCGCGACATACCACGCGAGCATCGGCGCCAGGACGAGCAGAAAGACGCCGAGTCCGAGGAGGATCAGCGAGAGGGGCGAGGCTGTGCGGCGCATCCGGCACTCCTGAGGGCGGAAGAGAAGTGTTACCGAGCCGTAGGGGCCGGAACGCTAGGCCGACCCTTGACGAAGTGTCAATGCGTTGATGAAACTGTGCACCTGCCGGGTGGGGCCGGTGAGGGACTGTGCGCACGACATCCGCGCCACGTGGGTGGGGACGACCTCCAGCAGAGAGGCTGACCCTGACATGCACCGATTGCTCGCCGCCGGTCTGACCGTCGTAGCAGCCGCGGCACTCGCCGTGGGCGCCGCGTTCGGCATCGTCGCCGCCTTGAACGCGACACCGGACCAGCCCAACACGCCTCTTGTGCACTACGAGACTGCCCCTCGGGGACAGTGAGTGACCGTGCCCGTGACCGAGAGCCAGGGTTCGCTGTCCGTCCGCTCGGCCTGGCGCGACGTACCGCCCATGCAGGTGCGGCGGTTCGCCGCGCTCGCCCTGGACGAGGTGCCCGCCCTCGCCCAGGACATCCTGCGGGAGATCCGTGTCGAGTACCCCGGCCTGCCCGTCGTCCTGGACGAATCGGGCGAACCCATGGCGCTCATCGGCATACGGCGCGCTCTGGAGGGCTTCGTCCAGCAGATCGCGGCCGCCGAGGGCGGGCGGCCGTGCTACCCCCTCGAGGTCTTCCAGGAGTTCGGCAGGGGCGAGGGCCTGCACGGCCGCAGCCTCGACTCGCTCCAGGCGATCTACCGCCTCGGCGTACGGCTCGCGTGGCGCCGCCTGGCCGAGATCGGTCAGCAGATCGAGATCCCGCCACCGGCCATGTACGAACTCGCCGAGTCGGGCTTCGAGTATCTGGACGGCTTGGTCGACCAGTCCGTCCGCGGATACGCGGAGGCCGCGGCCCGGCAGGCCGGTGAGCGGCTTCGCCTGCAGCGGAAGCTGATGGAGCTGCTGCTCTCCGAGCGGCGCGGGGATCCCGGTTCGGCACCGCACACCGATTCCGCTTTCGCCCCCGGCCCGCGTTCCGCTTCCGGGCAGCCCGGCGGCCACAGCGCCCT
The DNA here is from genome assembly GCF_059026065.1 of Streptomyces sp. A18. NCBI lineage: Bacteria > Bacillati > Actinomycetota > Actinomycetes > Kitasatosporales > Streptomycetaceae > Streptomyces > Streptomyces sp. A18. The sequence goes on along the minus strand of NZ_JBWLKL010000003.1, from coordinate 373,889 downwards.
CGACGAACGGGCCGCCCGCGTCGGCTGGCAGCTGCCCGAGCGTGTCGCCGTCGGGGTGCTGCTCCGCCCCGCGCGCGAGGCCGTGGCGCCCGCCGTCGGCCAGGGCGTCCTGCTCGACATGGAGACCGAACAGCCCCGCATGGTCGTCCCCGACCCGGACGCGGCAGGACGCCCCGAGCTCCTGCGGCGCGCCATGGCGGGCTGGTCCGGCGCGATCGGCCCGCCCGTACCGCTCGCCGACGCCGCGAAGTCGCTGCGCTGGGCTCAGGCGGCGGTCCGCCTGATGGAGCGCGGACTCCTTCCCTCCGGTGAGGTCCTGCACTGCACGGAGCACACCGAGGCCCTGGTCCTGCTCCAACCCGAGGAGCTCATCGAGGACTTGGCCCGCCGCTGCCTCGCCCCGCTCGCGCACTGCGGCCCCGCGCACGGCCGCCGCCTGGCCGAGACCCTGCTCGCCTGGCTGGAGACGCGGGGCGGCGCACCGGAGGTCGCGGCCCGCCTCGGGGTGCATCCGCAGACGGTGCGCTACCGCCTGCGGCAGATCAGGGAGCTGTGGGGCGACGAGGTCGACGACCCCGACCGCCGCTTCGAGCTGGAACTGGTGCTCAGGGCACGGCGGTTGAGGGGAGAGCTGGGGCGGGCCGGCTGAGCGCGGGCGTTCGGAGAGCCGCACGGACAGCCGTGCGGGTAGCCTGCCGCAATGGACATAGCGGTACGCGCGCAGGCAGCACTCGGTGAGGGGCCCACCTGGGATCCCGTGGCCCAGCGGCTGATCTGGGTCGACATCCTGAGCTCACGCGTCCACACGTACGACCCGTCGTCCGGCCGCCGCTCGGTCCTGGCCACCGAGCAGCACGTCGGCGCCGCGAAGCCGCGCGCGGGCGGCGGCCTGGTGGTCAACCTCCGGGACGGCGTGGGCCTCTACGACTCGGCGGCCGAGGGCGGCGCCTTCCGCTGGCTCCACCACGAGGTCGTACCGGGCCGCCGCGGCAACGACGCGGCAGTCGCCCCCGACGGCGCGCTCTGGGCGGGCACGATGCGCTACGACGAGGGCGCGGGCGGCGGCAACCTGATCCGCCTGACCGGCGACGGCACCGCGACCGAGGTCTTCGGCGACGTGACCGTCAGCAACGGCACCGGGTGGAGCCCGGACGGCCGGTCCCTGTACTACATCGACACCGTGACCCGGCGCATCGACGTACTGGAACTGCGCGACGACCAACTCCCGCTCTCCAGGCGCCCTTTGGTGACGATCGAGGCCGACGCCGGATTCCCCGACGGTCTCGCCGTCGACGCCGACGGGTGCGTCTGGGTCGCCCTGTGGGACGGCGCGGCCGTCCGTCGCTACACCCCGTCCGGTGCCCTGGACCGGGTGATCGAGCTCCCGGTGGTCCGCCCGACCGCGTGCGCGTTCGGCGGCGCCGGACTGCGCGACCTGTACATCACCTCCGCCCGCACGGGACTCGAGGCGCCGCACCCGCTGTCCGGCTCCGTACTCGTGGTGCCGGACGCCGGTCAGGGTGTCCAACAGGCGGCGTTCGCGGGCTAGGTGCGCCCGCGCCCGGCTCGGAACAGGCGGTTTGCCCCATAGAGACAACCGATGCCGCTGGAACATTCGATTCCGCACACAACCTTCACGGCAGCGGCTTCCTCTGTTCCCCGCGGCTCACTTAGCCTCCATGCCTCATGGACTACTGCCACCCGTGCCACAGGCACCTCAACGGCGCCCTGGCCTGCCCGGGGTGCGGAACTCCGGCCGAAGCCTGCCGTGAGTACGCGGAGGCGGTCGCCGCGCAGGACGAACCGGACGGTGCCGAGCGCCCGTACGACGACGAGGCGCCGCGCGGCAGAAGCCGACGCCGGGAGCGCGGTCGCCGGGCGCACCGGCGCAGACGCCGCAAGGTTCTGCTGATCACTGCCGGGATCGCGCTCGCGGCCGGTGGTCTGAGCCTGGCCGAGCTCGGCATGGAGGGGCCTTCGGACGAACCGACGGCGGCGTCCTCTCCGGACGGGGCGGCGGGCGAGACCGCCTCGCGGGGGCCGACGGGCCCGGCCGGCGGCGCGTCGACGGGCGCCGAGTCCACCGCGGTCACGTCGGCCGCGCCTTCGGCGTCGGAGTCGGCGTCCGCGAAGGAGAAGGCGGCCAGGGAGGCGAAGAAGGCCAAGGACCGCGAGAAGACGGAAGAGGCCGACAAGGCCTCCGGTTCCGCGGCCCCGGCCAAGACCTCCGCGCCCGACGACACCCCTGACGCCCCGGACACCCCCGAGACCACGCGCCCCACGCCCCCGCCGACCACGCAGCGGCCGGACCCGACGCCGGAGCCGGAGCCGTCGGAGACGTGCGACCGCTTCCTGTGGTGGTGCACCTAGCCGTCGCTGCCGTCGCTGCCGTCGCTCTGGGGTGAGGGCGAAGGGGCGGGTCAGCCCGCGTCCGGGGCCTCGCCGACCATCCGCCGCAGCAGCGCGCGCAGCGAGAGCCGCTCCTCGCGGGAGAGCTCGGCCAGCGGTTCGCGCGCGAAGTCGAGGGACTCGCGCAGGCTGCGGGCGACCGTCAGGCCCTCATCCGTCGGCGCCGCGAGCTTCACGCGGCGGTCGGCCGGGTCGGGCCGCCGCTCGACGAGCCCGCGCGCCTCGAGCCGGTCGATGATCCCCGTGATGTTCGACGGCTCGCACTTCAGCTTCTGGGCTATCCGGCGCATGGGCAGGGGCTCCAGGGAGAGCAGCCCCAGGACGCGTGCCTGCGCGCCGGTGAGGGCGTGCTTGCCGGCCGCGGCGTCGTACTCCTCGTAGTAACGCGCGACGACCGTGCCGATGAGCTCGACGACTTCGAGCGTCAGCGGGTCCGTGCGCGGGGTGCGGGAGCTGGTGATGGCCATGCACTCCAGGCTACCCCGATACTTGACATCATGAAATATGTAGGAGCATGGTTGTTTCACAACATGAAGCATTTTCGCCACAGCAGCCTGCTGGAAACGGCAGCCTGAAGCAGCAGGAGGACGCCCGCATGTCCGTCACCCCCGAGGCCTCCGGGTCCGCGCAGCTCCCCGCCGTCAGCCGCGAATGGCACCTCGTGCGCCGCCCGCACGGCTGGCCGGTCCCGGAGGACTTCGCGCTGCGTGAGGCCCCTGTCTCCGCCCCCGCCGACGGTCAGGTCCTGGTCCGCAATCTGCACTTCTCCGTGGACCCGTACATGCGTGGCCGGATGAACGACGTGAAGTCGTACACCCCGCCGTTCCAGCTGGACCAGCCCATGCAGGGTGGTGCGGTCGGCGAGGTCGTCGCTTCGAACGCCGAGGGTCTCGCGGTGGGCGACCACGTCCTGCACTTCGGCGGTTGGCGCGAGTACGCGACCGTACCGGCGAAGCACGCCGTCAAGGTGGACGGCCGGGCCGCGCCGCTCTCCGCGTACCTCGGTGTGCTCGGCATGCCGGGCCTGACCGCCTACGCGGGCCTCTTCGAGGTCGCCTCCTTCAAGGAGGGTGACGCGGTGTTCGTCTCCGGCGCCGCGGGCGCCGTCGGCTCCCAGGTCGGCCAGATGGCCAAGCTCAAGGGCGCCTCGCGCGTCATCGGCTCGGCGGGTTCCGACGAGAAGGTGAAGCTCCTCGTCGAGGAGTACGGCTTCGACGCCGCGTTCAACTACAAGGACCCGCGCCCGGTCGTGGAGCAGCTGAAGGAGGCGGCCCCCGACGGCATCGACGTCTACTTCGACAACGTCGGCGGAGAGCACCTCGAAGCGGCCATCAGCCGCATGAACGTGCACGGCCGCGCCACCATCTGCGGCATGATCGCGGGCTACAACGACACCGAGCCGACCCCCGGCCCGCGCAACATGGCCATGATCATCGGCAAGCGCCTGCGCCTGCAGGGCATTCTCGTCGGGGACCACGAGGCGCTGCAGCCGCAGTTCGTGTCCGAGGTCGGCGCGTGGATCCGCTCCGGTGAGCTCAAGTACAACGAGACCTTCGCCGAGGGCATCGAGAACGGCGTCGAGGCGTTCCTGGGCATGCTGCGCGGCGAGAACACGGGGAAGATGATCGTTTCCCTGGCCTGAGGCGCGGGCAGGCGAGCCTGAGCGCCGGACAATTTTCCGGCATCCGATAAAGTGTTTCCACATTGTCGCGACTGTGGGCGCGCATCGCGGAACATCTCAGGAGGAACCGGCACTTATGTCCATCCAGCAGATCGACGTCAAGTACACCGCCGTCGCCACCGCCGAGAACGGCCGTGACGGCCGCGTCGCCACCGACGACGGCAAGCTCGACGTCGTCGTCAACCCGCCGAAGGAGATGGGCGGCAGCGGCGCGGGCACCAACCCCGAGCAGCTCTTCGCGGCCGGCTACAGCGCCTGCTTCCAGGGCGCGCTCGGCGTGGTCGCCCGTAAGGAGAACGCCGACATCTCCGGCTCGACCGTGACCGCCAAGGTCGGCATAGGCCAGACCGAGGCCGGCGGCTTCGGCCTGGAGGTCGCCATCACCGCGTCCATCCCGAACGTGGACGCGGCCACCGCGCAGTCGCTCATCGAGAAGGCGCACCAGGTGTGCCCGTACTCGAGCGCCACGCGCGGCAACATCAAGGTGGAGCTCGCGGTCGCCTGACCGTCTCCCCCGGCACGTGACGGAGGGCCGCACCCCGGAGCAGGGGTGCGGCCCTCCGCCATGCCGGTCAGCGACCGACCGCCGCCGTGTGGATCGCCTGCACGAGGCGCTCGTCCTCCGGGGCCGGTCCGCCGGGGAAGGGGAAGCGGCGCCGCGTGTACCCGTAGGCGAGCCCGCTGCGGGGGTCGGCGAAAGCCTGCGAGCCGCCCACGCCCTTGTGCCCGATGGACCCCGCGCCGAGGAACGGGTACCAGGCCTCGGCGACGTTCTGGAACCCCACCCCGAACGATTTGTGCGCCCGTAGCACCAGATCGAACCCGTTGGAATGGATCTGCCCGAACTCGGCCACGGTGTCCGGCTTCAGGAGCGGCTCCCGCCCGTCGAGCCCGCCGACAGCCGCCGCGTACATCCCGGCAAGACCGCGTGCGGAGGCGACACCGCCGACGGACGCGGGCCCCTTGGCGCGCACCGGACGGGAGTTGGGGATCGACTCCAGGTCGGTGGGCTGTGCGCCGTTGCGGTTGAAGGCGATGGAGTTCAGGGTGCCGGGCTGCGGGGGCTGCGCGTCGAGGAGGGCACGCTCCTCGGGGGACGGCATCATCGGCAGTACGGAACGGAAGCGGGGCTCCAGCGCCTCCGGGAGCCCGAGGTAGAAGTCAAGACCGAACGGCGCGTGGACCCGCTCCTCGTACACCGCCTGGAGAGTCCGCCCGGTGGCCCGGAACACGACCTCGCCGGCCAGCGCGCCGATGGACAGGGCGTGATAGCCGAAGGCGGTACCGGGGCGCCAGTACGGTCGCTGGGGCGCGAGGCGGGCGGCGATGGCGCGGTCGTCGGCGATCTCCTCGGGCGTGAAGCCGCTGTCGGAGCCGACGATCCCCACCCGGTGCGAGAGAAGCTCCCGAAGGGTGACGTCCGCCTTCCCCTGGGCGGCGAACTCCGGCCAGTAATAGGCCACTTCGCGATCCAACTCCAGGGCGCCGTCCTGGACGAGCAGAGCCACGACGAGGTAGGCGGCACCCTTCGTGGACGAGTACACCCCGAAGAGCGTGTCCCCGTCCGTGTCGGGCCCCACCCACAGGTCGACGACCTGCTTCCCTCGTACGTAGGCGGCGACTTGCGAGGCATGATCGGGCTTCGCCTGGGCGAGCATGGCGGCGAACGCATCCCGCGCGGGTTCGTATCCGGCCGCGGTGGTGCCTTGGACTTTGATCTCACGGGTCATGCGTTCTTGTTTCCCCAACCCCGCCCCTTCCCAAAAACCCCCTGGGGTGTGGGGTCCTTGGCTGCCGTCACCAAACGGCGGAGGGGCTGAATCTTCAGCCCCTCCGGTGTTTGAGGAGCGGGGTCTGGGGCGGAGCCCCAATTCGGGAAGGGGCGGGATGGGGGGGGAGCCCCGCAGGGGCTGCCCGAGCCTCAGCCCACGCTCAGCAACGCCCGCCCCACCTGCGGAAACACCCCCTTCGGGTGGTCCCGGAACAGCGGCTCGGTGCCGAAGAGGACCACACGGGACCCGGCAGCGGACCCGCTGACGACGGAAGCCTGCCCCGCGGCATCCGCGGGCCCACCCGCCCCGCCCTCCGCAGGGCGCCAATGCCCGGAGACCAGCGGATTCCCGCCCCCGTAGGACTGCTCCACCCGCACCCCACTCCCCAGCCCCTTGAACCACATGGGCGCGTAGACGAACGAATGCGACGGCGCACCCCCGGTAACCGGGCCGCCGGAATTCACCACCCGCACCACGCCATTCGCATCCCCGTTCCCGGAGACCGCCTCCACGGAAAGCAGCTTGGCGGCGGAGTTCAACGCGGCCCCCTCCGCACCACGCCCGACAAGCCCGCCCCCACCATCGAGGAACCCTTCAAGCCCGGCCCGCGCTCCGGCGTTCAGCTCGCCATAGGCGAGCCCCGCCGAAACGAACAGCGCGTCCGCACCCGACTTCTTCCAGTCGAACCCGGCGTTGAGGACATCAGTCGAAACCGGCACCACGTCGAAATTCATCTCCCGCAGCGCGAACAGCTCACCAGGAGTGACGGCCGCCGCCACCCGCGTGGCACGCACGACAGCCCCGCCCTTCGCCTTGGTCGCGTCGAAGGCGACGTCATACTTCCGCGCCGCGGCGATCGCCGCCCCCCGCGCGGACGACGGCAGAATCACACTCCCGTCGTCAGCCCGACGTACAGAAGTCCCGCGCGCAAGCAGCCAGTTCAGCGCAGCCACCTCCCGCGCGTCGTCCAGCCGCAGCCGAAGGTCCCCGCGCGACGCCACATGGCCGACCCGCGAGGCGGAGTCCACGACGCGCGACCGCACACCGGACAGCGAGCCACCCTTCACCGAGTCCACCGTCGCGCCCCACAACCGCCCGAGGCTCCACCCCGAGATGTCGTACATGGTGGACACCTTGTCGCTGATGTCGCGCCCGTCGGCGAGCATCACATTGGCGAGCCCGCGCTTGGGCTGACGCATGTCGATGACGTACGAACCTTCGGCGTACGCGGCGCCACCCAGCCTGAAGTCCCTGGTGGCCCTGCGCACTTCCACGTCATTGTCGAGCAGATGCTCCACGAGCCGTGATGCGGCAGCCGCCGAACGCTGACCCCGCTCACCCTTCTCCTCGCCCCGCGGGATCACGTACGCACGAGGGAAGTCGGTCGTATAGACGTCCTCCGGGCCGATGCCCGGAACCCCGGGCACGGTCTCCGGCGAGACCGGTACCTGCGCCGCACCCGTCGCACCCCGCCGGAACGTCTCGATCTGGTCGGCGATGACCGAAGTCCGGTGCTCCTGCGTGTACTTGAGCGTCGCCGACATCGCGGCGCCCGCGATGTCCACGTTGATCGCGGACCGCCTCCGCAGCTCCGGCACCGGCAGCTCGTCGTACTCGTCGTTGTTGACCGTCATCGGGAACTCGATGGTGTGCGCCGCGACGGCGCCGTGGAACGGCATGTACTGCGGGGTGAAGATCGGCGGCCAGTCGTCCCAGCCCTCCTCCTGGTCACGGAAGGGGATGATCGCGGGCTCCACGCCGTCCTTCTCGGGGGTGTAGCCGAGGCCGTTGACCGCAGCCTCCATGCCCAGCGCGTTGGCGTAGGTGTTCTTCAGGAAGAGGTCGTACTCGTAGTTCTCGCCGTGCGGCGGAGTCGTCGGCTCGATCAGCGTGCCGTTGACGTATCCGTGCAGGTCGATCATGACCGCGGGCTGCTTGTCGATCGCGATCTGCCGCATCGCGCGGGCCTCGGGCTGCGAGGCGGTGATGAAGTCGCGGTTGAGGTCGAAACCGTTGGCGTTGGCGCGGGTGCCCGCGATGCGACCGTCGGGGTTGGCCGTGACGTTGAAGTAGAGGCGGTTGTGGGCGAGCAGGTCCTTGGTCTTGCCGTCCTTCGCCTTCGCGAGCTTCTCGATGAGCTTCAGGGCCGCGTCCGTGCCCTCCCACTCGTTGCCGTGGATGTTGTTGTTGATGAAGACCGGCGTCTTGTACGAGGACTTGACCGCCGGATCCTTGGCGGCGCTGCCCGGCGCGTTCTCGATGAGGTCGCGCATCCGCTCCTGGCGCGCGGTCTCCTTGGCCGACTCGGGAGAGGTGACCGTCACCAGATAGAGCTGGTGCCCGCCCGCCGAACGGCCCGCGATCTCCACGCTGACGCGGTCACCGATGCCCTGGATGTCATTCAGCTTCGGGGCTAGGGAGTGATAGGGCGCGAGGCCCAGTTTAATCGACTTGTCGTCAGGGTTCGCGGGAGGCGCCTTCAGCTTCTGCTCGCGGGGATAACCGCGGTCCTTGCCGCGACCGGAGTCGAGGCCGGGGCTTTCCGTGGCCCCCAGGGCCCGGTCCGCGGCGCCCCGAGGGGCCTTCGCGGCCCGTTCCGTACTGCTGAGGGGCGAGCCCTCGCGGAGGATGTCGCGCCCGCCCGGATCCGGGTCGGCGGTCGCGCTGCCGGGGGCGAGCGTGGTGAACAGGAGTGCGCCCGCCGAGGCGAGGGTGGTGAGCAGAACGGGTCTTGATGGCCGTGATATCCCCATACATGCCTCCGCGGAAGAAGTCGGTACGCGTGGTCTACCGTCTCAACCCCCGCGCAACAAGAGGGCCTTCGGTCCCACGCGTCCCGCGGATCGCAGCGCCCCGACCGGCGGATAGGCTGTGCCGCATGCGTGATCTGGGACGAGGCTTCGGCTACTTGATGAAGGGCCAGCGCTGGGTCGCCCAGCACGGCAAGCAGTACGGGGTCGGGCTGCTCCCCGGCTTGATCACGCTGCTTCTCTACGCGGCGGCGCTCGTCGCGCTCGCCCTCTGGGGCACGGAATTCATCGGCTGGGCGACGCCCTTCGCCGACGACTGGTCCTCGCCGTGGATCGGCCTGTTCCGCGGCTTCCTCACGGCCCTGCTCTTCGCGCTCGCGCTCCTCCTGTCGGTGATCACCTTCACGGCGGTGACGCTCCTGGTGGGCCAGCCGTTCTACGAGTCGCTGTCGGAGAAGGTCGACATCTCCGTCGCCGGGTACGCCCCCGAGTCGGGCCTGCCGCTCTGGCGCGAGCTGTGGATCTCCGCACGCGACAGCCTCCGCATCGTCCTGCGCGCCGTCGTCTGGGGCATCCTGCTCTTCGCCCTCGGCTTCATCCCGGTCATCGGCCAGACCGTGGTGCCGGTGGTCGGCTTCTGCGTGACGGGCTTCTTCCTGGTCGAGGAGCTGACGGCGGTGGCTCTGCAGCGCCGGGGCGTCGAGGCCCGCGAACGGCTCGTGATGCTGCGCGGACGCAGGCAGCTGGCGTGGGGCTTCGGCACCCCGCTCGCCGTGGCCTTCCTGGTCCCGTTCGTCGCGGTGTTCCTGATGCCGGGGGCGGTCGCGGGCGCGACGCTGATGGCGCGCGAGCTGATGGGGGAGGACACAGCGGACGACGACGCCCCGCAGGGACCGGCCGGTTCGGCAGATGCAGCCGACTCGGCCGACTCGGCCGGTCCCGGCGGACAGTCGCCCGCTACCGGCGGGCGTCCGTAGCGCTCCTGTCGCTGGTGGCGTTCGCGGCCGTCGTCAGGATCTTCCGCACCTGCGCGATGATGTCGAGGCGGTTGCGCACGAACTCGGGGTCGGTGATCTCGCCCGTCGCCGGGTCCGTGTTGCCCGCCCCGAACTGCAGGATCGGCGTGTGCACATGGCCGCCGGGCAGCCGGTCGTGCAGCCCGAGGCGATCGCGCAGCAGCGTCGCCCGGTAGGCGATCTCGTTCGACAGGTAGTTGCCGCCGCCGCCCTCGCGGGCCGTCGAACCGGCGGTGGGCCCGTCGGGGCGGACCACGGGAGCGGTCTGGCCCGCGGGGATCTCGGTCACCGACGTGTTGTCGTACACGGGGAAGCGGCCCGTCTCGGCGCTCACGATCTCCTTGTACGGGAGGGTCGTCGACGTCCACTGCGGCTGCGTGGCCGGGTCGGCGACCGGGACGGTCTCCGTGCGCGAGAGGTTCTCGTTGTCGGGGAAGCCGCCCCGCCAGGCCCCGTTGGTCCGCTCGATGTCGAAGCGTCCCGCGCGGCCCTGGCTGATGGTGGTGAAGAGGTCGACGCGCGGGAGATGCGCGCGCAGGGTGCGCTCGACCGTCCCCTTCGCGAAGTCGTCCCAGCGCACGGGGAAGACGGCGGTCTCCACGCGGGCGGGCCCGTCGGCGGTCTCGATGACGGTGCCGTCGAGCGCGAGGGCGGTGGCGCCGGACGGGTTGCTGATGCGGACGTCCCGGTCGAGCGTGAAGGGGTCGAAGCCGGTGACGAGGATCCGCTTGAGGCGGTGGCCCGCGCGGTCCTTGTCCGGGTAGTCGATGGAGTCGTGCCCGCGGGACGCGTCCTCCAACGCCCTGAGGAGGCGCCCGTGCCGGTCCTCGCTCACCCCGAAGCCGTTCGGCTCCCACTGGCGGAGCTCACGCGTCATGCCGAGCCGCGCCCAGTACAGCGGCCGGTCGTCGTCCCGGCTGAGCTTCCCGGCACCTCCCGCCGCGGGGCCGCGCCCCTGCGCCCGGTCGACGGCACGCTGCCACAGCGCGTTTCCCTGGCGTACGACGATGCGCTTGGCCTCGCCGTACGACGTGGCGCGGTGGAGGGCCCGCGCGAACTCCGGTGCCACGGCGTCGAATCCGCTGCGCCGCAGGATCTCCTGCGGCGCAGCACGGTCGAGACGCTGCTCCTCGGTGGTGGCGGCCGGCGCGGTGGCCGCCGACGCGGGCAGGGCGGTGAGGGAGAGCAGGAGGGTGACACCGATCGCGACGAGCCGAGGGGAACCATGGGGCGTGAGTGACACGGGAGTCCTTCCGTGGCCGGTGGGGTGATCGCAGTATTCCGGCAGGAAGGCGGCGCCGAAAGGGCCTAGCCGCCCAGGGCGTCCACGGTGGCGTGATCCGCGAGCACCTCGCCGATCACGTGGCTCGCGGTCCTGGTGATGGTGGCGTTCCTGGTCCGGTGGTACGGCAGCTCGATGAGCGCGATCGACAGGGCCCAGCCGCGCCCGCGTGCCCACGTCGCGTCGTCGACGTCCAGGGCGGCGCGGAAGCCCTCCCGCGCTTGTGCCGTCAGCAGGCTCCACGCGGTCATCAGGTCGACGGCGGGTTCGCCCTGCCCCAGGCAACCGAAGTCGATGACGGCGCTGAGCCGTCCGCCGGCGGTGAGCAGATTCCCCGGCTGCAGGTCGGCGTGGACCCAGACGGGCGGCCCGTCCCACCGGGGCACGCGCAGGGCGGCATCCCAGGCGGCGGTGGCGGCCTCGGTGTCGATGACGCCGTGGAGCTTCGAGATGGCCTCGCGGGTGTCGGCGTCACGGGATGCGAGCGGCCCGCTGCGGTACGCGCGCGGCGCGCCGGCGGGGTCGATGCGCTGCAGGGCCAGCACGAACTGCGCCAAGTCCGCGGCGAACAGGCCGGGTTCGTCCAGGCCGCCGGCCACCGGGTTCTCGCCCTCGAGCCAGCGGTAGACGTACCAGGGCCAGGGAAACCCCTCACCGGGCTCGCCCATACCGAGCGGCGCGGGAATGGCGAGGGGCAGCGAGGGCGCGAGCCGCGGCAGAAAGAGCGCCTCGCGCTGTACGTCCTCGACACCCCCCTCGATCCGGGGGAGCCGGACGGCCATGTCGTCGCCGAGCCGGTAGATGGCGTTGACGGTGCCGTTCGAGTCGACGGGCTCGACGGCGAGGTCCGCCCAGTGGGGGAACTGCGCGGCGAGCAGCCGGCGTACGAGGGGCGCGTCGATGTCGCCTTCGTCGGCGTGCATCTTGGCGGGGGACATGCGGGCCTTCCGGGGCGGCGGGGGAGTGAGGGGCCGACGCTGATCGAAGCGGGCCGCGGTGCGTCCGGTCAACCGGATTCCCCGCCGACGGCGGACGGCCCCCCTCGCGTTACGCCTTCCGAGCAGCGCGCCCATAGTGCTCGGCCACTGTGTGGAACGCCTCCTTCGGCTCCCAGTGCCAGCGGCCTGACGGCCCGTCCTGGATCGTCTTCACGATGCTGTAGCTCGCCATGTCGAGGTCGTGGCGCGGCTCGGCCTTGTGCGGGGCGTCCGGGCTGACGAAGTTGTATAGCGTCGCCGAGTAGAGGCCCAACGAGCCCCGGTCAGAAACTGCGCCCGGCTGATCCCGTCACTCGGCACGGTGCCTCCCTGTGTCCGTCCGTGCGGTGCGTACGGTGGGCCCAGTCTGGGCAGCGGCGCCGCCGTGACTCGACGGCCGTCGGTCTACGGCGCGGGCGACCTTCGTAGGGACGGTCCGTCCTGCGGGGCGACTTGAGTAGCGCGCGGCGTCGCCCTAGCGTTCGGACCCATGAAGAAGATCGCGTTTCTTGGCCTCGGGCACATGGGTGCGCCGATGGCTCGCCAACTCCTCGCCGCGGGCCACCCGTTGACGGTATGGAACCGGACGGCGGAGAAGGCGGAGCCGCTGGTGGGGGCCGGGGCAAGGCCGGCCACCGACCCCGCGGACGCCGTGCGTGACGCCGATGTCGTCATCACCATGCTGGCGGGCCCGGACGCGGTGCGTGCCGTCGCCGACGCCATCGTGCCGGAACTGCGGCCGGGCACCCACTGGGTGGAGATGTCCACCGTCGGGCCCGATGTCGTACGGGAGGTGGGGGCGAGGATGCCGGACGGCGTGACCCTTGTCGACGCGCCCGTCATGGGCAGCACGGACAAGGCCGCGTCCGGGCAGCTCGGCATTCTCGCGGGCGGTGACGCGGACGGGGTTGCCCAGGTCCTCGCCTGTTTCGGGCCGGTGACGCGTACGGGACCGCTCGGCTCGGGGGCCGCCCTGAAGCTGGTCGTCAACACCGCGGTCATCGGAGGCGTCGCCCTCGTGGCCGAGGCGATGAGGCTGGCGGACGCGCTGGGCCTCGACGAGGAGACGGCCAAGGGGGCGCTCGCCGGCGGGCCGCTCGGCGGCGCGGTGGGCCGCGCCTTCGCCACGGATGTGCACTTCGGCAGCGAACTCGCCGTGAAGGACGTGGCGCTGGCGACAGAGGTCACGCGACTCCCGGCGATGGAAGCGGTGTTGGCCCACTACCAGGCGGCTGCCGCGGACCCGGAGGTCGGCCACGAGGACATCGCGCGAGCAGTCGCGCACATCCGGTCCGCCTGATCAATCGCTGCCGCTGGCGCTGCTGTTGCCGCTGCTCCTGTCGTCGCCGCCTTCCAGCAGACGCAGGAAGCCCCTGAACGCCCCCGCCATGTCCACCGATTCGGGGTCCAGGAGCCACTGGTACTGCAGGCCGTCCATCACCGCGACGAGCAGCGGAGCCGCCGCCTCCGGGGTGAGGCCGCCGGGGAGCCGCTCCCCGTACTCCACGCGCAGGACCGCGGCGAACTTCTCCCGCACCGATCCGTACCGCGCCGTGAAGTACTCCCGTGCCGGATGCCCGTCCGTGACGCTCTCGCCGAGCAGTGCGGAGAAGGTCTGGATGATGCCGGGGCGCATCGCGTTGTACTCGACGAGTGAGCCGAGCAGGTCGAGGCGGGTCTCCTTCGTCGGTACCGCGTCCCACTGGTCGCGGGCCTCCAGGACGGCGACCAGGAGAGCCTCCTTCGTCGGGAAGTAGTGCAGCAGGCCCTGCTGGGTCAGGCCGACCCGCTCGGCTACGGCGCCCAGGCTCGCCCCGCGGTAGCCACGCTCGGCGATCACCTCCAGGGCGGCCCGGAGGATCTCCGCGCGCCGCTCCTCGCTTCTGGCCCTCGTCGTGGCCTTGGCCGTGGTCCTGGCCTTGGGCGCCATCGCGTCTGCCCCTTCACGTTCTCGGTCCTGCTCGCGGGACGACCGTACGTCATGCTCCCTTTGATATAACGTCCAGATTACGAAATCTACCGAGCTACAGGTAGGCGAGGCAGGATGGAGGGAACGTACGGAACGGACATCGACGACTCAGGCGACTTCAACGAGGAGGTACCGCCATGGCGGGAACCCAGGGCCCCGGGGCCACACAGGCCGACCAGGCCCGCGAGACGGCCGTGGAGACCGCGCTCGCCGCGCTGGATCTGGACGCCAAGGCCCGGTTGCTCGGTGGGCGCGACATGTGGTCGCTGCACCCGCTGCCCGAGATCGGCCTGGCGTCCCTCGTGATGTCGGACGGCCCGATCGGCGTGCGCGGCATCCGCTGGACCGCCGACGACCCCTCCATCGCCCTGCCGTCACCGACCGCGCTCGCCGCCACCTGGGACCAGGGCCTCGCCCGCCGCGCGGGCGCCCTCCTCGCCCAGGAGGCCCGGCGCAAGGGCGTCCACGTCCTCCTCGCGCCCACCGTCAACCTGCACCGCTCACCGCTGGGCGGCCGGCACTTCGAGGCGTACAGCGAAGACCCGTATCTGACCGGCGTCATCGGCACCGGCTATGTCCAGGGCGTGCAGTCGGGCGGCGTCGGCACGACCGTCAAGCACTTCGTCGCGAACGATGCCGAGACCGACCGCTTCACCGTCGACAACAAGGTGGGCGCGCGTGCCCTGCGCGAGCTGTACCTCGCGCCCTTCGAGGCGATCGTCACCAACGCCCACCCCTGGGGCATCATGACCGCGTACAACCAGGTCAACGGCTCGACGATGACCGAGCACCGCTACCTGGTCAACGAGGTCCTGCGCGGCGAATGGGGCTTCGACGGCTACAACGTCTCCGACTGGATGGCCGCCCGCTCGACCACCGGCGCCATCGAGGGCGGCCTCGACGTCGCCATGCCGGGACCGGCGACCGTGTACGGCGACGCGCTCGCCGAAGCGGTGCGCGGCGGCCGGGTCAAGGAGTCGGCGGTCGACGAAGCCGTCCGCAACGTCCTGCGTCTCGCCGCCCGCGTCGGCATCCTCGAAGGCGCCGAGCCCGTCGTCGCCGACGCTCCCGCCGAGATCGACGGCGAGGCGCTCGCCCGTGAGATCGCCCGCCGCGCCTTCGTCCTCGTACGCAACGAGAACGACGTGCTGCCCCTGCGGCCCACCGCATCCGTCGCCCTCATCGGCGCCGCCGCACGCGACGCCCGCGTCCTGGGAGGCGGCTCCGCCACCGTCTTCCCCGCCCGCGTGGTCTCCCCGCTCGACGGCCTGGCGGCGGCGCTCGGCGATGACTCCCTGACGTACGCCGTCGGCGCCGACCCGAGCGACGAACTCGCCCCCGCCGACAAGGGGTTCGAGCTGCGCGCCGTCTGCCGCGACGCGGACGGCACCGTCCTGGGCGAGGGTAATCTCCCCTCAGGGCAGGTCCAGTGGATCGGCGCCGACCTGCCCGACGGCGTCACCCACGAGACGATGGCCTCCATCGAGGTCGTCGGCACGTTCACGCCGCGCGTGAGCGGTGAGCACTCCTTCGGCACGCGCGGACTCGGCGCCTTCACGCTCACCGTCGGCGGCGATGTCGTCTTCGACGGGGCCGAGGTGATGGGCCCCGAGTCCGACCCCTTCGAGGCGTTCTTCGGCTCACCCGTCGAGCGCGCCACGGTGCGTCTGACGGCGGGCGAGACCGTCGAGGTCTCCCTCCTCCACCCGCTCGACAAGGAGCACGAGGCCCCGCTCCCCGGCGTCGTCTTCTCCTTCGTGCACCTGGAGCCGCGGCGTGACCCCGATGAACTGATCGCGGAGGCCGTCGAAGCGGCGCGGGGCGCCGACACGGCGGTCGTGGTCGTCGCCACCACCGAACGCGTCGAGTCCGAGGGCTTCGACCGGAAGGACCTGCGGCTCCCGGGCCGCCAGGACGAGCTGGTGCGCGCGGTGGCCGCGGCCAACCCCCGTACGGTCGTGGTCGTCAACTCCGGCTCCCCGGTGGAGCTTCCGTGGCGCGAGGACGTCGCGGCGGTGCTGCTCGGCTGGTTCCCGGGGCAGGAGGGCGGCGCGGCGCTCGCCGATGTGCTGCTCGGCGCGCAGGAGCCGGGTGGAAGGCTGCCCACGACGTGGGGCGCTTTGGCGGACGCCCCGGTCGCCCAGGTCACTCCGGTCGACGGCCAACTCGACTACGCCGAAGGCGTGTTCATCGGCTACCGCGCCTGGGAGAAGGCGGGAGCCACCCCCGCCTACGCCTTCGGCCACGGCCTCGGCTACACCGACTGGACGTACGAATCCCTCACCGTGGAGGACACGACGGCCACGGTCCGCGTCCGCAACTCCGGCCCGCGCACGGGCCGCGAGGTCGTCCAGATCTACCTCGCCCCGGCCACGGACGACGGCGGGCGCCCGGCCCGCTGGCTCGCCGGCTTCGCGGGCGTCGAGGCCGGGCCCGGCGAGAGCGTGGAGGCGCGGATCGAACTCCCGCGCCGCGCCTTCGAGATCTGGGACGAGTCCGCCAACTCCTGGGCGCATCAAGGCGGTTCGTACGAGGTGCAGGCAGGTCGCTCCATCGCGGACCGCAGGCTGAGCGAGACGATCACCGTCTGACCCTCAGTGGACGGAGAAGCCGTACACCGTCTCCGACGTGAAGACCCCACCCGGCCGCAGCACCGTCCCCGGAAACTCCGGCCGGTTGGGGGAGTCGGGGAAGTGCTGCGTCTCCAGGGCGATTCCGTCGCCGGGGCCGAACGGCAGCGGCTCCTCGAAGTGGTCCGCCGTGTAGAGCTGGAGGCCGGGCTCCGTCGTCGCGACGGTCAGCACGCGCCCGGACGCCGGGTCGCTCAGCTCCGCCACCTCGACCGGCCGCGCGGTGAACCCCTTGTCAAGGACGTAGTTGTGGTCGATCCCGGCGCCGACCTTCCGCGCGGCCCGGAAGTCGAACCGCGTCCCGTCGACCGCCTCGTACGCCCCCGTGGGAATCTGCACCTCGTCCGTCGGCGTGATGCGCGCCGCGTCGATCCGCAGCTCGTGTCCGCCGGCGCTGCCGCTCCCGGCCCCGGAGAGGTTCCAGTACGTGTGGTTGGTGAGGTTCACGACCGTCGGGGCATCGGTCGTCGCCTCGTACGCGATCCGCAGGGCGCCCGCCTCGTCCAGGGTGTACGTCGCCGACACCGCGAGCCGCCCGGGATAGCCCTCCTCGCCGTCCGGGCTCACCCGGGAGAGCCGCACCCCGTGCTCGACCTCCGCCGCGTCCCACACCCGCTTGTCGAAGCCGGCCGCTCCGCCGTGCAGTGCGTTGGGCTCGTTGTTCCGCGCCAGGGCGTGCTTCCGGCCGTCGAGCGTGAACTCACCGCGGGCGATCCGGTTCGCGTACCGGCCCACGAGCGCCCCGAAGTACGGCCCGGGGTGATCGAGATAGCCCTGGAGGTCGTCGAAGCCGAGAGCCACCGGCTCGCGCCGCCCCGACCGGTCCGGAACTTCCGCCGACTGGACGATCCCGCCGTACGTCAGGACGCGTACCCGCACCCCGCCCCTTTCCAGGGTCCAGCGATGGACGGGCGTGCCGTCGGGGAGCGTCCCGAAGAGTTCACTGCGCATGATCGCGACCCTACGCCGGGCCGCCGGCCCGCCGGGACCTCAGGCCCCGGGATCCTTGGGATCCTTGGCCTTCACCTGCCGGTAGGCCAGCTCCGCGAGCCGCTCCTGACCGTTCTTGCTGGGGTGGAACCAGTCCCAGTGGCTCAACTGGTCGCCGTCGAAGCGGTAGGCGAAGACCGCCCCGCCGTCGTACCGGCAGCGCAGGTCCTTCGCGCACACGTCCTTGAGCACGTCGTTGTACGCGACCACGCGGTTCTGCACATTGGCCCGCCGCTGTGTCGCCGACGCGTCGAGCGCGTCCGGGTCCGCCAGCATCGAGGCGCAGATGCCCAGCTTCCAGATCTGCTTGCCCAGCGGGTTGGTGCGCCCCTGGGACCAGAGCCGCTTCAGGTCCGGCACGGAGGCCACGTACACCTGGGTCTTGGGAAGCTCACGCCGCAGCGTGCGCATCGCGTCCTCGAAGTCGGCGCGGAACTCGGCGACCGGGGTCATGGAGTCCGCCGACGGACGGCAGGCGTCGTTCGCGCCCGCCATCACCGTGAGCAGCTCGGGGCGCTTGAGCGAGGCCTGCTCGATCTGCTCGGGCAGGTCCTCCATCCGGGCGCCGGTCTTCGCGTAGTTCCAGCTGTTGTCGGCGGCCCGCTCCTTGCCCAGGAGCCGTGTCGCGAGGCTGCGCACATCGGAGTCCGTGCCGGTCGCCCAGGACGCCTCGGGGCAGTCGGCGAGCACGGAGCAGGCGTCGAAGCCGCGCGTGATGGAGTCGCCGACGGCCGCCAGGGAGCGCGGGGTCGTGTCCCAGGTCGGGGTGGGCTTGGGGGAGGGCTTGTCGTGCGCCGATGGTCCATTGGGTGCGGGGGAGTTGCCGCCGGAGGCGTCGCATGCGGCGATCGCGGTGGCGCCGAGAAGAACCGCCGTCGCGGCGGCGACGGCGGCGCGCGAGCGGTGCCTTCGGTTCCGCATCCCCAGGTCCCCTCTGTTGTCGTGGGCCTTCATGGGCCTTCGTGGGCCTTTGTAGGCCGACCGCGCGGTTTCGCGCCCCTGCGAGTGCTGTGCCTTCTGAGTGCTGCGCCTTTTGGGGGCAGCCCCCAGACCCCCGGCCGGGTGAAGACTGGGTGATTCCTGGCCTTGGGACCGACGGTACGTCACACTCCTTGCGCCGACGCACGGTAGCCTCGCCACCCAGTGGCACCCTGCTCTTTCGGTTCCGCTAAATTACATCACGTCACATCTGTCCCGTTTTCGGGAGTTTCCCGAATGCGGGGCCGCAACGCTCGGCACGGGCGCGAGGCCGCTGGGGAAGGCGAACCTCGACCCACACTGGAGGTCCCGGTGACGACACGTGGAGTTCTGTACGTGCACTCCGCACCGCGCGCGCTGTGTCCGCACGTCGAATGGGCAGTCGCGGGCGTACTCGGCGCGCGCGTCAACCTCGACTGGATCAGGCAGCCCGCGGCGCCCGGCAGCTGGAGATCGGAGTTCTCCTGGCGTGGCTCGGTGGGCACCGCGTCCAAACTCGCCTCAGCCCTGCGCGGCTGGCAGCTGCTGCGCTTCGAGGTCACGTCGGAGCCGTGCCCCACGGCCGAGGGCGAGCGGTACAGCGCCACGCCCGAGCTCGGCATCTACCACGCGGTCACCGGCATCCACGGCGACATCCTGATCCCGGAGGACCGCCTGCGCGCCGCCCTGGCCCGCTCCCAGCGCGGCGAGAGCAACCTGGAGGCCGAGCTGGCCAAGCTGCTCGGCAAGCCCTGGGACGACGAGCTCGAACCGTTCCGGTACGCGGGTGAGGGCGCTCCGGTGCGGTGGCTGCACCAGGTCGTCTGACCTGCCCCAGGACACGGCGAAGGGCCCCCACCATGCGGTGGGGGCCCTTCGCTACGTACAGGTGAGTGTTCAGACGGTCCTGAACGCGAGCACCACGTTGTGGCCGCCGAAGCCGAACGAGTCGTTCAGCGCCGCGATCCTGCCCTCGGGCAGCGCGCGGGGCTCGTCGCGGATGACGTCCGCTTCGACCTCGGGGTCGAGGTTCTCGATGTTGATCGTCGGCGGAGCGACGCGGTTCTTCAGCGCGAGGACCGTGGCCACGGTCTCCACGCCGCCCGCGCCACCGAGCAGGTGACCGGTCATCGATTTCGTGCTGGCGATCGCCATGTGGTCGACGTCGTCGCCGAACGCCTTGCGCAGCGCCTTGATCTCGGCGACGTCACCCTGCGGCGTCGAGGTCGCGTGCGCGTTCACGTGCACGATCTCGGCGGGCTTGAGGTCCGTGCTGTCGATCAGGTTCTGCAGCGCCGCCGCGATGCCGTTGCCGGAGGGCTCGGGCTGCGTGATGTGGTGGGCGTCGGCCGAGATGCCCTGGCCGACGGCTTCCGCGTAGACCTTCGCGCCGCGGGCCTTGGCGTGCTCCTCGGACTCGAGGACGATCACGCCGGCGCCCTCGCCGAGCACGAAGCCGTTGCGGTCGACGTCGTAGGGGCGCGAGGCGCCCGCCGGGTCGTCGTTGTTCTTGGACATCGCCATCATGTTGCCGAACGCGACGATCGGCAGCGGGTGGATCGCCGCCTCCGTGCCACCCGCGACGACGACGTCGGCGCGGCCGGTGCGGATCATCTCGATGGCGTAGCCGATGGCCTCGGCGCCCGAGGCGCACGCCGACACGGGGGTGTGCACACCCGCGTGGGCGCCCAGCTCGATGCCGACGTTGGCCGCCGGAGAGTTGGGCATCAGCATCGGCACGGTGTGCGGGGAGACGCGGCGTACGCCCTTCTCCTTGAGCACGTCGTACTGGTCGAGCAGGGTGGTCACGCCGCCGATGCCGGAGGCGATGACCGCGCCGAGGCGGTGCGGGTCCACGGAGGTGTCCTCGCCCGCCTTCGCGGTGTAGCCCGCGTCGGCCCAGGCCTCCTTGGCGGCGATCAGCGCGAACTGCGCCGAACGGTCCAGCTTGCGGGCCTGCGGACGAGGAATGACCTCGCCCGGCTCGACCGCGATCTGGCCCGCGATGCGGACCGGAAGCTCGGCCGCCCAGTCCTGTTCGAGAAGACGGACGCCGGAACGGCCCGCGAGCAGACCTTCCCAGGTCGAGGCTGCGTCGCCACCCAGCGGTGTGGTTGCGCCGATACCGGTGACGACCACGGTGCGATTGGTCGAGTTCACAGGAAATTTCTCCACGGTGTTGAGGGGATCAGCGGCGCCACCGCCGGGTGGCGACAGCAGAGCAGCCTGGTCAGGCCTGGTGCTTGAGGATGTAGCTGGTCGCGTCGCCGACCGTCTTGAGGTTCTTGACGTCGTCGTCCGGGATCTTGACGTCGAAGCGCTCTTCGGCGGCGACGACGACCTCGACCATGGACAGCGAGTCGACGTCCAGGTCGTCGGTGAAGGACTTGTCCAGCTGGACGTCCTCGACCGGGATGCCGGCGATCTCGTTCACGATCTCGGCGAGACCGGCGACGATCTCTTCCTGAGTGGCGGCCATGTTGGCGCTCCTTCTATGTATCCAGAGGGTGTGGCGCCCGCCGCGGCAGCGGCAGGTTGGTTTTACAGCCGTACGGATCGGATGATCCGGACGTGATGCCTAGGGGAGGGTAACGACCGTGGCGGCGTACACGAGACCCGCCCCGAAGCCGATGACGAGTGCGGTGTCGCCGCTCTTCGCCTCGCCGGTGGCCAGGAGCCGCTCCATCGCGAGCGGGATCGAGGCTGCCGACGTGTTGCCGGTGGTGCGCACGTCACGGGCGACCGTGACGTGCTCCGGCAGTTTCAGAGTCTTCACCATCGAGTCGATGATCCGCTCGTTGGCCTGATGCGGAATGAAGACATCCAGGTCGTCCGGGCTCAGGCCGGCGGCGTCCAGCGCCTCCTTGGCGACCTTCGCCATCTCGAACACGGCCCAGCGGAAGACCGCCTGGCCCTCCTGCGTGATCGCAGGGAACTTGATGTTGCCCTCGCGGTCGAGCGGCAGCCTCGAGACATCGCCGACATGGAGGTCGTTCCACGCCACCGTCTGCTTGATCGTCTCGGACTTGTCGCCCTCCGAGCCCCAGATCGTCGGACCGATCTGCGGTTCCTCGGACGGGCCGACGATCACGGCGCCCGCGCCGTCACCGAACAGGAAGGCCGTCGCGCGGTCCTCCAGGTCGGTGAGGTCGCTCAGCCGCTCGACGCCGATGACCAGGACGTACTCCGCGCTGCCCTCGACGATCATGCCCTTGGCGAGCGTGAGGCCGTACCCGAAGCCCGCGCAGCCCGCGGAGATGTCGAACGCGGCGGGCTTGCCCGCGCCGATCTTGTCCGCGATCTCGGTCGCGATGGCCGGGGTCTGCTTGAAGTGCGAGACGGTCGAGACGACGACCGCGCCGATCTGCTCCGGGGTGATGCCCGCGTCGGCGATCGCCTTGCCGGAGGCCTCGACGGACATCGCGGCCACGGTCTCCTCGTCGGAGGCCCAGTGGCGGGTCGCGATGCCGGAGCGGGAGCGGATCCACTCGTCGGAGGAGTCGATCGTCTCGAGGATCACCTCGTTGGGCACGACACGGGTCGGGCGGTAGCCGCCGACACCCATGATGCGCGCGTACGGGGCGCCCTTACTGGGCTTGATCTTCGACATGCTCTCCTGGCTCCTTCTCAGGCACCCGCCGCGTCGGCGGCGGATGCGGTGTCGGCGATGAGCTCAGATGCGGCGTCGAGGTCGTCGGGTGTCTTCAGGGCCACCGTCCGCACGCCGGGCAGGGCGCGCTTGGCGAGACCGGTCAGCGTGCCACCGGGGCACAGCTCGATCATCGCCGTGGCGCCCAGGTCCTTGAACGTCTCCATGCACAGGTCCCAGCGCACCGGGTTGGCCACCTGGCCGACCAGGCGCGACACGACGTCCGAGCCGCTCGCCACGGCCTGGCCGTCGCGGTTCGAGACGTACGTCAGCTTCGGGTCGGCCGGGGCGAGGGCCTTGGCGGCCTCTTCGAGCCTGGCGACCGCGGGAGTCATGTGGTGCGTGTGGAACGCGCCCGCCACCTTCAACGGTACGACGCGGCGGACGCCTTCCGGCTTGTCCTCGGTGAGCGCGGCGATCTGCTCGGCGGTGCCCGCGGCGACGATCTGCCCCGCACCGTTCACGTTCGCCGGCGTAAGACCGAGCTTCTCCAGGTGCGGGATGGTGACCTCGGGGTCACCGCCGAGGAGCGCCGCCATGCCGGTCTCGGTGACCGCCGCGGCGTCGGCCATGGCCAGACCGCGGGCGCGGACGAGGCGGAGCGCGGCTTCATCGCTGAGCACACCCGCGTAGGCGGCGGCGGTGATCTCACCGACGCTGTGTCCCGCGACCGCGCCGGGCTTGTTCGCGGCCAGGGCGTCACTGAGTGCCTCGGCGGAGAGCAGACCGGCGGCCACAAGCAGGGGCTGGGCCACGGCGGTGTCGCGGATCGCGTCCGCGTCGGCCTGCGTGCCGTAGTGGGCAAGGTCGAGCCCGATGGCGTCCGACCACGCGCCGAGGCGGTCGGCCGCGCCGGGGAGATCGAGCCAGGGAGTCAGGAAGCCGGGCGTCTGGGCGCCTTGGCCGGGAGCGACGAGTACGAGCACTCTCACACTCTCTCTTGTGGACGGCACGAGCCGCCCGTGGGGACAGGGACGAAGAACGGCTGGGGGAATTGTAGAGGCCCGACAAAAACCTAAGGTTGGAGATCCCCGTCGGCCAGACGCCCCAGGATCAGCGCGATCCGCAGCGTGAATGCGGAGCGCACATCGGAGGGTGACCATCCGGTGACGTCAGTCACACGTCGCAGCCGGTAGCGCACGGTGTTGGGGTGCACGAAGAGCATCCGGGCGGCGCCTTCGAGGCTGCTGGCCTGTTCCAGATAGACGCTGAGCGTCTCCAGGAGCGCGGAGCCTGCTTCCTCCAGCGGTCTGTAGATCTCCTCCACCAATTGATCGCGCGCGGCGGGATCGCTCGCGATCGCGCGCTCCGGCAGGAGATCGTCCGCCAGGACGGGGCGCGGGGCGTCCTGCCAGGCGGCGCAGGCCTTCAGCCCGGCCGCCGCGGCCTGCGCTGACCGGGTGGCGGCCAGCAGGTCGGGGACGATGGGTCCGGCGACGACGGGACCGGCCGCGTACGGGCCGATCAGACCCTTGGCGACCTGCAGCGGATTGTCGCTGCCGCCCGCGATGACGACCAGGCGGTCGCCGAGCACACCGGTCAGGACCTGGAGCTTGGCGTGCCGGGCGGCGCGGCGGATGGCTTCGACGGTGAGCTCGCTGTCGCCGTCGGGCGCGGTGCCGAGGACGACGCAGACGTGCTCGGGGGAGTTCCAGCCGAGCGCGGCGGCCCTGCTGACCGCCCCCTCGTCCGCCTCCCCGGAGAGCACGGCGTTCACGACCAGCGACTCGAGGCGGGCGTCCCAGGCACCGCGTGCCTCGGCGGCCTGCGCGTACACCTGCGCGGTGGCGAAGGCGATCTCGCGGGCGTACACGAGGAGCGCCTCGCGGAGGATGGACTCGTCGCCCGGGGCCGCGATCTCGTCGACCGCGGACTCCATCACCTCGATCGTCGTACGCACCATCTCGACGGTCTGGCGCAGGGTGATCGCCCTGGTCAGCTCGCGCGGGGCGGTGCCGAAGACGTCGGTGGAGATGGCCTGGGGGGCGTCGGGATGCCGGAACCACTCGGTGAACGCGGCAATTCCGGCCTGCGCGACCAGACCGATCCACGACCGGTTCTCGGGTGGCATCGCCCGGTACCAGGACAGCGTCTCGTCCATGCGCGCGATGGCCTGCGCCGCGAGGCTGCCGGATGACTGTTCGAGGCGCTTCAGCGTGGCCGAGTGCGCGTGGGCCTTGCGGTGCGCGTCCTGGCGGGCGGCTTCCTCGTGGCGCGCGGCTTCCTCGTGGGCTGCCTGATGGGCGTCCTGGCGGGCTTCGTTCGCAGAGGGTTCGGGCACGGGGACAAGACTGCCTTATCGGGACGGGGGCGTGCGGTGCCGGGTCTACCGTGGGGTGTGTGATTGATGTACGGCGCTCCGGCGATCGGTACCGCGGCGGGGAGCCCGGTGCCGGTATCGAGACCTTCCACGCCTTCTCCTTCGGGCCGCACTACGACCCGGACAACCTCCGCTTCGGCGCGATCCTGGCCTGCAACGAAGAGCGTCTCGCACCCGGCGCGGGCTTCGACGAGCACCCGCACAGCCACACCGAGATCGTGACCTGGGTGGCGGAGGGCGAACTGACGCACCGCGACTCGACCGGGCACGAGTCGGTCGTGCGCCCCGGGGATGTCCAGCACCTGAGCGCTGCGGGGGGCGTCCGCCATGTGGAACGCAACGACGGCCAGGCCCCCTTGGTCTTCGTCCAGATGTGGCTGTCCCCCCTGGCACCGGGCGGGGACCCGTCCTACGACCTGGTCCACGGCATCGCGGACTCGACTCCCTACGCGGTCCCGGCGGCAGGCGCACTCCTGCACGCCCGCCGCCTCGCCGCAGGCGAGCGCACCGCGATCCCGGACGCCCCCTTCGCGTACGTCCATGTGGTACGCGGCGAAGTCCACCTGGGCGATGAGTATTTGGCCCCGGGGGACGCGGCACGGATCACGGGCGGGGAGAGCTTGGAGGCGGTGGCGTCGCAGGGGGGTGCGGCGGAACTGCTGGTGTGGGAGATGGCTGAGGGCTGACTGGTGTGGGAGATGACGGGGGCTGACTGGCGTGGGAGATGAGTGAGGGCTGGGGGGGGAGACTTCACCCTCCCCGCTGTGGGCGGTCGTGCTGCTGGGGGGGCCGGTGTCGCCCTCGCTGTGGGCAGTCGTGCCGCTGGGGCGGCACGGGTGGGCACAGCGGCGGCACCCCGCTACCGCCGGGCTGCGGAAACGCTCCTTGCGGTAACCGCGCGGCGGGGTGCGAGGAAAGGCCGGGGGCCCGCAAGGCTGGGGGCGCTCAGCATGGCCGGGCCTGGGGCTCCGCATAGTCGGGCCGGGGGCCCCGCAAGGCCGGGTGCGACGCATGGCCTGGGGGCGCCGCAAGGCCATCGAGAAACCCCGCCTCAGAGCTCGGAGAGCACCGCATCCGTGAACGGAGGCCACGCCTCAACGGCCCACGGCCCGAACGCCCGATCCGCCAGAGCGACACACGCCGCCTCCGCGTCGGGATCGACCCAGAGGAACGTCCCGGCCTGACCGAAGTGCCCGAACGTCCGAGGCGAGGACGAACTCCCCGTCCAGTGCGGCGACTTGGAGTCCCGAATCTCAAACCCGAGCCCCCAGTCGTTGGGACTCTGATGCCCGTACCCGGGAAGCACACCCTTCAGCCCCGGATGCACCACGGACATCGCCTCCGCCACCGTCCGCGGATCGAGCAACCGCGGAGCCTGCACCTCAGCGGCGAACTTCACCAAATCATCAACGGTCGACACCCCGTCCTTGGCGGGCGACGCACCTCCGTCGAGCGAGGTGGCCACCATCCCCAACGGCTCTAGGACGGCCTGCCGCAGATACTCCGCGAAGGGAATGTCCGTCGCCTTGGCGACATGATCCCCGAGCACCTCGAACCCCGAGTTCGAGTACAGCCGCCGCGTTCCCGCAGGCGCCGTCACCCGGTGCTCGTCGAACGCGAGACCACTGGTGTGCGCCAGCAGATGCCGCACGGTCGATCCCTCGGGCCCAGCGGGCTCATCGAGCTCGACGGCCCCCTCTTCGTACGCCACAAGCACCGCGTAGGCCGCCAGCGGTTTGGTGACCGAAGCGAGCGCGAAACGGTGCCCCGTGGGCCCGTGCGCCCCGACGACCGTGCCGTCCGCGCGGACGACGGCGGCGGCAGCGGTGGGGACCGGCCAGTTATCGATCAACGCCAGGCTCTGCATACGTACGAGCCTAAGCGCCCTACAGGCTCAACCGCATCGAGGGGTCGGGCTTGCGCACGAAGCCGAGCGAGGCGTACAACGGCTCCGCCTCCGCCGACGCGTTGAGATCGACACTCCCCGCACCACGCTCCCGGAACCAGTCGAGAAGCACCTCCATGCAGGCCCGCGCATAGCCTCTCCGCCGCTGATCCGGATCAGTGGCGACGCTGAACAAATTGCCGACGACGCCCCGCGGATTGCCTGCCCGCCCGATGCGGTACTCCAGCGTCCCCA
This sequence comes from Streptomyces sp. A18, assembly GCF_059026065.1. Taxonomy (NCBI): domain Bacteria; kingdom Bacillati; phylum Actinomycetota; class Actinomycetes; order Kitasatosporales; family Streptomycetaceae; genus Streptomyces; species Streptomyces sp. A18. The sequence continues at coordinate 347,347 of NZ_JBWLKL010000003.1, read as the reverse complement.
CCACCAGCGCCGCAAGCTTCCCGGTCCGACCGGGCCAGTCGATGACGAAGGCGGCGAAATCACCCTCCGGATCGGCCAGTTTGCTCCGTACGACAGAGAGGGACTCGGCATGCCAGCCGGTGTCGGACTCGACGGCGACCGCTGTCGCCGAGCCGGTGGCCAACACCGAGTCGATCATCACCTGCCGCAGCCGGATCAGTTCCTCGGCGTCCTCTGGCGTAGCGCGACGCACAACACTCATGATCGACACCGTAGTCATCACGCGAAGCGGCGTCCTCCGATTTCCCGCGACTTCCCGAGGGTTTGTTTCCGTCACATATTTCCTCCCGGTTCTGCTTGCTTAGAGCCCACTCCAACCTTCTAGCGTGGTGGTCATGACGGTGATGGAGACCGAGACCACCCGCACCAAGAGCCCCGCGCAGGGCCTGCCCGACGTGCTCGATGTGACTGACGTGCCCGACGTGCTCGATGTGACTGACGCGCCCGACGTGCCTGATGTGACTGACGCGCCCGACGTGCCTGATGTGACTGACGCGCCCGACGCCGAGAGCGCCACCGACGGCACTGGCACCAAGGCGGACGCCTGCGCCTCGGCACCCACCGCGCACCCCCGCCCGAGCGGACAGGACCACTACACGATCAGCGAGGTCGTCGCCTTCATCGGCCTGACCGCGCACACCCTTCGCTGGTACGAGCGCATCGGCCTGATGCCCCACATCGACCGCTCCCACACGGGCCAGCGCCGCTACCGCAACCGCGATCTGGACTGGCTCACCTTCGTCGGCAAGCTCCGCCTGACCGGTATGCCGGTGGCGGACATGGTCCGGTACGCCGAGCTGGTGCGAGAGGGCGACCACACCTTCACCGAGCGCCACGAACTCCTCGAGCAGACCCGCCGCGACGTGCGCACCCGCATAGCGGAGCTTCAGGACACGCTCGCCGTGCTCGACTACAAGATCAACTTTTACGCTGACGCCCGCCCGGCGTCGGAGAGGCTCTGAAACAGATGACCGCAGGGACACCAGAGACACCCAAGACGGCTGCGACGACCGGGCCGACCGGGACGACCGGTTCGGCTTCGACGCCCGGCACCGCCGGCGAGACTCCCGACCAGATCGCGAAGGTGCAGCTCGGTACAGGCGGCCCGGAAGTCGGCGTACAGGGACTCGGCTGCATGGGCATGAGCTTCGCCTACGGCCCCACCGACGCCGAGGAAGCACGGGCGACCCTGGAGCGAGCCCTCGAACTGGGCGTCACCTTCTACGACACCGCCGACGCCTACGCCGCCGGCGAGAACGAGAAGTTCCTCTCCCCCTTCCTCAAGGCACACCGCGACGAGGTCGTCCTCGCCACCAAGTTCGCCCTGGCCATCGACCCGGACGACCCGACCAAGCGGATCATCAACAACGACCCCGCCTACATCCGCTCCTGCATTGACGCCAGCCTCCAGCGCCTCGGCGTGGACGTCATCGACCTCTACTACATGCACCGCCGCAGCCCGGGGGTGCCGATCGAGGAGACGGTCGGCGTGATGGCCGAGCTCGTCGCCGCGGGCAAGGTCAAGCACCTCGGCCTCAGCGAGGTCACAGGCCCCGAACTCCGCGCCGCCCATGCCGTCCACCCCATCGCCGCCCTCCAGTCGGAGTGGTCGCTCTTCAGTCGTGACATCGAAAAGGGCGTGGTCCCCGTCGCCGCCGAACTCGGCGTCGCCCTCGTCCCCTACTCCCCGCTCGGCCGCGGCTTCCTCACCGGCTCGTTCGTCAGCGCCGACAAGGAGCTCGGCGAGGGCGACTTCCGCCGCCAGCAGCCCCGCTTCACCGGCGACAACGCCGCCGCCAACGCCGCCCTCCTCGAACCTCTCCGCACCGTCGCCGCCGCCCACGGCGCGAGCCTCGGTCAGGTCGCCCTCGCCTGGGTCCAACAGCGGGCCCACGCCCACAAACTGGCCGTCGTCCCCATCCCCGGCACCCGCAAGCGCACCCGGGTCGAGGAGAACACCGCGGCCACCCGCCTGGAACTCACCTCCTCCGAACTCGCCCTGCTGGACCCCATCGCCTCCCAGGTCGCAGGCGACCGCTACGCCGACATGACCTTCACCTCGGCGGGCCGCGAGTAGCGAGCAGCCGGCTCCGCAGGGTGGCGGCCGCGCCGAAACGGCCCCACCCTGCGGGGCTGGGGCCGCGCCTCCCGCCGGGCCTCTCGGCCGCGTTGCCCCTGGCCGCCGGTGACCGGGCGGCCGACCCTGGGAACCCGTACGCGCTCCCGCTGTTCACGCCAGCCCCAATGCGAAGACCGCGAACCCGGCGGCCAGGAGCCCGGTGAGTGCCCGCCGCGCATGTGTGGCCCGCTTCCACGGTGCCTCGAAGCCGCGGGTGTAGCGGCCTATCAGCAGCAGGAGCGCTCCGAAGACCGGAAGCCACGCGACCCGGGCGGCTATCCAGCCCCAGGAGTCCGGGCCCGCCGTCAGTCCTGGCACCGTGCCGCCGAGGAACGAGCCGGGCACGGCCGCCGCGAGCATCGCCGTCTGGTGCCAGCACAGGATCGTCATCGCCGACAGGTTGATCACGACGACCGGCGCCCACAGCGCGGGCCTGCGCAGCAGCTTGCCGATGCGCTCGCGCAACAGGATCGCCGCACCGCTCTGCGCAGCTGCCAGCGCCAGGACCAGCAGCGACGGCGGATGCGAATTCGTCCGGGCCTCACCCGGAACGCCGACCATCGACGCCGGATAGTGGAAGACGAGCAGCAGAGCGGCGAAGAGGACTGTCCCTCCGGCAAGCAGCAGCCACGCACCGCGTCGGCCCAGCCTCCTCTCGCCCCAGCTGACGCCCAGTTGATAGGCGAACATCCAGCCGGGCAGCAGATTCAACAGGCTCAGCCAGGACGGCATGGCGTCCCCGAACGGGCCATACCGCAGGAAGTCGACGACGGCGACCGAGCCGAGCAGCGGCGCCGCGGCCCAGCCACCCAGCCGCTCGGCTGCCTTTATGCACCATGGTGTGAGCGCGGTGATCACTGCGTAGATCCCGACGAACCACAGCGGCTGTATCACCAGCGTGGACCCGGTGCGCAGCGTCGTGCCCGGTACGCCCATCGCGTACAGCACCGGGATCAACGCGGCCCAGACAGCCGTGACTCCGAGGACCGGACGTCCCAGACGCGCCACCCGCCCGCGAAGCCACCGCCCCGTCGACTCGCCGCGCGCCGCCGACCGGCGATACGACAGGACGGAGGCATAGCCGCCGACCAGGAAGAAGATGCCGAGCATCTGCAGCACCCAGCTGAGCGGCGCGAAGAATCCGAAGGAAGCCAGGGGACTGGCATTGTGCAGAGCCCCGCCCGCATCGAGCGTGAATCCGCCGAGCAGCCAGTGCCCGGTCGGCACGGCGAGCAGGGCAAGCGCACGCAGCCCGTCGATGGCCCGGTCACGGTGCGCGGGCGTCTTGGCGTCGATCGCCGACGCCGTTCTGCGCAGGGTGGTCAGTGGGGCGAGACTCATGACCGCTCTCCCATGGGACGGGCGCCGACGGCAGGTGCGCCGGCATCGAAGCCGGTGGTGCCGACAGTCCTGACAGTGCCGTCGGCCGGTGTGCTGGAAGCCGTGGTCTCCGCGATGGCAGCGAAGGCCTGGAGGGAATCCGTCCCCGGGGCGAAGTAGCCGGTGTGGCCCTCGGCTCGCTCCGCGGGAACGCGTCGAGCGCCGAATCCCGGGTCCGCCGGGTCCTCGCCATGGCCGAGGCCGAACAACTCGACGTTCGGCACGTCACCGATCCAGTCGCTGTCGTCCTTCGCCGCCCAGACGCGGGCGGAGGTGTGCAGATCGGCCGCGCTGTCCGCACGCATGCCGGGGGAGCCGAGCACCACCAGGTCGGACGCTGTCATGTGCGGAGCCGCCAGGCCGCACACCACCGAGCCGTAGCTATGGCAGAACACGGCGGGGCGCGGGGTGCCGGATGCCGTCAGGCCCTGCACGAACCGCGCGAGCCTGGGCGCGCCGGCCTCCGCGAGCCGTCCCGTCGCGGCGTCGGGGCCGAGACCGACCGGGGTGGTGTACCCGACCCAGGCCACCACAGCTGTGTCGTTGCCCGCCGTGGTGTGCAGGGAGCGTGCCATGCCGGCCGGAGTGCCGTACTCGTCCTTCGAGCGGTCGAAGGTGGTCAGATCCATGTCGGAGCCCGGCACGACAACGGACACGTGCTTGGCACTCGCCAAGTCCCCATGGACCTCGGCCACTTGCCCTCTGCCGCGCGGGTCGAAGGCGAGTATCTGTCGGCCGGGGCTGAGGAGCTCTTCGTAACGTGCGACGAGAGACCGAGCCCGCTCGTGATCCTGGAGGGTGAGGCTCGGGTCGGCCTCGCGGGCCTGCTCGCGGGCGCGTTCGGCCTTCAGGAAAAGGGAGTTGGCCTCGAACCGCAGGGCGGCCGGAGCGCCGTCCAGATTGCCGACGACCGAGGGGTGCCGCGTGGCCAGCTCGTCCTGTTGATCCTCGCTCAACGAGTGGAGGAACGCCGCGACTCGGGCAGGGGAGGCGGTCGCCGGATCCGGCAGCCGAACCCCCAACGTATGGTCAGCGCGCCAGGCCTGTGTGCCCGGCGGCGGACCCGTGACCGGCTGCTGTTCATTGCCGACGGCCCATCCTGCCGTGCCGGCCACGATCGTTGTCGTGAGTGCCGCGGCGATCAGCGTCCGCTTGCCGCGAGTCTTCCAGCTCCTGCGGGCTTTCCAAGAACGAAGGCGCATGGCCCGTCTCCCTCCCCATCTCGTGGCACGCTCTGGCGTGACGAGAGGAAAAGTAGGGAGACGGTGCCTGGCGGCACCTCACACTGCGGAGCCAACTCGCAGCTGATACCGGGGTATGGCGGGGCAGGAGAGCTCAGACCACGGTATGGGTGTGCGGGCTCTGGGGTGCGGGCTCTACTGCTCTCCGGGCGTGATCAGGCCTGACTCATAGGCGAAGATCACGGCCTGCGCGCGGTCCCGCAGGTCCAGCTTCGAGAGGACCTTGCCGATGTGGGTCTTCACCGTCTGCTCGGCGAGGACCAGGTGTTCGGCGATCTCCTGGTTGGACAGGCCGCGCGCGATCAGCACCAGCACCTCGGTCTCCCGCTGCGTCAGACCGTTCAGCCGCAGCGACTGGTCATTGCGTGGCGGCCGCTGTTTGGCGAAGTCCGTGATCAGGCGCCGTGTCACCGACGGAGCGAGCAGCGCCTCGCCCGCCGCCACCACGCGTACCGCCGAGATCAGATCGGCGGGCGGGGCGTCTTTGAGGAGGAAGCCCGAGGCTCCGGCGCGCAGCGCCTCGTACACGTAGTCGTCGACGTCGAACGTGGTGAGCATCAGCACCTTCGGCACGTGCACCACGCCGGGCGGCGGGTCCAACAGGGCGCGCGCCGCGGCGAGTCCGTCCATCTCCGGCATCCGGACGTCCATCAGGACGACATCGGGATGGGTGCTGCGGCTGACGTCGACACCCACTTTGCCGTTCGGTGCCTCGCCCACGACGTCGATGTCGCTCTGGGCCGCAAGCAGTGCGGCGAAGCCGGCCCGCACCATGTTCTGGTCATCGACGATGATCACGCGGATGGTCATGCGGTGCCGGAGTCCTTTTTGACGAGGGGGAGTTGGGCCGCCACACGGAAGCCGCCGTCGGGCAGTGGCCCGGCGTCGACCGTGCCGCCGACCAACCGTACGCGTTCGCGCATGCCGACGAGTCCGTGACCTGTGCCGCTGTGCTCCAACGAGTCGGGTGTTTCGGTGGGCGGGCCGTTGACCACGAGGATCAGCAGATGCTCTGCGTCCAGGGTCACGGTGATGGTGGTGCGCGCTCCCGGCGCGTGCCGCATCACGTTCGACAGGGCTTCCTGGACGATGCGGTACGCGGACAGGTCGACTGCCGGTGTGACGTCGGCCAGCTGCGTGAGCATCGACAGTTCAGGACGTGACAGGTCGATGGGTATGCCGGCGCGCACCGTCGCCTCCACCAGATGCGGCAATCTGCTGAGTCCGGGCTGAGGGGCGAGCTCGCCGGGTCTGTCCTCGCTGCGGAGCACCGCGAGCAGTCGTCGCATCTCGGTGAGAGATTCACGCGCGCTGGCCGCGATGCTTCCGAACTCCTCACGCGCCGCGTCCGGAAGGCCGTCGAGACGGTAGGGCGCGGAGTCGGCCTGCACTGTGATCACCGACATGTGGTGGGCGACGACGTCGTGCAACTCCCGGGCGATGCGCGCCCGTTCTTCGAGGAGGGTGCGCTGGGCGCGCTCGGCCTCGCTGATGGTCTCCTGCTCGATGAGTCTGCGCTGTGCGTCGCCACGCTCACGGAGCAGCGCGCCGAGCAGCAGCGCGACACCGCTCAGCACGATCAGCAGCACGCTGGTGTCCTGGCTGCCGTCGTCGCGGAACGCGCCGAGGACGAGGCTCGCGACCACGGTGACCAGCCAGATGCCCAGCAGGGTGCGGCGGCTCTCGCGCAACGACAGGAGAAGACACACGACCACGTAACCCACGATGATCATGGCCGTCCAGGGGGCGGGCCGGTCGTTGCCCATGGACAGCGTCACGATCGCCCCGAGGACATCCGCGACGATCATGATGCACCAGGCGGCCAACGGGCGGCTGACCGCCAGCAGCAGCGGCGCGGCCTGGGCGACACCCAGGGCTCCCGCCAGACCGCCGCTCACCCCATAGTCGTTTGTCAGGACCTGGGTGGTGACCGGGATGAGTGCCGCGACGAAGCCCAGCGTGGTGACCAAGGGCAGCAGCCGCACCCAGCGCTTGGGCGCCTGGGCAAGGAGCGGCTCGGCCCGCCCCGCGGGAGCCGAGAGGAAGGCCCCTGCCCTGCCGAGCCCGTCCCGGACGCCCGCGGTCGCACGCTGAAGGGTGACCCCGCGCTTACCCGGCTCGGCGGCCGGCGGGCGGGGATCCTGGTCCGGTGGTGTCGATGCGCTGCTCATGGCCTGATCAGCGTAGGCATGAAGCACGCTGTGCGCCGTAGTACCGCGGAGCTGACCTGCACCTCATACCCGGGTACGAATCGGGTTCCCCGCCATACCCAGGTATGACCGAGACTCCGTCGATGGCCGAGGCTCCGCCGGCAGCCGAGGCCTCGTCGATGGCCGGGACCCCGCCAACGGCCAAGATCCCGTCGATAACCGAGCCCCCGCCCGGTCACAGCTCCGCCAGCAGCTCGGCCTTCTTCGTGGTGAATTCCTCGTCCGTGAGCAGACCGGCCTGGTGCAGCTCGCCGAGGTGCCGGATGCGATCCGCGATGTCCGCGGGGTCGCGGCGGGTGACCGTGGCGGTGCCGGGGACCGTGCCGGGCGTCAGGGCCGGGCCCGACGCCCGTACCGCGGCGAGCACCGACGCCGCGAACGGCAGCGACTCGTGCACCGGGCCATACCCGAGACCGAAGACGACGGCCGCGGGGTCCTGGTCCGCCTGCGCGGGCTGGGCGAGGGGGGTCTCACGACGCAGCAGCCGCAGATGGCCCTCGAAGACCTCGGGAGAGCGCCACTCGACGCCGCTCAGATCCGTGACCAGGAAACTCTGGTCGCCGGCCTTCCACTTCGCCGACGAAGCACCCGTCCAGAACCACCGGAAGGCCACCGACTTGCCGTCGAAGGACGCCTTCCCGTCGTACGCCTTGAACTGCAGCGGAGTCTCCGGCGGAGCTACGAGGTAACGGTCCGGAGGCCCGCAGTCGTCCTGCGCGAGCTGGGCACGCAGCTCGTCCGCGTAGTACTCGGCGAGCGTCTCCCGCTCGGCGGGCAGCACGAGCCGATACGGGTCGCAACCGTCCTTGAGTTGGCCTGCTGCCGCCTCCATCAGCGGATCCGCGCCCGGTCTCGGCACGGCGTGCAGGACGACCGTCCCGCGCTTGCCGGGAGTAAGAGTCACCGCCGCGATCGCCTCGTGGGGGATGCGGCGTTCACCGAGCGCCTGAAGGAGCTTCGGCGTGCGGATCCCCCGTTCGAAGCGGATGAGCACGGAGTCGGACTCGAACTCCCAGGCGGCATGAAATCCGGCCAGTACGTCACCCATGCGGCTCATCGTAGGCGGCACGCGCGCCCCCGTCCCTCCTGCGGCGTGCCGCTGTTTTGTCGATTTCTACGCGCGTCAGGCCACTGTCGTGCCGGAAAATTCCTTCCGGCACGTGTCGTCCCCGCTCGCACATTGCACCGAACGGTACGAACCGATGCCGATGTCGGCGAAGTTGCTGAGGCTCTCCGTGCCCGGCTCGAAATAGCCGGTGTGGCCGATCGCGCCCCGTGCGGAGAGCACCCGCGCGCCGAAGTCCCGCGAGACGGGATCGGCACCGTGGCCGAGCCCGCCGACCTCCATGTTTGGCACATCCTGGATCCAGTCGTTGCCGTCCCTGGTGGCCCAGACCCGGGCACCCGTGCCCAGCTGCGCCACCGAGTCGGCGCGCATGCCGGGGCTGCCCGCGACCGCGATGTCGGAGACGCGAGAGGGCAGCTCTCGCGCCGCGACCCCACACACCACGGAGCCGTAGCTGTGGCAGTACAGCGCGACAGGTGAGTGGCCAGGCAGCCCGCGCACCAATGAATTGAGCCGAATCGCACCGTCGTCCGCGCGCATGGACGTGGCCGCGTCCACACCGAGACCGACAGGCGCGGTGTAGTCGGCCCAGGCGATCACAGCGGTACGCGCGCGTGGGCTCGCCTTGTGCTCCGCGCGGTACAGGGCCTTGGCCATGCCGACAGGCGCCGAGTACTTGCGGTTCGTCCGCTCGAAGGTCAGCAGGTTCGTGTCCACACCGGGCACCACGACCGACACCCTGGACGCCTGGTCGAGGTCTCCGAAGACCTCGGCTATGCGACCCGCTCCCATGGGATCGAAGGACAGGACCTGCCGACCAGGGTGCATCATCACGCCGAAGCGCTTCATTCTGCGCTCCGCCTCCTGTTGCCCGAGTGGGGAGAGCCGGTTGTCGTGCATGCGCCGCCGCTCGGTCTTGCGCGCTTCGTCCAGGGCGATGTGGTTCGCCCGATATCGCAGCTCTACAGGGGCACCGTTCATGTTGCCGACCGCAAGGGGGTAGCGGGAGGCGAGACTGGTGCGCTGTTGCGCGCTGAGCGAGGCGAAGAAATGGGCGAGCTTGCCGGCCGGGGCACCGGTGTCGGGCAGGGCCCGACCGTTGATGTGCCCGCGCTCCCAGGCGGAGAGCGAGGCCGCGAGCGGCGATGCGGCGTCCTTGTGGTGGCGCACCGCGGTCCAGCCCGTGGTCGCCAGCATGACGAACACGACGGCGAGCGCAAGCAGTGCGCGCCAGGCGCTGAGTTGAGGGGAGGAGTCGAAGGAAGTCACTACGGAACACCCTAGGAGAATCGTGATGCCTACCGTGCACCGGGTGAGGCAGATCACGTTTCCTGTGGGGTAATTGAGGCAAAGCGGTCGCACTTCGAGCACTTCGGTCACCCTCCGTAGGCGGCGCATGCGCGTAGCGCACCCGGGCGCACGGCTACTGACGGTGCATCAACCCATCACTTAACGTATTGATTTGTTCGATACGTCGATCCACTCCACGACCTGACGCGGAGTGCGCGAACCGTCACCCTGTGCGCCAATTCTCTGCCAACGCGGGTCCCAGATGGTCGAGATATGACTCGGTGATCGCGCGGATCGACTCCACGCTGGAGTCCTCGCCCGCACCCCACAGTCGTCCCGTCACGCGCATCACTCCGCTGAAGGCGGCTACCACCACGCGCGGTCGCGGGTCCGTGTCCAGATCGAGGCCCTCACGCTCGGCGATCACCCGTGCGATCTCCTCCTCCATCTCGATGGAGCGGCGCAGGTGGGCGGCGAGCAAGGAAGGGGTGGACTCGATCATCTGGTAGGTCCGCATGTGGAGTTCGACCGGGACGACCTCTTCGATGGACCGGCCCATCGCGTCCCAGGCGCCGATGACCGCCCCGCGCAGGGCGACGAACGGAGCTTCGTCGGCGGGGCGTTCGCGCAGGGTCTCCACGAATCGCCGTTCCACCATCTCCTGTACGGCGAAGGCGGTCTCCTGCTTGTTGGCGAAGTACCGGAAGAACGTGCGCTGGGAGACGTCGACCGCTTCGGCGATCTCGTCGACCGTCGTCTCTTCGTACCCCTTGGTCGTGAAGAGCTCGAGCGCTGCACGCAGGAGCGCGTCACGGGTGCGCTGCTTCTTGCGCTCGCGCAGTCCGGGGCGAGAGGGCTCGCCGGAGACGTCTCCGGGGGTCTCGGCCTGCGGATCCGCGGGGTCCGCCGCTCGCTGCTCGGTCCTCACGCCATGGCCCTCATTCCGCCGATCCGACCAGCTCACCCTACCTGTGAGCTACGTGACAGTTACCGACTTGTGAAATGGTTTGTCAACTGTCAGCGGCTGACACTAGCCTCGATCGCATGACTAGTCAGATCACCGTCGACAAGGCGGACAAGGCGCCGGAGCCCTCGTCCGCTCCGGCCCCGGCGAAGGGGCTCCGCGGCCATCCTTGGCTGACGCTCTTCTCCGTCGCGATCGGCGTGATGATGGTCGCCTTGGACGGCACCATCGTGGCGATCGCCAACCCGGCCATCGCGAAGGACCTCGGCACCACGATGGCCGGTGTCCAGTGGATCACCAACGGATACCTCCTCGCGCTCGCCGTCGCGCTGATCACCGCCGGTAAGCTCGGTGACCGGTTCGGCCACCGGCAGACCTTCCTGATAGGCGTGGCGGGCTTCGCCGTAGCCTCCGGCGCCATCGGGTTCTCCAGCAGTGTCGGCCTGGTCGTCGCGTTCCGTGTGCTCCAGGGCCTCTTCGGCGCGCTCCTGATGCCGGCCGCGCTCGGCCTGCTGCGCGCCACCTTCCCCGCCGAGAAGCTGAACATGGCGATCGGCATCTGGGGCATGGTCATCGGCGCCTCCACCGCGGGCGGCCCCATCGTCGGCGGTCTGCTCGTCGAGCACGTCAGCTGGCAGTCGGTGTTCTTCATCAACGTGCCCGTCGGCATCCTCGCTCTTGTCCTCGGCCTGGTGATCCTGAAGGACCACCGCGCGGAGAACGCGCCGAAGTCCTTCGACATCCCCGGCATCGTCCTGCTGTCCGGCGGCATGTTCGCGCTGATCCTTGCCCTCATCAAGGGCTCGGAGTGGGGCTGGGGCGGGTCCAGGACGCTGCTCTTCCTCGTGGGCGCGGTGGTCCTGTTCGCGCTCTTCGCCTTCTGGGAGACGAAGGTCAAGGAACCGCTCATCCCGCTGGGCATGTTCAAATCCGTCCCGCTGTCCGCCGGCACCGTCCTGATGGTGCTGATGGCCTTCGCCTTCATGGGCGGGCTGTTCTTCGTCACGTTCTATCTGCAGAACGTGCATGGCATGAGCCCGGTCGACAGCGGACTGCACCTCCTGCCGCTGACGGCCATGATGATCGTGGCGTCGCCGATCGCCGGCGCGCTCATCACCAAATTCGGCCCGCGCGTCCCGCTCGTCGGCGGCATGGTGGCCACCGCCATCGCGATGTTCGGCATGTCCACGATGACGACGGACACCGCGACGCTGCCCATGTCGCTCTGGCTCGGCATGCTGGGCCTCGGCCTCGCGCCCGTGATGGTGGGAGCCACCGAGGTCATCGTCGGCAACGCCCCGTTGGAGCTGTCCGGTGTGGCGGGAGGTCTCCAGCAGGCCGGCATGCAGGTCGGCGGCGCCCTCGGCACGGCGGTGCTCGGCGCGGTGATGGCGGCACGGGTCGACAACGAGCTCCCCGCGAACTGGGCGGACGCCAAGCTTCCGCCCATGACGCCGGAACAGACCGACCAGGCGTCGGCCGTCATCGAGATGGGCGGGGCCCCTGTCCCGCCGAAGGCGCCGGAGCCGGTCGCCGAGGCGATCACCTCGGTCGCGCACGACACATTCGTGTCCGGCATGGGCCTGGCCTTCACTGTTGCCGGTGTCGTCGCGGTCATCGCGGCCCTGGTCGCCACGTTGACGAAGCGCGGCGCCAACGCTGACTCGGGTGCCGGAGTCGGACACATCTGACCGGACGGCGCTCACGCATCAGGGAAAGCCCCTCAGGGTTCAACTGGGGGGCTTTCGCCTATCTGGGTGACGCACATCCGTACCCCTTCCGACGGAGCTAGCGAGTGGGTCACAGTTCTGACAAGTGATCGACACGACACGGGAGTTGATGCAGATGCGTACGACCATGCCCACGGCCTTCGCCGCGGCCGCGCTCGCCACGGTGATCCTGACCCCTGTACAGGCCGGAGCCGCGGCACCGTCCACCCAGCCCGATTCCGCCGCACCCGCGAGGCACGCTGGAGCCGCCGAGCCACCCACGCTCGCCAGTGCCGAGCCACCCACGCTCGCTAGTTGTGGGCCGGGGGAGCTCTGTCTATGGGAGAAGGCGGAGTTCGAAGGCACCCGACAGGCCTTCGAGCTGTCCGAGATCGACATCGAGAGCTGTGTAGCGCTGCCGGAGGGGGGCAGCGCTCAAGCCCTCGCCAACCGCACGGGCCGGCCGGTCACCACGTATCAATCAGCGGAGTGCGCCGAGACCGGCGAGTTCGACACATATCCGGGGGGTGGCACCTGGCTCCCCGAATCTCCCTATCGCGTCAGGGCGTTCAAGGTCTGGGAGAACTGACCGGAGGCACGCGAGGAGTGTCAGCGGCAGACCCTGCAGCCGGAACGGAACCTGGTTCCGTCCCCGCCCCACCCGACAACGCCGTCACCTGTGCCCGCAGCGCCCGCACCTCCGTCGTCAGCGCCTCGATCGCTGCCGTCTGGCGCCGCTCCTCCGCGTCGTCCCGGTCGAAGCGCGAGATGAACCAGGCCGCGATGTTCGCGGTCACCACACCAAGAAGCGCGATGCCCGACAGCATCAGGCCGACCGCGAGGATGCGGCCGAGCCCAGTTGTCGGTGCGTGATCGCCGTAGCCGACGGTGGTCATCGTGGTGAAGGACCACCACACCGCGTCACCAAGCGTCTTGATATTTCCGTCCGGTGACTCCCGCTCCACCGAAAGGACAGCCAATGAACCGAACATGAGGAGGCCCACGACCGCACCGGCGACATAGGTCGTCAGCTGAATCTGGGACGCCATCCGGGCCCGGCGGCCGACCAGTAGCAGAGTCGAGACGAGCCGCAGCAACCGCAGCGGTTGCAGCATCGGAAGGAGGACTGCGCAGAGGTCGAGCCAGTGCGAGCGGACGAACTGCTTGCGGTGGTCGGTGAGGTAGAGGCGTACGAGGTAGTCAGCGGCGAAAAAACCCCAGACGATCCACTCCACCACCGTGCAGGTGGTCGCGACACTCTTGCTCGCGTCGGGCACCACGATGGGCACGGCGTAGGCGATGGCGAAGGCCACCGCGAGCGCGAGGAGCGGACGTTGGGTGCGTCGCTCCCAACGGAGCTGTGCCGGTTGGTGCTTTATGGGCGCTTCCATGCGCGCATCGTAGGAACACCGGAGGGCGGCGGGAACCACCGCCCCACCGCCCTCCGGACGACCTACGTGCTACAGGACGCGCACATGCCCGTTATGCCCGCCCGTCGCGCAGGTACTAGGCATCGCCCCCAGCAGCGCCCGGGTCAGCCGCCGTGACGTCGAGCAGCTGGTAGCGGTCGATGGCCTGCTTCAGTACGGAGCGGTCGAGCTTGCCCTCGCGGGCCAGCTCGGTCAGCACGCCGACCACGATCGACTGCGCGTCGATGTGGAAGAAGCGGCGGGCCGCACCACGGGTGTCCGCGAAGCCGAAGCCGTCGGCGCCCAAGGACTGGTAAGTGCCGGGGACCCAGCGGGAGATCTGGTCGGGGACGCTCCGCATCCAGTCGGAGACGGCCACGAACGGGCCCTCCGCGCCGGACAGCTTCTGCGTCACGTATGGGGTGCGCTGCTCCTCCTCGGGGTGCAGGAGGTTGTGGCGCTCCACGTCGACCGCCTCGCGGCGCAGTTCGTTCCAGGAGGTCGCCGACCAGACGTCCGCCTTGACGTTCCACTCCGAAGCGAGGATCTGCTGGGCCTCGACCGCCCACGGGACCGCGACACCGGAGGCGAGGATCTGCGCCGGGATGGCGCCCTGCTCGCCCGCCTTGAAGCGGTAGATGCCCTTGAGGATGCCGTCGACGTCCACGTCGGCGGGCTCGGCCGGGTGCTGGATCGGCTCGTTGTAGACAGTGAGGTAGTAGAAGACGTCCTCGCTGTCGGGGCCGTACATACGGCGCAGGCCGTCCTTGACGATGTGCGCGATCTCGTAGCCGAAGGCGGGGTCGTAGGCGACGCAGCCCGGGTTGGTCGAGGCGAGCAACTGCGAGTGGCCGTCCGCGTGCTGGAGGCCTTCGCCGGTCAGAGTGGTGCGGCCGGCGGTGGCGCCGAGGACAAAGCCGCGGGCCAGCTGGTCGGCCATCTGCCAGAACTGGTCGCCGGTGCGCTGGAAACCGAACATCGAGTAGAAGACGTACACGGGGATCAGCGGTTCGCCGTGGGTGGCGTAGGCCGAGCCCGCGGCGATCAGCGAGGCCGTGCAGCCGGCCTCGGAGATGCCGTCGTGCAGCATCTGGCCGGTCGGGGACTCCTTGTAGGCGAGGAGGAGCTCGCGGTCGACGGCCTCGTATTGCTGGCCGAGCGGGTTGTAGATCTTCGCGCTCGGGAAGAAGGCGTCCATGCCGAAGGTGCGGTACTCGTCGGGGGCGATCAGCACGAAGCGCTTGCCGATCTCCTTGTCCCGCATGAGGTCCTTCAGGATGCGGACGAACGCCATGGTGGTGGCGATCGACTGCTGGCCCGAGCCCTTCTTCGCGGTCGCGTACGTCTTGTCCTCGGGAAGCTGGAGGGGCTTCGAGCGGACCACGCGGGTCGGGACATAACCGCCGAGGCCCTGGCGGCGGTCGTGCATGTACTGGATCTCTTCCGAGTCGCGGCCCGGGTGGTAGTACGGCGGGGCGCCGCCCTCCAGCTCCTTGTCCGTGATCGGGATGTGCAGGCGGTCGCGGAAGCCCTTGAGGTCGTCGGCCGTCAGCTTCTTCATCTGGTGCGTGGCGTTGCGGCCCTCGAAGTTCGGGCCGAGCGTCCAGCCCTTGACCGTCTGCGCCAGGATCACGGTCGGCTGGCCCTTGTGGGCCTTGGCGGCCGCGTACGCCGCGTAGACCTTCTTGTGGTCGTGGCCGCCGCGGCCCAGGTGCAGGATCTGCTCGTCGGTCATGTTCTCGACCATGGAGCGCAGGCGGTGGTCGTCGCCGAAGAAGTGCTCGCGGATGTACGAGCCGGTCTCGGTCGCGTACGTCTGGAACTGGCCGTCGGGCGTGGTGTTGAGCCGGTTGACCAGGACGCCGTCGCGGTCCTGCGCGAGCAGCGGGTCCCAACTGCGGTCCCAGACCAGCTTAATGACGTTCCAGCCGGCGCCGCGGAACTGCGACTCGAGCTCCTGGATGATCTTGCCGTTGCCGCGCACCGGGCCGTCGAGGCGCTGGAGGTTGCAGTTGACGACGAAGGTCAGGTTGTCCAGGCCCTCGCGGGCGGCGATGGAGAGCTGGCCGAGCGACTCGGGCTCGTCCATCTCGCCGTCGCCGAGGTAGGCCCAGACGTGGGACTTGGAGGTGTCGGCGATGCCGCGCGCCTCCATGTAGCGGTTCATCCGCGCCTGGAAGATCGCGCCGAGCGGGCCGAGGCCCATGGAGACGGTCGGGAACTCCCAGAAGTCCGGCATCAGGCGCGGGTGCGGATAGGACGAGAGCCCGTTCGGGGCCTTCGACTTCTCCTGGCGGAACGCGTCGAGCTGCTGCTCGGAGAGCCGGTCGAGGAGGAACGCGCGGGCGTAGATGCCGGGGGACGCGTGCCCCTGGAAGAAGATCTGGTCGCCGCCGTCGCCCTCGTCCTTGCCGCGGAAGAAGTGGTTGAAGCCCACGTCGTAGAGCGAGGCCGACGAGGCGAAGGTGGCGATGTGACCGCCGACCCCGATGCCGGGGCGCTGGGCGCGGGAGACCATCACCGCGGCGTTCCAGCGGGTCGCGTTCAGGACCTTGCGCTCGATCTCCTCGTTGCCGGGGAAGAAGGGCTCGTCCTTGGTGGCGATCGTGTTGATGTAGTCCGTGCTGCGCATCTCGGGCACGGCGACGCGCTTCTCGCGCGCGCGTTCGATGAGCCGGAGCATCAGGTAGCGGGCCCGCTCGCGGCCGCGTTCGTCGACCGCGGCATCGAGGGAGTCGAGCCACTCCTGGGTCTCTTCGGGATCGAAGTCCGGGACCTGACTCGGCAGGCCGCCAATGATGATCGGGTTGCGATCGGATCCGGAAGCCACGCTGTTCCTTCGCTGTTGGGGCTTTCGCCTGGGTTCTGCCTGGCTGTGAGACGTTCCCCATCGTGTACCGCGTGGGCGGAATCGTCATCTCTACTGAGAGGTAACCGAGACCTTCGCCCGGCGGCCCTGGGGTAGGCTCGACCAAATCGCAACGATACGCCCATCCTGCCTAGCCGGTTCGTAAGGCCGTTCGGACCTCAGTTCCGATCGGCGTCGTACGAGCGAAGTGCGAGCGGAGCAGGATCTGGCAGGTGGGCCTTCTGTTGCGGCGACACGGCCGGGAACGTCACCGTTTCAGCGGTCTTGACGGCCGGGTACTTGCGCGATCCGGTCCGCCCGTGTGGACTACCGCCAATGTCCCGCGCACGCGCGTGGGTGAAGGCATTCCCGAAAACATGATCAGGAGGCAAGCCGTGAGCGCGACCGCGGACCACGCGGAGGAGCGGACCAACCCTGCCGCGAGGCTGGGTTTCCAGCCCGAGCAGGTGGTCCAGGAGATCGGCTACGACGACGATGTCGATCAGGAGCTCCGCGAGGCCATTGAAGGGGTGATCGGCAGCGAGCTCGTCGACGAGGACTACGACGACACTGCTGACGCTGTAGTGCTGTGGTTCCGCGAGGACGACGGCGACCTGACGGATGCGCTGGTGGACGCCACCCAGCTGATCGAAGAGGGCGGCGACCTCTGGCTGATGACGCCCAAGACGGGCCGTGACGGCTACGTCGAGGCGAGCGACATCAACGAAGCAGCCCAGACCGCAGGCCTCGCTCAGACCAAGAGCATCAGCGCGGGCAAGGACTGGACGGGCAGCCGTCTTGTCACGCCGAAGGCGGCAGCCAAGAAGCGGTGAAGCTGCCGCTCAGGCAGCAGGAAGTCGACTGAGCCAAGTGCCGTGAGCCCCCACCGACGTATGCCGGTGGGGGCTCATGCGTGCGTGTACGCCGCGGAACGTGTGTGGCCGCCGCGGAAGATGTCCGCCCGGTGCCCGCCCTGCGGGGTGATCGCACGAAAAGCCCGTTGCGTAGGGTGGTCGTCACCCGAACAGCCCCATCGAAGGGATGCGTACTCATGGCGCTCGCTGGAATCGCGACCGGCACCAAAGCCCCGGACTTCGAGCTGAAGGACAACCACGGGCGGACCGTGAAGCTGTCGGACTTCCGTGGCGAGAAGAACGTGGTGCTGCTCTTCTACCCGTTCGCGTTCACCGGCGTGTGCACGGGGGAGCTCTGCGCGCTGCGCGACGAACTGCCGAAGTTCGTCAACGACGAGACGCAGTTGCTCGCGGTGTCGAACGACTCCATCCACACCCTGCGCGTCTTCGCCGAACAGGAGGGCCTGGAGTACCCGCTGCTCTCCGACTTCTGGCCGCACGGCGAGGCGTCTCGTGCGTACGAGGTCTTCGATGAGGACAAGGGCTGTGCGGTGCGCGGCACCTTCATCATCGACAAGGATGGCGTGGTGCGCTGGACTGTCGTCAACGGCCTGCCGGACGCCCGCGACCTGAACGAATACGTCAAGGCGCTCGGCACCCTGTGATTCCTCAGGGGTGACACCCTGTGATTCTTCAGGTGCAGAGCCTGTGGCGGCCGGGAACCGGTCACTAGGATCCACTCGTTGATCTGATGGCAAAGCACGACTGGGGCTCCCCCGCCCCTGGACAACTTATTGGGAGGACTAGTGGGAGTCAGCCTCAGCAAGGGCGGCAACGTATCGCTGAGCAAGGAGGCGCCCGGCCTGACCGCAGTTCTGATCGGCCTGGGCTGGGACGTCCGCACCACCACCGGTACGGACTTCGACCTCGATGCCAGCGCGATCCTGACCAATGCCGAGGGCAAGGTCAGCAGCGACGGCAACTTCGTGTTCTTCAACAACCTGAAGAGCCCGGACGGATCCGTCGAGCACACCGGTGACAACACCACCGGTGAGGGCGAGGGCGACGACGAGGCGATCAAGGTCGACCTGGCGACGGTCCCGGCCGACGTGGACAAGATCGTCTTCCCGGTCTCGATCTACGACGCCGAGACCCGCCAGCAGTCGTTCGGCCAGGTCCGCAACGCGTTCATCCGCGTCGTGAACCAGGCGGGCGGCGCGGAGATCGCGCGGTACGACCTCTCCGAGGACGCCTCGACGGAGACGGCGATGGTCTTCGGCGAGCTGTACCGCAATGGAGCGGAGTGGAAGTTCCGCGCCGTCGGCCAGGGCTACGCCTCGGGTCTGCGCGGCATCGCGCAGGACTTCGGCGTCAACGTCTGAGCCGAGTAACGCCCTCCGCCTTGTCGTCCGGCGCCGCACACCACGAGTGCGGCGCCGGACGTGCTCAAAATTCTTGCTCCCGGGCGCTGCCCCCGAACGATGGGGGACCGGGAATTCTTGCTCACGAACCACGGGGAGGACCACATCATGGGCGTCACGCTCGCCAAGGGAGGCAACGTCTCCCTCTCCAAGGCCGCACCGAACCTCACACAGGTCCTGATCGGCCTCGGCTGGGACGCGCGCTCCACCACCGGAGCCCCCTTCGACCTCGACGCCAGCGCGCTGATGTGCAACTCGGGCCGGGTTCTCGGCGACGAGTGGTTCGTCTTCTACAACCACCTGCAGAGCCCGGACGGCTCTGTCGAACACACCGGCGACAACCTCACGGGTGAGGGTGACGGGGACGACGAGTCGCTCCTGATCGACCTCTCCAAGGTTCCCGCCAACTGCGACAAGATCGTCTTCCCTGTCTCGATCCACGAGGCGGACAACCGCGGCCAGACGTTCGGCCAGGTCAGCAACGCTTTCATTCGCGTCGTCAACCAGGCCGACCACCAGGAGCTCGCGCGCTACGACCTCTCCGAGGACGCGTCCACGGAGACCGCGATGATCTTCGGCGAGGTCTACCGTTACGGCGGCGAGTGGAAGTTCCGCGCCGTTGGGCAGGGGTACGCGTCAGGTCTGCGGGGCATCGCTCTAGACTTCGGGGTCAATGTTTCGTAAAGCAGGGGACCGACGCGGGGGAGACCGCTAAGCGGGAGCCCGTACACACATGATTGGGTAGCCAGTGGTTCTGAAAACCTTCGGCTGGTCGTTCGCGGTTACCGCGCTCGGCTTGGTCGCGGCGGTGTTCTACGGGGGGTGGACAGGTTTCGGGATCGTAGCGATCTTGTCCATCCTCGAGATCTCGCTGTCCTTCGACAACGCGGTGGTCAACGCCGGGATCCTGAAGAAGATGAGTGCCTTCTGGCAGAAAATCTTCCTCACCATCGGCATCCTCATCGCCGTGTTCGGCATGCGGCTGGTCTTTCCTGTCGTCATCGTGGCCATCAGCGCCAAGATCGGGCCCATCGAGGCCGTCGACCTGGCGATGACCGACAAGGACATGTACAAGCAGCTGGTGACCGACGCTCACCCGTCGATCGCCGCCTTCGGTGGCATGTTCCTGCTGATGATCTTCCTGGACTTCATCTTCGAGGACCGGGACATCAAGTGGCTGGGCTGGATCGAGCGCCCGCTCGCCAAGCTCGGCAAGGTCGACATGCTGTCGGCGTGCATCGCGCTGATCGTCCTGCTGGTCACCTCGATGACCTTCGCCGTCAACGCCCACCAGCACGGCGGCACACACGTCAACAAGGCCGAGACGGTACTGATCTCCGGCATCGCCGGTCTGATCACCTATCTGATCGTCGGCGGTCTCTCCGGCTTCTTCGAGAACAAGCTGGAGGAGGACGAGGAGCGCGAGCACGAGGCCGAGGAAGAGGCCAAGCGCACCGGTAAGAACACGGGCATGGCGATGGCCGGCAAGGCCGCGTTCTTCATGTTCCTCTACCTCGAGGTCCTGGACGCGTCGTTCTCGTTCGACGGCGTGATCGGTGCCTTCGCCGTCACGAACGACATCGTCCTGATGGCGCTCGGTCTCGGCATCGGCGCGATGTACGTCCGGTCGCTCACCGTCTACCTGGTCCGCCAGGGCACCCTCGACGACTACGTCTACCTGGAGCACGGCGCGCACTACGCGATCGGCGCCCTCGCCGTGATCCTGCTCGTCACGATCCAGTACGAGATCCACGAGGTCATCACCGGCCTCGTCGGCGTCGTCCTGATCGCCTGGTCCTTCCTCTCGTCCGTGCGCCGAAATCGGGCACTGGCCGCGGCAGAGGGAAATGGCTCGGGCACGGGCGAGAAGACTGAGGTCTCTTCCGGCGTGTGAATCAGGGTCTGACTCGTTCCCGGCGTGTGACCCGGGGCCGAGTGAGGAACGCTTCTGAACGGGGCGGCCATCGAGGACGAGTCCTCCTGGCCGCCCCGTGGCATTCGTAACGGGCCCATGGGGCTCCGGCATTTTTTGGGGGCGGCGATGTCCTTCTGGGACGGTTTGTGGCGTGGACGCTCGATGGACTACGAGTCGGGCAGCGCCGCGACGAACGCCATCGAACTCACCAAGCGGCACCCGACGGTCTCGCTCAACAAACAGGGCGCGGCCACCGGCAACCTCCGGGTCAACCTCTCCTGGCAGATGCGGACGTCCGACATCATCGGCAAGCCCAAGGGCGACAGCCTGCTGCGGCACCCCTTCCGGATGTTCCAGCCCGACGTGGTGCAGGCGCACACCCAGGGCGTGGTCAACGTCGACCTCGACATCGGCTGCCTGTACGAGATGATGGACGGTGCCAAGGGCGTCGTACAGCCGCTCGGCAGCTTCTTCGGGAGCCTGAACGCCGCGCCGTACGTGAAGCTCAGCGGTGACGACCGGTTCGGTTCGCCGTCCGGCGAGACGATCTATGTGAACCTCGACCACCGCGAGTCCATAAAGCGGCTGCTGTTCTTCGCCTACATCTACGACCAGACGCCGGCCTTCGACCGCACGCACGCGAAGGTGACGCTCTATCCCAGCAACGGCCCGCGGATCGAGATCGACCTGGACGAGCGCCAGCCGCAGGCCCGCTCGTGTGCCGTGGCCACGCTCGAGAACGTCAAGGGCGAGCTGGTCGTGCGCCGCGAGGTGAAGTTCGTGTACGGCTTCCAGGCCGAGCTCGACCGGCTCTACGGCTGGGGGCTGCAGTGGGGCCGCGGCTACAAGTCGAAGGTGGGTGGCGTCTGAACCGCCGACGCCCCGGCCCCGGCTCCCGTGCGCTCAGCGTGCCAGGAACTGCGGGCCCTGGGGCGGCAGCCGGAAGTTCGGGTCGGGCATCGCGGCCACGGGCTGCGGATAGCCGTAACTTGGCTGCGCGGCCGGCGCCGCATGGGCGGGCGCGTGCTGCGGATAGCCGTAGGACGGCTGCGGGGCAGGCTGGTGGCGCGGGGGCTCCGGAGGGTAGCCGTAAGCGGGCTGCGGGGCCGGTGCGGGGAAGGGCTGCGGGGCCGGAGCCTGCGTGGCGGGGGCGGGCATCGGCTGCTGCTGGGGGTAGGGCTGCGGCAGCGAGGCCTCGGTCGTCGGCTCGGGCACCGCCTCGGACTCGTCCACGGAGATGCCGAAGTCGCCGGCGAGCCCCTCCAGACCGTTGAGATACCCCTCGCCCAGGGCGCGGAACTTCCAGACGTCACCGCGTCGGTAGAGCTCGCCGCAGATCAGGGCGGTCTCGGCGCCGGTCTGCGGGGTGATGTCGAAGTACGCGAGCGGTTCGGCCTCGCCCGCGCCTGCGTCGTACAGCAGGATGCGCAGCGCGCGTACGTTCTCGAAGGCGACGTTCTCGGCGGATGCGACGAGCAGGACGCGGCTCACGGCCGGATCCAGGCCCGCCAGGTCCGTCTGGACCGTGTCGGTCAGGCCCTCGGAGACGCGCTTCTTGCCGAGCCGCCAGACCTTGCCGGACGGATGGCGCGGCTGGTTGTAGAAGACGAAGTCCTCGTCGGACCGCACGCGGCCGTCGGCGCCCAGGAGCAGGGCCGACGCGTCGACGTCCGGAACGCCCTGTCCCGGGGTCCAGCGCAGCACTGCGCGGACGGCCGTGGCTTCGAGCGGGACGTTCGACCCCTTCAACATCGCGTGCGTCATGCGGTCATCCTGCCTTCCCGGTCCTGGACGGGACAACGCGGGGGTGACGGTGTGTGGCCGGTGTGTCTGACATGGCCGGGTTACCTGAATTTCATGCCCATGGGGAACCCTTGACACCCGTCCCTACGTACTATTACCGGCCACATCACGTCGGACCGCGCCGACGAGTACAGGGGAAATCATGCGTCATTTCGGGCATATCGCCCCAGAGGTGCGACAGCGTCTCTTCCATCAGGAGCCGTGCGCCTTCACCGCGGACTCCTCGCCACGCCTGCTCGCCGCCGCCCTGGGGGCCACGCTCTACAGCCCTGCCACCCGCCCCCGCCTCGCCGACGACATCCTGAAACAGGCCGGGCGTGGCGTGATCTCGATGGTGCTCTGCCTCGAGGACTCGATCGACGACGCGGAGGTCGTCGGCGCCGAGGAGAACCTGGTCGGTCAGTTCGCCGACCTCGCCGAGCGCGATGACGCGGGAGGCGCGGAGCCGCCGCTCCTGTTCATCCGGGTCCGGGCCCCCGAGCAGATAGCCGACCTGGCCGAGCGCCTCGGCCCCAGCATCCGGCTGTTGTCCGGATTCGTACTGCCCAAGTTCACCGAGGAGCGCGGCGTCGCCTTCCTGGAGTCGCTCGCCGTGGCGGAGGCCACCAGCGGCCGACGGCTCTTCGCCATGCCCGTCCTCGAATCGCCCGAGCTGCTCCACCTGGAGAGCCGCGCCGAGACCCTCGCCGGGATAGCCCGCACCGTCGGCAAGTACCGCGAGCGGGTGCTCGCGCTGCGGCTCGGCGTCACCGACTTCTGCTCGGCGTACGGACTGCGCAGACCGCCGCACATGACCGCGTACGACGTCCACATCGTCGCCTCGGTCATCGCCGACGTCGTGAACCACCTCGGCAGGGTCGACGGCACGGGCTTCACCGTGACCGGCCCCGTCTGGGAGTACTTCCGCGTCCAGGAGCGGATGTTCAAGCCGCAGCTGCGCCGGAGCCCCTTCCTGGAGGGCCGGGCGGAGGAGCTGCGGCAGGCGCTCATCGAGCACGACATCGACGGCCTGCTCCGCGAGATCGAGCTGGACCGGGCCAACGGCCTGACCGGCAAGACCTGCATCCACCCTTCGCACGTCCTGCCCGTGCACGCGCTCTCGGTCGTCAGCCACGAGGAGTTCAGCGACGCCGAGGACATCCTGCGCCCGGAACGGGGCGGCGGCGGGGTGATGCGCTCGGCGTACACGAACAAGATGAACGAAGTGAAGCCGCACCGCGCCTGGGCCGAGCGGACCCTCCAGCGCGCCGAGGTCTTCGGCGTCGCGCGCGAGGACATCGGCTTCGTGGAGCTGCTCTCCGCCGGGCTCTCCGACTGAGCACGCATCGCTCGGCCGGGCTCTCCACCGAGCTTCTCCGAGCTTCTCCGGCTTCTCCGGGCTTTTCCGGCCGACTACTCAAGGAACGTAAGGACTGTGCGAGGACTGTGAACGACGACGTGGTGTGGTCAGGGACGTGGGTCGCCGAGCGGCTCGGCGTGGAGTTGGCCGGGGACGCGGGGCTGAGCGACCTGCTCGGCCTCGCCCTGCGCCGCAACCCGAAGCGGGCACACCTCCTGGTGTCGAACGTCCTGGGCAAGCATGTGCCGCAGCGGCCCTCCGTCGTGTACGCGGCCGGGCGTGACCTCGGCGTGCGGACGCGCGAGCTCCTGGGCGACGCGGAGGCCCGGCGCGCGGTCGTCCTCGGGTACGCGGAGACGGCGACCGGCCTCGGCCACTGCGTCGCGGACGGCATCGGCCTCGCGCCCTACCTCCACTCCACGCGCCGCCCGGTCGACGGGGTGCGCAGGGCGGGCGGCTTCGAGGAGTCCCACTCGCACGCGACCTCGCACCTGCTGCTCCCCGAGGACCCCCGGCTCCTCACCAGGGACGGCCCGCTGGTCCTCGTCGACGACGAGTTCTCCACCGGCAACACCGTCCTCAACACCATTCGCGCCCTGCACGAGCTGCACCCGCGCGAGCGCTACGTCATCGTGGCGCTCGTCGACATGCGCTCCCCGCAGGACCAGGGGCGGCTTGCCGATTTCGCCCGGGAGATCGGCGCGCGGGTCGACCTGATCACGATGGCCTCCGGCACGGTGAGCCTGCCCGACGGGGTCCTGGAGAAGGGGCAGGCGCTGGTCGAGGAGTACGAGGCTTCGTCCGAGGAGTACGAGGCTTCGGCGCTCCCCGCCCCGCGCCGCGAGGGCGGTACGGTCACCCGGGTCGACATCGGATGGCCCGCCGGAGTGCCGGACGGCGGGCGTCACGGCTTCGCGCCCGAGCACCGGGTGGCGCTTGAGGCGGCGCTGCCGAGGATGGCGGACCGGGTCGCGGAAGCGCTGGCTCCGGGCCTCGACGCCCGCGACGCCTCCGACGCCCGCGACGCCTCCGACGCACGCGACGCCTCCGGCGCCCGCGAGGCCCGCGTGCTCGTCCTCGGCTTCGAGGAGCTGATGTACGCGCCACTGGCCCTCGGCGTGGCGTTGGAGGAGCGGCTGCCGGCCGGCACCACGGACGTGCGGTACTCCACCACCACCCGTTCGCCCGTCCTCGCCGTCGACGACCCCGGGTACGCCATCCGCACCCGCCTCGTCTTCCCCGCGCACGACGCCCCCGCCGACGGACCCGGCGACCGGTACGCGTACAACGTCGCGGGCGGCGGCTTCGACGCGGTCGTCATCGTGGTCGACTCCGCGGGCGACCGCCCCGAACTCCACGCGCCCGAAGGCCTGTTGGCGCAGCTCGCCGCGCACACCCCGCAGGTGCTGCTCGCCGTCGTGCCCTCGTACGTCCCTGAGCAAGCCCCTGTGCGCCTCCCCGAGTACGTCCCCGAAAGGCCCTCCATGCTGCCCGATCCCCTCCGCGGCCCCGACTTCTCCTCGTACGCGGCCGAAGACGTCGGCTGGCTGCTCCAGGACCTCTCGGACGTCCGCCTCGAGGCGCCCACCGAGGAGCGCGAGGAGGCGATACAGAGCGGTGGCGCGCACTACGCCGAGTCGCTGCCGGTCGAGTACCAGCCGAGCCCGCAGTACCAAGACCTGTTCCGCGCGGCGCTCGGCACCTCCGCCGCCCGCATCGCGCAGGCCGTCGGCACCGTCACCGAGACCGTGCTCGCCGAGCGGTCCCCTCGCCCCGTCCTCGTCTCCCTTGCCCGCGCGGGCACGCCCGTCGGCGTACTGATGCGGCGCTGGGCGCAACACCGGCACGGACTGGACCTGCCGCACTACGCCGTGTCGATCGTGCGCGGCCGCGGCATCGATGCCAACGCACTGCGCTGGCTCGCCGCCCACCACGACACGGCCGACGTCGTCTTCGTCGACGGCTGGACCGGAAAGGGGGCGATCACGCGCGAACTCGCCGACGCGATAAGAGAGTTCGAGGACGCCGGGGGGCCCGTCGGCTTCGATCCGGAGATCGCCGTGCTCGCCGACCCCGGCTCCTGCGTCCGCACCTACGGCACCCGCGAGGACTTCCTCATCCCCTCGGCCTGCCTCAACTCCACGGTGAGCGGCCTGATATCCCGCACCGTGCTCCGCGCGGACCTGGTCGGCCCCGATGATTTCCACGGCGCGAAGTTCTACCGCGAGCTCGCCGACGGCGACCTCTCCATCGACTTCCTCGACGCCGTCGCGGACCGCTTCGGCGAGGTGGCCGACGCCGTCGACGCGCAGGTCAAGGAGCTGCTCTCGGCGGACAGGGCCCCCACCTGGGAGGGCTGGGCCGCGGTCGAGCGGATCAGTGAGGAGTACGGGATCCACGACGTGAACCTGGTCAAGCCGGGAGTCGGCGAGACGACACGCGTCCTGCTGCGCCGCGTCCCCTGGAAGATCCTGGCGCGCGCGGGAGCGGGGGCCGACCTCGACCACGTACGACTGCTGGCGGAGCAGCGCGGCGTACCGGTCGAGGAAGTGGCCGAACTCCCTTACACCTGCGTCGGACTGATCCATCCTCAGTTCACCCGCGGAGCCACCGGCACGGACGGCAAGGCGGTGGCCTCCAAGTGAGCACCTCCCGTTCGGTGTTGGTCGCCAGCGACCTCGACCGCACCCTCATCTACTCCGCCGCCGCACTCGACCTGACCATGCCCGACGCCGACGCGCCCCGCCTGCTCTGTGTCGAGGTGTACGAGAGTAAGCCGCTGTCGTACGTCACCGAGACCGCCGCCGGGCTCCTCGGCGAGGTGGGCCGTGGCTCGGTTTTCGTGCCGACGACCACGCGTACGCGCGAGCAGTACGGCCGGATCCATCTGCCCGGCTCCGCACCGGAGTTCGCGATCTGCGCCAACGGTGGGCACCTGCTGGTCGACGGGGTTTCCGACCCCGAGTGGCGTGCGGGCGTCGGACGCCGTCTCGCCGCCGAGTGCGCCTCGCTCGACGAGGTCCGTGCACACATGGTGCGCACCGCCGACCCGGCCTGGCTCCTCAAGGAGCGGGTGGCCGAGGATCTCTTCGCCTATCTGGTCGTCGAGCGGTCCCTGCTGCCGGAAGGGTGGGTCAAGGAGCTCGCCGTGTGGGCGGAGAGCCGCGGCTGGACCGTCTCGCTGCAGGGACGCAAGATCTACGCCGTACCGAAGCCGCTGACCAAGAGCGCGGCGGTGCGCGAGGTGGCCCGTCGTATCGACGCCGACGAGATCCTCGCCGCCGGTGACTCGCTCCTCGACGCCGATCTGCTGCTCGCCGCCGATCGCTCGTGGCGGCCGGGGCACGGCGAGCTGGCGGACACGGGCTGGACGGCGCCGGGGCTCACGGTGCTTCCGGAGCGGGGGGTCGCGGCGGGGGAGGAGATTCTGCGGGAGTTCCTCCGCCATGGTGCGGCCGGCGTCTGATCTCGGAGCGGTCCGCTGCCGTTAGCCTTGGCCCATGCCTCGATACGAGTACCGCTGCCGCTCCTGTGGCGACACCTTTGAGCTGAGCCGCCCGATGGCCGAGTCCGCCGACCCCGCTGCGTGTCCCGCGGGGCACGAGGACTCGGTGAAGCTGCTGTCGACGGTGGCTGTCGGCGGTTCGGCGTCCGCGTCCGCCCCTGCCCCCGCCAAGGGTGGCGGAGGCGGCTGCTGTGGCGGGGGCTGCTGCGGCTAGCTGGAGCGCCCCGTAAGGGGAGCGGGGAGCGGCGCGCCCAGCCCCCACTGGCCCGCGGGGTATCACCGCACCCCCACAGGCCCGCGGGGTATCACCGCACCCCCACAGGCCCGCGGGGTATCACCGCACCCCCAGCGGAGCGCTACCGCACCACGGTGCCGGCTCCCGCCCCCAGCAGCTCGAGTTCGGCCCGTGTGGGTGCCCCTTCCCAGTCGCCGTGTGACGCCACGGCGAAGGCGCCCGTGGTCACGGCCCGGTCGAGGCGCCCTGCCACGTCCGCCCCGTCGAGCAGTGCCGACAGATACCCGGCGACGAACGCGTCCCCGGCGCCCACGGCGTCCACCGCCCGCACCGGGCGTGCGGGAGCGTGCAGTTCGCCGTCGGTGGTGTACGCGGTGGCCCCGTCGGCGCCGAGCTTGACCACGACCTCGCGGACGCCCTGCGCGAGCAGCGCCTCGGCCGACGCGGAGGCCTCAGCGGCAGTCGCCATCTCCGGTACGCACAGCGGCAGTTCGTCGTCCGATGCGATGAGGACATCGACGTACGGAATCCAGGAACGCAAGACCGCGGCGGACTCCTTGTCGCTCCACAGCCGCGAGCGGAAATTGACGTCGAGGCAGACCGTCGTGCCGTGCTCCCGGGCCAGTTCGAGGGCGCGGCGGCAGGCGTCGCGTGCGGACGGGCCGAGGGCCGGGGTGATGCCGGTGAGGTGCAGGACGCGGGGTACGCAGGGAGCGGTGAAGGCCCGCTCGACCGAGGCGGCCGTAAGACGTGAACCGGCGGAACCCGCACGGTAGTAGTGCACGCGGGTCACTTCGGGCAGTCGCGGCTCGAAGAGGATGAGCCCCGTGGGCGCGTCCGGATCGCGGGTCGCGCCGCTGACGTCGACGCCCTCGGCGCGCAGCGTGCGAAGGACCAACTCGCCCGCCTCGTCGTCGCCGACGGCACCCGCCCATCGCGTCGCGTGGCCGAGACGCGCGAGGCCGATGGCCACGTTCGACTCGGCGCCCGCGATGGACACGTCCATCGAACCGCCCAGCTTGAGCGGCCCGCTGCCGCGCAGGGCGACCATGCTCTCGCCGAGGGTGAGGACGTCGGTGGCATTCCCTTGGAGCCCGGCGCTCATCGACCGGCTCCCGTTCCCGCGCCCGTTCCCGCTCCCGTTCCCGCGCCCGTTCCTGTGACCGTTCCCGCGTCCGTTCCCGCGCCCGTGGCCGTTCCCGTGCCAGCGACCGCCACGAACTCTGCCGCGCGCTTGCGCAGCGCGTCCAGGTCCCCGCCGTCCGCCGCGTCCCCGATGAGCGGGGAGCCGACGCCCACCGCGACCGCGCCGAGCGCCAGGTACTCCTCGGCTGCGGCCGCGTCCACGCCGCCCACCGGGACGAACGGCAGGTCGGGGAAGGGGGCCCGCAGCGCCTTGAGGTAGGCGGGGCCGCCCATCGCCGACGCGGGGAAGATCTTCAGCGCGGTGACTCCCGTGGCGCTCGCCGCGATCACGTCGGTCGGGGTCAACACCCCTGCTGCGACGGGGAGTTCACGCCGTACGGCCTCGTCCACTCCGGCCCCGAGGCCCGGCGTCACGATGAGATTGGCGCCCGCGTCCGCGGCCCGCCGCGCGTCGTCCGCGGTCAGGACCGTGCCCGCGCCGAGCCAGGCCTCGCCGCCCAGCTCTGCGCGCGCCCGGCGCAGGACGCCCAGCGCGTCGGTGCCGCTGAGGGAGACCTCGACGAGCGGCACACCCGACTCGACGAGCGCCATGACCGTCCGGAACGACGCCTCCGCGTCCGTGCCGCGCACGATGGCGACCAGGCGCTTGGTCCGCAGGACTGTACTGAAAGCAGTGGTGAGGTCCGACATGCCCCAAGGCTCGCACAGGGCGTTCAGGGGGCCTGCTCAGGGTGGTCTGCCTGCTCAGAGCGTTGCACCCCGTGCTCGTTCCGCGGTCTGCGCGATTGCCCGCGCCCGGCGTGCCGTACTTGCTCCGGGTGGCGTGCCTGCCAGTACGGGTTGTCGTGCGGCAGGGCAGAGCCGACCCGCCCGTACATCCCGAAGACCATCAGCAGGATGCCCACCACAAAGCTGAACAGGACGTTCTGGATGCGGAAGGCGAGGAAGTTGAGCCCGGTGTCCAGGAGGGCGAGGTTGACGAAGCCGCTGAGGACGAAGGCGCAGCCCAGGACCATGTTGAGCGTCGACGCGAAGTTGCCGCCGATCACCATGCCGACGAACAGGAGCAGTCCGACGCAGATCGACAGGACGCTGAGCGCGCCGTTGGTGTTCAGGCCGGCGACGGTGTCGCCCCCGGTGTCGAAGAAGCCGACCTTGTCGATCAGGCCGAGGATGCCGAACGCGAGCAGGACGAGCCCCATCAGACCCGCGCCGACGCGGTAGATCGTGCTGAGGCGGTGATCGACGGGCAGGTGTTCGTTCAGCGTGACGTGCCGCCTTGGCCGCTTCGCCCCTGGGTGAAGTACATGTGTGGCCATGTCCGCCTCCCTTGGTACGTCGGCGTACGTAACTCCAGGATCCGCCAGCAGGCCGCGGACCGCCAGCAGACGCGGTTAGGAGGCCGCCGGCAGACGCGGTAGAGGGCCGCCGGTAGACGCGTTGGGCCCGGCCGCCCCAAGGCCTCCAGGTCCTGGCCCGCGCTCGGGCCCCTTGCCCCTGCTCAGGCCCCTTGCCCCCGCTCCTCCCGGATCTGCGTGACCACGCGCGCCACCGCCTGCCGCACGGCTTCGGTCTCGGTCAGGAAGTGCCAGTAATCCGGGTGGCGCCCCTCCAGGGAGGCCACCGCGCGGTCAAGGCGGGCGACGGACTCGTCCAGCGGGCGGGCGTGCCGCTGCTCCGGGGTCTGGCGGCCCGCCATGGCGAGGCGCTGGGCGTCGCGGATCGCGAAGCGGGTGCGCTCGATCTCGTGCTGCGGGTCCTTCGCCACCGCGTTTAGCTGCTGCAGCCGGTCGCCGGCGGCCGAGACCGCCTCGTCCGTCGAGTTCAGCAGGGCGCGGACCGTCGAGAGCAGGGCGGTGGCGTCCGGCCAGCGCTGCTCCTCGCGCGCCTGCCGGGCCTCCTTCAGCTTGACCTCGGCCTGCCGTACGTTCTCCGCGGCCTGGTCCGGCACCCGCTGCAGGTCCTGCCAGCAGGCGGCCGTGAACCGCCGCCGCAGCTCGCTGAGGACGGGGTCGACCTGACCGCTGCGGGTGGTGAGCGCCTGCGCGCGCGTACGCAGCGACACCAGGCGGCGGTCTATCTCGGCGGCCCGCTCGGGCAGCCGCTCGGCCTCGGCGCGGACGGCTTCGGCGTCCCGCAGGACGCGGTCGGCGCGCTGCAGGGTCTCGGGCACGCCGTGCTGTCCGGCTCCCTGATTGAGCTTGGTCAGCTCGGGCCCGAGGGCGGCGAGGCGGGCGGCCAGATCATCGGCCTTGAGCCCGGCCCCTCGTACGGAATCCAGGGCGTTGCTGGCGGCGAGGAGCGTCTGCCGGGCGCGCTCGACGGCCGGGGCGAGCCGGGCGAGCTGCGTCTCGGCCTTGTCCAGCAGCGGCCCGAGCCCCTGCTGGAACCGGTCCAGGTCCTGCTTGGCCTTGTCCAGCTCGCCCTTGGCCTCGGTGAGCTCGGTGCGTGCGCGGGCGGCGACGGAGGCCTCGAGATCGTCACGGTCGAGGTCGTGCGCGTCGACGGCGCTGATGTACTGATGGCTGGCCTCGTCGATCCGCCGCCCGATCGCCTCGAAGTCCGAGACCGCCCGCTGCGCGGCGGGCGTGGAGTCCACGGCGACGATGGTCTCGATGGAGATCCGCAGGTCCCGCTGGGCGGTGTCCAGTTCGTAGAAGGCAGCGGCCGCCGCGTCCTTGGCGGCCTGGGCGTCGGCCCGCACGCTCTCCCCACGCCCGCCGAACCACCGCCGGGTGCCGCCGCCGGCGAAGGCGGCGGAGAGGGCGAGGGCGAGAAGGGGGAGAGGCAGGAGGACCAGCGCGACGGCGTCGCGGAGGGGGGCCGGCCGGTGCGGGGGGACGTCGTCCGCACGCTCGCCCCTGCGGCCGTCCGGGCGGTGACGCGGCCGCACGCTCCCGCAGCGACGTACATCCTCATCCGGATCCGGCACAACTGACTTGCTCGACGTATCCGGTGTGTACGGCTGCCAAGGTGTCGCCGTCACTATCCCTCTCCCGTGCTGTCATCCGCCTTGCCCGGTGTCACATTCTCCCACCGGTTAATGACGAACACACGGGCCGGTTAGTTCGCGCTGCGCACCGTGACTTTGCCGTCTTCGCTGCGGGCGGACACCAGGTGCGGACTACCACTGTCGCGGGGAACGGAAACATCCACGGCTCCGTCGGTCGTCTTGGTCGCCACGTCGTACGAGACGTCGCGGCCGCCCCTCTTCTTCGGTACTTCGATGGTGACGGCGCCGTCCGCGCTACGCGCTTCGACACGGTCGGGCACGGACGCGAGCCGGAGCCGCACGGCACCGTCCTTGGAGGTGGCACGGACGCGCTCCGACCGGACGCCGGTCGCGTCGACAGCTCCGTCGCTGCTGTCCAGTGTCAGCGGCCCGGCGGGGTCCTTGACGGTCACGGAACCGTCCTCGGTGCGAATGGAGAGGGGCTCCCGAAGCCCGGTGGCGCTGACGTGCCCGTCGTCGTTCTCCACCTTCAGGGCCACCCCACGAGGCACTTCGATGCGGTGCTTGGCCGAGCAGTCGGCGAAGACACCGGAGCACTTCATGCTCAGGGTCAGCCGGTCCCCGCCCATGGCCCACGTCACCTCGGGACTCCCGCCGAGCACGGTGGACCCGTCGAACCACCGGGTCACTTGGACCTTGCCGGTGTCGGAGCCCGCGGTGACGAATTCCAGTGCGGAGTCGTCGGAGTCGACGGTCAAGGT
This sequence comes from Streptomyces sp. A18, assembly GCF_059026065.1. NCBI lineage: Bacteria > Bacillati > Actinomycetota > Actinomycetes > Kitasatosporales > Streptomycetaceae > Streptomyces > Streptomyces sp. A18. Next base: position 315,140 of record NZ_JBWLKL010000003.1, on the reverse strand, counting down.
CTTCCCCTCCAACGCGAACGCCCGCCGCTCCGGCTCGGAGTCGTCACCGGCACGGGCCCCACAGCCACCGGCGAGCAGAACGACGGCGACGGCACCACTGGCGGCGGAGAGGACGCGCAGGCGGCGGCGGGGGGAGTGGCCGCGACGAACGGAAGGAGAGGGAACGGAGCGGGTGGAGCGGACGGAGCGGGTGGAGCGGGTGGAGCGGACGGAGCGGACGGTCATGAAGGATCTCCCCTGAGCGGCTTCGACCGGCGGCCCACGCCACGACTGCGACTTCCCCGGGCGCTGATTTCCTTGGGCCCTGACTTCCCTGGGCGCCCTACGACCGTACGAACGAACCCCGCCCCGCGGGATCCGGCCCACTCCCGGATCGGGGGTGGGGTTAACCCCCTCCCGCGGCCACCGCATACGCGTTTGCGGCTCGGGGCCACCGGCAAGGTAGGCTGTCGAAACACCCCGGGCGCGTAGCTCAGCGGTAGAGCGCTGCCCTTACAAGGCAGATGTCGGCGGTTCGAAACCGTCCGCGCCCACCATGGTGATCAGCGAAAAGGCCCTGTACTCCCAGCTCAACGGGGGTGCAGGGCCTTCTTGTTGGGGCGCACTGTGCAGCCTGGCATCTTGCTCGCGCAGTCTGGCTACACCCCCACTACTGCGCTCCGTCTCCTAAATATCCCCTAAACGATCAACGCCTTCTGTGCAGGTCTCGGGCCGGCTTGGCTCGGTGACTGCAACGCAGATCGCCCTCGCGTTCCGCTGGCGCGGAGTGCGAGGGCGATCCCAAGTGCCGGGCCGTCACAGAGGGGGGCACCACAATGAGACGACCCAGCACGCCTGCGGTGGGGCTATCTATGTGTAACAGAGGCTCCGTTTAGGACATCGCCCATCTGGGTGAACATGCGTTCGATTCCTCTACCGTACCTCTCGCCCTGCGGCATATGCCACAACCGTAGGGCTAGGTGTCCTCCACCAGGAGACGAGGCGGCCGGTCTCGGCGCGGGCGGGAGTGGGCCAACGCGCCAAGGTGCGAGGAGCAAGGTTCTGGCGTCATCTCACACCGGAACGCTCCACGCCGGGAGTGTGTGCAGGCGTCACATAGCTGCGTTCCCTTCACGCGGGGCACGTTCTCGCTACCTGCTACCTGCTACCCGCTGCTCAGCTATCCGCAAAGCGGGGGTTCGCACTCCTCGAATTCACGGACGGTGTGGCCGCATCGCCCGCAGAGGAGAGGGGACTGGAGTGGTGGGCTGTCCATGGGATCTCCGCTCGATGCACAGAGGGGTAGGCGGCCGCTCGGTCACGCTCGCCGTCGAGCGGCCGCCTCTTCCCGCTGCGGCCCGTCCGACGTGGCCGCGGCGGGGGTCTCAGCTGGCTTGCGTCTCGCCTGGGCGGCGCGGCCAGTCGATGCGCTGGTAGTAGTGCCGGTGGTCGCCGGTGTGCTGTGGCGGAAGGGTGCAGCGGACGTTCGTTCCCTCCTTACGGATGTGGCAGATGCCGGGGATCGTGGTGCGCTCGCTCATTGCGGCACCTGCCGACTGACCCTCATGGCCGCGCCGAACAGCCTCTGGCCCTGGAGGCACCAGGGGAGGGTGGTGGCGCACTGCGTGCAGTCCTTCTGGTGGCTCTCGAACGCTGCGTAGAGGTGCGTGTAGCCGCAGGAACGGCAGCAGCGCGGGAACCACCGGGTGACAGTGCCGTGCGCGTCTACGGACCGCTCGCCGAGGTCGACAGCCGTGGTGTTGGAGAGGGCGACAGCGCACCACAAGCAGGCCCTGCCGCGAACCTGCGGCTCGGACAAGGTGCCGAGGGCTGGCAGTGCGCCGCCTGGCCAGTGGCTGACCGTGTCTACTTTGAGTCGCTTCATCTGAGGGCCTCCGTGGGAAGTCGAGGGCCGCTATCGGCGAGGCCGCTTGCGGCTTCTCCTCGCTGAAGTGCCACAGCCAGTCGCATGGCGACGTCCGCACGGGCGCGCCCAAGTTCAACGAGGTGGAGGGCGGGTGCTCCCGCGTCGACCGCGAGGGACGGGAGCACTATGCCAACGTGGTCGAGGGCCGCCCGCAGAGACTCCACGGCGGTGAACGGGTCGACGCTGACGGCGTCGCTCAACTCGGGTGCTGAGGCCATGACCAGGACGGTATGAACATGAGACCGCCAGGGCACAGGCGATGTTCTCGAATGTTCTCGGCATCTGGCCGAATGTTCTCGTGTGTTCTCGTGATGGGAGCTGCACGCTCTAGAGCGGAGGACATCGCGTGGTGATGCTGGTGGCGACAACCCCGTACTGAGGGAGGCGGCATGGCGCGACGACTGCGCTTCAACGGCACGGACAGCAAGAACGGTGGGTGCCCAGCGATCCACCAGGACATCGACTCCGGCGAGGTCATCGTGCAGGGGACGCCGCTCACTGACAGCGCCGACCTCGCCCAGCTACAGCACTTCGGCCCGGACGATGCTGCGGTGGTGGTGCCGCGAGAACTGCTCGTCAACCACGGCCCGAAGGAGAGGAAGCGGGTGCCCAACCTGATCGACATGGCCGAGTTCGGCCGGCTCTTCGAGACGTTCGAGCACTCGGCGTGGCACCTGGAGACACGGCGCGGATACGCCTCCGACCGCGAGGATCCTGGGTTCGCCGAGTTCCAGCGCACGGGGCAGGCCCCCATGGATCTGGACAGCGAATGGTGCGCGAACATCCTTCGGCAGACGTCCAGCGGCAAGCACGTAGGACGCGTCCGCGTCGTCGACAACCCGCCCACCGAAGGCCAGTTGTTCCTGCTCGACTACTCCCGGTGCAACGCAGCAACGGGCGAGGACGTCCGCAACATCTGGCGTGAGGACGCACAGCACGCGCACCTGCCCGCAGAGGACTTCTGGATCTTCGACAGCCGCCTGGTCGCCGTGCTTCGCTTCGACGACGAGGACACCTTCCACGACGTCGAGGTGATCACGGAGCCTGCTGAAGTCCTGCGATACTGCCAGGTCCGGGACGCGGCCATGCATCACGCAGTCCCATTCGACGAGTTCACGGCGCAACTGCGCGCCGACTGATGGCGGGGAGCCGGTGAGCACAGACTTTCAGCAGGCTCGAGAAACTCTCGGAGCGCGACTCCGCGAGATACGGCTCTCGTCCCCTGATGGTCGGCTCACCGGCCCACAGCTCGCCCAACGCCTCGGCTGGCCGCACTCCAAGATCTACAAGTTGGAGAACGGCCAGCAGACCGCCACTGCCGACGACCTGCGCGCGTGGGCCGACGGCGCCAACCAGCCTGAGGCCTTCGCCGAACTCGATGCGCGCCTCAAGGGGTTCGAGTCCCACATCCGATCCTGGCGGCGCCAACTCGCCGCCGGTCACCGCCCGGTGCAAGACAGCTGGAACCTCGAGGTGGACCGCTCGAAGGTCATCCGCGCGTGGGAGGAGTCCGTGATCCCCGGCATGCTCCAAACCGCGGACTACGCCCGCGCTATGTTCGTGCGCTACGCCAGCCTCTACGGCACGACACGCGACACGGACGAAGCAGTCCGCTCCCGCATAAGGCGGCAGGAGTGGCTACACGAGGGCGGCCGCCAGTTCCATGCCCTCGTATGGGAGCCAGCCCTCCATTCACTGATCTGCTCGCCATCAGTCCTCACGAGCCAGCTCGACCGGCTCGCGGGAACGATCGGTATGGACACTGTGCGTCTCGGCGTGGTCCCTCTCTCCGCCTCGCTCAAGGTCCCTGCCGCCAACGGCTTCTGGGTGTTGGATGAACGGCTCGTCATCGCCGAGGACTGGCACGCGGAACTGTGGTTGGACGATGACGACAACGTGGCCACATACCTCCGCGTCTGGCACACGCTCAGGGAATCCGCTGTGTACGGCGCAGACGCCCAAGCCGTTATCACTCGTGCTCAGCGATCCGTCCGCTCTCGCTGACCACCGCGAAGCCAGCCGAATCGCCTCGGGCATGACGAAAGGCCCCCTCCCGCCCGAAGGCGGAAGGGGGCGGCGATTCAGCAGGCGAGAAGGGCGATCGCACCCGATACGGCACCTGCCACGCCTGCGAGAGTGGCAATCGTGGGCAGCGGCCAACGTCCGCGTTCAAGGGCGCGGATGCGGGTCTCGTGGTCCTGGAGCTGCTGGCCCTGACCGGAGAGTGGTCGCGACAGTTGGGTTCGTCTTCCGGCCATCACTGGCCCCAGCAAGGACAGCGACAGAAGGTGACTCAGGAGTCGGACGGCTCGATTTCCCCCGCGAAGACGATGACCTGGTCGATGAGGCTCCGTCGCAGATGGACGACGTCCGTTCCCGCCAGGCGGGGGCCTCCAGCAGGCGTGGTGAACACCCACTGGTATCGGGCCCATTCGTCAGGCATGTCCACCGCTGAGCAGCGCACCATCGTGCCGGTCCCCGCCGGGTGGCGCCGGATGTCCAGTACGAACCGCTCAACCGCCGCGATTCCTTCGCTGCGACCCAACGGTCCCCAGAAGACCACGTCTGAGGTCAGGGCCTGGGAGAGCAGGGCAGTCACATAGTTGTCGTCCGTAGTGTTGAACGCGGAGATGAACGTGTCGATCGCGGAGCGTGCGGTCTCTTCCTCCATACCCCAGTAATACCAGCCGTTCCGCCTGCGCTCGTCCGTGAGGTGCTGCCGATCACGGTGAACCATCCCGCGGTCACATCACTACCCGGACATGACGAAGCGCCCCCTCCGGCCCGAAGGCGAGAGGGGGCGAACGCTTACTTCCCGAGGGCTTCGTGGATGGCGATCCCGAGGGCGATGATGCTGACGAGTGCGGCCACCGACGGCAGCGGCCACCGTGACCGCTCCAGCGCGGACAACCGCTGCTCCAGGTCGCTGATGTCCTTCTCGGTCTGGTCGGTCCTTTGCAAGGCGACGTCCAGGCGGCCGTTGATCGTGGCGAACCCGGTGTCGACCGCGCCGCGTAGCCGCCCCAGCTCGACCGCTACCTGGGTCGACTCCGGTGGGGTCACTCGGTCTTCACCGACTCCGTGCGGTCGGGCCCGTTTGGCGTGGCCACGGCGGTGAGCACGGCGAGCACCGCGGCGCCGGCCGCGAGCGCCAGGCCTTCGGACCATCGGGCGTGGATGATGCCGAGCTGCCCGCGGAGACGAGCTGCGACAGGTCGACGACTGGCCGCTTCGGCTCGGGCCGGGGTTCGGCCGGCGCCGCTGTGCCGAGCCGGGCCGCGATCCGCGAGCGCATGCGAGGACGAGGCCGGGCGCGTGGGCTGACGCGACGAAGCCGTCCGCGTGGTTCCCCCGTGGCGGACGGCTCGCGTCTGGGTGTTCAGAGATCGGACTCGGCGGCGGCGACGTAAGCGTCCTGGGCCGCTGGACGACACCGACCAGTGTCGGCGACGGGATTCGAACCCGCGTTGCTCTCTTGAGAGGAGAAGTAGCCGCAGCCTGCGCACCTGAACAGGCATCACCGTAGTCATCGGTCTTGCGGGGAGCACGTGATTTACGCCGCGGTGACGAGTCCGCCTTCCGTCCAGACTTGCCCGCGACCTGGGTGAACGGGCCCCGGCGTCCAACGTCCGCCCCCGGAGGGGAGGTAGCAGTGGTCCTGCCTCCGCCCGAGGAACGGCCGGTCGGATGACGTCTGATGGATCTTCTCGGATTTGCTGGGGGCAGACCAGAACCTGGGGGATTGTGGGGGAGTTGGCACTTTCGGCGAGGGCCGTGTGGGCGTACGACCGTCGTGCTGCCGTTGGGGCCTGGCCGGAAGGGAATTGTCTCGTGAGGATCGCCAAGGCTGTTGCGGGGCTTGTGGGTTTTGCGGGTGTGGTTGGAGTCGGGGGTGGTCTGGCAGGTGCTGCTCCCGCGTTCGCCTCGCCGCAGCCGCCGGTCGGTGGTGAGACCCAGCTGCTCGACTCCGCCACCAAGACGGCACAGGACCTGAAGAACCCCCTCGGTGAGGTCGACGTCGAGGCGTCCCGCGGCGAGCTGAGCGCGGACAACCCCTCGGCTGCTACCGCCGAGGTCGACAACGCCGTGCAGGGACCCGCCTCCTCCATGATCGGAGGGCTTCCCCTAGGGGCAGGGGCGCCGATCGGCTGATCCGGCGGGCGGTGCGCCCCGGAGGCGTTTCAGTTGCAGGGGCGCACCGTGGTGGTTTTTGTGCGGCAGCGGGTCGCCAGCACTTCATCTTCCATGTGTGGGAGTCACCGCTGTCGTTGGCCGGTCGCGGTGGGCGGCTTCCGGTCTGAGGTTGTTCGCGATCGTCGAGACCCGGAACCAGCGCCGTTGATCGCCGTAGAGCGTGCGCTGGGCAGCGGCGAGACAGCCGTCGGTGTGGGCGCGCACGGTGTAGCCGGTGGGGAGTTGGAGGGAGAGCTCCGTGGGGCCCGTGCCGAACAGGGCCGCTGTCGTGCGTTCTTGGTGCTCCTGGTGCTCTTGGTGCTCCTGGCGTTCCCGGCGGTCCTTGGTTGACCCGCCTGGGCTGCCGTTCGCGTCCTCGTGCGGGCGTGGTGGTTTCAGGCCCTGCCTCTTCAAGCAGTCCTCGATCAGCTGCTGTTGGGCCGACCTGATGGTGTCGTCCGGTGCGAGCGCGGGGGGTGCGGGCGGCGGCTGGGCGCACGCGCTCAGGAAGGCGGCGGGGGCCAAAAGCAGCGCGGCCAGTAGTGGGCGTGAGCATGGGCGTGGGTATGGGCGCGGCCGGGAGGGCATCTGCGTACGTCAGCCTTGATCGCAGCCCATGGTCGTGTCGCCCACGCCGTCCAGCTTCTTGGCCCAGACCGTCCAGCTCTCGTTGTAGTCGTCCTTGCGGATCTCCCGGTAGAAGCAACCGGCTCCGGGGCCGTAACTGATGGCGTAGACACTGGTGTTGACGCGCGACTCGAAGGCATATGCGTGGCGCTGTGTGCCGTTCTCCGCCTCCGCGTAGCCGGGCGGGCCGTAGCACCAGGCCCGGCCCATCATTCCGGGCTCGGACCAGAAGCAGACCTGGCCCGGGGCCGCCACCGAGCGCTCCAACGCGGTGTGGGTCCCGGCGGTGGCCGTGGGGGCGACCGCAGTCAGGAGGGCCGCGAAGGCGGCGGTGACTGCGGCGGTTCTGAGGCGCATGCGCGTGGGCTCCCGGGGGTGGTCGATGCGTTGTGCATGACCTCAATCCCCAGCGTTTGCGCAGGTAAGCGCCGTGTCGCCCGGAACAGTGACCAGTCGTATCGGCGAGTGCGGCCGCACCACGGCGGCCGCCCGCTCAGCGGCCGGAATGCGGGTGCGTGCGCTTGTACCTGCGGTCCCAGCGCTCCTGGCGTTCTTTACGGATGCGGTAGTCGCGGTAGGTCTTGGGGAAGCCACCGCCACCTCCGCCGGCTCCACCGCCACCGCCGGAAGCTCCGGCACTCGCGGCTCCGCCCGCGCCGCTTCCGCTGCTGCTGCTCTTGTCCGAGCCTCCGCGGTCGTAACTCTGGACCATGAAGAAGACGAGCGCCGCAGCTGCCAGCCACAGAAGTGGCTGGCTGAAACCCAGGCCGACCAGGGCAAAGAGCAGGACGACCAGCAGAACATTCATGGCAGCACCTCCTCGGCTTAGCTGGAGTCAACGCCCGCTGTCACTCGGTGTCAATGGATTTCTCGTGTATGTGTTTGAGCCGCGCGCGGGCCGTCACCGCGTCCGGTCCCGTCACCTGATCCCAGAAGCGGTGACACGTGACGAACACCGCCAACTCCCGCTCACGCGCCCGGAGTTTCTCCACCTCCGCCTGTTCGTCCGGGGTCCATCCGGGGGAGGCGGGGCGCTCCACTTTGCGCCAGCCGTGGTCGTCGCTGAAGCCGTCCAGGGGCATGACCGACCAGGGGAGCCGCTTCAGCAGGGCCAGGAGTTCGGCCCGGACCTGGTGCAGTTCCTCCTGCCCCGTGAGGAGGTCGCTCGGGAAGTCGTATGCAGGGGTTTCAGGCACGCACTAATGCTACTCCTGTTCGAATTTCGAGTGCGAGAGGCGCCACGCCTGACTTCGATGCTCCAGTTCGGTGCTCCAGTTCGGTGCTCGAGTTCAGTGCGCTGCTTTGGTGCGCTGCTTCGGTGCTCCACCTTTGGCGGGCGCCTCACTCGGCGCCTCACTTCACACCGGCGCCTCGCACGCGGCAAGCTGTAAGCATGTGCCGCAGCATCAAGACCCTCCGTCCGCCCGCCATCCCCGAGGACGCCACCGAGGAGGAGATCCGGGCCGCCGCGCTCCAGTACGTGCGCAAGGTCTCGGGATTCCGTGCCCCGGCCGCGCACAACCAGGAGGTCTTCGACCGCGCCGTGGACGCGGTCACCGAAGCCACCGCCGAACTGCTCGCCGGGATCGAGGTGCGCGGGGCCAAGCCGCGGGCCGCCGAAAAGGCTTCGGCGGCTTAACCGGCCGCCGGACGCGGCCGGCGCACCAGGAACGCCGCCCCCGCGCCCGCCGCGAAGAGCGCGAGCAGTGAGACGCCCGTGGCCAGCCACGACGCGCCGAGCCACTGCCCGCCGAAGTAGCCGAGCGCGACGCTGTATCCGGCCCACGCCACTCCCGCGAGCGCCGACCAGGGCAGGAACTCACGCACCTTGCGGTGTGCCGCGCCTGCCGCGAGCGAGACGATCGAGCGGCCCGCAGGGGCGAAGCGAGCGATGACGACCAGGACTCCGCCGCCACGGGAGAGCGCCGTGCCGAGTCGTTCCTGCGCGGTGGTGAGGCGGCGCGAGCGGGCGATGGCGCGGTCCAGGCGCTCGCCGCCGCGCCACGCGAGGCGGTAGACGGCGAGATCGCCGAGCACCGAGGCGGTGGCAGCGCAGAGCAGAAGGATCAGGATGTCGGGCACCTCGTGCGCGACGGCCCCCGCACTCGCACCTGCCGCACCAGCCGCACCTGTCGCGCCAGCCGTACCTGCCGTTCCCGCCGCGGCCGCCGCAGTGGCCGCCGTGATGACGAGGACCCCGCTCGGCAGGACCGGCAGCACGATGTCGAAGAGCACGGAAAGTGCCACTACCGCGTAGATCCATGGGCTGCTGGTCAGTGAGCCCAGAGTCTCAAGCACCGAAGTTCCCCGTAACTCCCCGGTCGACGACTTGACTGCCGCGACGTCGCGGGGGAGCGGCAGGGGCGGCCTGGTGACAGCTGTACAGCGTACGCCGCGCCCTCCGCAGGAGATCCACGGGGGGCTCATATGTTCGCTACGCCACGTTCACCCGCCTGCCGCTCCAGATGCGGCGTACGACGCCGATGTCCCGTACCAACAGAGACATCGACAGAGAGACAGCAAAGGAGCGGGACGATGGTGGCAGGAATGCTCGCCGGGGTCATGGCGACGGCGGTGCTCGCAGCGGGCGGCGGTGCGGGCGCCGGTGACGGGGGGCCTTGTTACGAGATGCGGGTGGGGGCGCGGTTCGCGCCGCCCACGGCCTTCATCTCCTCGTCGGCGATCACGTACGACACGAAGCTCGTCCCCGCGGGTTCCCGGATCGAGGTCGAGCAGCGCGGCAAGCCGGGCGACATGGCGGTCACGCTCCGGGTGAAGGGAATGAAGCCGGGTTTCGCGTACGGAGCGCACGTGCACCAGAAGCCGTGCGGTCCCGACCCGGCCGCGGCCGGTGGGCACTACCAGCACCGCGAGGACCCGGTCCAGCCCTCGGAGGACCCGGCCTACGTCAACGCCGAGAACGAGGTCTGGCTGGACTTCACCGCGCGCAAGGACGGTTCGGGCACGGCGACCGCCCGCCATGACTGGGAGTTCCGTCCGGGTGGGGCCGGATCCGTCGTGCTCCACCGTGAACAGGGCGGTGCGGGCGACCGGTTGGCGTGCTTCACGGTGCCGTTCGCTCCCGTCGGCTGACCCTCCCGGTACGGGACGGCGCCCCGGTCCTCGTACGCGTACGAGGGCCGGGGCGCCGTCCCGTGAGTGAGTGAGCGCGCACGCATGGGTGCGCGCGTCATGTGCGCGTCAGGCGGCCACCGGCGTCCGCTCCGACGCCGCCTCGTCCTTGTCCTCGCGCCCGCCCCGCGACGCGAAGAGGCGGTCGAGGCCGAGCGCGCCCGAGCCGGTGAAGACGAGCAGGAGCATGGCCCAGCAGAAGATCGCGGAAGCCTCTCCGCCGTTCTGCAGCGGCCACAGGGCCTCGGGCTGGTGCACCTTGAAGTAGGCGTAGGCCATCGAGCCCGACGAGATGAACGCCGCGGCGCGGGTGCCGAGGCCGAGGGCGACCAGGCCGCCGCCGACCAGCTGGATGACGGCCGCGTACCAGCCCGGCCAGGTGCCGGCGTCGACCGTGCCGCCGCCCATCGCGCCGCCGAGTACTCCGAAGAGCGACGCGGCGCCGTGGCAGGCGAAGAGCAGGCCGATGACTATGCGGAAAAGCCCGAGGGCGTAGGGCTGGGCGCTGTTGAGACGTCCAGTCATGGTGGGGGACTCCTTCGGTTTTCGGGGACGGTAACCGAGCGGAGGCCCAAGGTTAGGGGAACCTAATCAATGCTTGCAAGTTCAACATCTGGCCACTCGGGCGATTCCACTTCCCCTGCGGACGGAACCACTCCCCTCGCGGACGGAACCACTCGCCCCGCGGAGGGGATCTCCGCGACGCCCGCCGCCGTCCGCAGCACGGCCCGCGCCACCGCGTCCGCGTCCGACAAGGTCACCGAGTCGACGCCCGGCCTGGCCCCGGCGGCCGTGACCCAGTGCACGCCTTCCGTGGGCACTCCGAATGCGAACCTCCTTGCGTGGCAACGTCCTTGACGGTCGATCAGGTGATAGGGGCGGGGTGTTACGTCGACGCCTCCGGTTTCGTAGCCGTCGACGACGTGGGCGCGGCACTGGCCCGTCCGCAGGAGCCGCCCGAGTAGTTCGTCCGCGGTGCGTCGCACGTCCGGCTCGGGGAGGCGGGCCTCGACGACTGTGGTGACGAACACATCCGACCCCGGCACGTCGGGGGAGTGCGCCAGGAACATCCCGTCAGCGGTGGGCCGCACGTCCGAGCGCGGGCCGAGCACCTCGACGACACCCGCCTCGACCAGTGCCGCCAACTCCTCGATGCGGCGCCGGGGCGGGCCGATCGACAGGAAGGCGTTGAGCGGCGTGTACCAGCGGTCCAAGTGCTCGCGGCGTGATGCCCCGGACAGGCCGCCGTGGTCGAGGACCAGGCGGAGTTCGTTGCGCAGGTCGCGCAGTACGTCCAGGGCGGACTTCAGCGGGCTCGCGACATTGCCGAGCGCGGCCTGCGCGGTGTCCTCGCGCAGATACGCGAGCAGCCAGGCGCGGAAGTCGTCAGGGGAGCGGAAGGTGAGTCCGGAGTACGGCCGTGCGAGCCGGTCCCAGGACCAGCGCGCCGCCTCGGGGATCCCGAACTCGTCCAGGATCAGGGCCTCTTGAGAGCCGCGGTGCGGCGCCGCGAGGAAGGCGTCCCTGAACTCCGCTGCCCGGTCGGCGGGTTGGACGATGGCCGCGTAGTAGACCGTCTCGACCTCCTTCGCGACCAGTGGCCATATCTCGTCGAGGAAGTCCGGCGCGTCACCGCTGTCCGCGCGCTTGCGGAAGCCGGCTATGACGTCGGAGGTCAGGACAAGCGGCTCGTGCCGTCCGTACGCGCCCTTCGCGTTGTCGCCGCGCGCCTGGTAGGGGATGCCGCGCCGCGACCCGGCGTACAGCTTCGGCTCGCGCCCTGAGGGCTGATAGCGCAGACCGCCCTCCGGAGCAGGGGTGAAGCGTCCGCCGCGGCCCTGCGTCAGCAGCGCCATGTGGTCGAAGAAGTTCAGGCCGAGCCCGCGCAGCAGGACGCGCTCGCCGGGGGCGACGGCCGACAGGTCGACGTCGGCGGGGTTGGCCGGCGGTATGTGGCGCAGGCCGTGCCGCGCGGCGTACGCGGAGAGGTGCTGCTGCCCCTCGTCGCCGATCGCGGGGAGGTGGCCCTGCGCCAGGACGACTGCGCTGAGCCCGGAGAGTTCACGGCCGCTGTCGAGTACGAGGGTCTGGGCGCCGCCCGCCCCGCCCGCCGGCCCTGCCCCGTCCTCCAGCCCCGCCCCGTCCTCCAGTCGCACCGCGTCCTCCAGCCGCACTGCCCGCGCCGCGTGCACCTCGACCCGGACCGACCCGGGTGCGCCGTGCAGGACCTCGGCGAAGACCCACTCCAGGTAGCGGCCGTAACAGGCGCGCGTCGGGTAGTCGTCCGGACCGAGCCCCGGCGCGTGCCCGGCGGCGGCCCACGCGTACAGGCTCGGGCCCGGACGGATCGGCCCGGCGCAGTCGACGCTCTCATCGGTGAAGAGGGTCACCTGCGATGCGACCGTGTTCATGAGCAGCTCGGCCGGCTGCGCGGTCCGCCAGACGCGCCCAGGGCCCGGGGGAGAGGGGTCGACGACGTGGACCGTCAGCCGTGCCCCCGGCGGCAGGAGTTCGGTCGCCGATGCGCAGAGGCGTTCCAGGACACTCGTGCCGCGGGGCCCCGCGCCGACGACGGCGACAGCAACGTCATGTTCCGGTGCGATCGCTGCGGATGGTGCGGACAAAGGTGTGACTCCCGGGCATCGGAGGGGCCGACGGAGGCGCGACAGGGGGCGTGGTGGAAGCGGACGGTCCGCCTCATCATGTCGCCTCATCATGCCGCCGGAAGCCCCAAAGTCGAACCCCGGAGCGGAGGATCACCAGGCAGGTGTGGCCTGTGTCAAGCGATTCCGGCCGGGGTGTCGGGTGCCTACGGGAGGTCAGGGGGTCAGGGGGTCACGAAAGCTGCGACTCCTGCGTCGTCTCAAGGCGTACGCCGACGCCCTTCACCACCCGCACCTGATCCAGCTTCACGTCCGCCGAACGGCCCCGCAGCGTCAGCGTCATGAGCTGGTTGCCGAACCAAGGGCCACCCGTTTTGCGCCAGTTGATGGCGGCTCGCGCCGTCCGTCCGTGCCGCACGAAACGGCGGCCCAGGCCTCGGCCCACCCTGCTCCAGCCGAAGTGGAAGCCCAGCTTTATCGACGCGGGGATGGAGTTGTGGACGGGAGAACACGTGAGCTGCAGGACGCGGGCATCGGGGCCGCCGCCGTCCGGCCAGGTCGGTTCCGCGATGTACGCGTGGTGCACGTCGCCGGAGAGCACGCACACCGTCGCCGGGGCGCCCTCCCCCGTGCCGGCCTCGGCGATCAGCGCGGTCAGCGCGTCGAAGGACGAGGGGAACGCCGCCCAGTGCTCCAAGTCCGAGCGCCTGCGCAGGTTCTCGCCGAAGCGGGCCCAGCGCGCGCCCCGCTCGCCGCGGCACAGCGCGGCGTTCCAGCCCTCGGCGTCATGGATGAGGTGCGGCAGGAGCCAGGGCAGTGACGTGCCGATGAGGAGGTGATCGCAGCCGCCCGCGCCGTCTGTGCCGTTCGTGCCGTCGAGAGCTTGCTCGCGCAGCCAGCGGGCCTCCTCCCGGTCGATCATCGCGCGGTTCTCCTCGTCGAGGACGCGTGCCGCGCGTGTATCGATCATGAGCAGGCGTACGCGGCCGAAGTCCCTGCGGTAGCTCCACCGTGTCGCTGTGGGGTCGGCGTCCGAGGCGGACGCGAAGGCCCGCAGCGCGTCCGTGCCGTCCGGCGTCGCGCGCAGTTCCGCGTACAGCTCGTCCCGCTCCAGCTCGGCGGGCGGCAGATTACCCATGTGCTGGTAGACCCAGTACGACATCAGGCCGCTCAGCACGCGCTCGCGCCACCACGGCGTCGCGCGCATCTCGGCGAGCCAGGCCTCGCTGGTGTTCCAGTCGTCTATGACGTCGTGATCGTCGAAGATCATGCAGCTGGGCACGGTGGAGAGCAGCCAACGGACCTCGGGGTCGAGCCACGACTCGTAGTAGAGGTGGGTGTACTCCTCGTAGTCCGCGACCTGGTCGCCCGGGGGGTCGTTCAGGTTCCGGCGGGCCGCGAGCCAGCGGCGCGTCGCCTCGGACGTGTTGTCCGCGTACACCTGGTCGCCCAGGAGGAGCAGGACGTCCGGGCGGTCGGCGGCCGTGCCCGTGACGATGCGGGCGGCGAGCGTGTCCAGCGCGTCGGGCCCGACGGGGTCGTGCTCCCCGCTCGGCGGGGCCGCCCAGCGGCAGGACCCGAAGGTGACGCGGAGCGCCTCGTCGTCGCCCTCGCCCGGCGTGCGGATGGTGCTCGGCGGGAAGGGCGAGTCCGGCAGCGGCCACACGGGGGCGTCGCTGTCGCCGAGCCGCACCTCGTACGCGGTCTCCGAGCCCGGACGCAGTCCCGTGACCGGAATGAGCGCGTAGTGATGGCCCGCTATCTGGAACGTGTTCGCCGTGCCCTTGGAGCCGTCGGCGCACCGCACCTCGGCGGTGCAGGGACGATCGGCCTCGACCCATACGGTCGCCGTCGAACCGTCGACATACCTCAGCAGCGGACCCAGACGCAGCCGTGCCACGATGATCACTCTCCTCCGTCGCCCCGTACGGTACGGAACGACGGAGGTCCATGGCGAGGTTCCGCGGATTCGCGCTGGTTACAGGCCTGTGACTGCAGACACTGAAAGGCCCTACAGGCACTACAGGCACTACAGGCACTACAGGCACTGGAGTGGCTGCCATGGCCGGTGAGGCTGCCGTGGCCGGTGAGGGTGGGGTGACCTCAGCAGCCGCTGAGGACCGAGGACAGCTTGGTCTTCTCCTCCGCGTTCACCGTGAGGCTGTAGTGGTGCTTCACGTCCACCCACATCCGGGCGTAGTAGCAGTGGTACGACGTGGTGGGCGGCATCCACTCGGCCGGGTCCTGGTCGCCCTTGCTCTGGTTGACGTTGTCGGTGACGGCGATCAGCTGGGGGCGGGTGAGGTCGTTGGCGAAACCTTCCCTCTCGGCGGTGGTCCAGCTGCTCGCGCCGGACTTCCAGGCCTCGGAGAGCGGGATGACGTGGTCGATGTCGACGTCGGAGGCGGCGGTCCAGGTGCCGCCGTCGTACGGGGACTTCCAGGTGCCCGATGTGGCCGCGCAGCTGGAGTCCTGCTCGACGTTCGTGCCGTCGCGCTTGAGGACGACCTCGCGGGTGTTGCAGGCGCCGGACTGGGTGCTCCAGTGCGGGAACTTCTCGCGGCTGTAGCCGTCGGACGAGCCTTCGGCCTTCTCCGTGAGCTGCCCCAGATAGGTGCGGGCGGTGGCGGCGGAGACCGGTTCCGGGGGTGCGGCCTGGGCGGGGGCGCCGGTGAGGAGGGTGGCGGCGGAGGCGAGTGCGGTCAGGGCGGTGAGAGTGACGAGGCGTCGACGCGCGTAGACAGCGGACATGCGAACTCCCTTGATGTGGGGGGAAGTTGACCGTTGGGGCGGCCATGTTGACGCGGTGGGGTTTCCTGCGGATGTGCGTCAGGTGACAGGGTCGCGTCAATCAGGTGGTCAGTTCAAGGGTTCTGGCGCTGTGTCATGTCCGGTCATCTGTGCGGGTGTTGACAGGGGGAGGAGGGGTGGGGGTTGGTGGAGCAGGGGTAGAGGGGGGCGAAGAGGGGGTGGGGAGGGGGTGGAGAGGGAGCGGAGAGGGCGCCAGTGTGTGGCCTGGGTCACTTGCTTGAGGGGCTGAAAGGCCCTGGCCCAGGGTGTTCGGACATCCCGTACGATGGATGGCGCAGAAGGGGAGTAGCTCTTCGCCGGACCGTCGACATACTGCTCAGCTCGCCTGAGCCGGCGCCCGGAGGCAGGCCCCGTCATCGACGTGGTCGGCCAGCGAGACCTTCGGCAAGCAGTGCCCGACGTACATGACCGTGTACGTCTGTGTGTGCTGCCGTGCCGAGGTGTCGTATGTACGTGACGTACAGATTGCTCTCGGTGGGGCAGCCCCGACCGATTGAGGAACCTTGATCAGCATCAGCGTGATGGCGCTCGTCTTCGGCGTCGTCTTCCTTGCCGAACTCCCGGACAAGACAGCGCTGGCCGGGCTCGTCCTCGGGACGCGCTACCGCGCCTCGTACGTCTTCGTCGGGGTCGCGGCCGCCTTCGTCGTCCATGTCGTGCTCGCCGTGGCGGCGGGCAGCGTACTGACGCTCCTGCCGCAGCAGTTGCTGCACGCGCTCACCGGCGTCCTCTTCCTCGGTGGGGCGGCGATGCTGCTCCTGAAGGGCGGCGACGAGGAGGAAGAGGTCCGCGAGCCCAAGGACCAGAGCTTCTGGAAGGTCTCCGGCGCGGGATTCATGCTGATCCTGGTCGCGGAGTTCGGTGACCTGACGCAGATCATGACCGCGAACCTGGCCGCGCGGTACGACGACCCGCTCTCCGTGGGGCTCGGCGCGGTGCTCGCGCTGTGGGCCGTCGCCGGGCTCGGGATCGTCGGTGGAAAGGCGCTGATGAAGCGGGTACCGCTGTCGCTCATCACCAAGATTGCGGCGCTGCTGATGCTGGGGCTCGGGGTGTGGAGTCTGTACGAGGCGATTTTCGCCTGAGGTCGCCTGAGGTCGCTGAGGTCGCTGAGGTCGCTGAGGTTGTAGAGGTCACTGAGGTGTCTGGGCTGGGCGGGGGTCCTGGGCGGGGGTCCTGGGTGGGGTCCTGGGTGGAGGGTCTGGGTGGGGTGCGGCTGGGGTGACTGGGTGCGGGCTGAGGGCTGCAGGGGGTGTGACCTGCGGTGCTGGCGTCTGGTGGCCCCTTTTTGTATCGTGGAGGAACAAAGTGGCTCCGCCCGTGTTCCCTGACCGGCGGGCGGAGCTGCCTTGATACTTCCTCCGCGATTTCTTCTCCGCGGGTCTTTCCCTCCGCGGAACCTCCCTCTGTGTTCTGGAGTACGTCGATGACGGCTGAGACTGCCTCTGTTCTGACCGCGCGGGCCCTCCTCCTGGACATGGACGGGACCCTCGTGAACTCCGATGCCGTGGTCGAGCGCTGCTGGCGGCGGTGGTCCGAGCGGCACGGGCTCGACTTCGACGAGGTCATCAAGGTCGTCCATGGGCGGCAGGGGTACGCGTCGATGGCGGTGCTGTTGCCGGAGCGGTCCATGGAGGAGAACTACGCGGAGAACCGCGAGATGCTGGCCGCGGAGACCGCGGACATGGAGGGTGTCGTTCCTGTGCCGGGGGCCGAGGCCTTCCTGGCGTCCTTGTCGCTGGAGGGGCTGCCGCATGCGCTCGTGACGTCGGCGGATGTGCCGCTGTCCACGGGGCGGATGGCTGCGGCCGGTCTTGCGCTTCCCGCTGTGCGGGTCACCGCGGAGAGTGTCGGCGCCAGCAAGCCTGACCCTGAGGGGTTCCTCAAGGGGGCTGCTGAGCTCGGGTTCGATGCTGCTGACTGCGTTGTCTTCGAGGACTCCGGGGCTGGGATCGCGGCCGGGGTCGCTGCGGGTATGCGGGTTGTGGGGGTCGGCCCTCGGGCGGGGGAGTTCTCGCCCACCGTGCAGGTCGATGACCTGACGCAGGTGCGGGTGGAGTCGGTTGCTGGTGGGGGGCTTCGGCTTACGTTCGGCTGAGGGGTTCGCTGTCGCGTGGCCTCGCGTGTGTGGCCGGCTGCGGACGCTGAGGCAGTGCGGTGCGGGTTCGTCTTGGGGGCGGGGGCCTGGAGCGGGGTGCGGGCACTACACGAACCCCACACCCCTGCTCGTCCGTTCCCCGCTTGTCCGTTCTCCCAACCGCCCCTGCTGTCCGCCCAGCCCCTGCTTCTCTGTTCTCCCACCCACCCCTTGTCACCGCGGGGCAAACGGGCGGGTTGGCGGAAAGGTCTGTTCGGGTAGGCGAAGCCGCGGGGCTTATGGGTCCCTTGTTTCCGCCTCCAGCGCCGCTCGCGTTGCCCTTCCGTAGACCCCCCGGCCGTCGGCCTGCGTTCCTCGGGCGTACTGGAAGCGGGTCACCGCTTCCTCCACCGCGGTGTCGTACGTGCCGTGGGGCTCGCCCATGTACAGGTACAGCTGTTGCAGGCGTTGCTGGAGCTCCTTCACCTCCGGGCCCGTGTCGCCTCGGCTCAGGACGCTGTCCGCCTTGGGAGTCGCCGGTTCCACCGAACCCGTTGCCCGTGCCGTCGAGCGGCTCGGGGGCCGGGGCGTCCTCGGTTTGGGCGAAGCCGAGGCCGTGGCGGACCGGGACGGGGGCGGGCTCGCCGCCTGCGACGTGGGCGGCTGCGGCTGGGGCGAGGACGGGGAGCCTGACGGGGACGCCGTCGTTGGTGTCGGCTCCGTGGCGGAGTCCTCCACCGCCCGCGTCGGCACATCCGGCAGCGCCTGCTCCCGCTGCGGCTTGTCCGGCGCAAGGAGCAGCGTCGCGAGCACCGCGACTGCCACCACCACCGCCACCGCCGTCACGACCGCGTACAGGCCGATCCGACCGCGCCCCGCGGCCGGTTCGTCGTCGTACGGCAGCGGGGAAGGCGTCCTGTCGGGCGTGAACAGGCCCACATCCCCCGCCCGCAGCGGCGCCACCGCCTCCGGCGGGAGAGGCGCCGCGGGAGCCGGTCCCGGCTCCTCGGTGGGCTCCGGCAGCGTCACGTACGGACGGATCCGCAGCGGATCGAAGTCCTCCGCCGCGGCGGCGTCCGCGGACCTCGCGTCCCGGGCCGCGTCGGCGGCCCGCTCCGTACAGCCGCAGGCGGGCGCGCTGCCCGGCTCCCGCGACGTACCGCAGTCAGGGCATCGCCGACCGTCGTCCGGACCTCTTTCCGTGCTGCTCACGCTCTGTACCCCACCCCTAGAGAACTCCAGCGATTATGCAGACCCTGGCTTCAACAGGCCATAACGGGTCACACGGACCAGGATGGAGGGGGAGAGTTCCCCGCAGGACACGCGGGAGCCCTCAGGAGGTGTCCATGACGCAGGACGTCAGCGCCCGCCCGGCAGGGGCGGAGCCGGATCCCGTCCCCGGGCCACCGGACGAGCACGCGCACGGCGGCGTGCTGGTCTCCATCGGTGCGCTGCTGCTCGGGATGCTGCTCGCCGCCCTCGACCAGACCATCGTCTCGACCGCGCTGCCCACCATCGTCAGCGAGCTCGGCGGCATGGAGCACCTCTCCTGGGTCGTCACCGCGTATCTGCTCGCCGCGACGGCGGCCACGCCGCTCTGGGGCAAGCTCGGAGACCAGTACGGCCGCAAGAAACTGTTCCAGCTGGCCATCGTGATCTTCCTGGTCAGCTCGGCCCTCTGCGGCATGGCGCAGAACATGCCGCAGCTCATCGGCTTCCGCGCGCTCCAGGGAATCGGCGGCGGCGGCCTGATGGTCCTGTCGATGGCGATCGTCGGCGACATCGTCTCGCCGCGCGAACGCGGCAAGTACCAGGGCCTGTTCGGTGCCGTCTTCGGTGCGACCAGCGTGCTCGGGCCGCTGCTGGGCGGTTTGTTCACCGAGCACCTGAGCTGGCGCTGGGTCTTCTACGTCAACCTGCCCATCGGCGTCGTCGCGCTCGTGGTCATCGCCGCCGCCCTGCACATCCCGGTGCGCTCGACGAAGCACACCATCGACTACCTCGGCACCTTCCTCATCGCGGCCGTCGCCACCTGCCTGGTCCTCGTCGCCTCGCTCGGCGGCACCACCTGGGACTGGGCCTCGCCGCAGATCATTGTTCTCGCGGTGCTCGGCGTCGCGCTCGCCGTGGCCTTCGTCGCCGTGGAGCGCAAGGCCGCCGAGCCGGTCATCCCGATGAAGCTGTTCCGGGTCAGGACGTTCACGCTCTCCGCGATCATCAGCTTCGTGGTCGGCTTCGCGATGTTCGGCGCGATGACCTACTTGCCGACGTTCCTCCAGGTCGTCCAGGGCGTCTCGCCGACGATGTCGGGCGTGCACATGCTGCCGATGGTGATCGGCATGCTCATCTCGTCGACCGCGTCCGGCCAGATCGTCAGCCGTACGGGCCGCTGGAAGGTGTTCCCCATCGCGGGCACCGGCGTCACGGCGCTGGGCCTGCTCCTGCTCCACCAGCTGAACGAGAACAGTGGCACGGGCGAGATGAGCGCCTTCTTCTTCGTCTTCGGTTTCGGTCTCGGCCTGGTCATGCAGGTCCTGGTGCTCATCGTGCAGAACGCGGTCCCGTACGGGGACCTGGGCGTCGCCACGTCCGGCGCGACGTTCTTCCGCTCCATCGGCGCCTCGTTCGGTGTCGCCATCTTCGGCACGATCTTCGCCAACCGGCTCGTCACCAAGCTCTCCGACGCCGTCGCGGGACAGCAACTGCCGCCCGGCGTCAGCGCGGACTCGCTGAAGGCCGACCCGCGGGGCATCTCCGAACTCCCTGCGGCGGTGCGCCCCGGCGTCGTACACGCGTACGCCTCGTCCATCACGGACGTCTTCCTGTACGCGGCGCCGGTGGCCCTCGTCGCCTTCGTCCTCGCCTGGTTCCTGCGCGAGGACAAGCTGCGCGGCTCGGTCACGGCGCCCGACCCGACGCAGACGCTCGCCAGCAACCCCGTCGAGCGTTCGTCGTACGACGAGGTGGCGCGGGCGCTCTCGGTGCTCGGCACGCGGGAGGGCCGCCGCGAGATCTACGTACGCATCACGGAACGCGCGGGCTACGACCTGCTGCCCGCGGCCAGCTGGCTCCTGCTGCGGATCAGCCGCCACGGCCACGTCGAACCGGCGACGCTCGCCGAGCGCAGCACCGTGCCGCTGACCGTCATCACGGCGGCGTCCCGCCAGCTCGAGGAGCGCCGTCTCGCCCGCCGCGAGGGCATGGGGCTGATCCTGACCGACACGGGGCGGGCAGCGGTCGCCGAGCTCTCCAAGGCGCGCGAGGAGTCCCTGTCCGAACTGCTCGGCGACTGGTGGGGCCCGGACCGGCCCACCGACCTGGTCAAGCTCGTCGAGGAGCTGGGCGCCGAGATGTGCGGCTCGGACTCCGAACGACCGCACGACGGCAGGCCACTGCAACGCGGGGCGTGGGCCGACTGAACGGCACTCCCTCCCGCTGCCCTCAACCGGCGACCGGGGCCAGCTTCTTGGCGTACCAGCACTCGGCGTACATCCCCTCCGTGAGCGGCTCGCTCTCCTCGTAGCCGTGCCGCGCGTAGAGCGCCCTGGCCTCGACCAGGTCGAGGCGCGTGTCGAGGATGAGCCGCCCGGCGCCGAGCGCACGGGCCGCGTCCTCGGCGGCGGCGAGGAGGAGCGCGGCGCCACCCTTGCCGCGCAGGTCCTCGCGGACGAAGACACGCTTGAGCTCGGCGGTTCTGATGCCCGACGCGTCGCCCTTGAGCCGCACCCCGGCCGTCCCCGCGGGCTCGCCCCCGTACCGGGCGACGAGGAGTACGCCGGTGGGCGCACGGAGGCTGTCGCCCGTCTCCGCCGCGAGCTCGCGCTCCAACTCTTCGGGTGCGGTCCTGCGCCCTTCATGGAGGAGGTAGTACCGGTCGCTTACCTCCGTGTAGTACGCGCGCCAGAGCGCCGCGGCGGCAGGGGAGTCGACCGCTTCGGGAGCGACGGTCCAGGAAACGGGCCTCATGGTGCTGGTCCCGACGCGACTCATGCTCATTCCTTGCGTCCAGTGGCGGCGACGCTGACGCCGAGCCCGATCATGGTGAGACCGCCGACCCCACCGATCATGGAGAGCCGCCGGGGCGAGTTCGCGAACCAGCCGCGCGCGGTGGACGCGACCAGGCCCCACACGCTGTCGCAGGTCACGGCGATGGCATTGAAGACGAGCCCGAGCAGCAGCATCTGCAGCACGACATGTCCTTGCCCGCGGTCGACGAACTGCGGCAGCACGGCGGCGAAGAAGACGATGGTCTTGGGGTTGGCCACGCCGACCGCGAACCCCTCCCACAACGTACGGAGTCCGCTGTGCGCGGGGCCTTCACCGGCGAACGCGGCGTGCAGCGAGCGGCGTTGGAGCACCGCCTTGACGCCCAGGTAGACGAGGTAGGCGCCGCCGAGCAGCTTCAGCGCCGTGAAGACGACGACCGAGCGCTCCACGACGGACCCGACCCCGAGCGCGACGGCCACGACGAGGACGTACGCGCCGAGCGTGTTCCCCACCACCGTGGTCAGCGCGGCCCGCCGCCCCTGGGCCAGCGCCCGGCCGACCACGAACAGGACGCTGGGCCCGGGGATGACGATCAGCAGGAACGACATGGCCGCGAAGGCGAGTATCCGATCCGAGGACATCATGCGGCCCATCGCATCACGATGCCGCCGCGCTCCGGTACCGCTTTTTCCCGGCCCTCGCCGGCCGGCCGGCCCGCGCCTAGCTCTTGGGCGCGGCCTGCTGCACGACCTCGAACGACCACACCGCGGCGCTGCTTGACGCGGGCTTGGGCCGCTCCCCACCGCCGCCCTGGTGCGAGGCCTTCATGGGGCCTTCCATCCACGCCTTGAAGGACTCCTCGTCACGCCACCGCGTGTAGACCAGGTAGTCGTCGGTGCCCTCGATGGGGCGCAGCAGCTCGAACCACTCGAAGCCGTCCGAGTTCTCGACGGCGCCGGCTCGGGACGCGAAGCGCTGCTCCAGGACCTCTCGCTGCTCGGCGGGCACGGTCAGGACGTTGATTTTCACGATGCTCATGGGCCCATCCTCGCGCATGCCCCCGACCCGCTCAGCCCGGGTGGCGGTCGCGCCAGGCCTGGGCCACCTCGTCGACGTCGAAGGGCTTCAGGCCCAGGGGCGGGCCCGGTGGGGGCATGCGCAGGGACTCGCGGATCTTGGCGTTGAGGTCCGTCACGAGTTTTCTGGCCGCCTGCTCGGACGGGGCGTCGGGGGCGGCGGCGAGCACGTCCTCGGCCTCCTTGCGCAGGGCGAGGGTCGGAGGGAGGTGGGAGAGGCCCTCGCGGGCCATCTTCTGCTTGATCCACCACTGCTCGTCGTACGCGGAGTCGGCGAGGCCGTCCGGGAGCGGCTTGCCGCGGCCCGGCAGCGTGGCGAAGTCGCCGCGCTCCTCCGCCTCACGGATCTGCTTGTCGATCCAGGACTCGAAGTTGACTCCAGGTGGCTTGCGTTCGGTCATGGGCCCATTGTCCCAAGGGCCCGTGCTTTCGCGCGAGGGGCGACTTAGGATGCGGCGGCATGGTGCGGAGCGGGTCGATGTGCGCTCCGGGGTGCGCGTCGGGTCGTCGAGAGTGGGGGAGCGTACCGGTGCTGGAGTTGACCATGGCCTGCTTGTCCGGGGCGGACGAGGGGGCGACGGCGGGCATGCTCATGGCCGACGCGCCGAGCGCACCCGGTTCCGTGTTGCGGGTCGGACGTGATCGCGGCACGTGCCGTCTCGTGCCGCCGGACGACTGGCTCTTCGTCTCGCGTACGCATCTCGAGTTCCGCTGCGGGCCCGACGGGAACTGGACCGTCACCTGGCTGCGCGGATCCCATCCCGAGCCCGCGTCGGAGGTGCGGCTGACGGTGGACGGGGTGGCGTCGCCTCTCGCTTACGGGGGGACGGTGCCGCTGGCCCGGGGCGGGTCCGGTGACCTCGTCGTCCAGGACCGGGCCGGGCCTCGCAGCGTGAACGTGGGGTTCTACGTGGAGGGTTGAGGGTCGATCGCGGCGTGGCTCAGTCCAGTACTCGGGCCAGGGCCAGGCCGTCGTAGCCCTTCGTGCCCACCGTCTGCAGCGCGGTGCCGCTCAACTTCGGGTGCCGGGCGATGAGTTCGAGCGCCTTGCGGGTGCCCTGCACACTGGGGTCCGTGCTGTCGGCGTCGGCCACCGCGCCGCTGCGTACGACGTTGTCGACGATGATCAGGCTGCCGGGGCGGGTGAGCTTGAGCGACCACTCCACGTAGTGCGGGTTGTTGGCCTTGTCCGCGTCGATGAAGACCAGGTCGAAGGGGGCCGCGTCCTCGGCCACGAGTGCGGCGAGCGAGTCGACGGCCGGGCCCACCCGGACCTCGGTGAGCTTGTCCAGGCCGGCGCGGGCGAGGTTGCCGCGGGCCACGTCGGCGTGGACCGGGGAGTACTCCAGGGTGATCAGCCGGCCGTCCGCGGGCAGGGCACGGGCCAGCCAGATCGTGCTGTAGCCGCCGAGGGTGCCGATCTCCAGGATGCGGTGCGCGCCCTGGATCTGGGCGAGGAGCTGGAGCAGCTTGCCCTGGTTCGGGGCGACGCTGATCTGCGGCAGACCGGCGGTGTCGCTGTCGTGCAGGGCCGCGGTCAGTGCCTCGTCGGCGGGGGTCAGGAGATCGGTGAAGTACGTGTCGACCGCGGTCCATTGCTGCTGGGTCATGGGGACCTTTCCGGATGTTCGTTAGGTTCGCTAACGATGCTAGTGGGGTGGGGGTCGATTGTCAGTGGGGACTCGCATACTGGGGTTGTCGGGCTGTGTTGGCGGGACGCGGGCTGTGTGGCTGCGGGGGGTTGGGATGACGTACGGGACTGGGACCGGGGCCGGGGCCGGGGCTGGGACCGGGCAAGTGTTGCCTGCGGTGGAAATCCGGGGGCTCGCCGAGCGGTGGCTGCCGTTGATGGCTTCGCCGGGGGTGGAGCCGGGGGGTGGGCAGGGGCAGAGGAGTGACGCGGGCGCGGGGGACTTCGCCTGCTCGCCTGCTGGGCTGTGGCTCGCGCTGGCCGCCGTCGCGGTGGGTGCGCGGGAGGAGACCGCCGGGGAGCTGCGGGAGTTGCTCGGTGTCGCCGGCGAGGAGGCCGCCGGTCTGGTCACGGCAGCCGCGCGTGCGGTGGGCGGTACGGACGCGGTCGCCGTCGCCACCCGGGTGTGGAGCCGGGTTCCGGTGTACCGCGCCTATCGGGAAGCGCTGCCGGACGTGGGGTTCGGGCCCATGGAGCCGGACGGGATCGACGCGTGGGTGCGGGAGGCGACGGGCGGGTTGGTCGAGCGGCTGCCGGTGGTCATTACCCCGGATGTGCTGCTGGTTCTCGTCAACGCGCTTGCGCTCAAGGCACGTTGGGAGATCCCCTTCGAGGGGGCGGGCACGCGCGACCAGGACTTCACGGACGCGCTCGGTGTGCGGCATCGCGTGCCCACCATGCATCGGCCTGTTCCGCTGAACTGCGCCTGGACGGTGGGCGGCGCGAGCGTCGTCGAGCTGAAGTGCCGGGCAGAGGGTGGGCGGGCCCCTGCTCGGGTGCGGTTCGTGCTCGGTGAGCCGGGCGCGGGGGCCGCGGAGGTGCTGCCGCTCGCCTGGGCGCCGGAGGGGCGGTGGACCGGGATCGACGCCGAGCAGATCAACATGGCGGTGCCGCGGATGTCCTTGCGGACGCGGACGGATGTGACGGAGCAGTTGGCCGCGTTGGGGGTGCGGTGGGCGGTGAGCGAAGGGGCGGACTTCTCCGGGATGTCGCCGGAGCGGCTCTGCATATCGCAGGTGGTGCAGGAGGCCGTGGTGAGGATCGCGGAGGAGGGGGTCGAGGCGGCGGCGGTCACGGCTGTGCCGATGGCTCCGGCCGGGGCCGCTCATGTTCCTCGACGGATCGAGTGGATCGCCTTTAACCGGCCGTTCGGGGTTGTTGTGCTTGACGGGGGTGGGGAGACGCCGTTGTTCACCGCTTGGCAGGCGGGTGTGCCGGGGTAGGGGCGGGGTTCATTTCCCCCACCCCGGCCCTTCCCGACCGTGACATCTGCGGCTCCGCCGCGGGCTGCCGGCGCGGAGGCTTGGGGGAGCCTTGGTCGCCGTCATCACCGGCTTCGCCGAGTTCGTCCTCGAACGCCGGACGGGCTGAGCGTCCTCGCGGGCCGGGAGTCCTACGGGCTACTTCTCCACCGCCGGTGGCGAACCCGGCAGCGGCCTGCCCGCGCTCTCCGTCATGAACCACACCGCCACGCCACCCACCACGGCCGCGGCCATCATGTAGTAGGCGGGCATCATCATGTTCCCCGTCGCCCCGATCAGCGCCGTCACCACCAGCGGTGTCGTGCCTCCGAAGATCGATACGGAGATGTTGAAGCCGATCGACAGGGAGCCGTAGCGGACCTTGGTCGGGAAGAGGGCGGGGAGTGTCGACGGCATCGAGGCCGTGAAGCAGACCAGGAGCAGGCCCAGTGCCGCCATGCCCAGGGCTATCGCCCAGAGCGAGCCCTCTCGGATCAGGAGCAGGGCGGGGACGGAGAGCAGGAGGAAGCCCACGCAGCCCGCCGCGATCACCGGGCGACGGCCCACCCGGTCCGTCAGCGCGCCCGCGAACGGCTGGACGCACATCATCAGCGCCATCACCGCGAGCACGACCAGGAGCCCGTGTGTCTCGTCGTACTTCAACTCGCTCGTCAGATAGCTCGGCATGTACGACAGCAGCATGTAGTCCGTGACGTTGAAGACCAGGACCAGGCCCATGCACAGGAGCAGGGCCTTCCACTGGCCCGTCACCATCTCGCGCAGGCGCACCTTCGGGCGGGACTGCTCGTCCTTGTGCGCCTTCGCGAGCTCCGCCGCGAACGCCGGCGTCTCCTCCAGCTTCATCCGCAGGTACAGGCCGATCAGGCCCATCGGGCCCGCGATCAGGAACGGGATGCGCCAGCCCCAGGAGAGCAGGTCCTCGGTGGACAGGAGCGCGGTCATCAGGGTGACAAGGCCCGCGCCGCCGATGTAGCCCGCGAGGGTGCCGAACTCCAGCCAGCTGCCGAGGAAGCCACGCTTCTTGTCGGGCGCGTACTCGGCGATGAAGGTGGACGCGCCCGCGTACTCGCCGCCCGTCGAGAAGCCCTGCACCAGGCGGGCCAGGAGGAGCAGGATCGGCGCTCCCACGCCGATCGTCGCGTAGGACGGGATCAGGCCGATCGCGAACGTGCCCGCCGCCATCATGATCATGGTGAGGGCGAGGATCTTCTGGCGGCCGACGCGGTCGCCGAGCGGGCCGAAGACCATGCCGCCGAGCGGGCGGATCAGGAACGCCGCCGCGAAGGCGCCGAAGGTGGAGAGCAGCTGGGCGGTGGGGTCGCCCGAGGGGAAGAAGACCTTGCCGAGCGTCACGGCGATGTAGCTGTAGACGCCGAAGTCGAACCACTCCATCGCGTTGCCGAGAGCGGCCGCCTTCACCGCCCGCTTGACCAGCACCGGGTCGACGACGGTGGCGTCCGCCGAGGTGGCCGCGGACGGAGGGGCCTGGGTCTGCGGGGCTACGGGTGCGACGGGTGCGGCTGCCGGCAAGGGTTCGCTCGCCTGCCTCTCGGTTGACGACAAGAGCAGAGCCGCCCAGCGAGGGGCGGCCCGCGAACGACCATAGGTGTAGGCGGCACCATTACGTCCGGTGTCCGGTCAACCGCATACTGTCCGGAATGTGCCGCTATCCAGGGCGAATGATTCCGTTTCTGGTGGTGGCCGGAAGGTGTCCTTGTGATCTATGTCGCGCCTCGTCCGGGGAACCGCGGCACGGGGTACCGGCAGTTCTCCCATGGACGGAAGGTGCACGACTCGTGGAGACCAGGCGGTGGGCGGGACGAAACCGGCTGTTGGGAAGTCTGCGTAAATGCCGGTAGAAAGCGGTGATGGCTGCCAGGTGAAATGGGGGTTGTGCGCGTCCTACTTCAGGGCGCGAGCCTCACGGAGCCGACTGCACGTCTCGGAGCAGCCGACTGCGAGAGCCGGGAGCCGGCAAAGGAATCTCGGGGCCGACAGGGCGTCTGGACCCGAGCAGGGACAACGAGCGGGCGGGAGGGCCGACGTCGCGTGGCGAATGTTGAGCACGGAGGACCGGGAAATGCCTTCGGGGCGGGGGTGCCCGGTGCACCGAAGACGCGGATCGGGGCGGTCCGCGTCGCCCTCTGGCTGATCGCCGCCGTACTTGCGGTACGGCAAGTGGCCATGGTCCTGAGTACGCCGAAAGGGGAGCGGCTCACCGATCTGGAGACGTGGATCGGCCCGGATGGCGTACTGCATGTGAACGGCTCCTTCTACGACGCCGACAAGTTCACCGGCACCCCCTTCGCCGGACTCGTGCTCAAACCGTTCTCCCGCGCAGCCGAGCAGGCGCTCGGCTGGGGCTGGACGTTCGGCACCCTGATCCTGGTCGTGGTCCTCGGCCTGGTCGCCGCCCGCGCCCTGCCGCATCCCGTCTCCCGGCGCACCTCGCTGCTCGCCGCGCCCGTCGCGATCTGCCTCCTGATGCTGTCGCTCCCGGTGCGCAACACCCTGTATCTCGGACAGACCAGCGTCATCCCCGTCCTGCTCGTCCTGCTCGGCTGCTTCGCGGTCCGCGGGGAACGCGCCAGCGGCATCCTGGTCGGCATAGGGGCCGCGCTCCAGCCCACTCTGCTCCTCTTCGCCGCCCTGTTCTGGTTCACCGGCCGGAGGCGCGCCACGGCATCCACCGGTGCCACCTTCCTCGCCGTCACCGCGCTCGCCTGGGCCGCGATGCCGCACGACTCGTGGACGTACTGGGTGCACCACCTGGCGGGCGCGGGCCTGGGCGCGAGCCCGGACGGGCTCGCCAACCAGTCGCTGCACGGCGCGCTGCTCCGGTTCGGCCTGGAAGGGCCGCTGGAGATCGGCTGCTACGTGGTCCTGAGCGCGGCCGTCGTCTGGCTCGGACTGCGCCGCGCCGTCCACTACGCCAAGGACGGGCAGTTGCTGCTCGCCGTCGCGATCACCGGCTGTGTCGCGGTCGCGGTCTCCCCGACGACCTGGCAGCACCAGCTCCTGTGGGTGCTGCTCGCGGTGGTCGGCCGGGTCGGCAAGAAGCAGTCCGACCGGTACATGTGGCCGGTGGCCGTCGTCCTGGTGTCGACGCTGCCCGCGAAGATGATGCTGCCGAACATGCCGGTCGTGGAGCCGATCCGCGACAACGTCGTGCTGATCGCCGCGCTCTCCGCCGCCACCGTCGTGCCGTTCCTGTCCCGCAGGTCTCCGCAGTACCAGGAGCCCATCCCCACCGACTACGCCGAGCCCGTGCCCGCGCGCTGGAGCCGGGTGCCGCTCGCCCCGTTCTGGCGCCGTGTCACGACCCGGCCGAACCTCCTCCTCGAACTGCTCCTGATCCGTGTCGGCTACTCCGCCTACCAGCAGGCGCGGCTCGCCGCGACGGGCGGAACCAACTCGGGCGGGCGTGCCACCGCCGAGGAGCACGGTGACCAGATCTACTCGATCGAGCAGTTCCTGCACATCGACATCGAGCACTGGGTCAACCACGCGGTCGTCAAGGTCAGTTGGCTGGAGGAGTTCTTCAACTTCTACTACACGTCGTTCCACTTCGTGGTCCCGCTCGGCGTCCTGGCCGTCCTCTACATCCGGCGCCCCGCCGACTACCGCTGGGCACGCACCGCGCTCGGCTTCGCGACGGTCCTCGCGCTCGTGGGCTTCTGGCTCTATCCGCTGGCCCCACCGCGCTTGATGCCGGGCCTCGGTTTCATCGACACGGTCCACGGCGTGCAGGACTTCAGCCAGCCGGACTACGGCACCCTGACCGCGCTCACCAACCAGTACGCGGCGATGCCCTCGCTGCACTTCGGCTGGTCGCTGTGGTGCGGTGTGGTGATCCTTGTCCTCGCGCCGAAGCCGTGGATGAAGGCGCTGGGGCTGCTGCACCCGCTGTTCACGGTCTCCGCGATCGTCGCCACCGGGAACCACTGGGTCCTGGACGCGGTGGGCGGCGCGACCGTCGTCGGC
This sequence comes from Streptomyces sp. A18, assembly GCF_059026065.1. Taxonomy (NCBI): domain Bacteria; kingdom Bacillati; phylum Actinomycetota; class Actinomycetes; order Kitasatosporales; family Streptomycetaceae; genus Streptomyces; species Streptomyces sp. A18. The sequence goes on along the minus strand of NZ_JBWLKL010000003.1, from coordinate 285,812 downwards.
GCGGGCTTCGGCCTCGGCTACCTCCTGGCCGGGCCCCGCGTGGGCAGCACCCTGAAGGTGGGGACGGGCGCGGAGCCGCCGGTCATCGACATGACGAAGGACTCGGCGAAGGACCGTACCCGGAGCTGATCTTGTACGTCCCCGGCACGGACACCGTGAGCCGGGTGAACTCGCCGTGGCGCTTCAGGCACGCTCCCTCCGCCCGAAGCCACGGCGAGTACACCAGGCGCAGCGTCACCGGCTCGCGCGTGGGGACGCGGACCTCCATGGACGACCCCGTGGACCGGACGACGGACGCGGGCCTGGACACCATCGGAACGGCGTCCTTCACCCGGAATACCCGCCAGTGCGCGTCCCGCCACACCGGCTCGAGCCACGCGGGGCCACTGGCGACCAACTCCGCCTCGTCCTCGGCGAATCCGTCCGGCTTGCCCGACGGAAGGACCACATAGCCGACCGCCCACTTGTCCAGCCAAGCGCGGTAGGTGGCGGCCGAGAAGGACCCGTCGTAGAAGAGCCGGCCGCGCTCGATGTCGAGCTGCCTGTTCCAGCCGCGCGCCATGTTCACGTACGGGGCAAGGGCCGTCGCCTCGCGGTGATTGCGGGCCGGGACCACCTCCACGCGCCCCCGGTCGGCGCCAAGACGCTCCAGCTCCGCCACCACGCCCTGGGTGTCGGCGGCCCACTTCGGCACGGTCGTCGACACCGTCAGATCGTCCGCCGTCTTCTGCGTCACCCAGGCCGTGGACAGCACGAGTGCGGCGATGAGCACCGTCCTGCGCGCGCGGGACAGCGCGGGCACCAGGAGCGCGCCCAGGAGCGCGGCGGGCGCGAGCAGCTCGGCGAGGCGCTCCACGTTCGTGCCGATCGGGGAGGGGATGAGGTAGGTCAGGACCGTGCCCGCCGCGTACACGGCCGCCCCCCACCGCAGCACCCGCCACTCGCGCGGAGCCGCCACGATGAGCGCCAGGCCGAACAGCACGGGCGGGAAGATCCGGTCGAACGGCATCAACTGCTCGCCGTTGAACGGGAAGAGGACGGTCGTCACGCCCACGACCACCACCGGCGGCACGATCAGCGCCGCGGCCCGCACCCAGTCGCGTACGAGGAAATGGGCGGCGCCCGCCACCACCAGGAAGAGCCCCGCCACGGGACTGGACATGGCGGCGAGGGCCCCGCACGCCACGGCGGCCGCCACGCGCCGCTCCCGCACGAGCATCAGGCAGGCGGCGAATCCGAAGGCGATGCCGAGCGCGAATGTCGTGCGCCCCGATGCGACGTTGCACCACACCGCGAGCGAGGCGAGCACCGCGGGCCACAGCGGGCGGTGCATCCCGGTGCGTTCGACCAGCGCGGCGACCAGCCAGGCTCCGGCGACGCCCGACACCACCGTCACCGTCTTCACGCCCACGGCGGCCATCAAGTAGGGCGAGATCAGGGAGTAGTTGGCGGTGTGCATGCCGCCGTACCAGAACAGGCCGTACGCGGAGGCCCCGTGCTCGGAGGCGAAGCGCGCCCAGGCCTCCTGTGCCGCCAGGTCGCCGCCGCCGGTGGCGAGGAAGGCCGCCCACACCGCGTACAGCGGCAGTGTGGGGAGCGTGGCGACGAGGGGGATCCGGTGGCGTCGGCAGAAGGCGCGGAGGGAGGTCTTCCGCTCCGTGGGCGCGCTGCCCGATGGTGCGAGAGGGAGACCTGCGGAGACCACGGCACCGTTTCCGTTCGAGGACTTGGAGAGGCAACGTTTGCTTCTCAAGACGCGTCACGCAACGGAAACGTTGGCTCCGGACGCCGCTTGGCTGGATATGCCACCCGTATGCAGCCACGGCGGTGCCGCACGGCTTTCCCGGGTGGCGCCGGTGGTCCAGGGGAGGCAGGGGCAGGGCGTAGGGGGGGTCGCCCCTGCCTCCCTGGCGGCGGGTCAGCCGGTGCTGACCTGCAGCTCCTTGACGCCGTTCAGCCAGGCCGAGCGGAGCCTGCGCGGGTCGGAGACCAGGCGCAGGTCGGGCAGCGCGTCGGCGACGGCGTTGAAGATGAGGTTGATCTCCAGGACCGCGAGGGACTTGCCGAGGCAGAAGTGCGGGCCTCCGCCGCCGAATCCCAGGTGCGGGTTCGGATCGCGGGAGATGTCGAACTTCTCGGGCTCGTCGAACACTTCGGGGTCGTTGTTGGCCGACGAGTAGAAGATCCCGACGCGGTCGCCCTTCTTGATCGTCACGTCCCCGAGCGCGGTGTCCTGGGTGGCGGTGCGCTGGAAGGAGACGACGGGGGTCGCCCAGCGCACGATCTCCTCGGCGGTGGTCTCAGGGCGCTCGCGCTTGAAGAGCTCCCACTGCTCGGGGTGGGTGAGGAAGGCGTGCATGCCGTGGGTGATGGCGTTGCGGGTCGTCTCGTTGCCGGCCACCGCGAGCAGGATGACGAAGAAGCCGAACTCGTCGGAGGAGAGGTTGCCCTCGTCCTCGGCGGCCACCAGTTGGCTGACGATGTCCTTGGCCGGGCACTCCTTGCGGGCGGCGGCCAGGTTCATCGCGTACGAGACGATCTCCATGGCTGCCTCGGCGCCGACCTCCTCCGTGATCGCGTACTCGGGGTCGTCATAGGCCGCCATCTTGTTGGACCAGTCGAAGATCTTCGTCCGGTCGTCCTGGGGTACGCCGATGAGTTCGGCGATGGCCTGGAGGGGGAGTTCGACGGCGACGTTCGTGACGAAGTCGAAGGAGCCGTCGGCCTTGGCGTTGGCCAGGGCCGTCTCGACGATGGAGCCCGCGCGGTCGCGCAGGGCGTCCTCGAGCGAGCGTATGGCGCGGGGCGTGAAGCCGCGCTGCACGATCTGGCGGACGCGGGTGTGCTCGGGCGGGTCCATGTTCAACATGATCATCTTCTGGACCTCGATCTGGTCCCGGCTGATCGTCTCGTTGAAGCGGATGACCGCGGTGTTGAGGTTGGAGGAGAACAACTCCGGGTGCGTGGAGACGTACTTGACGTCCGTGTGCCGCGTGACGGCCCAGTAGCCGGAGTCGTCGAAGCCGGAGATGCGCGGTGGCTGGGCGATCCAGCGCACCGGTTCCGTCTGCCGCAGCTGGGCGAACTCCGGGAGGGGCACGCGCTCTTGGAGCAGGTCGGGGTCGGTGAAGTCGAACCCGTCGGGCAGCGCTGGACAGGGCATCGGCAACTCCAGGAGTTCAGTTCCGGCGGTGAGTCGTGGTGCTGGGATTGACTGTGGGTTCTGACGGACCATCAGGAGATGCCCCGCAAGGTAGTAACGGGTTCTATAAGTGGCAAGGCCCGCGACGGGTCCGCTTTCGTGCAGGTAGTGCGCAAGGTGCGTGCACGCCCCTTGCGGCGGTGGGGTCGGGCTCAGCAGACTGCATGCAGAACTAGAACGCGTACTAGTTCTCCGTGTGGGTGCCGGGACACTCCCGCGGGATGTGGATGGAGAGGACGCCCATGGCCGCGGAACCTGTCATCGTCGAAGCCGTACGCACCCCCATTGGCAAGCGCGGCGGCGCGCTCGCCAATCTCCACCCCGCCTATCTGCTCGGCGAGACCTATCGCGAGCTCCTCGGGCGCACGGGCATCCACGCCGACTGCGTCGAGCAGATCGTGGGCGGCACTGTCACGCACGCCGGTGAGCAGTCCATGAACCCCGCGCGCACGGCCTGGCTCACGATGGGCCTTCCGTACGAGACCGCGGCGACGACGGTGGACTGTCAGTGCGGCTCATCGCAGCAGGCGAGCCACATGGTCGCGAACATGGTCGCTGCGGGCGTCATCGACGTGGGGATCAGCTGCGGCGTCGAGGCGATGTCGCGGGTGCCGCTGGGGTCGGGCTCCAGGCACGGTCCGGGAAAGCCGTTCCCCGAGGAGTGGAACGTCGACCTGCCCAACCAGTTCGAGGCGGCCGAGCGGATCGCCCGCAACCGCGGTCTCACGCGCGAGAACGTCGACTCGCTCGGCCTCATCTCGCAGGAGCGTGCCGCCACGGCCTGGGCCGAGGAGCGCTTCAAACGCGAGACGTTCGCCGTCCAGGTCCCCACGACGGAGGAGGAGCAGACCGCGGGGCAGGGGATGTGGCGGCTCGTCGACCGGGACGAAGGGCTGCGGGACACGTCGATGGAGGGCCTGGAGCGGCTGAAGCCGGTGATGCCGACCGCCGTGCACACCGCGGGCAACTCCTCGCAGATATCGGACGGCGCCGCGGCGATCATGTGGGCGTCGAAGCGGATGGCGCGGGCGCTGAAGCTGAAGCCGCGGGCACGGATCGTGGCGCAGGCGCTCGTGGGGGCCGATCCGCACTTCCACCTGGACGGGCCGATCGACGCGACGCGGGCGGTCCTGGGCAAGGCGGGGATGTCCCTGAAGGACATCGACCTCGTGGAGATCAACGAGGCGTTCGCATCGGTGGTGCTGAGCTGGGCGCAGGTCTTCGAGCAGGATCTGGAGAAGGTGAACGTGAACGGGGGCGCGATTGCGTTGGGGCATCCCGTGGGGGCGACAGGGGCTCGGCTCATCACGACTGCCCTGCATGAACTGGAGCGTCGCGACAAGGAGTTCGCGCTGATCACGATGTGCGCGGGCGGCGCTGTCGCCACGGGGACGATTATTCAGAGGCTGTAGACGAAGACGCCGGGGCGGGCTGGGAACTCCCAGCCCGCCCCGGCGAAGTGTTCAGCCCGTCGTGGGGGTCCCCCCGCTCTTTAAGAGCTGGGGGGAGTTTGAGGACGAACTCGGCGAAGCCGGTGATGCGCGGTGCGCAGGGCTTCGGTTCAAGGTTCAGGCGGCAGAGCCAGGGCTCAGTACCACCCGTTGGCCTCCCAGTGGGCCCATGCGCCAGTGGGGCTGCCGTAGCGGTCGTTCATGTAGTCGAGGCCCCACTTGATCTGGGTCTCCGGGTTGGTCTTCCAGTCCGCGCCCGCCGAAGCCATCTTCGAGGCGGGCAGGGCCTGGACCAGGCCGTAGGCGCCGGAGGAGGAGTTCGTCGCCTTGTGGTTCCAGTGGCTCTCGTGCTCGACGATCTTGCTGAACGCCTTGTACTGCGCGGGGTCCGGGATCATCTTCTTCGCGATCGCCTGGGCCGAGGAAGGCGCCGCGGCGGGAGCGGCGGCCGGAGCGGCAGCCTTCGCCTCGGTCGGGGCGGCGGCCTGGGCCGGACCCGCCATGAGTATCAGGCCGGTCGTGGCGGCGGCCACGGCGGCACCGGAGAGGGCCTTCTTCGGGGTGGCGATGCGGCGGATGAGCGTGGCGGACAAAGCGTGGCCTTCCGTGGGGGACATGGTGTCGCGGGCACGCCGTGGGCCACGGGGGTGTGGCGGGGGGAATGCGTCGGCGCCCTGGGCCTTGAGGCCGTCGGCGCCGTGCGACTCGATCCAGAGAAGCAGGGCTGTAAGGCCTCCGCAATGCCCCCTTTTACTAGTGGATGTCGCATGAGTGCGGAAGGTCCTTTGTGTGACGTGGCTCTCAATGCCCAGGTCAGGCCGCGTATTGACGCGTCCTCGTCAGGAGAGATGATCTACGGCCCTGGTTCGTAGAGGACCAAAGTCCTGTGGGCCGCCTCACCGCGAAGGGACCCCTTCCGTAACGGAGAGCCGACGACCGCCTACGCCTTGGGCCCCTCGAATGTGACCTGGGCCTCGAAGGCGGCCCGGCGCGTGGCCCGGCGCAGCGCCTTCAGGACGGCGGGGCCGAGCGCGAGGCTCAGCAGGACCGTGACGACGGCGCGGGGCAGGTCCCAGCCGAGCGAGGTCGCCAGGCAGTACGCGATGAAGCGGCCGAGGTTCTCGCCGATGGGGTCGCCGGGCACGAAGGAGACGCCGGTCGCGAGGCCGCCCAGGTAGGGCCAGCCCTGCAGATTCATGACCGTGCCGTACAGGACGGACGAGACGGCCCCGTAGGCGGCGAGCAGCCACAGCTCGCCGCGCCCGCGAATGGGGCCTCCCCTGTTCGAGCGGAGCCGAGAGCTTGGGGAAGTGTCGGCCCCCGGCAGCAGCCCCGCGCCCATGCAGACCCACCCCATGGACAGCATCTGGAACGGCATCCACGGCCCGACACCGCCGGTGAGCAGCGCCGAGGCGAACATGGAGACGGCACCGAGCACGAACCCGAAGCCGGGCCCCAGCACCCGTCCGCTGAGCACCATGAGGAAGAACATCGGCTCGATCCCGGCCGTCCCCGCCCCCAGCGGCCGCAGCGCGGCCCCGGCGGCGGCGAGCACCCCGAGCATCGCGATCGCCTTGGCGTCGAGCCCGACGTCGGCGATGGTCGCCACGACGACGGCGAGCAGCAGCGGCAGCAGGGCCGCGAACAGCCAGGGCGCGTCCTGCGCGTGCGCGCTGAGCCCCGATTCCCCGCTCGCGATGAGCGGCCATCCGAAGGCCACGACCCCGACCGCGCTGACGAGCGCGAGGGCGCAGATGGAGCGCGGGCCCAGGCGGATGGGCCGGGCCTGGCGGATGGCGGGCGCGGGGGTCACGCGGCCCCACCCTCCCTGCCCAGCGCGTCCCGTACCTCCGTGACCGTCAGCCACTTCTGCGGGGCCAGGATCTTGGTGGTCTGCGGGGCGAAGGAGGGGGACGAGACCACGACCTGAGAGGTCGGGCCGTCCGCGACGATCTCGCCATCGGCGAGGATCGCCACCCGGTGGGCCAGTTCCGCCGCCAGCTCCACGTCGTGCGTGGCCAGGACGATCGCGTGGCCCTCGGCGGCGAGGCCGCGCAGGAGCGTGACGAGCCGGGCCTTGGCCGCGTAGTCGAGACCCCGGGTCGGCTCGTCCAGGAGGAGAAGAGGAGGGCGGGCCGTCAGGACGATAGCCAGGGCCAGGGTGAGGCGCTGGCCCTCCGAGAGGTCGCGGGGGTGGGTGTCGTCCGCGATGCCCGGGAGCAGGTCCGTGACCAGGGCCCGGCAGGTGCCCGGTGCCGCCGACGCGTCGTGGTCCGCCGCCGCGCACTCGGCGGCCACGGTGTCCGCGTACAGGAGGTCACGCGGTTCCTGGGGGACCAGGCCCACGTGGCGGATCAGCTCGCGCGGGCCCGTGCGGTGCGGGACGGCGCCGCCGACGCGGGCCGAGCCCGCCGAGGGTTCGAGCAGGCCCACCAGGGTCGACAGGAGCGTGGACTTCCCGGCGCCGTTGCGGCCCATCAGGGCCACGGTCTCTCCCGCGCGCACGGTGAGGTCCACGCGGCGCAGGGCTTCGACCCGGCCGCGTCGGACGGCCAGAGCAGAGACGGTGGCCGCCGAGGGCGCGGCGGCTGCTTCCGGGGCATCGGCCTTCGTACGTCGGAGCAGGCCGGACCTGCGCGTCGCGGGGCCCGCTTCGGGACGTACGGCGGCGGCCTCGTCACGATCCCCGCTGAGAGCCAGCCGCTCCCGCAGCGCGCCCGCCCTGCGCCGCGCGTCGCGGACCGTCAGCGGCAGCGGCGACCAGCCCGCGAGGCGGCCGAGGCCCACCACCGGCGGGTAGACCGGCGAGACCGCCATCAGCGCGGCGGGGTCCCCGAGCACGGGCGCCTCGCCCGGCGCCGCGAGCAGCAGCACCTGGTCCGCGTACTGCACGACCCGCTCCAGGCGGTGCTCGGCCATCAGGACCGTCGTGCCCAGGTCGTGGACGAGGCGCTGCAGCACGGCGAGCACCTCCTCGGCGGCGGCCGGGTCGAGGGCCGACGTCGGCTCGTCGAGGACGAGGACCTGGGGGTGCGGCGTGAGCACCGAGCCGATCGCGACGCGCTGCTGCTGGCCGCCGGAGAGCGTGGCGATGGGCCGGTCGCGCAGATCGGCGAGGCCGAGCAGGTCCAGGGTCTCCTCGACCCGGCGGCGCATCACGTCGGGGGCGAGCCCGAGCGACTCCATCCCGTACGCCAGCTCGTCCTCGACCGTGTCCGTCACGAAGTGCGACAGCGGATCCTGGCCCACCGTGCCGACGACGTCGGCGAGTTCGCGCGGCTTGTGCGTACGGGTGTCGCGCCCCGCCACCGTCACACGGCCCCGCAGCGTGCCCCCGGTGAAGTGCGGCACGAGCCCGCTCACCGTGCCGAGCAACGTCGACTTGCCGACCCCGGAAGGGCCGACGAGGAGCACCAACTCGCCCTCGGGCACGGCGAGATCGACCCCGCGCACGGTGGGCTCGGCGACCCCTTCGTACGTCACGGAGACATCCTCGAAGCGGATCATGAGGGCTCCTTGGAACGAGCGGTGGCGGTCGGGGCGGGGGCGGCCGCATCGGCGGGCACCGGCGCCACGAAGGCGGGCAGCAGGCCGATGAGCACGGCCACCGCGGGCCACAGCGGCAGTATCGGCGCCGTCAGGGGGACGACTCCGGGGTGCAGGGCGGCGTCGTACGAGGCGGCCCAGATCATCAGGCCCGCCACCGCGATCCCCGACCCGGCGACGAGCCAGGCGCGCACACCCCAGGGGTCGGGCCGGTAGCGGGTGCGCACGGAGCGCCGGCCGCCGAGGCGCAGGCCCGCGAGGGCGGCGACGAGACCGGCGGCCAGGACCGGCAGGCCGTAGCCCGCGCCTGACTCGGAGAGCAGGCCGTACGTTCCCGCGCAGACGCCCATCAGACCGCCGAGGGTCAGTACCGCCGTGGCCCTGCGCACACCTGCGGGGACCGGCGCGGTGCGGCCGAAGCCGCGCGCGTCCATGGCAGCGGCCAGGGCGACCGACCGCTCCAACGCGCCCTCAAGGACGGGGAGCCCGACCTGGAGCAGCCCCCGGATGCCCTTGTCGGCGCGCCCGCGCAGGCGCCGCGCGGCGCGCAGACGCTGCACATCCATGATCAGGTTCGGCGCGAACGTCATCGCCACGACGATGGCGACCCCCACCTCGTACAGCGCGCCCGGCAGCGACTTGAGCAGCCGGGCCGGGCTGGCCAGGGCATTGGCGGCGCCGACGCAGATGAGGAGACCGGCAAGGCGCACCCCGTCGTAGAGCGCGAAGAGCAGCCCCTCGGCCGTCACCCTGCCGCCGATCCGCACGCCCTTCGCCCAGTCCGGCAGCGGCACTTCGGGGAGCGTCACGACGACATGGCTGCCGGGGATGGGGGAGCCGAGGACCACGGCGAAGACGAGCCGGATCGCGATCACGAAGAGGGCCAGCTTCACGAACGCGCCGTACGACCGCGCCCACGGAGCGGACGTCCTGCGCGCCGCGACGACGTAGCCCGCGACCCCGATCAGCATCCCGAGGAGCAGGGGGTTGGTGGTGCGGGACGCCGCGACGCCGAGGCCGAGCGCCCACACCCACCAGGCGCCCGGGTGCAGTGCGTTGCTCCGGTGCGCCTCGGGGGCCAGACGCCGCCGCAGCGCACCGGGAGCGGTGCTCGGGTGATCGTTCATCGTGCGGGTCAGCCGCGCCGGCGGCGTGCCTGCCAGAGGGCGGCCCCGCCGAGCAGGGCGATGGCGGCGACGCCCGCGATCAGGCCGACGGAGGGGCCACCGGAATCGTCCTTCTCCTCGGCGGACACGGTCGCGGACGGCTTCTTCCGCGTGCCATCGGACGCTCCGTCGCCCGCGACCTGCTCGCCGCAGCCCGACTTCGGGTAGTTCGCGATGGCGCACAGCAGGGCGTTGGAGCCGTAGCGCAGAGGCTCGGCGACCGAGGCGAGCGCGTCCGCGCTCGTCGCGTCGTCGGTGACCTGCGCGCAGGCGGTACGCGGCTTCGGCGGAGTCTGCCCGCCGGGAGCGTCGCCCGGCGTACCGAAGTCGATGACCAGGGCGATCCGCTTGCGGTCGTCCTTGGCGGGGGTCTTGGCGCAGATCGTGTCGAAGTCCGCGGCGCCGCGCGGCTTCGCCGAGTCCTGCGAATCGTCGGACACGGAGAACCGGAAGCCCTGGACGGCGCCGTCGTCGGGGCGCGCGGTGCTCGGCCCCTGACTCGCGTACGTCCACCGGGCGCCGTCCCGGTCCCAGAACGACCAGTAGCGGTAGCCGGCGGCCTGGGCGGGGGCGGCGGCGACGACGCCGAGCAGGGCGGCGACGATCGCCCCGATCGCCAGGCGCCCGCACCGCGCGCGACCCCGCGTCACAGCTGCTGCTTCTTCTTGTTGCCGCTGTACAGGAAGCCGATGCCGATGCCGGCGACCATGCCGACGCCGATGATCCACCAGATGCTCACGCCGCCGTCGTCGCTGTCCTTCTTCTCGTCCGCGGCCTGCTCGGTCGACTCCGGGGCGGGACCCTGCGCGTTCAGCTCCTTGACCAGGTCGGCGCCGCCGAAGTTCCGCTCGTCGAGGCCCGACGCGTGGGCGGCGAAGATCAGCTGGGCGTAGGCGGCGGGGCCGGACTTCTTGGCCCAGGCCGCGGAGTTCTTCGCCAGCCACTGGGCCGACTTCTTGGCCTGCTCCTCCTGACCGGCCGCGGCGAGCGCGAGCACGGAGTCCGCGGTGTTGCCGTAGTCGGGCTGGTCGTCGGCGCCGGGCATCGACGACATCAGGTGGTCGTCGTTCTCGGCGAGGGTCTTCAGGAGGTAGCCGGTGCCGTTCGACGCCGCCTGCTCGGCGGTGTCGGCCTGCGCGCACTTCGGGGCGGCGGCGGTCTTCTTGGCCGGCTCCACGACGAGGCCCTTGCCCTGGCTTCCCAGCACACCGGCCGCCGTGGCGTCCGCGTTCGGCGAGAGCTTGCCGGACTTGGCGTCCGCGAGGCCGAAGGCGCCGCCGTCCTTGCCGCAGCTCATGGAGAGGGCGGGCAGTGCGTCGTACGGGGACTTGCCGTCCTGGTTCTTCACCGACTGCGGCTTCTGGCCCGCGCCGACGAGCGCGCCGATCACGATGCCGGTGGAGTTGGCGTCGGAGGCCATGCCGGGGCTGTAACCCCAGCCGCCGTCCTTGTTCTGCACCGACTTCAACCAGGCGACGCTCTTGTCGACCGTCTTCTTCTCACCGCCGAGCGCGGCGAGCGCCTGCACGGCGGACGCGGTCGCGTTGCTGTCGAACATCGTCTTGGAGTCGCACGGCTCGCTCGGGTCGGCGCGGTACGCGGCGAAGCCGCCGCTGTCGCACTGCTGGCCCGCGAGCCAGTCGACGGACTTCGTGGCGGGCTTCACACCGGACGAGTCCTGGGCGAGCAGGGCGTACGACTGCCGGAAGACCCCGTCGAACTTGGGGTCCGCATCGCCGTACAGACCGGAAGGAAGGGCGGCGGAAGGCGACGGTGACGGGCTCTCCGCGAATGCGGCCGGGGCTCCGGCCGAACCGAACACGGCGACGGCGGCCAGGACCGCTGCGCTGCGGCGAACGTTCATGATGCGGCGGGTGCCTCTCCCTGCGGGGAGCGGGGCAGCACGGGCGCGTAGCGGGCACGGGCTCCGGGCGGCTCCGGCTCCGTATACCTCGACGGTGCCGTTCACCGGAGGTTCCGATGAAGCGAGCCGGTCATGTTCCGTACCGGGCATTCCGGCTCACCGCTCGGAGGCGGTCTATACGGCTGCGGGTCAGCGCCGGATTCGCACCGGCTTCCCCCCGTACGGGCATGATGACGACGGGGACCACTCTACCGGCCCGTAGGGGGAGCGGCCGGGGGCGCCCGCCCCCGGCCGGAGCTCACACCGCGCGGTAGCGCACCGGATCGTTGCCCACTGCCTCCGCGCGCCCCAGCTTCACCAGGCGCCGCACATGGGCCTCGGCCTCGGAGACCGCGATGTTCCGTGAGCCGTAGCGGATATCGGCCCAGGGGCGGTTCCACTCCATCTGCACGGCGAGCTGCCAGGGCGTGAGGGGCTCGGCGAGGAGGGCGAGCAGGTCCGTCAGGCGCTCCTCGTGGTGGGCCAGGATCTCGCGCACACGGGCCGCGGCGTCCGTGAACGCGTACTGGTGGGCCGGAAGGACCTCGGCGACCCCCAGGCGGCCGACGCGCTCCAGGGAGTCGAGATAGTCGCCGAGGGGATCGGTGATCGTCTCGTCGTCCGGGTCCTCGTACAAGCCGATGTGCGGTGTGATCCCGGGGAGTAGATGGTCGCCGGAGAACAGGCGGCCGTGGCCCGGCAGTTGTGCCGGGTGCTCCTCCTCCAGGTGCAGGCAGACGTGGCCGGGGGTGTGGCCGGGGGTCCAGATGGCGCGGAGCCTGCGCCCCGGCAGTTCGAGCAGCTCGCCGGGTGTGATGTCGCGGTCGGGGAGCGCGGCGGCCAGGCCGGGAAGCCGGGGAGTGCGGCCCGCGTCGCGCGCGGCGAGCAGGGGTGCCAGGTGGTCGGCGGGGGCGCCCGCGGCCGTCAGCTTCTCCACCATGTAGTCGAACCAGCGCGCGGGCGGCCCGGTCCGCGTGCGGCGTACGACCGACGCGTCCGCCTCGTGCATCGCGATCCACGCGCCCGACGCCTCGCGGACCTTGGCCGACAGGCCGTGGTGGTCGGGGTGGTGGTGGGTGATGACGACGCCGTGCACCGCGTCCACGGACGTGCCGCAGGCGGCGAGGCCGGAGGCGAGGGCGTCCCAGGACGTGGGGTCGTCCCAGCCCGTGTCGACGAGGACCGGACCGGCGTCGGTGTCGAGGAGGTGGACGAGGGTGAAGCCCAGGGGGTTGTCCGGGATCGGGACCTTGATGCTCCACACGCCCCCGCCGTGCTCGGTCACCTGCGGATCGGTCACCTGCGTCATCGGGCGCCCTCATCTCTCGTGAACTAGAACTAGTTCCAATGATCGCCTAAGTCGACTGTTTCGTCAGGCTACTTGAGGCTTGCCCTCCGTGGACTACTGGAACTAGAACTGGTATCAGTTCTGAACCAGTGTCAGAAAGCGTGCCGCGCAGGCGGAATCCCGCAGGAGGCAGTCAGCCATGACCGAGCTCGTGGAACACGGACAGCTTTTCATCGGCGGGGAGCTGGTGGACCCCCACGGCAAGGACGTCATCGAGGTGATCTCGCCGCACACCGGCCAGGTCTTCGCGCGCGTGCCGCACGCCGCACCCGCCGATGTCGACCGGGCCGTCGCCACGGCGCGCAAGGCGTTCGACGAGGGGCCCTGGCCCCGGATGACGCTGGACGAGCGCATCGAGGTCATCACGAAGATCAAGGACGCGTTCGCGGTACGGCACGAGGAGATCGCCCGCGTCATCAGCTCCGAGAACGGCACCCCGTACACATCGAGCGTGATGGTGCAGGCCCTCGCCGCGATGATGGTCTGGGACTCGGCGCTCACGGTCGCGCGGAACTTCACGTACGAGGAAGAGCGCGACGGAGCGCTCGGCAAGATCCTCGTCCGGCGTGAGCCGGTCGGCGTCGTGGCGGCCGTCGTCCCGTGGAACGTCCCGCAGTTCACCGCCGCGGCCAAACTCGCGCCCGCACTGCTCGCCGGGTGCCCGGTGATCCTCAAGACCTCACCCGAGACGCCGCTCGACGCCTACATACTCGCCGAGATCGCCACCGAGGCTGGGCTGCCGAAGGGCGTGCTCTCGATCATCTCGGCGGACCGTGAGGTGAGCGAGTACCTCGTCGGGCACCCCGGTATCGACAAAGTGTCCTTCACCGGTTCCGTCGGCGCGGGTAAGCGCGTCATGGAGGTCGCGGCCCGCAATCTCACGCGCGTGACCCTGGAGTTGGGCGGCAAGTCGGCGGCGGTGATCCTGCCGGACGCGGACGCGGCGAGCGCGGTCGCGGGCATCGTCCCCTTCGCCTGGATGATCAACGGCCAGGCGTGCGTGGCCCAGACCCGCATCCTCGTGCCGCACGCGCGCTACGACGAATTCGCCGAGGCCTTCGCCGCCGCTGCCTCCGCGCTCAAGATCGGCGACCCGCTCGACCCGGAGACCGAACTGGGCCCGCTCGTCGCCCAGCGCCAGCAGCAGCGCTCGCTCGACTACATCCGCATCGGCCAGGAGGAAGGCGCCAAGATCCTGACGGGCGGCGGGCGTCCGGCCGGGCTCGACGAGGGCTGGTACGTCGAGCCGACGCTCCTGGGCGGCGTGGACAACTCGATGCGCGTCGCGCGCGAGGAGATCTTCGGCCCGGTCATCTGCCTCCTTCCGTACGGCGACGAGAGCGAGGCCGTGAAGATCGCCAACGACTCGGAGTACGGGCTCAGCGGCAGTGTATGGACGGCGGACACGGAGCATGGCATCGACATCGCACGGCAGGTGCGCACCGGGACGTACTCCGTGAACACCTTCAGCCTCGACATGCTCGGACCGTTCGGCGGCTACAAGAACTCAGGTCTGGGGCGGGAGTTCGGGCCCGAGGGGTACGGCGAGTACTTCGAGCACAAGATGATCCATCTCCCGGCCGGCTATGAGGGGACGGGTGCCTGATGGGTGACCGCTGGCACGTCGAGGTGGACCGCTCCGTCTGCATCGGCTCCGGGATGTGCGTGATCACGGCGCCGGGCGGCTTCGCGCTCGACTCCGCCCGCCAGTCGCACCCCGCGGACCCCGAGACCGACGCGAACGAGAAGGTGCTCGAAGCGGCCGAGGGATGCCCGGTCGAGGCGATCACGATCACGCTGTCCGGCAGCGGGGAGGTCGTTTTCCCGCCGGAGGACTGACGCCGTCCGCTCCGGGCGGCGGGCTTTTGCTTCCGTGACGCCGCCCGAGCCGGACTGTGTACCTCCTGCGCATCATGTGCAGTCGAACGGGTGCGAACAGGACTTTACCCATGCGTTCCGCATGCCCGATCGATGACATCCGTGACTGTCCGTCCCCTTTGCGGCCTGGAACTCTCTGAGCCAGACCACATGGGGAGGGGACGCCGTGGACAAGCGGTACGAGGTCTACTGCCTGGCTGACAGGTACTTCTACGAGACTCCGGATCGTTTGTCCGTGGGCGGTGCTGCCGCGCCCGAGTTCGCGACGGCGGGGCGGTCGGTTCCGCCCGGGTGGCGCTCGGTGCGCTCGGGCGACTGGCTCTCGATCGTCCCGCTCGACGCCGACGGGGAGCCGCGCCCCGCACCCCAGCAGGGCTGGAAGGTGCACGCCTCCGCCACCCTGGACAACGCCGACGGCATCGGCGCGATCATCTGGGACTACTGCGTCGAGCACGCCGTCCCGTTCAAGTTCGTGCCCGCCGCCCACCTGCTTCACCTGCGCAACAGCAAGTACGCCGGGCGCGACAACAGCGGCAAGTTCGCCACGATCTACCCGGCCGACGAGCAGCAACTCCACGCAGTCCTGCTTGAGTTGGGCAGGCTGCTCGAAGGGTTCGACGGGCCGTACATCCTGACCGACCTGCGCTGGGAGCAAGGGCCGCTCTACGTCAGGTACGGGGCCTTCACGCGGCGCATGTGCGACAACGGCAAGGGCACGCTCGTGCCCGCCATCGAGGACGCCGACGGCACGCTCGTGCCCGACTCCCGCGACCCGGCCTTCCGGGTGCCCGAGTGGGTGACGCTGCCCGCGTTCCTCGGACCCCAGCTGGCCGCCCGCAACACGACGACCGTCAGCGACCTGCCGTACCGCATCGAGAAGGCCCTGCACTTCTCCAACGGCGGCGGCGTCTACGCGGGAACCGACACCCGCGACGGCCGCAAGGTCGTCCTCAAGGAGGGCAGGCCGCACGCGGGCCTCGCCGCCGGCGGAGCCGACGCCGTCGCCCGGCTCGAACGCGAGAAGACCGCCCTCGAGAAGCTGTCCGGCCTCGGTGTCGCCCCCGAGGTCCGGGACTGGTTCCTGCTCGACGGCCACCGCTTCCTGGTCATGGACTTCATCGAGGGCAACACCCTCAACTCCTTCTTCGGGCACCGGCATCCGCTCCTGGGCAGCCGGCCCGACCCCGAGGCCATCGCCGACTACACGGACTGGGCGCTGCGCATGCACCGGCGCGTCGAGGAGGCCGTCACCGCCGTGCACGAACGGGGCGTCGTCTTCAACGACCTCCACCTCTTCAACATCATGGTCGCGCCCGACGAACAGTCCGTGGCGCTCCTCGACTTCGAAGCGGCCGGATCCGTGAGCGACGCGGGGCGCCAGGTCATGGCCCACCCCGGGTTCCTCGCGCCGCAGGACCGCACCGGCACGGGCATCGACCGCTACGCCCTGGCGTGTCTGCGGCTCGCCCTCTTCCTGCCGGTCACCTCGCTGCTCGCCGTCGACCGGGGCAAGGCCGCACATCTGGCCCAGATGATCGCCGCCGAATTCCCCGACGTACCGGCGGAGTTCCTCGCCGAAGCGGTGGCGGAGATCGAGCGCGCCGAAGCGGACGAGCAGGCGCCGGTCCCCGGCGCGGGAGCACCAAAGGCCCCGACGGGGGGCGTCCTGGACGGGGGCGGGACCGGCGCCACCAGGGCGGCGGCAGCGGGCTCCGTGTTCGTCGACCCCGCCGACTGGCCCTACAGCCGGGACTCGATGGTCAAGGCCATCCTCGCCTCGGCCACCCCGGAGCGCGACGACCGGCTCTTCCCCGGCGACATCGCGCAGTTCGCCGACGGCGGCGGGCTCGGCCTCGCGCATGGCGCGGCCGGAGTGCTGCTCGCCCTCGACCAGAGCGGCGCCGAGCGCTACGAGGAGGGCGAGCGCTGGCTCCTGAAGCACACCGGACCCGTCCGCCCCGGCACCCCCTTGGGGCTGCACGACGGCCTCGCGGGCATCGCCCACGTACTCGACCGGCTCGGGCACCGCGACCGCGCCCTCGACCTCGTCGACCTCGTCCTCAAGGAACGCTGGGAGCGCCTGCCGTCCGACCTGTACGGCGGCCTCGCGGGGCTCGGCCTCGTCCTGGACGGCCTCGCGGAGAGCGCCGGCGAGGAGTCGCTAGCCCAACATGCGCTGCGGGCCGCCGAGTTGCTCGGTGAGCGGCTCACGGCCGAGAACCCGCCGAACGGGCGGCCACGGGCCGGTCTGCTGCACGGAGCCACCGGCCCCGCGCTCCTCTTCCTGCGGCTCCACGAGCGGAGCGGCGACACCGCGCTCCTCGACCTGGCGGCACGCGCCCTGCGCACAGACCTCGCCCGGTGCGTGACGCAGCCGGACGGCAGCCTCCAAGTGGACGACGGCCGACGCGCCCTGCCCTACCTCGGCGACGGCAGCGTCGGCATCGGAATGGTCATCGACGACTACCTCGCACACCGGTACGACGCCGCGTTCGAGGCGGCGCGGCCGGGCATCCTGGCCGCCGCGCGCGCACGCTTCTGCGTGCAGCCGGGCCTGTATCAAGGGCGGGCCGGGCTGCTGCTCCACCTCAACCGCAGTACGGCGCCGGACATCACGCCCGAGGACGTCGCCGAGCAGATCGCGGCACTGGGCTGGTTCTCGATGTCGTACGAGGGCCAACTCGCCTTCCCCGGAAACCAGATGATGCGCCTCTCCATGGACCTGAACACCGGCACGGCGGGCGCTCTCGTCGCCCTCTGTGCCGCGCTCGGCGACGGCGACGCGCACGTCCCCTTCCTGCCGCCGCCCAGGCGGCCCCAGAGCCGGTCCCGCGCTTCAGCGGGGTCGTGACACCACCCGAAGGATCACAACGTCCCCAAGAAAGAAGGAAGACCATGGCGCTTCTCGACCTGCAGAGCATGGAGTCCGACGAGATGACCGGTGGCGGCGGTGGCGGCCAGAGCACGGCCAGCCTGCTTCTCTGCTGGAGCGCGGCCAGCCTCGCCATCTGTCTGTGACGCGCGTCCGCGCATAAGCGGCACCGCACCAGACGGCACGGGCGGGCCTCCCTCGGGGGCCCGCCCGGGTCCGCGGGCGTCGGCCACCGCGTCACCGGCGACCGGCCGCGGACACGAGGACTGCGAGGATCCGGACCGCATGGCGACCACGAACACCCGTCCTCCTCAACCCGACCACGACGCAGGCCTGTTGAAGGCCGCGGCCCGCCACAGCGCCGCCCGCTGCGCGGTCCTGGCGCTGCTCAGCGTCGCGGGCGCGGGCGCGGGCCTCGGCCTGCCGTACGTGCTCGGCCGCGCCCTGGACGCCGTCCTGACCGGCTACGCGGCCGGCCATGTCGGCGCCGACGCCACCCGCTGGATCCTGGCGTGCACGGCGCTCATCGGCGCGAGCGCCCTGCTCGACGCCCTCGACGGCGTCCTCACCGGAACCACCAACGCCCGCACCACGGCCTGGCTGCGACGCCAGGTCGTCCGCCATGTGCTCGCCGTCGGCCCGCGCACCACCGCGCGCTTCGCCCACGGCGACCTGGTGGCACGCCTCATCGACAACGCGGCACACGCGGGCATCGCGCCCGCCACGGTCGCCGCGCTCCTCGCCTCCCTGGCCGTGCCCGTCGGAGCCATGGTGGCACTCGCCCTGATCAACGCCTGGCTCGCCGTGGTGTTCATCGCCGGGGCGCCCGTACTCGCCCTGCTCCTGCGGGTGTTCACTCGCGCCACATCCGACTGCGTGGCGCGCTACCAGGAGGTCCAGGGCGACATCGCAGGACGCCTCGGCGAGGCGATCGGCGGGGCCAGGACCATCGCGGCGGCGCACTCCGAGGACAAAGAGGCGGGGCGCGTCCTCGGAGCGCTGCCCGAACTCTCCCGCCAGGGACACCGGATGTGGCGGGTCCAGGGGCGCTCCCAGGCACAGGCCGTCGCGGTCGCTCCCCTCCTGCAGCTCGCGGTCGTCGCGGTCGCGGGCCATCTGGTGCTCCAGGACCACATCACCGTAGGCGAGTTGCTGGCCGCGTCGCGGTACGCGGTGCTCGCCGCCGGGATCGGCATGCTCGTCGGACAGCTGGGAGCACTCGTGCGGGCGAAGGCCGCGGCGCAGCGTCTGGGGGAGGTGCTCGCGGAACCCGCGACCTCGTACGGAGACGCCGAACTCCCGCCCGGTGACGGCCTCCTGGAGCTGCGTGGGGTCAAGGTGATCCGCGCCGGGCGCACCGTGCTCGACGGCGTCGACCTGACGGTGCCCGCGGGCGGCACGCTGGCCGTGGTCGGGCGCTCCGGCGCGGGCAAGTCGCTCCTTGCGTCCGTCGCCGGCCGGCTCGCCGACCCCGACGAAGGGGACGTACGACTCGACGGCGTCCCCCTGCGTTCGCTGGGCCGCGAAGAGCTGCGCCGCGAGGTCGGTTACGCCTTCGAGCGGCCCGCGCTGCTCGGCGCGACCCTGGAGGACACGATCGGCTTCGGCTCCCCGCGTCCGGCGCCGAACCGCATCCGCGAGGCCTCCCGCGCCGCCCACGCCGACTCCTTCATCACCCGCCTCCCCGGCGGCTACACCACGCCTTGCGGACAGGCGCCTCTCTCCGGGGGCGAGGCCCAACGCCTGGGCCTGGCACGGGCGTTCGCGCGAGGAGGGCGCATCCTGATCCTGGACGACGCGATGTCGAGCCTGGACACGGTGACGGAACACCACATCGCCGAGGCCGTGCTCCATCACACCCCGCACCGCAGCCGCCTGATCATCGCCCACCGTGCGGCGACGGCGGCCCGCGCGGACGCGGTGGCGTGGCTGCACGACGGCCGGATCCGGGCGGTGGGTACGCATGCGGAGCTGTGGCGGCGACCGGAGTACCGGGAGGTGTTCGGCGAGTGAAGGGACTGACCTTCGACGGGCCACCGCAGGGCCCCTACCGCCGAGGCATCCGCTTCCTGCGCCGCAGGTGGCTGGTGGTGCTGCGGCTCGCGCTCTGGTCCGTACTGGAGACCGGGCAGACCTTCCTCACCGGGTACGCCCTCGCGAAGGCCCTGGACGACGGGTTCCTCGCGGGGCGCGAGGCGGTGGGCCTGGGGTGGCTCGGGGCGGCCGGGCTCGGCGTGGTGGTCGCCGCGTACGGCACGGGGCGGGTGTTCCGCGCGGTCGCCGACCTGGTGGAACCGTTGCGGGACACGCTGGTGCGGCAGGTCGTCGGCCGGGGACTGCGGGAGGCGGACGGGGGGTCCGTGTCCCGGCTCACCCAGCAGGTGGAGATCGCCAGGGACACGTTCGCGGGCCTGATCCTGGTGTCCCGCTCCTTCGTCTTCACCGCGGCGGGCGCGCTGATCGGCTTGTTCTCGCTCGCCCCGCTCCTGCTCCTGGTGGTCGCTCCGCCGCTCCTGGCCGGTGTCGGCCTGTTCGTGGCGAGCCTGCGCCCGCTGGCCCGGCGCCAGGAGGGCTTCCTCGTGGCGGATGAGGTCATCGCGGCTCAACTGGGTGCGGTGTCACCGGGGTTGCGGGACGTCGCCGCCGCGGGGGCGGAACGTGTCGTGGCCGAGGACCTGGACCGGGGTATCTCCACGGAGTACGCGGCGGCCCGCGCGCTCGCCCACTGGGGCGTCCTGCGCACGGCTGCCCTCGCGACGGGCGGCCAACTCCCGCTCGTCCTGCTCCTGGTGACGGCCCCCTGGCTCCTGAACCGCGGCGTGACGCCGGGCGCCCTGGTGGGCGCGATCGCCTACGTGACCCAGGCCCTGCTCCCGGCCCTGCACAACCTGATCCACGGCCTGGGAACAAGCGGCTCCCGCCTGGCCATCGTCCTGCGGCGCCTTACGTGGGATCCGCCGCCGACCGGAGCGGCGGCCGGAGCGCCGGCCGAGGCGGGCGCGGAAGCACCTGCCCCGGACGGGTCCCCCGACGGGGCCCCCGATGAGCACCCAGCCCCCGCCCTCCAGCTCTCCTCCGTCACCTTCGCCTACGGTCCCCTCGCCGAGCCCGTCGTACGCGATCTGTCGCTCGTCGTTCCCCGGGGCGGTCATCTGGCGGTCGTCGGGCCCAGTGGGATCGGGAAGTCCACGCTTGCCGGGCTCGTGGCCGGATTGTTGGAACCCGGCCGTGGTGTCGTCCGTGTGGGTGGGCGGGGCGTGCGGGGGCAAGAAGCCGTCGGGCGCCGGGTGTTGATACCGCAGGAGGCGTACGTCTTCAGCGGGACCATGCGGGAGAACCTGGAGTATCTGCGGGCGGACCCCGTCGGGGACGCGGAGTTGTGGGACGCCGCGCGGGGCGTCGGGCTCGGCGGGGTGGTCGAGCGGCTCGGCGGGCTCGATGCCGCGGTCGATCCCGCCGCGCTCTCGGCGGGCGAGCGGCAGCTCGTCGCGCTGACCCGCGCCTATGTCTCGTACGCGCCCCTGGCCCTGCTCGACGAGGCCACCTGCCACCTCGACCCGGTGGCGGAGGCCCGCGCCGAGCGGGCGTTCGCGGCGCGGCCGGGCGGCACCCTCGTGGTGATCGCCCACCGCATCAGCTCGGCCCGCCGTGCCGACCGGATCCTGGTGATGGACGGGACGCACACCCTGTGCGGCCGCCACGAGGAGCTGCTGGAGAGTTCGTCGCTCTACCGCGAGCTGTCCGGCAACTGGGGCCCCGCGTACGGGCCGTCACACCCAGCCCTCCCCGCGCGAGATGCGTATGGCGTCGATCCTGTTGCGGGCCCCGGTCTTGCGGGTGATGGCGGCCATGTAGTTGCGCACCGTCCCGTTGGTCAGATGCAGGCGGTGCGCGATCTCGGCGACGGGCGCGCCCCCGGCGGCCAGCGAGAGCACCAGTAACTCCCGGTGTGTCAGGGGCATTTGAGCTGCCTTCAGGAACCCGAAGCCAAGCGAAGCGTCCACGAACCGCTGCCCGTCCGCCACCTGCCTGATCCCGGCGAGCAGCCGGTCCGGCGGGCTCGCCTTGTCCACATAGCCGAGTGCGCCCGCCTCCATGCAGCGCCGCAGCAGCCCCGGCCGGTTCCCGGAGACCAGGACGAGCAGCGGGCAGCCGAGGCCGCCGGCCACGGGATGGGACTGCTCCCCGAACTCGACGGACGCGTACGCCGAGTCGCCGTCGGGGTCGGCCACCCAGAGGTCGGGACGCACCGCCCCCGTACGGTCGCGGGCGCTGTTCCAGGGTGCGTGGAACACCTCCAGGTCCGGCTCACGGGCGAGGCGTTCCGCCAGGGCCGATCGCAGCAAGCAGGCGTCGTGCACGAGAAGTACCCGGATCACGTTTCGCTCCTCCAGGGCCCCCGACATCGGTCCCGGTTGCTTCATTCAGCACGTAGACCATTCATAGCGGCGTCGACCGCTCGCGCGGACGCCGCGAATTGGCCAAGCGGGATCGGGAGAGGCTCAGGGGCGCAATTGCCAGGGGGTTGTGCGCCCTCTGTGCCCCTGTTTCCCGGGCAGGGCGCGCACGCCACACGATCCAGGCGTGCGTGAGTGCGGTGCGAGACGCGTGAGGGTCAGGGGGCCTCGGGAGTCGTCAGGTCGATCAGGCGGCACACCATCTCGATGTCGATCTTCACCTGCGCGATCGAAGCCCGCCCCGAGAGCCAGGTGATCAGCGCCGAGTGCCAGGTGTGCTCGATGACCCGGACCGCCGAGAGCTGCTCGGGGGTCGGCGCGTCCGCCAGGCCCATCGCGTCCAGGATGATCGCCGTGGTCAGCCGCGAGACCGTGTCCACCTCGGGGCTCACCGAGCGGTCGGCGAAGGTCAGCGCCCTGACCATCGCGTCCGCCAGATGCGGCTCGCGCTGCAGGGCGCGGAAGGCCCGCATCAGCGTCTCGGCGCACCGCTCGGCGGGAGTCTCGCCCGCGGGCGGGCGCTTGCGGATCGTCGTGTGCATGTGCTGCAGCTGGTCCTGCATGGTGGCGACCAGGAGATGCACCTTGGAGGGGAAGTAGCGGTACAGCGTGCCCAGGGCGACGCTGGAGGACTCGGCGACCTCGCGCATCTGCACCGCGTCGAACCCGCCCCTGCTCGCGAGTTGGGCGCTGGCGTGCAGGATGCGGCGGCGGCGCGCCTCCTGCCGTTCGGTCAGGGGCGGCGACGCCGGATCAGCTGCTGCGACTTCCGCTGCCTTGGCTTCCGATGTCATATGTCCCGTTGTTCCGTCGTCCCGGTCCGGTCACCTGGTGCGCCAGCATGGCAGGGCGCCTGCCGTGGCGCGAATCACCTGATCCGGGCCTTACAGCGCGGCTACCTGCCGGTAGATTCAAAGCTCGTTCCGCGATCAATCAGCGATCATTCAGCGATCAAGTCTGAAACTTGTTCTAGATTACCGTCCCGGCGTAACCTCGCGGACAACCGCAGGGAGAAGGGGGCCGAGAGTGACCGCTGAGGCCATGGAGGCGGGCCCCCGGACGGGGCCGGACGCCGATGGTGACCGTCCGTTGCGCATCGCTCTCCTCACATACAAAGGGAACCCGTTCTGCGGGGGCCAAGGCGTCTACGTACGTCACCTCTCGCGCGAGCTGGCCCGCCTCGGCCACAGCGTCGAAGTGATCGGCGCGCAGCCCTACCCCGTCCTGGACGAGGGCCTCGAAGGCCTCAGGCTCACCGAGCTGCCGAGCCTCGACCTCTACCGCTCACCGGACCCCTTCCGCACGCCGAGGCGCGACGAGTACCGCGACTGGGTCGACGCGCTCGAAGTGGCGACGATGTGGACCGGCGGCTTCCCCGAACCCGCGACGTTCAGCCTGCGCGCCCGCCGTCATCTACGGGCAAGGCGGGGCGAGTTCGATGTCGTGCACGACAACCAGACGCTCGGCTACGGCCTGTTGGGCGACCTCGGCGCCCCCCTCGTCTCCACGATCCATCACCCCATCACCGTGGACCGCAGGCTTGACCTGGAGGCGGCGCCGCACTGGCGGCGCCGGATGTCCGTGCGCCGCTGGTACGCGTTCACGCGCATGCAGAAGCGCGTGGCACGGCGCCTGCCCTCCGTGCTCACCGTCTCCGGCACGTCGCGCCAGGAGATCGTCGACCATCTCGGCGTATGCGACGACCGCATCAGCGTCGTGCACATCGGCGCCGACACCGACCTCTTCTCGCCGGACCCCTCGGTCCCCGAGGTGCCGGGCCGGATCGTCACGACGTCCAGCGCGGACGTCCCGCTCAAGGGCCTCGTCTACCTCGTCGAGGCGCTCGCCAAGGTCCGCGCCGAGAACCCCGCCGCTCACCTCGTCGTCGTCGGCAAGCGAGCCGAGGACGGCCCTGTGGCGCAGGCGATCGAGAAGTACGGCCTCGAGGACGCCATCGAGTTCGTCAAGGGCATCTCCGACGAGGATCTCGTGGACCTGGTCCGCTCGGCCGAGGTCGCCTGCGTCCCTTCTCTCTACGAGGGTTTCTCGCTCCCCGCGGCAGAGGCGATGGCGACGGGAACGCCGCTGCTCGCCACGACCGGCGGCGCGATCCCGGAGGTCGCGGGCCCGGACGGCGAGACCTGCCTGGCCGTGCGCCCCGCCGACCCCGGCGCGCTGGCCGCGGGCCTGACCCGGCTGCTCGGCGACCGCGAGCTGCGGGCCCGCCTCGGCGCGGCCGGGCGCGAGCGGGTTCTCGCCAGATTCACCTGGGCCCGCGCCGCCCAGGGCACCGCAGAGCTGTACCGCGCGGCGATCGCCGGAACCGCGGGTTCGCAATCCGGCCGCCCCGCGGCCACCACCCCGA
The DNA here is from genome assembly GCF_059026065.1 of Streptomyces sp. A18. Taxonomy (NCBI): domain Bacteria; kingdom Bacillati; phylum Actinomycetota; class Actinomycetes; order Kitasatosporales; family Streptomycetaceae; genus Streptomyces; species Streptomyces sp. A18. The sequence goes on along the minus strand of NZ_JBWLKL010000003.1, from coordinate 261,624 downwards.
CGTACTCCGGGAGCCATCGCTGATGCTGACCGTCGACTTCACCCGCTTCCCGCTCGCCGCGGGCGACCGCGTCCTGGACCTGGGCTGCGGCGCGGGCCGGCACGCCTTCGAGTGCTACCGGCGGGGGGCTCAGGTGGTGGCCCTCGACCAGAACGCCGAGGAGATCCGCGAGGTCGCCAAGTGGTTCGCCGCGATGAAGGAGGCGGGCGAGGCCCCCGCGGGCGCGACCGCCACCGCGATGGAGGGCGACGCGCTCAACCTCCCCTTCCCCGACGCCTCGTTCGACGTCGTGATCATCTCCGAGGTGATGGAGCACATCCCCGACGACAAGGGCGTACTCGCGGAGATGGTCCGGGTCCTGAAGCCCGGCGGCCGCATCGCGGTGACGGTCCCGCGCTACGGCCCGGAGAAGATCTGCTGGGCCCTGTCGGACGCCTACCACGAGGTCGAAGGCGGCCACATCCGCATCTACAAGGCGGACGAACTCCTCGGCAGGATGCGGGAGGCGGGCCTGAAGCCGTACGGCACGCACCACGCGCACGCCCTGCACGCGCCGTACTGGTGGCTGAAGTGCGCCTTCGGCGTGGACAACGACAAGGCGCTGCCGGTCCGGGCGTACCACAAGCTCCTGGTCTGGGACATCATGAAGAAGCCACTGGCGACGAAGGTGGCGGAACAGCTGCTCAACCCGGTCGTGGGCAAGAGCTTCGTGGCGTACGCGACGAAGCCGCACCTGCCGAAGGCCGACGCGAAGACCGACGCGTGACGAGCCCGGAGCGGACTGAACACCTGGTCCTGCCCGGCGTCCTGACGGCGGATCAGGCCACGCGAACGGTCCGCGGGATTCTGGCGGTCCAACGCGAGGACGGCGCGATCCCGTGGTTCCGCGGCCACCACCTGGACCCCTGGGACCACACCGAGGCCGCCATGGCCCTGGACGCGGCGGGCGAGCACGCGGCGGCGGCGAGCGCCTACGACTGGCTCGCGCGCCACCAGAACCCGGACGGATCCTGGTACGCGGCGTACGCCGACGGGGATCCGCACGACGTGACGGACCGTGGCCGCGAGACGAACTTCTGCGCGTACATCGCCGTGGGCGTCTGGCACCACTACCTCTCGACCGGCGACGACACGTTCCTGGACCGCCTGTGGCCGACGGTGGTGGGCGCGGTGGAGTTCGTGCTCGCCCTGCAGCAGCCCGGCGGCCAGATCGGCTGGAAGCGGGAGCAGGACGGGACGCCGGTCAACGACGCGCTCCTGACGGGCAGTTCATCGATCCACCAGGCGCTGCGCTGCGCCCTGGCGATCGCCGAGCAGCGCGAGGAGCCGCAGCCGGACTGGGAGTTGGCGACGGGCGCGCTCGCCCACGCGATACGCAGTCACCCCGAGCGCTTCCTCGACAAGGACCGCTACTCGATGGACTGGTACTACCCGGTCCTCGGTGGCGCGGTCGCGGGCGCGGAGGCCAAGTCCCGCATGGAGGAGGGCTGGGACCGCTTCGTGGTGCCGGACCTGGGCGTGCGCTGCGTGATCCCCAACAACTGGGTGACGGGCGGTGAGAGCGCCGAACTGGCCCTGTCCCTCTGGGTGGTGGGCGAGTCCGACCGCGCCCTGGAGATCCTCCAGTCGATCCAGCACCTGCGCGACCCGGAGTCAGGCCTCTACTGGACGGGCTACGTCTTCGACGACAAGGCGATCTGGCCCGAGGAACTGACGACGTGGACGGCGGGCTCCCTGCTGCTCGCGGTGGCGGCACTCGGCGGCGACGAGGCCACCTGCGCGGTGTTCTCGGGAGAACGCCTGCCGGTGGGCCTCGCGCCGGAGTGCTGCGGGGCGGCGGCGGGGGGTCAGTAGCGCCGGAGGCGTCCGGCGATGGCGTGGCCCACGAAGACGTAGACCAGGGCCGCAAGGCCGTAGCCGCAGACTACGCGTGCCCATGCCTCGTCGAAGGTGAACAGGTCGTGGGACCAGCCGGCCAGCCAGCGGGCCACGTCGTGGATGAACTGGACGAGGTCGTTGGCGCGGTTCGCGTCCAACAGGTACATGAGGATCCACAGGCCGAGGATGATGGCCATCACGTCAGCGACGATGACGATGACCCTCGCTGCGGTGCTGCCACGTGCGCTTCTGGTCGCCATGGCTTCCGTGTACCTGGGTGGGCCTGGCTGAAACCCGTACGGGCTCGCCCAGGTGGCGGGGCGCGCCGCGCGGGGTGAGGCTGCCGGGAGAGCTGTCCACTCCGGGAGGTCCCTCGTGTTGCTCTCCGCCGCGGCCGTACGCCGGTCCGTCGTCGCTCCTGTGCTGTGCGGCGCCCTGCTCGCGGGGGTGACGGCGTGCGGTGGCGACGACTCCGCTGACGCGGCGTCCGCACCGTCGGCCACCAGCTCCACGGAGAAGCAGAAGTTCGCCAAGACGCGGTTCGTGGCGAACGCGGGGATCGCCGCGGGGGCGACGTACCAGTGGATCGTGAAGCCGTTCCGGGCCGGGAAGTTCAAGAAGGGGGCCGACGGGCGGAAGTTCGCGCTGATCAAGGCCGGCCTCGCGGGAACGCTGGCCTACAACCGCCTGAAGGCCGCGACGAAGAACGCCCAGGGTGACCCGACGCTGGCCAAGGCGGTGGCGCCCCTGACCGCGGGGATCGAGGCCCTCAAGGACCTGCCGTCCAAGCTCCGTAAGGGCGACTCCACGGACTCGGTCGTGAACTCCTTCGACGACGTCATCAACCAGGTGAAGGGGGCGGGCAAGAGCGCGGGCGCGGAGGTCAAGGACAAGGTGCCGTCGGCGGGGGAGCTCACGAAGGGCTGAGTCCGGCGCGGGGCGCCCTGGTTCCGGACGGGCCGGGGAGTCAGCCGTTCAACTCCGCCAGCACCCGCAACGTATGTGCGTCCGGCGCCAACACCAGCAGATCCGTCACCGGCCCCTTTCGCCACAACTCCAGCCGTTCCGCGATCCGTTCCCGAGGTCCCACCAGTGAGATCTCATCGGCGAAGGCATCAGGAACGGCCATCACCGCCTCCTCCCGGCGTCCCGCCAGAAACAGTTCCTGGATCCTCCGCGCCTCTCCCTCGAACCCCATCCGCGCCATCAGATCCGCATGAAAGTTTCGCGCGGAGTGCCCCATTCCGCCGATATAGAACCCCAGCATCGCCTTGACCGGAAGCAGACCCTCCGCAACGTCGTCGCAGACCTTCGCCCGCGCCATGGGCGCGACCACGAATCCGTCCCGCGCGCCCTCCAACGAAGCCTCGTACACGTCGGACCGCATCGGCGACCAGTACAGCGGCAGCCAGCCGTCCGCGATCCGTACCGTCTGCGCGATGTTCTTCGGCCCCTCCGCGCCGAGAAGGACCGGCAGCTCCGCCCGCAGCGGGTGCGTGATCGGCTTCAGGGGTTTGCCCAGGCCGCTCCCGTCGTCCCCCTGGTAGGGGTGCGAGTGGAAGCGGCCGTCGAGGGCGACCGGCCCCTCCCGCCGGAACACCTGGCGGATCACATCCACGTACTCCCGCGTGGCGGTCAGCGGCGACTTCGGGAACGGGCGCCCGTACCACCCCTCCACCACCTGCGGCCCGGAGAGCCCGAGCCCGAGCATCATCCGCCCGCCGGACAGGTGGTCCAGGGTCAGGGCGTGCATCGCGGTCGTCACGGGCGACCGCGCCGCCATCTGGGCAATGGCCGTGCCCAGCTTGATCCGTGAGGTGTGCGCCGCGATCCAGGTCAGCGGGGTGAAGGCGTCCGAGCCCCACGCCTCCGCCGTCCACACGGAGTCGTATCCGAGCCGCTCGGCCTCCTGGGCGAGCGCCACGTGCCCGGGGTCGGGGCCGCGCCCCCAGTAGCCGAGTGCGAGTCCCAGGCGCATACCCATACCCCCGATTCATTCTGACGGGTCGTCAGTTCAATGCGAGGTGGCGACTGTACGACAACGGCCCCCCGCCCGGAAGGGCGAGGGGCCGCGAGGTGCCGTGGAGATCAGCCGCGCTGGATCCCCGTGGTGTCCTGCAGCACGCCACGACGGCCGTCCTGCGTCTGGGCCACCAGGCCGGGACCGCGCTGCTCGACGGCCAAGTACCAGGTACCGGGCGCCAGTTCGGCGATCGGCGTCGGCGAACCGTCCTCCGCGTACAGCGGACGCGGCACCGGCACGGCGAACCAGAACGGCGAGAAGTCACCGGTGGCCTGCGCCTGCGCGGGAGGCGGCGTCTGCTGCCCCGGCTGCGGCTGACCCGGCTGGGCGCCGTAGGGCTGACCCTGCTGGGGCTGACCGGGCTGACCCGGCTGAGCACCGTACGGCTGACCCTGCTGCGGCTGCCCCTGCGCACCGGGGTACCCGTACCCACCCTGCGGCTGGCCGCCGTAGGGCTGGGGGGCGGCGGGGCGCGGGGCGCCCATGAGGGGGGCCTTCAGGGCCGGCACCAGCGCGGTCGCGACCGCGGCGGCGGCCAGGACCAGGGCGGCGATCAGGCCGAGGATGAGGCCGATGCCGGCCTCGGGCCCGCCGGAACCGCCACCCAGGCTGCTGTCGAAGAAGAAGCCGTAGGACTGGTCGGCGTCGAAGATCGCACCCAGCGAGCTCCACGCCGCAGCGATGGTGAAGGCGACGCCGAGCTGTCCGAGGTCGAGGCCCGCAACCTTGCGCGGCTGCGGGAGCGCACGGCCCACGACGATGAGTGCGGCGCCGATGATGCCGAGCAGGTACACGCTCAGCAGCAGGTTGCCGTTCTCCCATGCGTTGGGGAGCTTGTCGCTGCCGTCGCCGTCGGCGTCAAGGGTGTCGAGGAAAGAGGCGATGAAGAGCAACACCGCTGCCCCGATCACCACGCCGTCGCCTCGAGTGAGAGAGCGGATATTCACTTCAGGTCCTTCGTAAGTCGTCTCGTCGGTGGAGGCGTCGCTCGCCCCAGGTCGCGGCGCGGAGCGCGGGGATGGCCCCCCATCGTACGGAGGACATTATCGTTCACGTGGGTGGGGTGTCTGCTCGGCATAAAGACGTACCGACCCGTTATCCCCGACCAACCGACCCGTTATCCCCGCAGAAAGCTCACGATTCCGTCGGAGATCCCCTGCGCCGCCTTCTGCCGCCAGGCGCCGTTCGTGAGCAACGCCTCGTCCTTCGCGTCCCGCATGTTGCCGCACTCGATGAAGACCTTGGGGACGGTGGACAGGTTGAGGCCGCCCAGATCCTTGCGTACGTCGAGGCCCGTGCCGTCGCCGATGTAGTTGGACGGGGCGCTGCCCGTCGCGCTCAGGAACTTGCCTGCGATGCGCTCGCCCAAGTCGCGCGACGGGACGACGATCTCGGAGGTGTCCGCGTCGCCGGACTTCACCGATGCGGGAAGGATCACATGGAAGCCGCGGTTGCCCGCGCCCGAGCCGTCGGCGTGCACGGAGACGACGGCGTCCGCGTCGGCTTCGTTGCCGATGCGGGCGCGCTCGTCGACGCACGGGCCCCAGGGGCGGTCGCCGTCCTGCGTGAACTTGACCGTGGCGCCCTGCTTCTCGAGCAGTGTGCGCAGGCGGCGGGAGACGTCGAGGGTGAACTGGGCCTCGGTGTAACCGTTGTTCGTGGAGGTGCCCGTGGTGTCGCACTCCTTGCGGTGCGTGCCGACGTTCACCAGCTTGTTGATCTCGGCCGTGTGCTTGCCGTTGCCCGTGTTGTGGCCGGGGTCGACGACCACGACCTTGCCCTTGAGGGGCCCGGAGGCGGCGGGACGGCTCGACGTCTTCGGCGGCTTCGTCTTGCTCGGCTCGTCGCTCGCCTTGCCGTCGTCCTTGTCGTCGTCCTTCCCGGACTTCGACGGGGACGGCTCGGCGGAGGAGGAGCTCTGCGCGGACTGGCTCGTGGCGGGCAGTGTTCTCGGTGGCTCGCTGCCCCCGGGCCCGCTCGTCGCCTCGTAGATGAGCCACCCCGCCAGGCACGTCGGCACCAGCGCTGCGAGCGTCACGGTGAGAGGGCCGCCGCTGAAACGGCGGGGCGGGCGAGGGGGCTGGCTGTCCGGACCTACGTACGACACGACAGCGACTCTAACCGCGAGGTCAGATCCCCGCTCCCGTTCGCCGCAGGACGCGCAGCGAGTCGGTTGCCGAGACCTCGGTGAACGCGCCGGACTCCAGTGCCCTGAGATAGACGCGGTACGGGGCCTGGCCCGTCATGATGTCCGCCGGGTCCGGGAAGACGTCGTGGATCAGGAGCAGGCCGCCCTCCGCGATGTGCGGGGCCCAGCCCTCGTAGTCGCCCGTCGCGTGCTCGTCCGTGTGGCCGCCGTCGATGAAGACCAGGCCGAGCGGCCCGCCCCAGGCCTTCGCCACCTGCGGCGAGCGTCCGACGATCGCGATGACATGCTCCTCCAGGCCCGCGTGGTGGAGCGTGCGGCGGAAGGTGGGGAGGGTGTCCATCCGGCCGACCTCGGGGTCGACCGTCGCGGGGTCGTGGTACTCCCAGCCCGGCTGCTGCTCCTCGCTCCCGCGGTGGTGGTCGACCGTGATGGCCGTGACGCCGGCCTCGCGTGCGGCGTCCGCGAGCAGGATCGTGGAACGTCCGCAGTACGTTCCGACCTCCAGGAGCGGCAGCCCGAGCGCCGCCGCTTCCACCGCCGCCGCGTACAGGGCGAGGCCCTCGTCGGCGGGCATGAATCCCTTGGCCGCTTCGAAGGCGGCGAGGATCTCCGGCTTGGGCTGGGGGGCCATGGGTTCTCCTGGGAGTACGCGGAGTACAGCTGGGTGCGAAAAGCGGTGGGTCTCTGCCGTGGGCCGACCTATGCTGCCGCATGGCCCGGCTGATCATGGAGGCGGGGCCGTACACAGCAGTGGAGGGAACGTTCATGAAACTCGTACCGGCGGATCCGACCGTGCTGCATCCCTTCCCGGACCAGCCTCGCGTCGTGCTTCTCAAGCCGCTGGTGAAGTCTCCGTTGATCGAGGTCGGGGAGTTCTCGTACTACGACGACCCGGACGACTCGACGGCCTTCGAGACGCGCAATGTCCTCTACCACTACGGGCCGGAGAAGCTCCGTATCGGGAAGTTCTGTGCGTTCGGGACGGGGGTGCGGTTCATCATGAACGGCGCGAACCACCGGATGGACGGGCCGTCGACCTTTCCGTTCCCGATCATGGGGGGCTCGTGGGGCGAGCACTTCGATCTGATCAGTGGGTTGCCGGGGCGGGGGGACACCGTCGTCGGTCATGACGTGTGGATCGGGTACGGGGTGATGGTGATGCCTGGTGTGCGGATCGGGCACGGGGCCGTCATCGCTTCCGGTTCGGTCGTGGTGGATGACGTACCCGACTACGGGGTCGTCGGCGGCAATCCCGCCAAGCTGATTCGTACGCGGTACAGCGAGGACGAGGTTGCGCGGCTGCTGGCCGTTGCCTGGTGGGACTGGCCTGCGGAGCATCTCACCGAGCATGTGCGGACTGTTATGTCCGGGTCGATCGATGAGCTGGAGAAGGTCGCGCCGCGGGCCTAGCGGCAGACTTGGTCGCCGTCATCACCGGCTCCCTTCGCCGAGTTCGTCCTCAAACGCCGGACGGGCTGGATTTTTCCAGCCCGTCCGGCGTTTGAGGATCGAGGAATGCCCCGCAGGGCCCGCCCCTACGCCAGCACCTCACTCCCGCCCGGCAGCAGAAGGTCGACCTCCACAAGCTGCGCCGCCCCGCGGTACGCCGCCGCCGACGCCAGCGGCGCATGCCCCGCCGCCGTCGCCGCGAGGACGTACGAGCCGTCGCCGGGGACGGAGAGCGAGTAACGCCCGCCCTCGTCCGTCAGCGCCGCGCCCGCCTGCCGCCCCCGGCGGTCGATCAGCGTCACCTTCGCCCGTGCGACCGGCGCCCCGGAAGCGCTCAGTACCCGGCCGTGGAAGCCGGACAGTGCCTCCGTCGCGGCGCGCAGGTTTGCGTCCTCCTCGCTGCTTGCCCGGAGCTGGGTCTTGACCGAGCGGCGGGCGGACGGGAGGAACAGGGCGAAGACGAGGCCAAGGGCCACCGCGCCCGTGGCGATCAGGAACGACGTGCGGAAGCCCGTCATCGTGGGGATCGCGACGCCGCCCACGTGGTCCGCCGTGTTGGCGAGGACCATGCCGATCACGGCGGACGAGACCGACGTACCGATGGAGCGCATCAGCGTGTTGAGCCCGTTCGCCGCGCCCGTCTCCGAAGGCGGCACGGCGCCGATGATCAGCGCGGGGAGCGAGGAGTAGGCGAGGCCGATGCCCGCGCCCACCACCACCGCGATGATGATCGTCTGCCAGGCCGCGCTCATCAGGCCGAGGCCCGCGCCGTAGCCGATCGCGATGATCAGCATGCCGAGGATCAGGGTGACCTTGGGGCCGTACTTCGCCGACAGGCGGGCGTAGATCGGCGCCGTGAACATCATCGTCAGGCCCAGTGGCGCCACGCACAGGCCCGCGACGACCATGGACTGGCCGAGACCGTAGCCCGTCGCGGTCGGGAGCTGGAGCAGCTGCGGGAGCACCAGGGAGATCGCGTAGAACGCCACGCCGACCATGATCGAGGCCAGGTTGGTGAACAGGACCGCGGGCCGTGCCGTCGTGCGCAGGTCCACGAGGGGTGCCTTGAGACGCAGCTCCATCACGCCCCAGAGGACCAGGACGATCGCCGCCGCGGCGAACAGGCCCAGCGTCATGCCCGAGGTCCAGCCCCAGTCGCTGCCCTTGGTGATGGGGAGGAGGAAGAGGACGAGGCCCGCGGAGAGGCCCATCGCGCCGAGCATGTCGAAGGTGCCCTGCGCCTTGACGGTGCTCTCGGGCACGAAGAGGACGGTCAGGAGCATCGAGACCACGCCGAGGCCCGCCGCGCCGAAGAACAGGGCGTGCCAGTCGGCGTGCTGCGCGGTCAGCGCCGCGAGCGGCAGCGCGAGGCCGCCGCCCACGCCGATGGACGAGCTCATCAGGGCCATCGCGGAGCCGAGCTTCTCGCGCGGCAGCATGTCGCGCATCAGGCCGATGCCGAGCGGGATGGCGCCCATCGCGAAGCCCTGGAGGGCGCGGCCGACGATCATCACGACGAGGTCGTCGGAGAAACCGCAGATCAGGGAGCCCACGACCATCACGGCCAGGCTCATCAGGAGCATGCGGCGCTTGCCGTAGAGGTCGCCGAGGCGGCCCATGATCGGGGTCGAGACGGCGCCCGCGAGCAGGGTCGCCGTCATGACCCAGGTGGCGTTCGACGGCGTGGTGCTCAGCAGCGTCGGCAGGTCCTTGATGACCGGCACCAGGAGCGTCTGCATCACCGCGACGACGATGCCGGCGAAGGCGAGTACGGGGACGACTCCGCGGGTGCCGCGTTGGTGGGTCGTCGACTGCGTCATTACGTGGGGCCTCCGGGGGCGGTGCGAGGGATGGCAGGGGGTACGTGCAGTGCGAACCTGTTTCCCGGGGCGACTATTCCGACGGATGTCGTACGAGGGGAATCCTTGACCTGTTGTTAACCGGGTACTTACGGGAGGCCCGCGGCCACGGCCGAAGCGTGCGCGCATCTGACCTCCCGTCAGACTTCCATCGAACTGGAACGTGTTCTAGCCTGTCGCCGTCCCGGAAGCTGCTACCGGCGAGGACGCGCATGGGCATCGGAATCACGCAGGAACAGCGGGAGTTGGCGGCGGCCGTGCGCGGCTGGACCGCCCGCGCCGTACCGCCCGAGGAGATACGCAAACTGCTCGACGCCCCGCCCTGCACAGGAGGCAGACCCGCCTACTGGGACGGGCTCGCCGAGCAGGGGCTGCTCGCGGTGCACCTGCCCGACGAGTACGGCGGCGGGGGCGGCGACCTCGTGGACCTGGCCGTCGTCCTGGAGGAGACCGGACGGGCCGCGCTCCCGGGGCCCTACCTGGCCGGCTCCCTCGCCTCGGTCGTGCTGCACCGGGCGGGCGCCGGTGACCTCGCCGCCGAGCTGGCGTCCGGGGCGCGGATCGGCGCCGTCGCGCTCGGCGCGGGGACGCTCACGGCGGTGTCCGTGGCGGACGGCTACGTCCTCGACGGCACCGCGCCGCCGGTACTCTCCGGTGCGGACGCCGACCTGCTGATCCTGGCCGCGGAGTCCGCGCGCGGGACGGTGTGGCTCGCTGTCGACGCGGCCGAGCTGACCGTGCGTACACAGGAGAGCGCCGATCCGACCCGGCCCACCGCCGAGGTGACGGCGGGCGGGGTGGAGGTCCCGGCCGGGCGGGTGCTCGGCGTCGACGCGGCGCTCGTACGGGATCTCGCGTGCGCCCTGTACGCGGCTGATGCGTGCGGCGTCGCCGCCTGGGCCCTGGAGACGGCCACCGAGCACGCCAAGGTGCGGGAGCAGTTCGGGCGGCCGATCGGGCAGTTCCAGGCGGTCAAGCACATGTGCGCCGACATGCTGGTGCGGCTCGAACAGGCGCGGGCGCTCGCGTGGGACGCGGCGCGGGCGGCCGATGAGCCGCCGGAGGTGCGGGGACTCGTCGCCGCGCTCGCCGCCGGTGGCGCGCTGGACGCCGCGTACTCCTGCGCCAAGGACGCCATCCAGATACTCGGCGGCATCGGCTTCACCTGGGAGCACGACGCGCACCTGTATCTGCGCAGGTCGCTGGTCGCCCGACAGCTGCTCGGCGCCGGCGATCCGCACCGGCTGCGGGCGGTGCGACTCGCGGAGGGCGGGGCGCGGCGCGAGCTGCGGATGGAGCTGCCCCAGGAAGCGGCGGCGTACCGGGAGCGGGCACGCGAGGCCATCGCGGCGGCCCGCGGACTCGACCCGGCCGCCGCGCGCAAGGCACTGGCGCCGACGGGCTACGCGGCGCCGCATCTGCCCGAGCCGTACGGCCTGGGCGCGGGTCCCGTCCAACAGCTCGCCGTGCAGGAGGAGTTGGCGGCTGCCGGGGTGCGCGTCAGCGATCTCGGGATCGCCACCTGGGTGGTGCCCTCGCTCATCGCGTACGGGACGAGCGAGCAGCAGGAGCGGTTCCTGGCGCCGACGCTCCGGGGCGAGGTGCTGTGGTGCCAGCTGTTCAGCGAGCCCGGGGCAGGTTCGGACCTGGCGTCGCTGCGGACGCGGGCCGAACGGGTCGAGGGCGGCTGGCTGATCAACGGGCAGAAGGTGTGGACGAGCGCGGCGCAGTGGGCCGACCACGGGATCCTCCTTGCCCGTACGGACCCCGAGGCCCCCAAGCACAAGGGCCTGACGTACTTCCTCATCGACATGAAGCGGGCCGAGGGCGTCGACATCCGTCCGCTGAAGGAGATCACCGGGGACTCCCTCTTCAACGAGGTCTACTTCGACGACGTCCTGCTGCCCGCCGACGCGGTCGTCGGCGAGGTGAACGACGGCTGGCGCGTCGCGCGCCACACGCTGGGCAACGAACGCGTCCACATGGCCGACCAGTTGACCTTCGACACCGGCCTGGAGGCGCTCATCGGGCGCGCCGCCGAACTCGACGGCGCGTGCCGTGCGCGGATCGGCGCGCTCGCCGCGGAGGCGCACGCGCTCGCCTGCATCGGCCTGCGCACGACGATGCGGCAGGTGGCGGGCGCGGAGCCGGGGGCAGGGGCCTCCGTCCGCAAGCTCGTGCAGACCCCGCACCAGCAGAAGGTCGCCGAGCTCGCGCTCGAACTGCTCGGCCCGGCGGGCGCGGTGCGCGAGGGCGCCGGGGGGCGGGCGCTGCACGGCTTCCTGATGTCGCGCTGCCTGACCATCGCGGGCGGGACCACGCAGGTGCAGCTGAACGTCGTCGCGGAACGGCTCCTCGGCCTGCCGAGGGACCCCGAGCCGCGCCCCATCATCTGATCCATCGAAGGAGACGGGTTGTGAAGGCGTACATAGTCGGCGTCGGAATGACGAAGTTCGAGAAGCCCGAGACGCGGGACTGGCAGTACTGGGACATGGCGAAGGAAGCGGGCACCAAGGCGCTCGACGACGCCGGGATCGCGTACGAGCAGGTGGAGCAGGTCCCGGTCGGGTACTGCTTCCAGGCGTCGACGGCCGGCCAGCGGGCCGTGTACGAACTGGGCCTGACCGGCGTGCCCGTCTACAACGTGAACAACAACTGCGCGACGGCGTCGACCGCTCTGATGATGGCGCGGCAGTTCGTCGAGTCCGGCATCAACGACTGCGTGCTCGCACTGGGCTTCGAGAAGATGGCGCGGGGCGCGCTGGGCGGCGGCAGCGACGGCGGCGACTTCAAAACCTCCCCCGTGGCCCGGCACTACGGCGTGATGGCGGCACGCCACGGCTTCGAGATGACCCCGCCCACCGCCCAGATCTTCGGCGACGCGGCACGCGAGCACATGGAGCTGTACGGCACGACGGAGGCGCAGCTGGCCGCCGTGGGCGCCAAGAACCACCGGCACTCGGTGCACAATCCGTACGCCCAGTTCCAGGACGAGTACACCGTCGACGAGATCCTCGCCGCCAAGACCATCCACCGCCCGCTCACCAAGCTGCAGTGCTCGCCGACGTCGGACGGGTCGGCCGCCGCGGTGGTGGTGTCGGAGCGGTTCGTGGAGCGGCACGGCCTCCAGGAGCGCGCCGTGGAGATCGCGGCCCAGGCGATGACCACGGACACGGGGGAGTCCTTCGACTCGGGCTCGTGCATCGACGTCGTGGGGCAGCCGATGTCACGGGCCGCCGCGCGACAGGTGTACGAGAGGTCGGGGCTCGGCGTCGAGGACGTCGACGTCGTCGAGCTGCACGACTGCTTCTCCATCAACGAGCTCCTCACGTACGAGGCGCTCGGCATGTGTGCGGCGGGCGAGTCCGGGAAGCTCGTCGAGAGCGGGGCGACGACGTACGGCGGGCGGTGGGTGGTGAACCCGTCGGGCGGCCTGATCTCCAAGGGGCACCCGCTCGGCGCGACGGGCATCGCTCAAGTGGCGGAACTCACATGGCAGTTGAGGGGCCAGGCGGAGGCGCGGCAGGTGGCGGGGGCCCGGGTGGGACTCGCGCACAACATCGGTCTCGGCGGGGCAGCGGTGGTGACGCTGCTGCGGAAGGGGTAGCCGGCGGAGGGGCGAAGTCCTAGGACCCGCGGCCGAGGGCCTCTGCGCCGAAACCCCGATGCACGGGGCACGCGATCCCTGAGAGCATGCCCGTCATGGTCCAAACGCCCCCCGGCACTTACATAGCCGCGACGCAGCGGAAGTCCGCACCCGTGTGGGCGGTGCTGCTCGCCGCCTGCGCGGGGCAGTTCCTCGTCGTCCTGGACGTGTCGGTGGTGAACACCGCGCTGCCCTCCATGCGGTCCGACCTCGGCATGAGCGCCGTCGGACTGCAATGGGTCGTCAACGCGTACTCGATCGCCTTCGCGGGCTTCATGCTGCTCGGCGGGCGGGCCGGCGACCTCTTCGGCCGCAAGCGGATGTTCCTGGTCGGACTCGGCCTCTTCACGGTGGCCTCGCTCGCGGGCGGGCTCGCGCAGGCCGAGTGGCAGCTGCTCGTGGCGCGGGCCGTGCAGGGGCTCGGCGCGGCGGTGCTCGCGCCGTCCACCCTGACGATCCTCACCTCGGCGGTGCCCGAAGGGCCCGCCCGGATACGGGCGATCGGCACCTGGTCGGCGGTGGGCGCGGGTGGCGGCGCCGCGGGCGGCCTCGTCGGCGGCGTCCTCACCGACCTGCTGTCGTGGCGCTGGGTTCTCCTGATCAACGTGCCGATCGGCGCGCTCGTCGTCGTCGCGGGCGTGGCCTGGCTCAGCGAGAGCCGGGCAGGCGAGGCGCGCCGCCTGGACGTGCCGGGTGCGGTGCTCGTGACGGCGGGGCTCGCCACGCTCGCGTACGGGATCGTGCAGACGGAGGAGAAGGGCTGGACGGCGGCGGCGACCCTGGTGCCGCTGACCGCCGGGCTCCTGCTCCTTGCCCTGTTCCTCCTGGTCGAGGCGCGCACGAAGGTCCCGCTGATGCCGCTGAAGCTGTTCCGGGTGCGGTCGGTATCGGCGGCGAACGCGGCGATGTTCGTGTGCGGCGGCGGCATGTTCGCCATGTGGTTCTTCATGACGCTGTACGCACAGAACGTCCTCGGCTACTCGGCGCTGAAGGCGGGCCTCGCGCTGATCCCGTCCTCGCTGACGATCGTCTTCGGCTCGAAGCTGGCGCCGCGCCTCATGCCGGTGCTGGGGGCGAAGAACGTGTCGGTGCTCGGGATCCTGGTGGCGGCGGCCGGGTTCGGCTGGCAGTCGCTGATGACCGCCGACGGCGGCTATGTCACCTCGATCATGCTGCCGGGCATTGTGATGATGTTCGGCGCGGGGCTCGCCACGACGCCGCTCGCGTCGCTGGGCACGTCGGGGGCGGACCCCGGGGACGCGGGGCTCGTCTCGGGTCTCATCAACACGTCGCGGACGATGGGCGGGGCGCTGGGGCTCGCGGTGCTCTCCACGGTCTCCGCTTCGCGGATGGGGGGTTCGACCAGCCCGGAAGCGCTGACGGCCGGGTACGCGACGGCGTTCCGGACCAGTGGGTGCATCTTGCTGATGGGGGTCTTGGTGCTGCTGGTGTGGATGCCGAGGGAGGGCAAGAGCCCGTCCGGAATTTGAGGACGAACTCGGCGGAGCCGGTGATCGACGGCGCGCAAGGCTCCGGGCCGCCCTACAGCCAACCCCGCTGCCTCGCCTCCCGCACCGCCTCCATGCGGTTCCGCGTCCCCGTCTTGCCGATCGCTCCCGAGAGATAGTTCCGCACCGTCGACTCCGACAGGTGCAGCTTCTCCGCCATGTCCGCGACCGTCGCGCCGTCCACGGAGGCACGCAGGACGTCCGCCTCACGGGCGGTCAGCGGACTCGGCCCCGCGCTCAACGCGGCCGCCGCCAGCGCCGGGTCGATCACCGTCTCGCCCCGCAGCGCCTGCCTGATCGCCTCCGAGAGGTCCTCCACCGGGCCGTCCTTGACCAGGAAGCCCACCGCGCCCGCCTCCATCGCCCGGCGCAGATAGCCGGGCCTCCCGAAGGTCGTGAGGATGAGGACCCTGCACTCGGGGCACTCGTCGCGCAGGTCCGCCGCGGCGTCGAGCCCGCTGCGGCCCGGCAGTTCGATGTCGAGGAGCGCCACGTCGGGGCGGGCGTTCAGTGCCGCGGCCACGATCTCGTCGCCCGCGCCCACCTGCGCGACGACCTCGATGTCCTGCTCCATGCCGAGCAGCAGCGCGAGCGCGCTCCGCATCATGCCCTGATCCTCGGCGAGCAGGACTCTGATCATGGGGTGTGCTCCTCCACAACGGGGCCGGGTCGCAACTCGGTGACCGGCAGCTCCGCGGTGACCCGGAAGCCGCCGCGCGGCGCGGGGCCCGACTCCAGGGAGCCGCCCGCCGCCGCGAGGCGTTCGGCCAGGCCCTTCAGCCCGCTGCCGGGCGTGGTCGAGCCTACGCCGCGGCCGTCGTCCGTGATCAGGAGTCGGGTCCGTTCGGCGGTGCCCGCCACCTCGATCTCGCAGCGGGTCGCCTTGGAGTGGCGTACGACGTTCGTGGCGGACTCGCGGACCACCCAGCCGAGCAGTGCCGCCGTCTGCGGGGCGAGGGGCGGTCCGGACTGGCGTACGACCGCCTCGATGCCCGCCGCGGCCAGGAGATCGCGGGCCCGGTCGAGCTCCGTGGCCAGGCTGCCCTCGCGGTAGCCGGTGACCGCCTCGCGGATCTCGGTCAGGGCCTGGCGGCCGACGGACTCGATGTCGGAGACCTGGCCGAGCGCCGCGTCCAGGTCGCGGGGGGCAAGACGGCGCGTCGCCTCCGCCTTCACGACGATCACCGAGAGCGTGTGGCCGAGGAGATCGTGCAGGTCCCGGGAGAAGCGCAGCCGCTCCTTCTCGACGGCGGAGCGGGCCAACTCCTCGCGGGTGGTGCGCAGTTCCCGCACCGTCTCGGCGAGCGCCAGGATCGCGGCCGTCACCATGGCGGAGATGAACGTGCCGTACGCGATCCCCGCCGCGTCCCAGCCGTCCTGCAGGCCGCCGACCACCGCCGCCGCGATGCTCAGGCCGAACCCCGCGGGAATCAGCCACTTGCCCCGCAGCACCGACCCGGTGGCCAGGCCGAGCAGCGGGAAGAACATCAGCCAGCTGCCGCCGTAGCCGATGGTGAGGGCGAAGGTGACCGCCGTCAGGGCGAGCAGCAGGTACTTCGTGGCGGCCGACTCCCGTGCCCGCCTGTCGAAGGCGCGGAACACCACGGAGATGTAGAGGGAGTTGAAGACCAGCAGCCCCAGGCCGCCGATCCAGGGGTTCCCCGTCTTGCCCTGGATGATGTTGGAGAACGAGCCCATGCCCATCAGGAGCCAGGGAAGCATCGCGAAGCCGTTGGGCGGCCCCAGGTCCTCGGGCCTGGTCCGACCCGACTTCTCCTGCGCCCGCATCTCGGCGAGCTGCACCTTGCTGCTGTGCTTCCAGCGCGCGAGACGTGTGTGCCTCTGCCAGAAGCCCTTCACCGACACCTTCGCCGACACGTTCACCGACCTCGCTTCTCCTGTCGCGGCTTCTCCTGTCGCGCCGTGGCGCCTCGTCGGCGTCCTCATGCGGTCCGCGCAGCCCGGCGGTACGAGGACACAGCGTACGAAGCGAACGCCAGCAGCCAGGCCGTCAGCACCGCCACGGCGGTAACTCCGATGCCGCCGCCGTCCGTCACGGACGTGCCGAGCTCCGCGAAGCGGTGGGTGGGTGTCCAGTCGGACAGCGTGCGCAGCCAGGCCGGGAACAGGTCCACGGGGAACCAGAGGCCGCCGAGCACCGCGAGCCCCAGGTTGCAGGCCGTGTTCACCACACCTGTGGTCTGCGCCGACAGGCGGTAGCCGTTGCCGAGCCCCAGCATCGTGAAGGGCAGCGAGCCAAGCCAGAGCAGCACCGCGGCCGCCGCCCACTGCCACGCCGCCAGACGTACGCCGTTGACCAGGCCGCCCGCGGCGAACACCGCCACGATCGCCGGGAGCACCGTCACCGCACCGGTCAGGGCCCGGCCCGTCACGACTTCGCGCGGTGTCATGGGCGTGGCCCGCAGCTGCCGCAGCCAGCCGATCGTCTTGTCCTCGGCGACGCCGGTACCGGTGTTCAGGGCGGCGATCATGGCCCCGTACGCGGCCATGCCGATCATCGACGTCGTCTTCCACTCCTCGTACTCCGATCCGCCGCCGATGTTGGTGAACAGCAGATACATCAGGACCGGGAGACCGATGCCGCCGATCACGAAGCCGGTGTCGCGGAGCGTCCTGCGTACTTCGAGTCCGAGATAGGCGAACATCACACGGCCTCCGGGGTGCGGGCGAGCGGGGCGGCGGTCAGGGCCAGGAACGCCTCGTCGAGTGAGGCCGCCGCGACCTCGAGGCCGCGGATCGCGCCGAGCTCCGCGAGCGCGACCACGGTCGCGTCCGAGTCCTCCGTACGCAGCCGGGCCCGGTCTCCGCGTACCTCGACGGAGACCACGCCGGGCAGCAGCGTCAGGCCATCCGTGCCGCGCCCGGCCAGCTCGAAGGAGACGGTGCTGCCGCCCGCGGAGCGCTTGACCTGCTCGCCCGTGCCGTCGGCGACGATCCGGCCGTGGTCCATGACCACGATCCGGTCGGCGTGCCGGTCCGCCTCCTCCAGGTAGTGGGTGGAGAACAGGACGGTGTGGCCGCGCCGCGCGTAGGCGCGCATCGACTCCCAGAACGCCTGCCGCGCCTCCACGTCGAGTGCGGCGGTCGGCTCGTCGAGGACGATCAGCGAGGGGTCGCCGGCCAGCGCGACGGCGAACCGCACCCGCTGCGTCTGGCCCCCGGACAGCTTGTCGACGCGCCGCCCGGCGAGCCCCTCGATCCCGGCGAGCGCGAGCGCATCGCCGACGGGCAACGGCGCCGGATACCGCCCGGCCACGAAGGAGACCAGCTCGCGCACGGTGACGCGCGGGACCAGGCGGCCCTCCTGGAGCATGGCGCCCACGTGCCCGGCACGCACGGCGTCCTGGGGCGGGCCGCCGAAGAGTTCGACGCGGCCGGTGTCGGGGTGGTCCAGGCCCAGCAGGAGGGAGATCGTCGTGGACTTGCCGGCGCCGTTGCGGCCGAGCAGGGCGACGGTCTCGCCGCGGCCGATCTCCAGGCCCACGCCGTCGACCGCGCGCAGCGGCCCGAAGGCCTTGACCACGCCGGTGAAGGACACCGCACGCTCGGTGGGGACTGTCTTCGTCATGGCTATGACGCTACGAATCCGGGGCGGGACCGCGGCAGATGTGGTTGTACGGACTCGGCCGGTACAAATGTCACACGCCTGATCGGCGGCATAATCGACGGCGTATCTGACGTGACGTCAGGAGTCTTCACAACTACCGGACGCTCGGCTATACATGGGATCGCCGGACTGGAACGCGTTCTAGAACGGGCTCCATCCGGCCCTGTTGCGACCTCGGTGCGACCGACGGTGCGGACGGCCGCACCGAGGTCTTCAGTCCGGCCAAGGAGCTGCCACCACATGCCCATCGATGCCGCGAAAGCACTGGCCGCGGAGCCCAGGTCGGCCGAGATCACCTGGGATCACAAGGACATCCAGCTCTACCACCTCGGCCTCGGTGCGGGCGTCCCCGCCACCGACCCCGACGAACTGCGCTACACCCTGGAGTCCAAGCTGCACGTCCTGCCCAGCTTCGCGACCGTCGCCGGCGCCGGCATGGGAGTCGTCGGAGGGCTCTCGGCACCGGGGATCGAGGTGAACCTGGCCGCGGTCCTGCACGGCGGCCAGACCATCACGCTGCACCGCCCGATCCCGGTCAAGGGCAAGGCCGTCACCACCTCCAAGGTCGCCGCCGTGTACGACAAGACCAAGGCCGCGATCCTCGTCCTGCGCACCGAAGTGGCCGACGACGACGGCCCGTTGTGGACCAGCGACGCCCAGATCTTCGTACGCGGTGAAGGCGGATTCGGCGGCGAACGCGGCCCCTCCACCCGCCTCCCGGCCCCCGAGGGCGAGCCCGACAAGACCGTCGACCGGCCCGTCCGCGAGGACCAGGCGCTGCTCTACCGCCTCTCCGGGGACTGGAACCCGCTGCACGCCGACCCCGAGTTCGCCGAGCTCGCGGGCTTCGACCGGCCGATCCTGCACGGCCTGTGCACCTACGGGATGACGCTCAAGGCCGTCGTCGACACGCTGCTCGGCGGCGACGTGTCGCGGGTGCGGAGCTACAGCACGCGCTTCACCGGGATCGTCTTCCCCGGCGAGACGCTGCGGATCCGGATGTGGCGCCCTCAGGGGGCGGAGGGCCGCGTCCAGGTCTCGGTGACGGCGGTCGAGCGGGACGACGCGTCCGTTCTCGCCGACACGATCGTCGAGCACGCCTGATTGGCCGAGCACGCCTGAGTTTCGTACGAGAGGAGCCGCACCATGCGCGCAGCCGTACTGCACGAGATAGGCCAGGACAAACTCGAGGTCCTCGACGACGTCGAGACGGTGGGCTTCGGCCCCGGCAAGGTGAAGATCCGGGTGCGGGCGACGGGCCTGTGCCACTCCGACGTCTCCGCCATGAACGGCGTACTGCCGCAGCCCGCGCCCTTCATCCCCGGCCACGAGGGCGCGGGCGAGATCGTCGATGTCGGCGACGGCGTGAGCGGCGTCAGCCAGGGGGACAGGGTCCTGGTGTGCTGGCTGCCCGCCTGCGGCCAGTGTCCGGCGTGCAAGCGCGGCCAGAGCCAGCTGTGCCTCGCCGGGTTCATGAACGCGGGTACCCCCAACTTCAAGCGGCCCGGCGGCGACGTCTTCGGCTTCGCGGGCACGGGCACGTTCACCGAGGAGGTCGTGGTCGACGCGGGCTGCGCCGTGCCGATCCCGGACGACGTGCCCTTCGACATCGCCGCCCTGATCGGCTGCGGAGTGACGACGGGGCTCGGCGCGGCCATCAACACCGCGAAGGTGGAAGCCGGTTCGTCGGTCGCCGTCATCGGCTGCGGCGGCGTCGGCATCTCCGCGATCCAGGGCGCGCGGCTCAAGGGCGCGGCGCAGATCATCGCCGTCGACCCGGTGGCATCAAGGCGCGAGGCGGCGCTGCGGTTCGGCGCGACGGAGGCGGTCGCACCGGACGCACTGGAGGACGCCAAGCAGCGGGTGACCGGGGGAGATGGCTTCGACTACGTCTTCGAGGTCGTCGGGAAGTCCGCCACCGCACGCACCGCGTACGAGACGACGCGACGGGGCGGCACGCTCGTCGTCGTCGGTGCGGGCGCCATGGACGACAACCTCCAACTGAACATGTTCGAGCTGTTCTTCGACGAGAAGAGGATCCTGCCGTCCATGTACGGCGGCGGCGACGTCCTGCAGTCCTACGAGCGGGCCATCGCGCTGTGGCGCGCGGGCCGGATCGACCTGGAGAGCCTTATCACCCACCGGGTGCCGTTCTCCGAGATCAACGAAGCGCTTGACCAGATGCGTACGGGCGTCGCGCTGCGTACGTGCATCGAGATCTGAGAGGACGTCGATCCCAGATGTCACAGCCATTGCCATCGCCACGGCCACTCGAAGGTCTGGCCGCGATCGTGACAGGAGCGGGCCGGGGCCTGGGGCGCGCGGAGGCCCTGGAACTCGCCCGGCTCGGCGCGAGCGTCGTCGTCAACGACTTCGGCAAGACGGGCCGTGACGGCTCGGGCGAGGCGTCGGCGACGCCGGCCGAGGAGGTAGCGGAGGAGATCCGGGCGGCGGGCGGGCAGGCGGTCGCGCACCTGGGCGATGTCGCGGACCACGAACAGGCGGGCGGGCTCGTCCAGTTGGCGGTCGACACGTACGGCAAGCTCGACATCCTGGTCAACAACGCGGGGATCCTGCGGGACCGGATGATCTTCTCGATGAGCGAGGGCGAGTGGGACTCGGTCATCCACGTCCACCTCAAGGGCCACTTCAACACCACGCACTTCGCGTCCGTGCACTGGCGTGAGCGGTCCAAGGCTGCGGGCGAGCCGGTGTACGGCCGGATCGTCAACACGTCGTCGGAGGCGTTCCTCGCGGGCTCCGCGGGCCAGCCGAACTACGCGGCGGCGAAGGGGGGCATCGTCGGCCTGACGACGTCGAGCGCGCTGGCCCTCGGCAAGTACGGGGTGACGGCGAACGTCATCTGCCCCCGCGCGCGGACGCGGATGACGGAGGACGTCTTCGCGGGCTACCAGGAGCCGGGTGCGGGGGAGCTGGACGCACTTGCTCCCGAGCATGTGGCGCCGCTGGTGGGCTACTTGGCGTCGCCTGCCGCCGCCGGGGTCAACGGCCAGTTGCTGGTGGTCCACGGCGGCATGGTCGCGGTGGTCGAACGCCCCAAGGTGGCGGCGAAGTTCGACACGGCGAAGGACGTCTTCACGTACGAGGAGTTGGACGGGGTTCTGTCGCCGTACTACGCGGGGCGGCCGGATGGGGAGACGTTCGCGGCTTCCGAGGTGCTCGGGCTCAAACGGGGGTAGATCCCCGATCCCGCTGCGCGGGGGCGTCCTCACACGCCGGACGGGCTGAAGATTCAGCCCGTCCGGCGTGTGAGGCCGTCTTGTTCGGGGCCTGGAGCGGAGCCCCAGGTAGGCCCGGGGCGCAGGCACGGTTTTCGGGAAGGGGCGGGGTCGGGCAAAGAATCAGTTCTCGTCGCCCTGCCGACGGTGTCGGCCCCGCGGCGCCCCCGCCTCGTCGTGCTCAGCCACAGGCCCCCGATGCCTACCGGCGCCTGAACTGCCCGCCGCCTCCCGCGGCTCGGGATTCTGCTCGGATTCCGTACTGATCTCGGTTCTCATCAACACACTCACCCCGTAAACCGGTAACTCTGTAAAGAAGATCGTTCGATGTGGCCGGGAGAGTCTAACCAACGCCCCCACGCCCGGTAAGAGGCGCCTGCTGCAACGGAACAGGCCGCGCGGCGACCGCCGCCGGCGCCGCCTCCGGAGCCGGGAGTTCCGCCTCCGCGACCCCGCAGGGGACCGCCCCCGTCACGTACGGAAGCCGCAGCGCCCCCTCCCGCGTCCACCACCCTGAACCCGCCAACCACCCCTCAGGAGCGGCCAGTTGATGCAGGCGGCGGTCCGCGGGGCGCCACAGGCCCAGCCAGCTCCCCGCCGCCCCGTCGATCCGCAGCGCCACCGCACAGCTCTCCGGCATCAGCGTCTGACCGGGCTGGATCGCGAACGGCGTCACCGCGAGGTCGGGAAGCCGCAGGCACTCGGGGAAACGCACCGGGCGGGTGCCGCCGAGCACCCCCCAGCCGAGCCGGTCGTGACCCGGCGCGTCCGAGCGGATCAGGAGCAGCCCGCTGTCGGCGTCCGCGAGCAGCACCCGGTCGTCGCTCTCGTCGGCGATCTGGAGCAGGGGCGACACCTCGCCGCCCCGCTCCAGGTCCACCGCGACCGCCTTGACCCGGCCGTCCGACTCCCGGTCCAGGGCCAGGATCCGGCCGCCCCCGTCCAGCCAGACCCCGCCCGAGCAGCGCCCGGGGATCTCGGCGACATGCTCGGGCCCGAAGGCACCGCCCGCCACCAGCCACAGGGCGGTCGATCCCGCGCCCACCGCGATCGCGTACGCGTGGCTGCCGACCGGTGACGGCGGCAGCAGCGTCAGGCGGGACTCGCCGCACTCCACGGCGCCGAGCGGCACCTCGCCGGTCTCCGGACCCGTCGGGTACAGGAGCGCGAACGTGTGCCGTCCGTCGACGACGCGGTGGATCAGGACGCGTCCATCGGCCATCGGGAGCACCTCGGTGCCCGGCTCCTCCGGCTGGTTTCCGGGCAGTGGTACCGCGTACGGCTCGGGGGAGTCGAGGGTCCAGCGCTCGGGGAACCAGGAATCGCCGTCGTGGGCGAGGCGGGCGGCGTACGTGCCATGGGTGGTGATCACTGGTGGTGTCGCGGTCGCCGGGCGGGACGTCGGCGCGGTCAGGGGCTCGGGCTCAATCGTGGGCGCTGTCATCTGGGGGCACCTCCGGGCCACGAAGCTAGTTTTCGTACGTACTGCCGTGGCACCTGTGGCCGCCCGCTTCACACAGAAGGGTGGCGAAGTATCGATTCGCCTGAGGGGGTGGGGGTGGTTGTGCTGGGTGGGGAGAGCGCGCTTAAAGTAAGGCGAACCTAAGTGGCTGCGGGCCCGCGGAAGCGGCGGCGGCACATCCCCTGGAGCATGGAGCACCGATGTCCGCGTCAGTACGGTCCGTACGACCCCGCCGCAACCGCGCCACCGCCGCCCTCGCCCTCGCCATGGCCGGCGCGCTCTCCCTCGCGGCCTGCGGCTCCGGCGGCGACGGCTCCGGGAAGTCCGACGACGGCAGCGGCAGCAAGGCCGTCGCCCAGGGCGGCGACGACTTCTCCAAGGCCGCGGAGCAGACCGCGAAGATGGGCACCAAGGCCAAGGCCGGCGAGTTCCCGCGCACCATCACGCACGCCCGCGGCACGACCGAGCTGAAGGCGCAGCCCAAGCGGGTCGTGGTCCTGGACGTCGGCGAGCTCGACAACGTCGTCTCGCTCGGCGTCAAGCCCGTCGGCTACGCCCCCACCGAGGGCGACGACGGCATCCCCGGCTACCTGAAGAAGGACGCGGGCAGCCCCAAGGACGTAGGCACGATCAACGCCCTCAACCTGGAGGCGATCGCGGGCCTCAAGCCCGACCTGATCCTCGGCAGCGAACTGCGCGCCGCCAAGCTCTACCCGCAGCTCGAAAAGATCGCCCCGACCGTCTTCTCCATCCGCCCCGGCTTCACGTGGAAGGAGAACTACCTCCTGAACGCGGCCGCCCTCGACAAGACCGAGAAGGCGAAGACGGAGCTCGCCGAGTACGAGGAGAAGGCGCGGAACCTGGGCCGGGACCTCGGCGACGACAAGCCGACGATCACGATGCTCCGCTACATGCCGGACCGCGTCCGCCTCTACGCCAAGGCGTCCTTCATCGGCACGATCCTCGACGACACCGGCCTGCCCCGTCCCAAGAACCAGCAGATCAACGACCTCGCCACGGAGATCAGCACCGAGAAGATCGACGAGGCCGACGCGGACTGGATCTTCACGGGGGTCTACGGCGACCCGAAGAAGACGGGCCGCTCCGAGGCCGAGAAGAACCCCCTGTGGAAGAAGCTCGACGCGGTCAAGGCCGGTCAGGCCAAGAACGTCCCGGACGAGACCTGGTACCTGGGTCTTGGTGTGACCGCGGCGAATGAGGTCCTGGGGGACCTCAGGGGCTTCCTCGCCAAGTAGCGCCCCCGCGAGGGGCGCGGGGAACCGCGCGAGCAACCAGGGCAAGGCCGCAGACACGTCTGCTCAGTTGCTCGGCAGACGCCTCTGCGGCTTTTCGTCGGCTGAGCGCGCAGTTCCCCGCGCCCCTTACCGGGCGCTCAGTAGCAGGCCGTAGCGGTGCGTGACGTACGACATGCCGAGCGCAGCGGGAAGGTAGCCTTTCCCCGTGCCCCGTCTGTCTGAAGTCATCGCCGCCCTCGACGCCCTGTGGCCCGCCGAACTGGCCGAGAGCTGGGATGCGGTCGGCACCGTCTGCGGCGACCCCGACGCGGAGATCTCCCGGGTCCTGATCGCCGTCGACCCCGTCCAGGACATCGTCGACGAAGCGGTGAAGCTCGGCGCCCAGCTCCTGATCACGCACCACCCGCTCTACCTGCGCGGCACGACGACGGTCGCGGCGTCCACCTTCAAGGGCCGTGCCGTCCACGACCTCATCAAGAACGACGTCGCGCTGCACGTCGCGCACACGAACGCGGACCGCGCCGACCCGGGCGTCTCCGACGCCCTCGCCGGTGCGCTCGACCTCCGGATCGTCGGCCCCCTCGTACCGGATCCGGCGGACACCCACGGCCGCCGCGGCCTCGGCCGGATCTGCGAGCTCGAACACCCCCTGACGCTCCGCGAACTCGCCGCCCGCGCGGCCGATCGGCTGCCCGCCACCGCGCAGGGCATCCGCGTCGCGGGCGACCCCGAGCAGCTCATCCGCACCCTCGCGGTCAGCGGCGGCTCCGGCGACAGCCTCTTCGAGGACGTACGCGCGTCAGGCGTGGACGCCTTCCTCACCGCGGACCTGCGCCACCACCCGGTGTCCGAGGCCCGCGCACAGACTCCGCTCGCGCTGCTCGACGCCGCGCACTGGGCCACCGAGTGGCCGTGGTGCGAGCTGGCCGCCGCGCAGCTCGATCAGATCTCCGACCGTCACGGATGGGGACTTCGCGTCCACGTCTCCAAGACGGTCACCGACCCCTGGACCGCCCACGCGGCCTCGAATACCGACACAACAGGAGCCCCCAACTGAACGCCGCGCCCGCCGACCAGATCCGACTCCTCGACGTCCAGGCACTCGACGTACGCCTCCAGCAGTTGGCGCACCGGAAGAAGTCCCTGCCCGAGCACGCCGAGATCGAGTCGCTGAACAAGGACATCGCGCAGCTGCGCGACCTGCACGTCGCCTCGACGACCGAGGAGAGCGACTGCGCCCGCGAGCAGACCAAGGCGGAGCAGGACGTCGACCAGGTACGCCAGCGCGCCAACCGCGACCAGCAGCGCCTCGACTCCGGTGCCGTGACGTCCCCCAAGGACCTGGAGAACCTCCAGCGCGAGATCGCCTCGCTCGCCAAGCGCCAGGGCGACCTGGAGGACGTTGTCCTGGAGGTCATGGAGCGCCGCGAGTCCGCTCAGGAGCGGGTCTCCGAGCTGGCGGAACGTGTCTCCTCGGTCCAGGCGAAGATCGACGACGCGACGGCCCGCCGTGACGCGGCCTTCGAGGAGATCGACGGCGAGGCCGCCACGGTCACCAAGGAGCGCGAGGTCGTGGCGGGTTCGGTCCCGGCCGACCTGCTCAAGCTCTACGACAAGCTCCGCGACCAGCAGGGCGGCGTCGGCGCGGCCAAGCTCTACCAGCGACGCTGCGAGGGCTGCCGCCTGGAGCTGAACATCACCGAGGTGAACGAGGTGAAGGCGGCGTCCCCGGACACGGTCCTGCGGTGCGAGAACTGCCGCCGCATCCTGGTCCGTACGTCCGAGTCGGGTCTGTAAGGGACCGTGGCCGTGCGGGAGTTCATCGTTGAGGCCGACGGCGGGTCACGGGGCAACCCGGGGCCCGCGGGCTATGGCTCGGTCGTCATCGACGCGGCCACGGGGGAGACGTTGCGAGAGGCCGCGGAGTACATCGGCGTCGCGACGAACAATGTGGCCGAGTACAAGGGTCTGGTGGCCGGCCTGAAGGCGGCACACGACCTCGACCCGGCCGCATCGGTCCACGTCCGCATGGACTCCAAGCTGGTCGTCGAGCAGATGTCGGGCCGCTGGAAGATCAAGCACCCGGACATGAAGCCGCTCGCCGCCGAGGCCGCGCAGGTCTTCCCGCCGGCCCAGGTGACGTACGAGTGGATCCCGCGCGAGAAGAACAAGCACGCGGACCGGCTCGCCAACGAGGCGATGGACGCGGGCAAGCGGGGCGGACAGTGGTCGCCGTCGGACTCGACGGCGGAGCTTGACGCGGGCGCCTCGCGGGCGGGCGCGGACGTACGCTCCGGCCCGCCGGGCGACGCGGTCGCCGGTGCGGCGAAGGCTCGGGCGGCGCTGGCGGGCGCGGCGGGGGCCGACGCGCGCGCCGCGGGCAACGTGGCCGCGCAGACCCCGCAGGTCGGCTGGGCGGCGCCCGCCGACCTCGGCGACCCCGCGACCTTCGTGCTGCTGAGGCACGGCGAGACCGCGCTGACGCCCCAGAAGCGTTTCTCCGGCAGTGGAGGCTCCGACCCCTCTCTCTCCGACGTGGGCCGGGAGCAGGCCGAGCGGGCGGCGACCGCTTTCGCCGCCCGCGGCACGATCCAGGCGATCGTCTCCTCGCCCCTGAAGCGCTGCCAGGAGACCGCGCAGGCCGTCGCAGCCCGCCTCGGTCTCGACGTACGCATCGACGAGGGGCTGCGCGAGACGGACTTCGGTTCCTGGGAGGGCCTCACCTTCGGCGAGGTGCGCTCGCGGCACCCCGAGGAGTTGAACGCCTGGCTGGCCTCGCCGGAAGCCGCGCCGCCGGGCGGCGAGTCGTTCGCCGCGGTGGCGCTCAGGGTGGCGGCGACGCGTGACCGTCTGGCCGCCGAGTACGCGGGCCGCACGGTGCTCCTGGTCACGCACGTCACGCCGATCAAGACCCTGATCCGCCTGGCCTTGGGCGCCCCGCCGGAGTCCCTGTTCCGTATGGAGCTCTCGGCGGCGTCGGTGTCGGCGGTGGCGTATTACGGGGACGGCAACGCATCGGTACGCCTCCTGAACGACACGTCGCACCTGCGGTAGGGCCCGGCCCTGTGAGGGGCGCGGGGAACTGCGCGGGCAACCACGACGTACCCGCAGGTGAGCACCCGCAGGGATCAGCGCAGCGCAGCCGCCTCGCGAGCCAGGGTCTCGATCCTGCCCCAGTCCTTCGCCGAGACCGCGTCAGCGGGCAGCATCCAACTGCCGCCCACGCAGCCGACGTTCTTGAGGGCGAGGTACGACGGAGCGGAGGCGAGGCCGATGCCGCCCGTCGGGCAGAAGCGGGCCTGCGGCAGCGGGCCGCCGAGCGACTTGAGGTAGGCGGTACCGCCCGCGGCCTCCGCCGGGAAGAACTTCATCTCGTGCACGCCGCGCTCGATCAGGGCCACGACCTCGGACGTCGTCGAGACACCCGGCAGGAACGGCACCCCGGACGCCTTCATGGCCGCCAGCAGGGTGTCGGTCCACCCCGGGCTGACCAGGAAGCGGGCTCCGGCGTCGACGGAGTCCGCGACGTTCCGGGGCGAGATGACGGTTCCCGCGCCGACCACCGCGTCCGGCACCTGAGCGGCGATGGCCCGGATCGCGTCGAGCGCGGCGGGCGTCCGCAGCGTCACCTCGATCGCGGGCAGCCCGCCCGCGACCAGCGCGCGCGCCAGCGGCACGGCGTCGGCGAGGTCGTCCACGACGACTACGGGGACGACGGGCGCGAGGTCGAGCACGGAAGCGGAGGCAGAGGCCGCGGAGGAGGGGGAAGTCATGGGAGCATCCTGCCCCGACGTGCGCAGCATGCGCAAAGCCCATTGCGCATGCTGCAACGTTAGGTGTCGATGTGCACGGGATCAGTGGATCTCGCGCACCACGACGTCGAGGGCCCACGCCTTGCCCGCCTTGCCGGGCGCCTGCGCCTCCACCACGTGACCGAGGTCCCGCAGGGCCTCGACCAGCTCGGCGGGGCCCTTCGGCTGGGTGCCGCCCTCGAGCAGGGAGCGGACGATGCGTCCCTTCGTGGCCTTGTTGAAGTGCGAGACGACGGAGCGCTTCTCGACCCCGTCGACCATCTGGGCGTGCAGCACCCGTACCGTCGCGGTCCGGTCCGCGACGTCGCCCTTCGGCTTCCAGGCGGCTGTGTACGCGGACGAACGCAGGTCGAGGACGAGTCCATCCCCCGCGGCCTCGGGCATCGCGGAGGCCATCGGCATACGCCAGTGGGCGCCGAGTGCGCCGAGGCCGGGCAGCTTCACGCCCATCGAGCAGCGGTAGGAGGGGATGCGGTCGGTGATGCCGACGGCGCCCCACAGCCCGGAGAAGACGAGCAGCGAGCGGGCCGCGCGGCGCTTGGCGGCGGCGTCCAGGGTGGCGAGGTCCAGAGCGTCGTACAGGACGCCGGTGTAGATCTCCCCCGCGGGGCGCGCGCCCGCCGTACGCAGCCCGGTGTTCTTGGCGACCTCGCCCCGCAGTCCCTCGCTCAGACCGAGCACCTCACGGGCCTTCTCCTCGTCCGCCAAGCAGAGCTCGACCAACTCGTCCAGCACGGCCTGCCGCGCGTCCGCGAGCGCCGGCAGGGAGAGCGACTCCGGCTTCAGGGGGGCGCCGCGGCCGGAGGGCGCCTTGCCTTCGGAGGGCGGCAGGAGGACGAGCATGGGTCTCCTTCGGAGGGTTACGGGAGGGGATGCGGCCCCGCGCCAGGGTAATCGCCCCGGGCTCCCACCGGCGCCGCGGTCTCGCGCAGTACCCGCCGGATTGCACCGCAGCAGCCCCGCGGTCCCACCTGGCCGAACAGGCCTTTCCCGCCCTCCCCCAAGCTCTTCAGGAGCAGGGGGACCCCCATCCCGAGTGCCCCGCAGCGACCAGCGATTCGCCGCAGTCGGCAGTGCCCCCGAGGGGACGTGCCGGTATGTCTGCCCGGGGCACGGTTCGCGGCACTCCCTCGCCGAAGTACCCGGGCGGCCACCGGACGATAGCGAGGACGGACATACCGGCGCGGCCCGCACCCACAGACGGACCAGCCCCGCACCACCCGCACGCGTCCGCAGTCGGCCTCGCCCCCCACCAGAACGGCCCCTCACCCCACCCCGCCTCACCATGCCGCCCCGCTCCACCCCGCCTACGCTCGACCCATGCCCCGTCGCCACCTCCGTGTGACCGCCGCAGCCGAAGCTCCCCTACGGGGCGCGCTGCGGGAGCTGCGTACGAAGTTGGACGTCCCCGGGGAGTTTCCCGCGGACGTCGTCGCCGATGCCCGGCGCGCCCTCGCCGCTCCGCGGCTCCCCTCGTACGACGCGACCGACATCCCCCTCTTCACCATCGATCCGCCCACCTCCGTCGACCTCGACCAGGCGATGCACCTGTCCCGCCGGGACGGCGGCGGATTCCGGGTGCGGTACGCCATCGCCGACGTCGCCGCGTACGTCACGCCGGGCGCTCCGCTCGACGTCGAAGCCCACCGGCGCGTCACCACCCTCTACTTCCCCGACGGGAAAGTGCCCCTGCACCCCACCTCGCTGAGCGAGGGCGCGGCCAGTCTCCTGCCGGGGCAGGACTGCCCCGCCGCCCTGTGGACCATCGATCTCGACGCGGAAGG
Source organism: Streptomyces sp. A18 (assembly GCF_059026065.1). Classification (NCBI taxonomy): domain Bacteria; kingdom Bacillati; phylum Actinomycetota; class Actinomycetes; order Kitasatosporales; family Streptomycetaceae; genus Streptomyces; species Streptomyces sp. A18. The sequence continues at coordinate 231,931 of NZ_JBWLKL010000003.1, read as the reverse complement.
CCGCACCGTCTCCACCGACGTACGCCGTGCCCTCGTACGCAGTCGCGCGAAGCTCGACTACGACGGCGTGCAGCAGGCCATCGACGGCGGCACCGCCGAGGAGGCCCTCGCGCTGCTCGCTGACATCGGGCGGCTCCGCGAGCAGCTGGAGGTGGAGAGGGGAGGCATCTCCCTCAACGTGCCCGAGCAGGAGATCGTCGAGCGGGGCGGCGCGTACGAACTCGACTTCCGCGCACCGCTGCCCGCCGACGGATGGAACGCCCAGATCTCCCTCCTCACCGGCATGGCCGCCGCCGAGCTGATGATCCAGTCCGGCGCGGGGATCCTGCGTACCCTGCCCATCGCCCCGGACGGTGCCGTCGGCCGGCTGCGGCGCACCGCCAAGGCCCTGAAGGTCGACTGGCCGCACCACGTCCCGTACGCCGAGCTCGTCCGCTCCCTCGACCCGCGCCTGCCCCACCACGCCGCGTTCCTCCAGGAGTGCACCACGCTGCTGCGCGGCGCCGGCTACACCTCGTTCAGCGGCGGCGAGGTCCCCGACCTCACCGCGCACGCCGCAGTCGCCGCTCCCTACGCCCACTGCACGGCTCCGCTCCGCCGCCTCGTCGACCGTTACGCCGCCGAGCTGTGCCTGGCGGCGGTCGCCGGGGACGAGCCGCCGGAGTGGGTGCTCGCCGCGCTGCCCGAGCTGCCCAAGGAGATGGCGGACGGGACGCGCCGCGGCAACACCGTGGAGCGCGAGTGCGTGGACATCATCGAGGCCGCGCTGCTCGAGGACCGGGTCGGCGAGCTCTTCGACGCGGTGGTGGTGGACGTGCAGGAGCGTGAACCGGACGTCGGAACCGTCCAGTTGACCGACCCCGCGATCGTGGCCCGCATCGAGGGCGGCACCGGCGGGCTTCCACTGGGGGAGCGGCTGCGGGTGCGGCTCACGCAGGCGAACCCCGGGGCGGCGAAGGTGCGGTTCGCGCCTGCGTGAGGGGAGCCGGCGCCTGCGTGAGAGCAGCCCCCGCCTGCGTGAGGGCGGGCCGCGCCTGCGTGAGAGCAGCCATCGCCTGCGTGAGGGCGGCCCGCAGGCTCTCCGGCTCGTCGGAGTGCAGCCGTACCGTCGTCACCTGCCGGCGCCCGCCGAGGAAGCCGACCGCCGTGACGGGCTCCGTCAGCTCCAGCGTGAGGGAGGTCTGCGCGGCCACGGGGATGTCGAGCACCCCGTCGGCGGCTTCGTGGGTGAAGCGCCGCTCACCGCGTGCCGCGGAGATCAGCTCCAGCGGTATCAGCAGGTCATGGTGGGCGCCGTGGCGAACCCGGAGCGAGTCCGCGGACAGCACGTGCGGCCGGGTCACGGACGCGGCGTGCACGCCGAGCATCAGGATCACGGTGTACACGTCGACGACGAGCATCACCGCATGGACCGCGGGCCAGCTCCGCAGCAGTACGGCCATCCCGATGGTCTCCACGACGCACACGAAGACGAGGCCGTAGAGCATCGCGGCCTGGTCGCGGGCATGCCCGAACGCTGCCAGATCCCCCTCCCGCACGCCGTGCCGCCGCCGGGCCACCCACAGCGCGAGACTCCACATCACCCGCAGCTCGTGCCCGACGATTCTGCGCACCGGCTCCGGCACGACGTCCCGGAGCGCCGCGCGCCCGCCCCGCCGGTACACGACCGCGAGCGCCACGCCCTCGACGGCGAGCAGGGCGAGGGCGACGGCCTCCACGCCGACGAGTACGCCCGTGGGGAGCGAGGCCCCGGCCAACAGGCAGACGACAAGGGTGAGTTCGATGGGTACGACCACCCAGGCGAGCCCCCGCACAAGCCCCTTCACCGAGATCCCCTTTCCCACGATCTCCTTCCCTGTGAGTCCTTTCACCGCGAGCCCCGCTCCATGAGCAGCCGCATCCCACGGCGTACGGCCTCCGCCTGCGCGGGGGCGAAGTCGTCGAAGAAGGCCTGGAGGAAGCGGTCGTCGCCGCCACGGCCGATCCCGTCGGCCACCGCCCGCACTCCCTCCGTGCCCAGCTCCTCCAGGAGCGAGTCGGGCAGCGCGGCGGCGAGCGCGTGGGCGGCCTTGTCCACGGCGGCCTCCGCGCGCGGATCGGCGAGGTCGGTGTCCGCGAGCGCGTCGAGCAGCGCGTACACCTCGTGCGCGCGCTCCACCGCTCCCGGTGTCGTCAGCGCCGGGCTCATGGCGGCCAGGAGCCTGTCCCTGTCCTCCCGGGGCGCGGTCGTGTCGATCAGGGCGAGCAGCTCCCGGTCCTTCGCGGCCATCGCGGACTCGGGCCTTTCGCGGTCGGCGGTGGAACGGGCCATCTCGGCGAAGAACTCGCCCAGTTCGGGCGAGACGGGCCCCTCGGCGGACAGCAGCCCGCGCTCCGCGTCCCTCAGCAGGACCCTCAGCCGCTCCCGCCGCCCGCGGATCGAGGCCTCCTGCCGGGCGAGGTCCGCGTCCAGCTCGGCGAGCACCTCGGCGAGCTCACGCCCCGCGTCGTCCGCGAGCACGTCCCGCACTTCGGCGAGCCCGAGTCCCACCTCGGTCAGCCGCCGGATGCGCGCGAGTACGACGGCGTGCCGCAGCCCGTACTCCCGATAGCCGTTGGCCCGACGCTCGGGCTCGGGCAGCAGCCCGAGGTGGTGATAGTGCCTGATGGCCCGCGTGGTGACGCCGACGATGCCGGCGAGCTCCCCGATCCGCATCCCGCTCATCCCGCCACCCCGTTCGCCGCGCTCGGCTCGTGCAGTCCGTGCAGTCCGTTCAGCGCTTTCAGCGCTTTCATGAGGCCAGTAGAAACGTTGACGCTGCGGCAAGGTCAATCGAGGACGTGACGGGACCCGCCGGACGGACGAACCCTGACGGTCGTCGGCTCCTCCGTGACGCTGTTCAGGGACCCGGAAGGTCGCTGGACCTCCTCGCCACCCGGGCGGGAGCTCCGGCCCACGGCGGGTAGCATGGTCGGCACGGCAGACGAGCCGGGCGGACGGCCGCGTGAAGCTCCCCTCACCAGGGGCTCTTCCCGAGGAACGTCCGGGCTCCACAGGGCAAGGTGGTGGCTAACGGCCACCCGGGGTGACCCGCGGGACAGTGCCACAGAAAACAGACCGCCGGAGGCTTCGGCCCCCGGTAAGGGTGAAACGGTGGTGTAAGAGACCACCAGCGCCTGAGGTGACTCAGGCGGCTAGGTAAACCCCACCTGGAGCAAGGTCAAGAGGGGCCCTGGAGACAGGGCCCTGCGCGGATGACCGAGGGCTGCCCGCCCGAGTCCGCGGGTAGACCGCACGAGGCCCGCAGCAATGCGGGCCCTAGATGGATGGCCGTCTCCCCGGCCGCCGCGAGGCGACCGGGCGACAGAACCCGGCGTACAGCCCGACTCGTCTGCCGCTTCTCCCTCCCGGGCCCCTTTTCCCGCCAAGTCCCTCTCTTGGGCCCGCCACGCCTCAGGACTGCCACGCCTCAGGACTGCCGAGCCTCAGGACTGCCGCGCCTCAGAACACCGAGAGCCCCGTCAGCGTCGTGAACCGGTCGAGTGCCGTCACCCCCGACACCGAGTTGCCCCGCTCGTCCAGCCCCGGGCTCCAGACGCAGATCGTGCAGTGGCCGGGGACCACGGCGATGATGCCGCCGCCTACGCCGCTCTTGCCGGGCAGGCCCACGCGGTATGCGAAGTCGCCCGCCGCGTCGTACGTCCCGCAGGTCAGCATGATCGCGTTGACCTGCTTGGACTGGCTGTTGGTGAGCAGGCGGGTGCCGTCCGCGCGGAGGCCGTGGCGGGCCAGGAAGCCGGTGGCCAGGGCCAGGTCGGCGCAGGATGCCTCGACCGAGCACTGGCGGAAGTACTGGTTCAGGAGGACCGGTACCGGGTTGTCGATGTTTCCGTACGACGCCATGAAGTGGCCGAGCGCGGCGTTGCGGTCCCCGTGGGCCGACTCGGACGCGGCGACCGCCTCGTTGATGGCGAGGCCGTCGTTGCCGCTCTCCGCGCGCAGGAAGTCGATCAGGGCTTCCGCCGCGTCACCGGTCTGGGTCTGGAGGCGGTCGGTGACGACGAGCGCGCCCGCGTTGATGAAGGGATTGCGCGGGATGCCGTTCTCGTACTCCAACTGCACGAGCGAGTTGAAGGGGTTGCCGGAGGGCTCGCGGCCCACGTGTTCCCACAGGGCGTCGCCCTCGCGCGCCAGGTCGAGCGCGAGCGTGAAGACCTTGGTGATGGACTGCGCGGAGAACGGCTGCCGCCAGTCGCCCACCCCGTACACCGTGCCGTCCGGCTCCGCGACGGCCATGCCGAAGCGGCGCGGGTCGCACGCGGCGAGCGCCGGGATGTAGTCGGCGGGCCTGCCGCGGACCGGCGTCTTCTCGATCTCGGCCGCGATGCGGTCCAGGACCGGCTGGAAGGTGTGGGGCGACGTCGTCATGATCGCCATTCTGGCCTGTCGTGGGCCGTGCGAGGGGTCGTGCGAGGGGTCGGGGTGTGGTCGGGGTGTAGTCGGGGGCGCGGGGGATCGGCCGCCCCCGAAGGCCGCGGTCGGGGCGGCTGAAATTGGCCGTAGCATGTCAAGAATCATGGGAGCGGGCCTTGTCACCTCAAGGGCTCCATGCCTCAATGAGCAGCGATCCGGGTTACTGACTGGTCGTCAGGTCGTCAGGTCCCGGTTCCGCTCCTCCCCCCCCCCGCAATCCCCCCACTTGAAGGCAGGCCCCCATGAGGCACGGCAGTTACGCAATCCGCAGGCACAGCAGACTGGGCATCCGCAGGCTCGGTGCCGGATCGGCGTTGGGCGTCGGTCTGGTCGCCCTGGGTGCGATGGTGATGGCACCCGCCGCCACCGCGGTGACCCCGGAGACCGCGACCATCTCGTTCGACTGCGGGTCCTACGGCTCGGGCACGGCGACGCTCAAGGCGACCCAGGACGGGACCGCCGCCACCATCAGCGTCTCCACTTCGGCGATCACCGCCCCCATCGACATCGCCGCCAACTCGGTCGACTCGACGCTCACCCTCACCAAGAACGGTTCGGACACCGCGACCTTCACCGGCAGTTCCAACCCGGCCATTCCCGCCGGCGGCGAGGTGTCCACCGGTCCGCTCGACGGGACCGTCGCCACAGGCGACAGCCTGGAGGGCAAATCGCTGCAGGTCGTGGTCCTCGGGATCAGCGTGACCTGCAACGCCACGTCCGCGCAGGCTCCCGGGCCGTTCGTCTTCTGACGGCGACGCGGCTCCCGGGCCGTTCGTCTTCTGACGGCGACGCGCAGGGCTGCGTGCAGGGCCCCGAGAGTTCCCGAGGGGTTCCCAAGGGTTCCCGAGGGGCGGTGGCGCTCAGGTCCGAGCGTCACCGCCCCCTTCGCCGGCCTCCCCTGCCAGCGGACGCCAGTACTGGTCCTTGCCCTGGTCCCGTACGACGTACCCCAGACCCTGCATCGTCTCCGCGAGGTCCCGGACGTCCTCCTTGGCCTCGCTCTTCAGCGCGGCCTTCCGTGCCGCGAGGACCGCGTGCCCCTCGGCGGGCAGGCCGGGGGCCCCGGGGATCCAGCGGTGAAACAGGGACGCGTGCGGGTCGGTGTCCTGCCACGGGTAGCCGTGCGAGCGGAACGCCTTGGCCAGGGCCGGTGCCGCCGTCTTGTGGACGCCTCGCGTGAACTGGCGTGACGTCTCGTCGAGGACCACCAGTTCCTTGCCGTCCAGGAACACCGCCGAGACGCGGGCGCGTCCGATGGTCCGGGTCCGGTCGTGCTGCCCGGCCGCCAGCTCCTGGTCGGTCAGTGTCACCTTCAGGGTCTCGTCGATCTCCGTGACGGCGATGAGCAGCCCGGCCACCAGGCCGAGACCCATCGCGATCCCCGTCTGCCACGGCTTGTCCAGCGAGCCGACGAACGTGATGCCGTCCCGCCAGGGCAGCACCGGCGACCGGCTCAGCCACCGGGCCAGGGGCGGCAGGGCGAGGCCGAGCAGCAGGCCGACGAGCGGCATGCCGATGAGTACGGTCAGCAGGTCACCGCGCGGGTATCCGAGCACCGTCGTCCGGTCCTTGCCGAGCGGGACGGGGCCGAGGCTCTCTTCGCTGGTCATGTCCTCGACGCTAGGCGGACGGGGCGCCGCGGGGGAGCGGCCGAAAGTCGATGGGCGGCAGACTTCGGTCGGTATCGCGGAGCCGGAGCCGGAGCCGAGTCGGAGTAGGAGCCGGGGTCGGAGTAGGAGTCGGGCGCGACGGTCGCGGTGGCGGCCACGGTCATCGCTTGCGTCCATCTATTGCGTTGCCGTCGACCCACCCGCCCCCTACCGTGCCGATCATGCTGCCCGCTGTCGACACCGAAGAGCAATGGGACGTCGTCTCCGACGAGGCCGTCATGCGGCCGGGGGTCGAGGACCTCTGCGGCAGGCTCGGCCTCGCCGGTGCGCCGCTCGACCGGTTCGCGGAGGGGACACAGCCCGTCTACGCCATCGGCGACGACCTCGTACTGAAGCTCTTTCCGGGTGCCGCTGCCGACGACGGCCTCGTCGAGGAGCGGGTGTTGAGCCATCTTCAGGGGCGGCTGCCCGTCCCCACACCGCGGGTGCACGCGTCCGGGGCGTACGAGAACGGCTGGCGCTACGTGCTCATGTCCCGGCTGTCCGGCGAAGACCTCGCCGCCGCCTGGCCGGGCATCCCGCGCGCCGACCGGGAGCGCCTCGTCACCGAGGCCGGTGAGGCGCTCGCCGCGCTGCACGCCCTGGACCCCGGGCCGCTCACCGATGTGCTCGGGCCCGGCGACTGGGGTGACTTCCTCGGCAGGCAGCGCGCCGGAGCCGTCCGGCGGCAGCGGGAGCGCGGGCTGCCGGAGAGCTGGGCCGAGCAGATCCCCGGCTTCCTGGACGCGGTGCCGTTGCGTGCCGACGCGCCGGGCGTTGTCCTGCACACCGAGTTCATGCGACAGCACCTGATGGTGGGCCCCAGTGCCCCTGCGGGGCGGCTCCGGCTCACCGGGCTCTTCGACTTCGAGCCCGCCATGATCGGGGACAGGGCGTACGACTTCGTGGGCGTCGGCCTCTTCGTCACACGCGCCGAGCCGGGTCTCCTGGGCCGTTTCATGCGGGCCTACGGCCGCACCTTCGAGCCGCGTGAACTCCTCGCCCACACCCTGCTCCACGTCTACAGCAGCCTGCCCTGGTACCTGCGGGAACTGCCCGCCCCGCCCGAGCCGACGCTCGACGCGCTGGCCCAGGCGTGGTTCGACACCGGAATCGGACAGGACCTAGGGGAGGGGCAGTAGGCGGCCGCTGCCCTCAGGCTCAGGCCACCGGCATCAACGTCAGATAGGCCAGACCGAGCACCTGACGGTAGCCCCGCAGCCAGGTGGTGCGCTGGCGGTCCGTCTTCTCGCGGGTCTCGGCGGCGAGTGGATGGTCGGGGTGCGTGGCGAGCCACTCCTCGACGTCCGTGCGGTAGCCGGACTCGAACTCCTCCCACTCCTCCGCGCTCGCCGTCTCCACCCACAGCGGGCGGAAGCCCGCGGCGATCGCCGCGTCCACGAGGTCGCCGAGGAAGAGGTGTTCGTCGGCGTGGGCGCCCGGCCACATCCCGGCGAGTTCGGCGGGGGTGGGCGTGCGCTGCCAGAAGCCCTCGCCGAGCACGACGCGTCCACCGGGGCGGACCAGGCCGCGCAGTGCGCGCAGGGCCGCTTCGGTGTGGCCGGGCGGTTCGGTCGAGCTCAGGGCGTGGCTCGAACCCAGGCACAGGACGAGATCGGCCGGGCCGCGGGTGGTGTCCGTGGCCGACTCCTCGACGAAGGAGACACGCTCGGCAAGGCCCCTCTCCTTGGCGGCAGCGCGGCCCCTGGCCAGATCCTCCGCCGACAGATCGACCCCCACGCCGGTGGCGTCCGGGGCGGCCTCCAGGACGCGGAGCAGCAACTCGCCCCAGCCGCAGCCGAGATCGAGGACGGAGCGGGCGCCCGGCGCGACACGCTCGACGAGGCGTGCGGCCCGCGCCTCGGAGAGCGGGCCGTGGAAGGTGAGGCCGGTGAGGCGGGGCGGCAGGTTCTGGGCGTCGGGGGTGCCGGGGGCGTCGGGAGCGTCGGGGGTGCTGGGGGCGGTGGTCTCGGTCATGGGCGAGGACGCTATCCCGTCAACTCGACTCGGGCACAGCGACTTTCGCTGCGATGTGCGATGTGCGATGTGCGATGCGCCGTACCACTTCGTCCGGCGGCGTGCCGGTCGTGTCGATCACCTCGGCCGCGTGCCGCAGCCACGGCCGCAGCCACGGCCGGGGCCTCCTGGTAGGCGGCGACGTGATCGAGGCGCCGGGTGGGCGATCGCCGTCTCGACGGCGAGGCCGCGCGGACGTGGTCGTCCCGTACGCCGTGGAAGCGGAATGTCTGCCGTGCGGCTGCCGCAGCTGTGACGCAGTGATCGTGATCAAGCGGATTCGTTCACATGTCCGTGGGGCATGCATCGAGCGCTCCACCGGCACCATCCCCCACTGGCGCTCCACCGGCACCATCGGCCCCCCACAAGGAGAACAACGCGGATGTCACCCACCCCCCTCGCTCCTGGCGCGCTCCCCCTCATCGGGCACGGGCTTCAACTGAAGCGGCAGCCGCTGGAGTTCATGAACTCGCTGCGCGAGCACGGCCGGGTGGTGCGCATACAGCTCGCGCGCACCCCCGCGTATGTGGTCACCGACCCGGCCCTGACCAAGGAAGTACTGGTCACCGACGTCGAGAGCTACGCGAAGGGCGGGCGGATCATCGACGCCCTGAAGGTGTTCTTCGGCGACGGGCTCGCCACGGTCGCCGACGGCGACACGCACATGAAGAACCGCCGCCTCATGCAGCCGATGTTCAACAAGGCGCACATCGCGACCCGTGGCGACACCATGATCGGGCAGGTGCGGGAGATCGTCGGCGGATGGGAGGAGGGAGCGCCCCGGGACACGCTCGCCGACATGACGGAGCTGACCCTCGCCGCGTTCCTCACCGCCCTGTTCGGGGCGGACCTCCCCGCCCACCTGCAGCGCGACTTCATAGCCCTGATGCCGCCCATCATGCAGGGCACCATCCGGCAGACGATCCTGCCCGGCTGGGTCACCCGCCTCCCGCTGCCCGCCAACCGCGCGCACGCCGAGCGGGTCGCGCGGCTGCGTCACCTCATCGACCAGGCCATCGACCACCGTGCCGCAGCGCTCGGCGAAGGCGCACCGACGGCAGCGGCGTGCCCGCACGCGGCGCCGGAGGCGGACGCCGGGCTGTTCGACACCCTGCTCACGGCCCACGACCCGGACACCGGCCCGGTGCCTCGACGCCAGCTCCAGGACGAGGCCATCACCCTGCTCACGGGTGCGATCGAGACCACGAGCACCACCCTGGCCTGGGCGTTGGTCGAGATCGAGAAGAACCCCGGGGTCGCGTCCCGCATGCTCGAAGAACTCGACACGGTGTGCGGCGACCGTCCCGTGCGGTACGAGGATCTCGACCAACTCACCTACACCCGCGCCGTCCTGCAGGAGACCATGCGGATGTACGGCCCGGCCTGGCTGGTCACCCGGACCGCGACCCGCGATGTCACCCTCGGCGGGCACAGCATCCCCCGGGGCGCGGACGTCATCTACAGCCCCTACCTCCACCAGCACGACCCGTCGGTCTTCCCCGAGCCGCAGCTTTTCGACCCCGATCGCTGGTCCGGACGCCCCGACGCCGCCACCCGCGGCGCGTTCCTGGCCTTCGGTGCGGGCCGCCGCAACTGCGTCGGCGAGGCCTTCGCCTGGAGCGAGCTCCTCATCATCCTCGCCACGGTCAGGCAGCTCTGGCCGCGCCTCGCGCTGACCTCACCCGAGCCGAAGCCGCAGGCGCTGGTCACCGTGAAGCCGGACGGTCTTGCCATGACTCCGCACCGTGGAATGGTCCAGGACGATAGGGGCAAGGCAGGCAAGGCAGGCAAGGCAGACAAGGCGAAAGAGGCAGGCAAGGCGGAAGAGGCAGGCGAGGCGGGCAAGGCGGGCAAGGTGGGCGAGGCGGAGTCCGGCGAAGGTGAGCGTCACGCGGCGGACGTCAGCGGCCGGCTGTCGTGACCTACTCCCCGGGCGTTTCGTCGCTCTGCTGGTCGCGTACGTTCCGCGTCCGCGAGCCGACCGATACGAGCGCCCCGACCGCCGTGCCCGCCAGAGCGGCCGGCACCATCCAGTTCCGGTTGAACGAGTGGCCGAGGGCGCTGTCGACGGAGTAGGCGCCGGGGCCCGTGACGGCGAGGGCGGCGGAGACCAGGCCGAGGAACGCCGGGTACTCGTAGCCGCCGCCCTGGCTGAAGAAGCCGTTGGGGGCGTGGACGGCGGTCGCCCCGGCCATGGCACCCGCCGCCGCCGAACCGGCGGCGGGTGTCGCGAGGCCGAGCGCGAGCAGCGCGCCGCCGCCCGCCTCGGCGAGCCCGGCGATGACGGCGTTCGCCTTGCCGGGCGCGAAGCCGATGGACTCCATGAAGGCACCGGTGCCTTCGATGCCGTGCCCGCCGAACCAGCCGAAGAGCTTCTGGGTGCCGTGGGCGACGAGGACTCCGCCGGTCGTGACGCGGAGCAGGAGCAGGCCCAGGTCGCGGCGGTCGAAGCAGGAACGGGTCATGGCGCTGTCTCCTGGGTGAGCGGTGGCGAGCGGGTGTTGAGCGGGTGGTGAGCGGGCGGGAAAAGGGAGAGGGAACGGTTGTGCGTCCCCCCACCGTCCGTCAGAGCCTCGCCCCGTACCCGGTTCAGTCGGCCGTACGGGTGACATGCGGGTGCCCCGTCCGGTGGCGGGGCCAGGCGGCCGATGTGACCGTGGGTGCATGAGCATCCAGGTAAACCGGCTCGCCGACCCCACGGTCCGGGCCTTCGTCACCGCCGTGAATTCCCACGACCAGGCAGCGTTCCAGGCCGTCCTCACGCCCGACGCGACCATGTCCGACGACGGTTCCGACCGGGACATCGCCGAGTGGACGGACCGCGAGATCTTCTCCTCGCACGGCCACATGGACATCGAGAACGAGTCGGACGGCGGGCGCGTGCTGGTCGTCACGTACCGCAACGACACGTGGGGGGAGATGCGGACGAAGTGGCACTTCACCGTCGACGGCGGAAAGGTCTCCCGCTTCGAGACGGGCCAGGCCTGAGCGTCCCTCATTGAGTAACGGGCTCCGCATTGAGTAACGGGCTCCGCATTGAGCCTTGCCTTCGCGTGCGCTTCAGCTCCTGGCGTCCGTCGGCATGGAGACGACAGTCGGGGCCCGGCGGGGAAGCGTATGGCCGGGCGCCGTCGCCCACGGCGTGAACTTCTTCGACACCGCGGACAACTACAGGACCGGGCACGGCGAGCGTGCCCTGGGGCGCGCGCTCGGGGCGCGCCGGGACGACTCGGTCGCGCGCGCCGCCGTGCGCTAACCGCTTCGGGCCGCGCAACTCCGTGACGCCTGTGCGGAGTTCAGGCGCGATGGGCTGATCCGGGCGTACGGCTGGAGCGCGGGCGCCCCGGCGTGAGCGGCCCGGCATGGACGGCCCGGCATGAACGGCCCGGCACGGACGGCCCGGCACGGACGACCCGGCACGGACGACCCGGGGGAGAGGTGGCCTCCCCCTCCTCCGACTCGGCCTGGATCAGGGCCAGCTCACGGGGCCGAAGCGGCGACCGACGGCGATCGATTCAGGAACGCCCGAGTTTGCTGTCATGTGCAGGGCAACCGTTCCGCGGCCCCGGTCATTCCCGCGGCTCCCCGGCGCGGGCCCCCGCCGGCCGTCACGGAGCGGCTGCCCTGCCCCCCTTCCCCCTCACAGTGGCAAGTGGGTGTCAGTGGCAGTTCTGGTGGGGTGTCAGTGGCAGTTCTTGTAGCCGGGGTTGCTGTTCGTCCAGGAGCAGGAGTCCTTGAGCGAGCCGCTCGGCTTGATGAGGCGGGCCTTGTCGCTGGTGTTGTTCCAGACGTACGAGCCGCGCCCCCAGTAGCGGACGCCGGACGCGTTGGTGCCCTTGCCCGTGCGGACCTTGACCGTCTTGCCGGCGCCGATCTTGTAGCTGCCGAACGTGTACGTGTAGCCGGTGTTGTCCTTCAGTTTGTAACCCTTGAGCTGCACCGCCGAGCCGGAGTTGTTGTGGATGTTCACCCACTCCGCGTTCAGCGAGGAGTTGGAGCGGGAGTCCCGGCCCGGACTGTCGAACTGGATGTACCCGAGGTGCAGTCCGCTCTGGTGGCGGGCCGCCGTGGCCGCGGTCGCGGGGGACGCGGCAAGCAGCGAGGCCGAGAGGGCGGAGGCCGCGAGGACGGCCGGGACCGCGGAACGTATGCGCAAGGTGTGCTCCGTGTGTGCTCTGAATGTGGAGTTCTCGTGGAGGGCACGCTGAGCATACGGGGCGTGATGCGCGTAATTGGCGCGGTGCTTTCTATTCCGTTTGTGAAGATGTGGGCCGACCGTGAGTGCGGGGTCACGGTCGGCCACGAGAGGTGCCCGTGCTGAGCGGGGGCTAACCCCGCCCGACGAACGGCATGTTCGTCGCGAGCACCGTCGCGAACTGCACGTTCGCCTCCAGCGGCAGCTCCGCCATGTGCCGCACGGTCCGCGCCACGTCCGACACGTCCATCACCGGCTCGGGCGCCAACTCCCCGTTCGCCTGGAGGATCCCGGCCTGCATCCGCTCGGTCATGTCCGTCGCCGCGTTGCCGATGTCGATCTGGCCGCAGGCGATCCGGTAGGGGCGGCCGTCGAGGGAGAGCGACTTCGTCAGGCCGGTCAGCGCGTGCTTCGTCGCCGTGTACGCGATGGAGTGCGGACGCGGGACCTGCGCGGAGATGGAGCCGTTGTTGATGATCCGGCCGCCCTGCGGGTCCTGCTCCTTCATCTGCCGGAAGGCCGCCTGCGCGCACAGGAAGGCGCCGCCCAGGTTCGTGTCGACGACGTGCCGCCACACCTCGTACTCGATCTCGTCGACGGGGACACCGCCGGGGCCGAACGTGCCGGCGTTGTTGAAGAGGAGGTCGAGACGGCCGAACCGGTCGCGCACGGCGGAGAAGAGCGCGGCCACGTCCTCGGGCCGGGTGACGTCGGTGCGCACGCAGAGGGCGTCGATCGTGGCCGGGGCGTTCGCCTCGGTGGACTCCTCGGCGTGCGGGACGGGCCGCACGGCCGAGCCCTCCGACACTCCGGCGGCGATGGCAGCCGTCTCCTCGAGCGTCTCCGGACGGCGCCCGGCGAGCGCCACGGACCATCCGGCCCGCAGCAGTTCCACCGCCACGGACCTGCCGATCCCGGATCCCGCGCCGGTCACCACGGCGGTCCTTGTTCGTCCGGTTGGTTGCCCGGTCGGTTGCCCGGTTCGCTCTGCGTTCATGGCCCCGCAGCGTACGGGAGGCCCGTCCACGCGGACATCATCGTCCCGCCATGCGGGTGTTGTGTACGCGACAGTCGCGCGTCGTCCCCCACCACTTGCATGCCCGTGACACCAATCGTCAGGGGAGGGCCACATGACATCCGCAGGCCAGCAAGGCACCGCCGAACTCCGAGCCGCCGCGAGCCACTTGGGCCGCCGTCGTTTCCTCACCGTCACGGGCGCCGCGGCAGCGCTCGCCTTCGCCACCAACCTGCCGACGGCGGGCACGGCGAGCGCCGCCGAGCTCGACGCACGGAAGATCGCCGACGATCCGTTCACGCTCGGCGTGGCATCCGGCGACCCGCTGCCCGGCTCGGTCCTGCTCTGGACCCGCCTCGCCCCGGCCCCGTACGAACCGGGCAACGGTCTGCCGAACGAGCGCGTCACCGTCCAGTGGGAGCTCGCCCACGACGCCCGCTTCCGCCGGATCGTCAGACGCGGTTCCGTCACCGCGCACCCCGAGTTCAACCACTCCGTGCACGTCGAGGTGGGCGGCCTCGACGCCGCGCGGACCTACTACTTCCGCTTCCGGGCAGGGAAGTGGATCAGCGACACGGGCCGGACCCGCACCGCACCCGCGGCCGGCAGCAAGGTGAGCTCCCTGACGCTCGCCGCCGTGTCCTGCCAGGCGTACCACGACGGCTACTTCACCCCGTACAAACACCTGGCCGAAGACGACGTCGACGTGGTCTTCCACCTCGGCGACTACCTCTACGAGTACGCGGTCAACTCGGTCGGCGGCGCCCGCAACTACACCGACCGCACGCTGCCCGCCCTCTACAACCGCGAGACGCAGACCCTGGAGGACTACCGCCTGCGGTACGCCCTCTACAAGTCGGACCCCGACCTGCGCGCCGCCCACGCCGCGCACCCCTTCGTGGTCACCTGGGACGACCACGAGGCCGAGAACAACTACGCGGGCGACCTCGACGAGAACGGCAACCCGCCCGCCGAGTTCCTGGTGCGCCGCGCCGCCGCCTACCGCGCGTACTGGGAGAACCTTCCGCTGCGCAGCCCGCAGCAGCCGAGCGGCCCCGACCTCCAGCTCTACCGCCGCGTCAAGTGGGGGCGGCTCGCCCAGTTCGACATCCTGGACACCCGGCAGTACCGCTCCGACCAGGCGTACGGCGACAAGGCCCACGTCCCGGGGCCGGAGTCGGACGACCCGGCGCGCACCATCACCGGCGCCACGCAGGAGCGTTGGCTGATCAACGGCTGGCGCGGCTCGCGGGCGCTGTGGAACGTCGTGCCGCAGCAGGTCACCTTCTCCGAGCGGCGGCTCGACCTGAACGCCGAGGCGAAGCTCTCCATGGACGCCTGGGACGGCTACCGGGCGTCCCGGCAGCGGGTCCTGGCCGGGGCGAAGTCCTCCGGGATCGACAACCTGATGGTGCTCACCGGCGACGTGCACGTCGGGTACGCCTTCGACATCAAGGCCGACTTCGACGACCAGGCGTCCAGGACGGTCGGTACGGAGATCGTCGCCACGTCGATCGCGAGCGGCAAGGACGGCGCCGACAAGCCCGCGAACTGGGAGACCTACACCAAGGCCAACCCGCACCTGAAGTTCTACAACGGGCGGCGCGGATACGTGACCGTCGGTCTTGGGCAGGAATCCGCGCGCGCCGATTTCAAGACTGTCTCCGCGGTGACGACGCCCGGGGCGCCGATCACCACGGCTGCTTCCTTCGTGACGGAGGCAGGAAACCCTGGGCTGAAGCCCGCCTAACGCTCCACGGTCCGATATCCGTCCGCGGTCCGTCGTGGCTGGGCGCGAAGTTCCCCGCGCCCCTCGGGTCGCGCAACAGGGGTGCGCTCACTCGCCCGGGTAGCGCACCCCGATCCGCTCCCGCACCGCGTCCAGGGTCCGCATCACCGCGAGGGTGCCGTCCAGGGGGACGAGGGGGGACTCGGTGTCGCCCGCGCGCAGCCGGTGCATGACCTCGGCGGCCTCGTGCTTGAGGCTGTCGCGGGGGCCGTGCTCGGGGGCGGCGATGAACTCCTCGGGGTCGTGGCCGTCGCGGTGCAGGACGAAGCGCTCCGGGAAGAAGAAGCCGTTCGGGATGTCGATGCGGCCCCGCGAGCCGGTGACGGATGCGGTGACGGGGGTGCCCGCGTTGATGGAGCAGTGCAACAAAGCGTGAGCACCGTTCTCCCACGAGAGCAGCATTCCCGTCTGGAGATCAATGCCCTCGTCCGAGAGCGTTGCTCTCGCACTCACCTCCGAAGGCTCACCGAGCAGCAACTGCGCGAACGACACCGGGTACACCCCGAGATCGAGCAGCGAGCCACCACCCTGCGCCGGGTCACGGAGGCGGTGCGCCGGAGGGAAGGGACCGGCGAGCCCGAAGTCGGCCTGCACCGTCCGCATCTCGCCTATCGCCCCGTCGTCGACCAGCGCCTTCATCCGCCGGATCAGCGGATGGCAGTACATCCACATGGCCTCCATCAGGAAGAGGCCGCGCCGCCGGGCGAGCGTCACCAGTTCCCGCGCCTCGCGTGCGTTCAGCGCGAACGCCTTCTCGCAGAGCACCGCACGGCCCGCCTCCAGGCAGAGCCCCGCCGCCGCCCGGTGCGAGGCGTGCGGCGTCGCCACGTACACGACGTCGACGTCCTCGTCCTCGGCGAGCGCGCCCCACTCCCCGTACGCGCGCGGTATCCCGAACCGCTCGGCGAATGCCTTCGCCGAAGCGTCGGTCCGCGATGCCACCGCGACGACCTCCGCGTCCGGCATGTCGAGGAGGTTCGCCGTGAACGATGCGGCGATCCCGCCCGTCGCGAGGATGCCCCAGCGCACGGGTTCACGGTCGTCTTCCACCACTGGGGCCCCTGTTCGTACGGCCGGAGTACCGCGGAGTCCCGCGGAAATGGTCTCAACCAGCACAGCTGAGCTGAGAGCATAGGTAATCGCACGCCTAATCGGGAAGGAATCCGCATGCCGGAGCACGGCAGCCGCACCACGAGTGGGTCCGAAGCCCCCCTCATACGGCAGTCCCGGGCGCCGGAGCCGGGCCCCGCCACCGCCGCACCCGCCGCACCCGCCGCCCCGGCCCTCACCGCCCGGCGCCGCACCGGCCTCCTCGTCACCCTCGTACTCGGCGGCCTCACCGCGGTCCCGCCGCTGTCCATGGACATGTACCTCCCGGCGCTCCCGGAGGTCACCCGCTCGCTGGGCACGTCCGCGGCGACCGCGCAGCTGACCCTCACCGCCTGCCTCACCGGCATGGCCCTGGGGCAGCTCGTCGTCGGGCCGATGAGCGACAAGTGGGGACGGCGCAGACCGCTGATCGTCGGCCTCCTCGTCTACATCCTCGCCACCGCGATCTGCGCTCTCGCGCCCACCGTCGAACTCCTCATCGGCTTCCGGCTGTTGCAGGGCCTCGCGGGCGCAGCGGGCATCGTCATCGCCCGCGCCGTCGTACGCGATCTCTACGACGGCGTGGAGATGGCCCGCTTCTTCTCCACCCTCATGCTGATCTCCGGGGTCGCCCCGGTCGTCGCGCCCCTCATCGGCGGCCAGGTCCTGCGCTTCACCGACTGGCACGGCATCTTCGCCGTGCTCACGGTGATCGGCATCGCCCTCACCGTGGTCGTCTGGCGGTGCCTGCCCGAGACGCTCGCCCCCGAGAAGCGGCACAGCGGCGGCACCGTCGAGGCGCTGCGCACCATGAAGTCGCTCCTCGCCGACCGCGTCTTCACCGGGTACATGATCGCGGGCGGCTTCGCCTTCGCCTCGCTGTTCGCGTACATCTCCGCGTCGCCGTTCGTCATCCAGGAGATCTACGGGGCGTCCCCGCAGACCTTCAGCCTGCTCTTCGGCGTGAACTCCATCGGCCTCATCGTCGTCGGCCAGATCAACGGCAAGATCCTCGTCGGCCGGGTCAGCCTCGACAAGGCGCTCGCCTTCGGCCTGACGGTCATCGTGCTCGCCGCCACCGCGCTGCTCCTCATGACGTCGGGCGTCTTCGGGGACGTAGGCCTGTTCCCCGTCGCGGCCGGGCTCTTCGTCCTGATGTCGGCGATGGGCCTCGCGATGCCCAACACCAACGCCCTCGCCCTGATGCGCACCCCGCACGCCGCGGGCTCCGCGTCGGCGCTCCTCGGCACGTCCTCCTTCCTCGTCGGCGCGATCGCGTCCCCCCTGGTGGGCATCGCGGGCGAGGCCACGGCCGTGCCGATGGCCGTCGTCCAGCTCGCCTGCGGTCTGGCGGCCATCGGCTGCTTCGTGGGACTGTGCCGCCCCTGGCAGCACTCGGCCAGGCCGAACCGGGAGGGGACGGACCACTGACCGCGCCACGCCTGCTGCGCGCCGGGACGCCGGACCGCGCGGGGCTCGACACGGACGAGATGGCCCACCTCGTACGCGAGGTACGCGCACTGACGCGCGGCGAGCGGCCCTGGTGCTCCGGCGCCGTCGTGCTCGCCGGGCGCGGGCCGGTGATCGCCGTCGAGGAGGCGGTGGGCCGTGCGGTGCGCTATGCGGCGTACGACCCCGAGAAGGACGTGGGCGTCGAACTGCCGCCCGCGGAACAGGTGCTGACCCGCAAAGGGACCCCCTTCGACCTGGCGTCGCTGACCAAGCTGTTCACGACGGTCGCCGCCATGCAGCAGCTGGAGCGCGGCACGCTCGGCATCGACGCGCTGGTCTCGGCGTACGTCCCCGAGTTCCGGGCGGCGGCCGAGCACGGCATCACGGTGCGCCAGCTGCTCACACACACCTCGGGGCTTCGTCCCGAACTCCCGCTGTACGACTGTCCGGACGACGCATCGCGCCTCGCGGCCCTGCGCGCGGAGGCCCCGTCGGGCCCGCCGGGCGACCACCTCTACTCCGACCTGAACATGCTGCTCCTCCAGCACGTCCTGGAGCGCCTCACGGGCCGCCCGCTCGACGTGCTCATCCGTGAGGGCATCACCCGGCCGCTCGGCATGGTCGCCACCGGCTTCGGGCCGCGTCCCGACGCCGCCGCCACCGAGGACCAGCGCAGGCCCTGGGCGAAGGCGGACCGCGGGATGCTGCGGGGCGAGGTGCACGACGAGAACGCCTGGGCGCTGGGTGGCGTGGCGGGCCACGCCGGGCTGTTCTCCACCGCGCGCGACCTCGCGGTCTTCTGCCGGGCGCTGCTGTGCGGGGGCTCGCACGGTACGGCGCGGATCCTCGGCCCGGACTTCGTGGAGTTGATGCTGACGCCGCCGGGCCTCGGCTTCGGGCTCGACCAGGCGTGGTTCATGGGGGATCTCGCGGGGCGCGGTGCGGCGGGGCATACGGGGTTCACCGGGACGTCCCTGGTGATCGACCCTGCCACGGACACGTTCCTGATCCTCCTTGCGAACACGGTCCACCCGCGGCGGGGTCGTGCCGACAGCGGGCCGCGGGCTCGGGCGGCGTCCCGGCTGGCCCGCGCGGCCCGCTGAGCGCGGGGCTTGGGCGGGGCGGATTGTCCTTCACCTGCGGGCCCGGTGGGGCTGGGCGCGCCCCGCGGCGGAGTCGCATGTGTTAGACCCCGCGCCCTGACCGGGTCGTCTCTGCGCACCCCTAGAATCACGGGGTGAACGTCCCGATTCCCCCCGCTGAGGCCCTCCGCACCGCTCTCGCGGGGCTGCTCGACGGGCTTCCGGCCAAGCAGGCCGCGCAAGCCGTTGACCGGCTGATCGCCAATTACCGGGGGCGTACCCCGACCGATGCCCCGATTCTGCGTGACCGCGCGGACGTCGCCGCGTACGCCGCTTACCGCATGCCGGCGACCTTCGAGGCGGTGCGTTCCGCGCTCGGTGCTCTCGCGGACGCGGCGCCCGCGGACTGGGCGCCCGGCAGCCATGTGGACGTCGGCGGCGGGACCGGAGCGGCTACCTGGGCGGTGAGCGCGACCTGGGAGGGTGAGCGGCCCGTCACGGTCCTCGACTGGGCCGAGCCCGCCCTCGCCCTGGGACGTGAACTGGCCGCCGCGAACCCGTGGTTGAAGGCCGCGCAGTGGCAGCGCTCTCGTATCGGAGCGGCGCTCAGCATCGAGAGCACCGATCTCGTCACGGTGTCGTACGTCCTGAAGGAGCTGACCGAGTCCGACCGCCGTTCCCTCGTGGACGCGGCGGCGGCAGCGGCACAGCAGGCCGTCGTCATCGTCGAGCCCGGCACCCCCGACGGCTACGCACGCGTCATCGAGGCCCGCGACCGCCTGATCGCCGCCGGCTTCCGCGTCGCCGCACCCTGCCCGCACAGCTCCGCCTGCCCGATCGTGCCCGGCGACGACTGGTGCCACTTCTCCGCCCGCGTCAGCCGCTCCTCCCTGCACCGGCAGGTCAAGGGCGGCTCACTGCCGTACGAGGACGAGAAGTTCAGCTACGTCGCGGCCGTCCGCTTCGACCCCGATCCGGCGCCGAAGCGTGTCGTACGCAAGCCGCAGATCCGTAAGGGCCAGGTCCTGCTCGATCTGTGCGCGGCGGACGAGTCGCTGCACCGCGAGACGGTGACCAAGCGCCACGGCACGCTGTACCGCGCGGCGCGCGACGCGGAGTGGGGCGACACCTGGCCGCCCCACCAGGAGAGCCAGGGGAGTTCCGGGGCCCCCTAGCCGCGCAGCT
Source organism: Streptomyces sp. A18 (assembly GCF_059026065.1). Taxonomy (NCBI): domain Bacteria; kingdom Bacillati; phylum Actinomycetota; class Actinomycetes; order Kitasatosporales; family Streptomycetaceae; genus Streptomyces; species Streptomyces sp. A18. The sequence goes on along the minus strand of NZ_JBWLKL010000003.1, from coordinate 212,006 downwards.
CCTGTGTGCAGCACTTCACGCTGCCGCCACCCTTGAGCAGCTCGCCCAGGTCCATGCCGATGGGTTCGTATCCGCGCTCCCGCAGCGGTGCGAAGAGGCCGACCGCGGCCTGCGGGAGCAGAACGTGCAGGCCGTCCGAGACCGCGTTGAGGCCGAGGGCCACCGCGTCCGGCTCGTCGGCGATCAGCGCGTCAGGGAAGAGTCCCCGCAGGACCGCCCTGCTCCCCGGCGAGAAGGCGGGCGGGTAGTACATGACGTCGTCCGTGGCGTCGTCGAGGACTGCCAGGGCCGTGTCCAGGTGGTAGTAGCGGGGGTCGACGAGATCGAGCCCGAGCACCGGGCGGCCGAAGAACTCCTGCGCCTCCCCGTGCGACAGCGGGCTGGCCCGGAAACCGCGTCCGGCCAGGACGTACGAGGACGTGACGGCGAAGTCGCCCTCGCCTTCGTTGACGTGCGTGGGTTCGTGGAGGTCCGTGAAGCCGTGCTCCCGGAACCACTCCAGGTGGGCGGCCGCTTCGTCGCCGCGCTCGGGATGGGCGAACCGCGCGCCGAGCACGCGGCCCGCGATGACGGTCGCGCCGTTCGCGGCGAAGACCATGTCCGGCAGGCCGGGGCGCGGGGTGAGCTCCTCGACGGTGTGGCCGAGCGAGCGGTAGCGGTCGCGCAGGTCCTCCCACTGGGCGACGGCCAGCGGGACGTCGACCGGTTTCGAGGGGTCCATCCAGGGGTTGATGGAGTACGTGACCTTGAAGTGTGCCGGTGGGCACATCAGATAGCGCCGGGGTGTGGCGCGACGAGGAAATCGACTCAACGAGGGCTCCTCACGTACCGCAGTGGTCAGTCACTGCCCCTGGTGGGACAGTTGCTGCCCATGGTGCGGTCTGAGGAGCCCTCGCGCCGTGATCCGAACGGGTGGTTCAGCGAGTGGTTCAGCGAGCGGTCCACCCGGGTCGGTGGACCGTCGAGGCGCCGCCCGCGTCCCCGGTTCACGACTGGCCGTGCGTCGAGCGTCCCTCCTGCAGCTTGCGCAGCAGCTCGCGCTTCTGCGCCTGCGGGCTGAGCCCGCCGCCGGTCTGGCCGCCGCGGCCCGAGCCGCGCAGCGCCTTGCGGGAGAGGTTGGTGCGCGTACCGCCGACGCCCAGCATGTTTCCTGCTCCGCCTCGTGACATGTGCGTACCTCCGGGTCGAAAACTTTGCCGCGTTTCCGCGAGACGTCTCGTCTCGCTACGAGGACCACTTTGAGCGAGACGGTTCGTCTTGTCAAGGCCTCATGAGACGGTACGTCTCGGCTCGTCTGCTGCTACATTCGACGGCATGGCCACGAAATCCGCCCCTGACTCCAAGCGCCGCAGCGAACGCTCACGGCAAGCGATCTTTGACGCCGCCCTCGACCTGGTCTCCGAGGTCGGCTACTCCAAGCTCACGATCGAGGCGATCGCCGCCCGTGCGGGCGTGGGCAAGCAGACGATCTACCGCTGGTGGCCGTCGAAGGGCGCCGTCCTGCTCGACGCCTTCCTCGACCTCGGCAAGCAGGCGAGCGTCGAGGCGAGCACCAAGTCGGGCCACGAGCTGGAGCACGAGATCCCGGACACGGGGGACGTCGAGGCCGACCTCAAGTACGTCGTGCGGGCCACCATCGACGAGCTCAAGAACCCCAAGTACGACGCTCCTTACCGGGCGCTCGCCGCCGAGGGCATGCTCAACGACGACATCAGCGCCGAGTACGTGGAGAAGCTCCTCGAGCCGGGACTCCAGCTGTACGTGAAGCGCCTGCGCATCGCCCAGGAAGCCGGCCAGGTCGCCCCCGAAGTGGAACCCCGCATCGCCCTGGAGCTGTGGACGGGCCCGCTCGCCCAGCGCTGGCTGCAGCGGACCGGCCCGCTCACGCACGAGTACGGCGACAAGCTCGTCGAGTACGCCCTCTACGGAATCGCCCCGCGCTGATCAGACTCCGCTCACCACGTCCCGCGGATCACATCTCCCTGATCGCATCTCATTGATCACATCTCGCTGATCACGTGGAATTGATCGGCCACTGCTCCCGAAGGCCTGCGGCGCTCACGCCCTTCGCTCCCTTCGCCGGTGTCCGCGCGAGCAGACCCGGCGTGTCCGTGATCACGCCGTTGCAGCCGAACCGCAGCGCCCGGTCGCGCTGGCGCGGTGTGGTCACCGTGTGCGCCCACACCCGCGGGATCCCGGAGGCGACCGCGCGCAGGAGATCCACGTCCCGCGCCTTGTGGTCCACGTCCAGCACGTCCACGAAGCCGGCCCACCGCTCGGGCCGGTCCGAGCGCATCTGCGCCTTGGAGCGCCACAGCTGCGCGAGCAGGCCCATCTGATGCGCGCGCCGGGCCACGTCGGGCTCGTTCGAGTTCACGAACACCGAGCGGGTCAGGCCGCGTGCGCGGATCAGCGAGCCGAGCGCCCGCAGGCTGCGCGGGTCCTTCGCCTCCAGCATCAGGACGATCCGCCCGCCGAACCGGTCGAGGACCTCGGCGACCGTCGGCGGCCGCTCGGGGCGCCAGCTGCCGGGCAGGTCGGCGCCCGGCCGCAGCCTGACCCGTCGCCACTCGCGCAGGGTGAGCGAGCGCACCGGGCCGGTGGACGTCGTCGTGCGGTCCAGGGTCGCGTCGTGCATGGCCACCAGCGTGCCGTCGCGCAGCATCCGCGTATCGACGTCGATGATCTGGGCCGTGCCTCGTTTGTACGCCGCCACCAGGCCGGACATGCTGTTCTCCGGAACCTCCAGGGCGCCGCCGCGGTGTGCGGTGTAGGTGACGCGGGGGAGTGCCTTGACCGTCAGGGGGCCGCCGCCGCGCCATTCGAGCGGGGTGAGAGGGCGTCCGGCGGGTGGCACGAAGGCCAGCGTCGTGAGGCCCATGAGCCCCGAGAGTCCCGTGAGCACAGTCCTGGTGACCATGGCGAACACGGTAGGGGCGTATATCCCCAGTTAGTACGCAATGACGCGCGATGTCACCCTGCGCCTTGCATCACCCCAGCTACCCCGGATGTGGGCTCTGGCCCCCCGAGGAGCAGGATGGTGCGACCATGGGACATGCTTCTCGGCACAAATGCGAGGTGAGGGGATAGATGGGCGCGGAGTTCGACCGCCGGTCCGGCGGACAGAGCAGGATTTCCCAGTGGCTTCGCCGACGTCCCCGACCGGAGGACACGGCAGGTGACGAGGCGAGCCGCGAGGCCCTGCTGGTCGCCGCGGCGGCGGCGGGTCTGCCGCTCTCACCGGCCGCGCACCCATCCGCGTACCGATGTTCCTGTGACCGCATCGGCTGTCCCACCCCCGCAAGGCACCCCATCTCCTTCGCCTGGCAGACGCAGTCCACGACCGACCGCGGACAGATCGAGCGCTGGGCCAGACACCAGCCGCAGGCCAACTTCATCACCGCGACGGGCATGGTCCACGACGTCCTGGACGTGCCGCTCGCCGCCGGGCGCGAGGCACTCGCCAGGCTGCTCGCCGACGGCATCGATGTGGGCCCCGTCGCCGAGTCCGAGGGCATCATGGACGAGGGGCGGATGCTCTTCTTCACGCTCACCCGCGGCACCCCGGAGGACGAGGACGAGTGGTGGCCCTGCGAACTGGACTGCCACCCCGAGACGACGAACGAACACCCCGGCCTGCGCTGGCACTGCCGCGGTTCGTACGTCCTCGTGCCGCCCGCGCGGCTGCCCGGCGACCTCGGCGTCCACTGGATCCGCGGCCCGGAGCACGCGCTCCCGGACCCGCTGACGCTCCTGGAGACGCTCACCGACGAGTGCGCTCGCGTCGCCGGTGAGCCCCAACACGACGTCGCGGCCTGGCCGTTGAGGGGCTGACGCCCGCGCGAAGGTAGCTCCGTCGCGGGCGACGGGGCTACTCGCCCTTCGCGCCCGTCAGGCCCTGGATGCGGCTCAGGAACGTCACCTTGCCGGACCCCGCCGGGTCGACGACGACCTGATTGGAGACACGCTCCAGCGTCATCGACTGCTTGACCTCGCCCTTCAGGAGAGGCTTCACCTCGGGATCCACGGTGAGGTTCACACCCTTCGCCGCGGTCTGCTTCTCGTAGTGGTGCGTCGAGAAGAAGACCATCGCGTCGCCGTCCTGGGTGCGCAGGCCCACCGGCGCGAACGTTCCGTCGTTCCGCGGCTCGTCGATGTACTGGACGGCGATGCCGCGGCGCTTGGTGTTCTTGTCGCGGGCCGCCTTCCACAACGACGTGTGGTCGCCCGGCGCGAACGCGTCGCCGCCCGACTTCAGATACCTCGTGTACTGCTCGCCGAGGTTCTTGGGCGCCACCGCGAGGGCCTTGGAGTCGAGCTCGACCGGTTGTGCCCAGCCGTCCTCGTCCTTCTTCAGCTCGGGCATCTTGCCGGGCGCCACCAGGTTCAGATAGGACGCCTCCCACAGCTGGTCCTTGCTGCCCTTGGTGAAGACGAGGACCCAGCGCAGGTCGCCCCTGCGGTTGGACTTCGTGTCCGCGACGAACCACCGGGGCCAGCCGGCCTTCTTGGGGATCGAGAACTTCGCGTCCGTCAGCTCCAGCGGCACGTGATTCGGGTTGCCGCCCGGATTCTGGGCGCCCCGCACCTTCAGGCCCGCCTGGTTGATGGCGCTCAGCGGGCCCGTGACCCGGGCCGCGTCCAGCGCCGGGTCGTACTCCTTCTCGGCCTTGTTGTACGCGGTGAGGAAATCCTTCAGCGCACGGTCGGCCTCAGCCTTCGTCGCCGACGGGATGACCTCCCGCTCCCCGTGCACCGTCACGCAGCCGCTCGCCGTCATCGACAGTACGGTCACCGTCGACGCCACCATCGCGTACCGGACCGGCCGCTGCGCCCGTCCGCCCCGCATCGGAGTGCGCTGCCTTGGAAGCCTGCTCATGCGTTGCGTTCACCTTCCCCTTCCCGGGCCCGAACCCTACCGGGGCGAAGAAGAACGCGAGCGTCGGGATCAGGTACAGCAGCCACACCGTGACCTGGACAACCGTCGGGTCCGGCTGGAAGTTGAAGACGCCCTTCAGGAGCGTGCCGTACCAACTGTCCGGGGGGATCGTCGCGCTGATGTCGAACGCCTTGTTCTGCAGGCCGCCGAGGAACTCCGCCTCCTGCAGGTCATGCACGCCGTACGCGAGCACGCCCGCCGCCACGACCACCAGCATGGCGCCGGTCCAGGTGAAGAACTTCGCCAGGTTGATGCGGACCGTGCCCTTGTAGAACAGCCAGCCCAGCGCGATCGCGGTGAGCAGGCCGAGGAGCACGCCGATCAGCGGCCCCGGCGTCCCGTCGTTCGAGGCCCGCACCGACGCCCACACGAAGAGCGCCGTCTCCAGGCCCTCGCGGCCCACGGCGAGGAACGCCGTGGCGACGAGCGCGCCCGTGCCCATCTGTAGTGCCACGTCCAGTCTGCCGTGCAGCTCCGCCTTGAGATGACGGGCCGTACGCCGCATCCAGAACACCATCCACGTCACGAGCGCGACGGCGACGATCGACAGCGAACCGCCCAGCGCCTCCTGCGCCTTGAACGTCAGCTCTTGCGAACCGAAGGTGAGCGCGCAGCCGAAGCCGAGCGAGAGGCCGCACGCGACCCCGATGCCGATCCAGATGGGCCTGAGCGCGTCGCGCCGCTCCGTCTTCACCAGATAGGCGATGAGGATGCAGACGACCAGGCTGGCCTCGAGACCCTCGCGCAGGCCGATCAGATAGTTGCCGAACATGTCTGTCAGATCCCCCTCAGCCGAACAACGCCCGGCCCCACCAGTCGCCCTTGTCGCGGACGCCCGGCGGGATCGCGAAGATCGCGGAACCGACGTGCTGGATGTATTCGTTGAGAACGTCGGCGCGCGCCAGGCTGCGCTGCACCGGGATGAAGCCCGTGCGGACGTCCCGCTGGTACGCGAGGAAGAAGAGCCCCGCGTCGAGGCGGCCCAGGCCGTCGGTGCCGTCCGTGAAGGAGTAGCCGCGGCGCAGGATCGTCGCCCCGTCGTTGGTGTCGGGGTGCGCGAGCCGGACGTGCGCGGCGGGCTTCATCGCCTTCAGGAACGGCTCGTCGTGCTCCTTGGCCTTCCCGACCGGCGCGCCCTCGCCCTTGTCGCGCCCGAAGATGTCCTCCTGCTCACCGAGCGGGGTCCGGTCCCAGGTCTCGACGTTCATGCGGATGCGGCGCGCGACGAGATACGACCCGCCCGCCATCCACCCGGGCCCGTCCTTCTCACTCACCCACACATGCTTGGCGAGCGCGGAGTTGTCCTCGCCCGACACATTGCGGGTCCCGTCCTTGAACCCGAAGAGGTTACGAGGCGTCTGCGCCCCCGGTGTGGTCGACGAGGTCTTCCCGAAGCCGAGCTGCGACCAGCGCACCGCGACCTTCCCGAAGCCGATGCGGGCGAGATTGCGGATGGCGTGCACGGCGACCTGCGGGTCGTCCGCGCAGGCCTGTACGCACAGGTCGCCGCCGCCGCGGGACTTGTCGAGGTTGTCGCCGGGGAACTTGGGCAGATCGACGAGCGCTTCGGGCCGCCGATCGCCGAGCCCGAACTTCTCGAAGAGACTTGGCCCGAAGCCGATGGTGAGGGTGAGCCGGGACGGCTTGAGCCCGAGGGCCTCACCGGTGTCGTCCGGCGGCGCTTCGACGAGCCCGCCGAAAGCCCCTTCACCGACCTCGTGCCCGGCCGTCATCCGCGCGGCGGCCTCCGTCCAGTCCTTCAGGAGCTGCACGAACTGCTCGCGGTCGTCCGTCTTCACGTCGAACGCGGCGAAGTGCAGCCTGTCCTGGACGGCGGTCGCGATGCCCGCCTGGTGCTTGCCGTAGAAGGTGACGGAGCCGCCCGCCGAGGCCGATGCCGCGGGCACGGCCTCGTCCCCGGACCGTGCCACCGCCACCGCGCCCCCGGTGACGGCGGCGCCGAGCGCGAGCCCGGCGCCGCCCCAGCCGAGGAGCGAACGGCGGGAAGTGGAACCAGAGCTGATCTCTTCCGGCACGGTGTCGTTGATGTTCTCAGCCATGGTTACGGCCCCCTTGCCGTTACTTGCTGCTCACGACGGCGGCGGCCAGCTTCGACAGCGGCTCCGCGAGCGCGTTGACGCCGTCCGCCAGTTCCTTCGTGTCCGCCTTGTCGAGCTTGTCGTACGACGTGAACGTGTACGAGTCCTTGCCGCCGCCCTGGCGGTACTTGTCGAGCAGCTTGTCCAGGGCCGGGAACTGCTTGTCCAGCTCCTTGGTGAGCGCCGGGTCGTTCTCCGACGCGACGGCCTTGAGCAGCTCGTACGCCTTCTCCGCGCCCTCGACGTTTGCCTTGAAGTCGACGAGGTCGGTGTGCGAGTACCGCTCCTCCTCACCGGTGACCTTGCCGGTGGCGACCTCGTCGAGGAGCTCCTTGGCGCCGTTGGCCATGGAGGTCGGGGTGATCTCGGCCTTGCCGACGCGGTTCTGCCAGTCGACGAGGTCCTTGTCCAGCTGCGTGGCGAGCTCCTTGTCGCGCTCGCCGAGCTTCTTGTCCTGCCACAGGGAGCGCTCCAGGCGGTGCCAGCCCGTCCAGTCCTTCTCCAGGTCCTGGCCCTCTTCGAGGCCGTCCTCGCGCAGGTCGACCTTCGGGTCGATGTCACCGAAGGACTCGGCGACGGGCTCGGTGCGCTCCCAGCCGATGCGGGAATGGGAGTACGCCTTCTTCGCGGCGTCGATGTCGCCCTTGCGGACGGCGTCGGTGAAGAGCTTCACCTTGGGGATCGTGGCGTCGGCCTGCTCCTGCGCGTAGGCACGGTAGTCGGCGACGGCCTTGTCCAGGCGCGGGTCGCGCTTGACGGCCTTGCCGCCGCTGACGGTGACCTTCTGGCGGATGCCGTCGCCCTTCATGCCGGGCTTGCAGGCGATCTGGTACGAGCCGGACTTCACCTCGGCGGTGAGCTTCTGCTTCGTGCCGGGGCCGATGTTCTCGCGCTCGCTGACGATGCGGTCGTCGGGGAAGAGGAGATAGACCTCGGTGACCTTGGACCCCTTGTTCTCGATGGCCAGCTCGACGTGCCCGGAGCTGAGCTCGGTCTTGGAGACCTCGCACTTGTCGTCGGTGGCGGTCACCTCGACGGTGTTGCCCCCGCTCTTGGCGTCGCTCTTCTCGGTGCAGCCCGTGACGGCGGTGAGTGCCGCCACTGCGGCTATGGCGGTGGCGGCAGGGAGGCGGGCGGGGTGCATAGGGGCTCCAAGGCGGGTCACGGACTTACTCCGGCGTTCCGGTGAGGGGACCCTAACTTATCTGAGCCTTACCTGGCTGAGGGGCAAAGCGGAGGTCAAGACGGGGCTTTCTCCGGCGCGAGGGCCTTGGGGGCCGTCATCATCGGCTCCGCCGATTTCGTCCTCAAACTCCCCCAAGCTCCTAAAGAGCAGGGAACCCCCACGACGGTCTGAACGTCCTCAGCCCCGCACCGGGGCCACCAGCGGAGCCCCCGTCCGCGGGTGCGGGAAGACCTCGACCGGCTGCCGGTACACCTCGCTCAGGAGCTCCCCGGTGAACACCTCACCCGGCGCCCCCTCCACGGCGAGCGTCCCGCCCCGCAACACCGCCGCCCGATCCGCGTACGCCGCCGCGAGCCCCAGGTCATGCAGCACCACCACCACCGCGTCCCCCGCGGCGGCCCGCTCCCGGCAGAGCCGCAGGACCAGCTCCTGGTGGCGCAGGTCGAGCGCGGCGGTCGGCTCGTCCAGGAGCAGCAGCGGTGCCCGCTGGGCCAGCACGCGCGCGAGCGCGACCCGCGCCCGCTCACCCCCGCTCAGGGCGGAGAAGGGGCGGGAGGCGAACTCGCCGACCTCCGTCGAGGCCATCGCCTCGCGTACGACACGGTCGTCGTCCTCGTCCAGGGCCGTGCCCGCCCAAGGCGCCCGCCCCATGCGGACCACGTCCTCCACCGTGAACGGGAAGGACAGCGCAGCCGCCTGCGGCAACACCGCCCGCCGCAGGGCGAGTTCACGCGCGGGCCACTCCGCGGTGGGCCGTCCGCAGACCCGTACGACCCCTTCGTCCGCCGGGAGATCCGCGGCAAGCGCCGCCAACAGGGTCGACTTTCCCGCCCCGTTGGGACCGACCAGGGCAAGCACCTCGCCCGCCCGCGCGGTCAGGGACACCCCGGCGAGCACCTCGCGCCCCCCGAGCCGCACCCGCAGCCCCGACGCCTCGGCGAGCACGTCACCGGGGGCGAAGGGCGCGGGCGGCGCGAGCCTCCGGCCGGACGGGAACAGGCGCTCGGTGATCCGCCCCATCATGCCCAACCCCCTTGCTTGCGACGGGTCCTGCGCAACAGCCAGAAGAAGAACGGGCTCCCGAAGAGCGCCGTGAGCACCCCGAGTGGCAGTTCCGCGGGTGCCGCCACCGTCCGCGCCGCGAGATCCGCGCCGACGAGGACGACCGCCCCGCCCAGCGCACTGCCCGGCACCAGGAAGCGATGCCCGGGTCCCGCCGCCATCCGCAGCAGATGCGGGACGAGGAGACCGACGAAGGTGATGATCCCGGCGACGGCCACGGCGGCGGCGGTCAGCAGCGCCACCACCAGGACCAGGACGAGCCGCAGCCGCTCCACGTCGACACCGAGGTGCCGCGCGGGCCGCTCGCCGAGCGCGAGCAGGTCCAGCTTCCGTGCGTACAGCGGCGCCACGACCAGGCCGGCCACCGCGCACGGCAGCACGGCGAGCACCTTCGGCCATGTCGCCCCCGCCAGCGAGCCGAGCTGCCAGAACGTGATCTGGGTGATCTGCGCGTTGTCCGCGAAGAAGATGCAGAGCCCGATCAGGGCCCCCGCGAACGCGTTCACGGCGATCCCGGTGAGAATGAGCGTGACCACCTCCGTACGCCCGCCGTTGCGCGAAAGGGCGTACACGAGAAGGACGGTGGCGAGCCCGGCGACGAACGCACAGACCGTCACGGTCCAGTTCCCGAAGAAGCTCAGGCCAAGGGCGATCGAGGCCACCGCGCCGACGGCCGCGCCCGCCGAGATCCCGATGACGCCGGGCTCGGCGAGCGGATTGCCGAACACGCCCTGCATGAGCGCTCCCGCGCACCCCAGGGATCCGCCGACGAGCAGCGCGAGCGTCACGCGCGGCAGCCGCACGTTCCACAGGACGCTCTCGCCGACCCGGTCGAGCGCGCCGCCCCCGAGACCGATCCGGTGCAGTACGGAACTGAGGACGTCCCCTAGCGGGATGTCGTACGCGCCGATGCCGGCGGAGAGCAGACAGAGGAGCACGAGGGCGGCGACGAGGCCGACGGTGAGGGCGGCGGTCGCGCTCCGGCGGCGGACGCCGGGCTTGCCCGGCTCCCGCGACGTGGCTGTGCCGTCCACCGACTTGGTCAGGACGGTCACTTCTGAGCGCCTCCGTACAACTGCTCCACCAGCGACTCCAGGACCTGGTCCGTACGCGGTCCGTAGTTCAGGAGCACTCCGTCGTCGATCGACACGATGCGGCGGTCGAGCCCGGCCGGGGTCTCGGCGACCCCCGGGACCTTGAGCAGTCCGTCCACGCCGTCGACGGATTCAAGCCCCTTGGACATGACCAGGATCGCGTCCGGCGCCGCCTTGGCGAGCGCCTCGCTGGTGATCGCCGTGAAGTCCTTCTCGAGTCCCGACGCCTTGCCCGCGTCGACGGCGCCCGCCGCCTCCAGGAGTGAACTCGCGCCGGACTCGCGGCCGCCGAGCAGATAGACGGAGGCAGAGCCGCGCAGATAGAGGAAGGCGACGCGGGGCTTCTCGGCGCGGGCGGACGCCGGGATGGCCTTGCGCACCTTCACGATGCGCTCCTGCGTACGGGACTTGAGCTCGTCGCCCGACTTCTCGACGCCCAGCGTCTTCGCCACCGCGTCGATCCGGGGGCCCACGTCGTCCAGGCCCTTCGCCGGGTCGAACACGACCAGCGGGATGCCCGCGTCGCGTATCTGGCCGATGGCCTCGGCGGGCCCCGTGGAGGTGTCCGCGAGGACGACCGTCGGCTTCAGGGACAGGACGCTCTCCGCCGAGACGTCGTGCGCACGTGTCACCACCGGCAGCTTCTTGGCCTGCTCGAAGGTGGCGGTGATGTCGCGGGCCACGACGTTCTCACCGAGTCCGAGCGTGAAGACGATCTCGCTGAGGCTGCCGGTGAGCGGCACGATCCGGCGGGTGTCCTTGACGGTGACCTTCTTGCCGTCGGCGGACGTGACGGTGGCGGGAAGCACGGGGTCGGGACGGGACTTCAGCGGCTCCACCCGGTCGGGCGCGGAGGCCGCCGCCTTCGCCCTCGGCGCTGTCCCGCCACCGTCGTCCGACGATGATCCGCAGCCCGTGAGGGCCAGGGCGAGAACGGCGGTCCACGCGCCGGCGATACGAAGTGAGCGCGGCATACGCACCGAAGTCCACCGTCCTGTCGTGCTGTTGAGGGTCTGACGTTGCAGGCGCTGTGAGGTATCTGGTGCCCGGGTGGCCGGGATGGGGGTTCCGGCCGGAGTGATCGTAGTTTAGGTTAGCCTTACCTCATTAGCCACACCTGGAGGGGTCCCATGTCGCCGTCAAGACAGGTGCGAGCCATCACCCGCGCCGGAGCCGTGGCCGTGTTTTCCGCACTCGTCGGAGCACTGCTCCCGGCGGCCACCGCGCACGCGCAGGACCGCACGGTCCAGGGCGGACGGCTCGACTGGGGCATCAAATCCTCCTTCCAGAGTTACGTCACGGGCCCGATCGCCCAGGGGAGTTCGACGCTGCAGGGCGGCGCCGCCACGGTCGGCGGCAGCCAGTTCCGCTTCCACTCGGCGAAGGGGTCGTACGACCCGGACAGCGGGGCCTTCAGCGCCGGGTTCTCGGGCGGGGTGCACTTCCTCGGGCACAAAAAGGGCGGCTCGTACGAGCTGGACCTCACGATCAGCCGCCCCACCGTCAAGATCTCCGGCGGCTCCGGCACGCTCTACGCCGACATGGTCAGCAAGGAGAAGGGCACGGGCAAGGTCACATCGAACGTCCAGGTGCCCCTGGCGACCCTCGGCCTGTCCGGCATCGACATGAAGGGCGGCTCCGGGCCGATCGCCCTCAACAACCTCCCCGCGACGCTCACTTCGCAGGGCGCGAAGGCCTTCGCCGGTTACTACACGGCGGGCACCGAACTGGACCGGGTGAGCCTCTCGACGGACCTCGCGGCGAAGTCCGGCTCCGGCTCCGGCCATGCGTCGAAGAAGCCCTCGCCGAAGCCCTCGGAGTCCGAGAAGGAGAAGAAGACGAAGGCCGGCCGGATCGAGGACGCCGCCGTCGACTGGGGCGTGCGCCGCACCTTCCGGGAGTACGTCACCGGCTCCATCGCCAAGGGCGAATGGGAACTGTCCGCCGGGGCCCAGGACGGCGGCGCGCTCTTCCGCTTCCCGCAGGGCGAGGGAAGGTACGACGAGAAGAAGCAGACCCTCGACGCGGACTTCGCGGGCGCGGTCCGCTTCACCGGTGAGCACGGCCTCGACCTCGCCCTGAGCAAGGTCGGTGTCGAGGTGAAGGACGGCAAGGGCACGCTCTCGGCGGACGTCGACAGGAAGGGCAGCAAGGGCGACAAGGACGTCACGCTGAAGCAGGCGCCGCTGATCACCTTCCCCGCCGCTGAGTTGAAGCCCGAGGACGGGCTCGTCTCCCTCACCGAAGTGCCGTCGAAGCTCACCGCCGACGGCGCCAAGGCGTTCGGCGGCATGTACAAGGCGGGCTCCGAGATGGACCCGCTCTCGCTCGCCGTCGGCCTCGACGCCGACGCGAAGCTGCCCGCGCTGCCGGACCTCGGCTCCTCCGCGAGCCCGACACCGCAGGCGAAGAAGGCCGGGCCGAGGACCGAGAACACCGCTTCGGACGCCTCCGGCTCCTCGTCGCCGGCCGTGCCGATCGGCATCGGCGCGGGCGTGGCGGTGCTGCTCGCCGCGGCGGTCACGTTCGGAGTCGTACGCAGGAAGCGTGCGGCGGACGGCGCGTCCGGCTCGGATTCCTGACCCTCGCGGGTCGCCCCACCTCTGCTGACACGTCTCTCAAGGAGAAGCCTGATCATGGCCGCCAACCGTCGTCCCATCACCCTCGCGGCAGCCGTCGCGACCGCCGTCACGCTCGGCGCGACCGCCCTGACCCTTCCGGCGCTCGCCGCGGACGACGGCGCCTCAGCCGCCGCGCCGAAGGTGGAACTGAAGGACGGCACGCTGGACTGGGGCTTCAAGGAGTCCTTCCGCACGTACGTCACGGGGATGGCCGCGGGCAAGATCGAGGCCACGGACGGCGCCAAGCAGGCCGCCGACAACGGCGTGTTCACGTTCACCGACGGCAAGGGGACGTACGACACCGGGACGCACGCCACCGACACCGCCTTCAAGGGCAGTGTCCGCTTCTCGTCCACGGCCCACCGCTTCGACATCAAGGTCTCCGACGTCAAGGTCCGCACGGAGGGCACGAGCGGCGCGATCCAGGCCGACGTCAGCCTCAACGGCACCGCCCAGAACGACATCGACCTCGCCGAACTTGACCTGACCGGGATCAGGCCGGGCCAGGGCGAGGGCGGCGCGATGACCTTCAAGGACATCCCGGCGACGCTGACGGAGGACGGCGCCAAGGCGTTCAACGGCATGTACAAGGAGGGCGACAAGCTCGACCCGGCCACCCTCTCGGTGAAGACGGCCGGTGCCCCGACACAGAAGCCGACCGGGACGCCCGAGCCGACGGACAAGCCCACCGAGACGCCCGAGCCGACCGAGAAGCCGAGCGAGACCCCGAAGCCGACGGACAAGCCGACCGAGACCCCGAAGCCGACCGGCACGTCCGGCGCCGAGCGGCCCGCGGGCGAGGTCCACGACGGTTCGCTCGCCTGGGGCGTGAAGGAGAGCTTCCGCCGCTACATCGAGTCCGGCGGCGGCGCCACGCTCTCCGGCGGCGCCGAGAAGAACGACAACGGCTACGACTTCCCGTACGCCAAGGGCGAGGTGGACAGCGACGCGAAGAAGCTGACCGCGTCCTTCGGCGGCGCCGTCCGCTTCCAGTACAAGGCGCACGGCATCGACATGAAGTTCAGCGACATCAAGGTGGCCGCGAACGGTGCCAAGGGCACGCTGTCCGTGGACGTCACCACGCCCCAGGGCACCGACGACGACGTGAAGTTCGCGACGCTCGACCTCTCCAAGGCGTCGTACGCGGCGAAGGACGACGTCGTCGTGCTCGACAAGGTGCCCGCGGCGTTCACCGCGGCGGGCGCGAAGCAGTTCGAGAGCGAGGACGCGCCGTCCGGCTACAAGGAGGGCGACGCGATCGACCCCGTGACGGTGGCGCTCTCGGTCGCCGAGGGGGCGGAGCTGCCGGGCTCGACGGGTGGCTCGACGGGCGGTTCGGCCGACTCCGGTTCCACCGGCGGCGGTTCGTCGGACCTCGGCGGCACGGTCGGTGGCGGTACGGGTGGTTCGATGGCGGCCACGGGTGCGTCGGTGCCGACGGGGGCGCTGCTCGGGGTCGCGGGGGCGATCGCCGCCGCGGGCGCGGCTGCGGTGTTCGTGGCCCGGCGCCGTACTTCCTGAGGATGCTTGAATGCCGGAGTGACGACGGAACTGACGGAACTGGTTGACGGTCTGGACGTGCTCCGGGTGTTCTGCGGGCCCGACGGTCGGCACGGCAATGAGCTGGGTGTCGTGCGCGACGGGGCCCGCGTTCCTGGGCGGGACGAGCGGCAGGAGATCGCCGGGAAGCTCGGCTTCAGCGAGACGGTGTTCGTCGATGACCCCGAACGCGGGGTCATCGACATCTACACGCCTACGCTGCGGCTTCCCTTCGCCGGGCACCCCTGTGTCGGTACGTCCTGGCTCCTTGACGTCCCTGAACTGGTCACGCCCGCGGGAGTGGTGGAGGCCCGCCAGGACGGGGAGTTCAGCTGGATCGCGGCGCGTGCGGAGTGGGCGCCTGGGCGGACCCTGCGGTTCTTCGGGAGCCCGGCCGAGGTGGACGCCCTCGCGGTGCCTCCGCCGGGGGAGTGGATCTACGCGTGGGCGTGGGAGGACGAGGCTGCGGGGAGGGTGCGGGCGCGGGCCTTCCCCGGGCGGGACGACGGCATCCGGGAGGACGAGGCCACGGGGGCGGCGGCGATTCTCCTGACGGAGCGTCTCGGCCGTGCGCTCAACATCACGCAGGGGCGCGGCTCACAGATCCTTACGGCGCCGGCGCCGGGCGGGTTGATCGAGGTGGGGGGACGGGTGCGGTTCTCCCCGACCCCGCCCCTTCCCGAGAACCCGCTCTGGCGCGGGGGCCTTGGGCGCCGTTGATCACCGGCTCCGCCGGGTTCGTCCTCAAGCGCCGGACGGGCTGAAAGCCGCTGACGGGCTGAAGATTCAGCTACGCCGACAGCGGGAACTCGTCCCCCAGTTCGCGGAACACCCCGGTGTTCAAAGCGAAGGCGCGCTTGCACTCGTCCACGATCCGCTGTCGCTCCAGCTCATCCGGGACCACCTCGTCCAGGCCGTCAAGGAGCTCCCGATAGCCCCGCTTGAACGCGGCCGGGTTGGAGATTCCCTCGAAGACGTAGAACCGCACCCCGTCGCCCTTCCGGGCGAAGCCCCACCTCTGTTCCGCCTTGCCGCGGATGATCTGGCCGCCGGACAGGTCTCCCAGGTAGCGCGTGTAGTGGTGGGCCACGTAACCGCCCGGCCACTCCCGCGCGCACTCCGCGACCCGCGCCGCGTACGCGGCCGTCGCCGGCAGCGGGGTGGCGGAGGTCTTCCAGCCCGCGCCCCGCAGGTGCGAGAGGTCCCGCTCCAGTTCCGCGACGCGCAGCAGCTCGGGCTGTATGAACGGTCCCGCGACCGGATCGTCCTTCAGCGCCACCGCGCCCTCCTCCAGGGCGCGGTACACGAACCACAGCTGCTCCGTGTAGCGCGCGTACGCGTCGACGCCGAGCCTGCCACCGAGCAGGTCGCTCATGAACGTCGAGGTCTCCGCCTCCGTGTGCTGCTCGTGCGACGCGGTGCGGATGACCGTGGAGAACGGATCCATGAGGGACCTCCGAAGCCGAAGAAAGGCGGGAACCAGTACGACCGCTACCGATCATCCAAGTTAGGCTTGCCTAAGTCAACTGGTTCCCGACGTCCTGTCGGTAAAAACGCTACCCGCTTCAGCACTCGGGGAAGCGCACTCGGGGAAGCGCACTCAGGGAAGCGTGAGGATCTCCGCCCCGCTCGCCGTCACCACGAGCGTGTGCTCGAACTGCGCGGTCCGCTTGCGGTCCTTCGTCACGACGGTCCAGCCGTCTTCCCACATGTCGTACTCGTACGTGCCGAGGGTCAGCATCGGCTCGATCGTGAACGTCATGCCGGGCTGGATCACCGTCGTCGCGTGCGGGCTGTCGTAGTGGGGGACGATCAGGCCGGAGTGGAACGACGTGTTGATGCCGTGGCCGGTGAAGTCGCGGACGACGCCGTAGCCGAAGCGCTTGGCGTACGACTCGATGACGCGGCCGATGATGTTGATCTGGCGGCCGGGCTTGACCGCCTTGATGGCGCGATTGAGGCACTCTCGGGTCCGCTCGACGAGGAGCGTGGACTCCTCGTCGACGTCCCCGACCAGGTACGTCGCGTTGTTGTCGCCGTGCACGCCGCCGATGTACGCCGTCACGTCGAGGTTGATGATGTCGCCGTCGTTCAGGACGGTGGAGTCCGGGATGCCGTGGCAGATGACCTCGTTGACGGAGGTGCACAGCGACTTCTGGAAGCCGCGGTAGCCGAGCGTGGACGGGTAGGCGCCGTGGTCGCACATGTACTCGTGGGCGACGCGGTCCAGCTCATCGGTGGTCACCCCGGGGGCGATGTGCTTGGCGGCCTCGGCCATCGCGCGCGCGGCGATACGGCCCGCGGTGCGCATGAGCTCGATGGTCTCGGGGGTCTGCACCTCTGGCCCGGTGTACGGGGTCGGTGCGGGTTTCCCCACGTACTCCGGGCGCCTGATGTTTCCCGGAACGGGGCGGATGGGGGAGAGCTCCCCTGGGACGAGCAGTGACTGGCCAGACATGCCAGCGAGTCTAACCAGCGGTGGTGGGGCAGCATGGCGGGAGAGAGCGGGAGAGAGGAGCAGACCATGCCACTGTTCAAGAAGCGGACCGTCGGTAAGCCGGGCGAGTGGTACTACTGCCTGGAGCACAAGAAGGTCGAGGAGGGCCCCGACTGTCCGGGCAAGGACCGCTTCGGGCCGTACGCCTCCCGCGAGGAGGCCCAGCGGGCGATGGAGACGGCCGCCGAGCGCAACCTCGAGTGGGAGACCGACCCGAAGTGGCATGACAAGGACCCCCAGGGCGGGAGCGAGGCCGGCAACGCCTGACCCCGCACCGGGACGCGGCCCGTCACCCAGCGGTGGAGACCCCGGAGACCTTCCGGCGCCGGACCGCGTCCTCGTCCGTGTCGGCGTCGTACGAAAGCAGCTTCGGCAGCACCGCCGTCAGTGCGGCGACCGAGGCCACGCAGGCGAGTCCGCCCGACCAGATCGCGCTGCGGGTGCCCGTCCAGCCGGCGGCGGCCCCCGCGCGGACCTGGCCCAGCTGCGGGCCCACGCTGTAGGAGAGCACCTCTATGCCGGCCAGGCGGCCCCGGAGCTCGTCCGGGATCGTCTGGTTCCAGATCGTGGAGCGGCCGAGCCCGCTGAGCATGTCGCCCGCGCCCGCCAGCGCCAGGCACACCAGGACGAGCCATACGTTCGCGAACCAGCCGGCCGCCGAGATCGCGAGCCCCCATCCCACCGCCCCGCACACCACGAGCAGCCCGTGCCGCCGCACCCGTGACGTCCACCCGCTGGTCAGGCTGAGCAGCAGCGAGCCGACCGCCCCGGCCGCGTACATCAGGCCGAGCGACCACTCCGCGCCGAGATCCTCCGCGAGGAACGGGAAGATGGTGTTCGGGAAGGCGAAGAACATCGCCGTCATGTCGATCGCGTACGTGCCGAGCAGCACCGGCCGCGACCACGCGAACCGCGCGCCTTCCGCGAGACCCCGCAGGGACGGCTTCTCCGCGTCGTGCGCGGGAGAAGCCGGTCTGATGCGGGCGCACAGGGCCACGGAGACGGCGAAGGAGACCACCGTCACCGCGTACGCGGGGGCGTGCCCGGCGTAGGCGACGACCAGGCCCGCCAGCGAGGGGGCCGCGATCGCGCCGACGTTCCAGCGCAGGGAGTTGAGCGCGGCGGCCGCGGTGAGCTGGTCGTGCGGCACGATGCGGGCCATCAGGGAGTCCAGGGCCGGGCGTTGCAGCCCCGCGAGCGCGGAGACCCCCGCCGCCACCACGTACAGCGGCCACAGCAGCGGCTCCGGAAGCAGCGCGTTCACCAGCAGCACCGCGGCCAGCAGGCCCAGGCCCGCCTCGGTCAGGAGGATCACCTTGCGGCGGTCGACCGCGTCGGCCAGCGCACCTCCGTACAGCCCGAAGACGATCAGCGGCACCAGCTCGACCGCACCCATGGCCCCGACGGCGAGCGGCGAGTCCGTGAGGTCCTTGATCTGCAGGGGCAGCGCGACCAGGGCCATGAAGCTGCCGAAGGTGGTGACGAGGCCCTGGACCCAGAGCAGCCGGAAGTCGCGGGTGGAGCGCCAGGGGGAGAGGTCGGGCAGTATCGAGGAAAGGGCCACGAACAGCCATGGTCAGCGCCACCGACGCGCTGGGGCAACCGATTTCTTCGGTTGAACGGGTGGGTGGGAGACATCCGCCGCGAAGCGGCGGCTCAGTTCACACCCTCACCAACGCGCAGGCGGCGGCGCCGTCAGCTGGTCGGCCAGGCGGGAAAGCCGGTCGCGCAGGCGGCGTCGCCCCCGCGCCGCCGGGAGCGAGTTCTCGCCTGCCGCCGCGCTCACCAGGTGCTGGACCATGTCCAGGTCCAGGTCGGGCGACTCCGGCACGGGGAGCGCCTCGTGGGCCATGGCCCGCAGATCGCCGTGCCCCGAACCCAGGGACAGGACCGTCGCCCCCGCCGCGCGGGCGTCGTGCACCCGCTCAAGGAGGCCCGCGCCCGGTGACGCCGCCGGGGTATCCGGGGCCACCACGAGGAGCGTCTCGCCGCGCCGTGCCGCCTCGATGCGGCCGAGCCCCGTCGACAGGTGCGCGGGGTCGCCCTCGCGGACCCGGTGGCGTACGAGCGTCGGCGTCAGTTCCGGTGTCCCGGACCACGCCGCCTCGTCCACGAGGTGGGCGGCCAGGTGCCACGGCTCGTACTCCTCCGTGCCCACCAGGAGGAGTCCGCCGCCGTGCGGCACCACGGAGGACCGCAGGCTCCCCGCGAAGCGGCGCGTCGCGCCCACCCACTCGGTTCCGGCGAGCACTTCGCGAAGGAGCGCGACCCGTACGGCGTCCATGGGGCCGCATCCTGCCTCAAGGAGCGAGTCGTCAGGCCGAGTTCACCGGGAATTCGCCCGGGGTGGGGACTGACCGGGGATGGCTGATGAGACAACTGTTCCCTTCCGCGCCGGACGCGAGGGCTACGCGAGCTTCCGGATCCCCGCCGTCGTCCTCACCGAATCCGGCTCCCTGCTGGCCTTCTGCGAAGGGAGGGTCGGCTCGCAGGAGGACTTCGGCAACATCGACGTGGTCCTGAAGCGGTCCGGCGACGGCGGACGCACCTGGGGGCCGCTCCAGGTCGTCGCCCAGAACGGCGTCCACCTCGCGGGCAACCCCGCCCCCGTCGTCCTCGACACCGGCCGCATCCTCCTCGTCCAGGTCCGCAACGCCGCGTCCGCGACCGAGGACGCCATCCGCCGCGGCACGGTCTCCGCGGCGAACGGGCGGCGGATCTGGGTGCAGCACAGCGACGACGACGGGCTGACCTGGTCGGCGCCCCGGGAGATCACCGGGCAGGTGAAGAAGGCGAACTGGCGGTGGTACGCGACCACCCCCGGCCACGCGGTGCAGATGAGCACGGGCCGGGTCGTCGTGCCCGCCAACCACTCCCTGCCGCCCACCGGTACGGACAACGGTACCGAGGGCAAGTACAACGGCGGCCACTGCCTGCTCAGCGACGACCGCGGCCAGACCTGGCGGATCGGCTACATCGACGACAACACCAACGGCTATGTGAACGTGAACGAGACCACCGCCGCCGAACTCCCCGACGGGCGGCTCTACTTCAACACGCGCAACGACTCACCGGCCCCCGGGACCCGCGCCGACGCCTACTCCCTCGACGGCGGCCAGAGCCTCGTCAAGCCGTTCCGGCCGCAGGCGGGTCTTGTCGGCCCCGTCGTCGAATGCAGCGTCCTCCAGCTGCGTACGCCGGACGTGCTGCTGTTCTCCGGGCCCGCCGACCCCGGCTTCCGTGCCCTGATGACGGTGCGCCGCAGCCACGACGGAGGCACGACATGGAGGCACGCGTACACCGTGGACGGGCTGCCCGCCGCGTACTCCGATCTCGTACGGCTCGACGACCAGACCGTCGGACTCCTCTACGAGACGGGCGACTTCAGCGCGTACGAGACGATCACTTTTCGGCGGATACCGGTGGCCGCGCTGGCCTGACTCAGGGGCGGGACGGGCGGTGAGTAAGGTCGGCCGCATGACCTCTAACGACAGTGTGCAGAAGGCCCCGGCGAAGGACCCCTGGGAGCTGCCCGACGTCTCCGGGCTCGTCGTCGGCGTGCTCGGCGGCACCGGGGACCAGGGCCGCGGCCTCGCCTACCGCCTGGCCCGCGCCGGCCAGAAGGTGATCATCGGCTCCCGTGCGGCCGAGCGGGCGCAGACCGCCGCCGAGGAGCTGGGCCTCGGCGTCGAGGGCGCCGAGAACGCGGAGTGCGCGCGGCGCAGCGACATCGTGATCGTCGCCGTGCCGTGGGACGGCCACGGCAAGACCCTCGAAGCGCTGCGCGAGGAGCTGAGCGGCAAGCTCGTCGTCGACTGCGTGAACCCGCTCGGCTTCGACAAGAAGGGCGCCTACGCGCTGAAGCCCGAGGAGGGCAGCGCCGCCGAACAGGCCGCCGCCCTGCTTCCGGACTCCCGGGTCACGGCCGCCTTCCACCACCTGTCGGCGGTCCTGCTGCAGGACGCGGCCGTCGAGGAGATCGACACCGACGTGATGGTCCTCGGCGAGGCCCGTGCCGACACGGACCTCGTCCAGGCGCTCGCCGCGCGGATCCCCGGCATGCGGGGCGTCTTCGCGGGACGCCTGCGCAACGCGCACCAGGTCGAGTCCCTGGTGGCCAACCTGATCTCCGTGAACCGGCGGTACAAGGCGCACGCGGGGCTGCGCGTGACCGACGTCTAGGGCGTAGCGGGCATGGGGGACACTGGTCCGGTACGACGTCACGCCTCAGCGCGACTCGATCACCGACCCCGACAGGAGCCGACCCCCATGCCCCGCCTCGCTCTCTACGCCCTCACGGTCTGCGCCCTCGCCGTCGTCGCGGCCGTGGTCTCCTTCGTCCAGGGCTACTGGATCGGTGTCATCTGGGTGCTGCTCGCGGGGCTCTCGTCGAACATGGCGTGGTACTACCTGCGCCGCGCGAAGGCCCAGCGGGACGCGTCGCGCGGTGCTACGGGTTGAGCGTGCAGTACTGGCTCGTGTCGCCGTCCCAGAAGCGGTAGAAGTCCTGGCCGCAGTACGTCTCCAGGTCGTACACGCCAAGGCCGCGCAGGATCGCGTCGATCGCGTCGAAGAAGGCGCCGTTGACCTCGGGGATCCACAGGATGCCGAAGACGGCGATCAGGCCGAAGGGCGCGAACGGCTCCACCTGGCGGCGGATCTTGTGCGAGAGCCAGGGCTCGATCACTCCGTAGCCGTCCAGGCCCGGGATGGGCAGCGAGTTCAGGATCGCGGCCGTCACCTGCAGCAGCGCCAGGAAGGCGAGCGCGAAGCGGAAGGTGTCCGGGACGCCGGAGAGCGCGTCGAGCCAGAAGGGCGCGGTGCAGACGACCGCGAAGGCCACGTTCGTGAGCGGCCCGGCGGCCGAGATCAGGCTGTGCTTCCACTTGCCCTGGATGCGGCCCCGCTCGATGAAGACGGCGCCACCGGGCAGGCCGATCCCACCCATGATCACGAAGAGCACCGGAAGCACGATGCTGAGCAGGGCATGGGTGTACTTGAGCGGGTTGAGGGTCAGATAGCCCTTCGCGCCGATGGAGATGTCGCCGCTGTGCAGGGCGGTGCGTGCGTGCGCGTACTCGTGCAGACAGAGCGAGACGATCCAGGCCGCGGTCACGAAGAGGAAGACGGCGATCCCGGGGCTGTCCGCGAACCCGGTCCATACGGCCCAGCCGGAGACCGCGGTGACGGCGGCGATCCCCAGGAAGACGGGGCTGATCCGCCGGTCGCTGCGTCGGGTGGGAGCGGTGGTCATGGGGCGGGGCTCCTGGAGATGGCGGGCCGGTTGTCGTACGGGACCGTACCCCGGCATACGGCGAAAACGTCTCGCACTGGGTGGGGAGTTCCAGGGAGGGTGGGGGGCCGACGAAGCCGGTGACGCGTGCGCGCCGACGCCCGGCGCGGCACCTTCCCACCTCCACCAGAGACAATGGACCCCGTGCGCTATCGCATTCTCGGCACCACCCAGGCATTCCACGCCGACGGCACGGCCATCGCCGTCGGCGGCTCAAGGCTGCGCGCGCTCCTGACGGTCCTCGCCCTGCGGGCACCCCGTCCCGTCCCCGCGCCCGTCCTCGTCGACGAGGTGTGGGGCGGCGACCCGCCCGCGGACGCGACCGGCGCGCTGCAGGCGCTGGTGGGACGCCTGCGCCGGGCCATCGGCGCCGGCGCGATCACGTCGACCGACGGCGGATACCAGCTGATCGCCGCGCCGGACGACATCGACCTGTACCGCTTCGACCGCCTCGCGGGCGAGGGGACGGACGCCCTCGCCGACGGCGACGCGGCCAAGGCGGCGGCGATCCTGGACGACGCGCTGGCCCTCTGGCAGGGTTCGCCGCTCGCCGACCTCCCCGACCGCACGGCGGAGGCCGCCCGCTGGGAGTCCCGCCGCCTCGAAGCCCGCCGCGCCCGCCTGGCAGCGGCGCTCGCGCTCGGCCGGGCCGAGCAGGTGCTGCCCGAACTCGTCGCGCTGTGCGAAAGCCACCCCCTCGACGAGCCGCTCCAGGCCCTGCGGCTGCGGGCGCTGCGCGACGCGGGCCGCCCGGCGCAGGCACTGGCCGCGTACGACGGAGTACGCCGCCTCATCGCGGACCGCATCGGCGCCGACCCCGGCCCCGAACTCCGCGCCCTCCACGAGGAGTTGCTGCACCACGAGAGACCGCACGCCCCGTGGCCACCCGCCGAACCGGCCCGCTCGCCGGAGAGACCGCAGGGCAATCTGCGGGCCAGGCTCACCTCCTTCGTCGGCCGCGAGGGCGACATCGAGGCCATCCGGGGCGACCTGACGCGGGCCCGCCTGGTCACGCTGCTCGGGCCCGGCGGCGCCGGGAAGACGCGGCTCTCGCAGGAGGCCGCGGAGGCGTACGCGGACGGCGTGCCCGACGGCGTATGGCTGGCCGAGCTCGCACCGGTCGAGGGCCCGGACGCGGTGCCGGAGGCCGTCCTCACCGCGCTCGGCGCCCGCGAGACGGTGCTGCGCGGCGCGGGCGCCGAAGAGATGCGGGCGGTGTCGGAGCGGCACGGCGACGACCCCGTCCTGCGCCTCACCGAGCACTGCGCGCCGCGCCGCATGCTCCTGATCCTCGACAACTGCGAGCACGTCATCGACGCCGCAGCCCGCCTCGTGGACCGGCTGCTCGCGCACTGCCCCGGCCTCACGGTCCTCGCCACCAGCCGTGCACCCCTGGGCGTACCGGGGGAGTTGCTGCGCCCCGTGGAGCCGCTGCCGGAGCCGACCGCGCTGCGGCTGCTCGCGGACCGCGGCGCGGCGGCCAGGCCGGGCTTCCGCGTCGAGGACGACCGGTCGGCGGCGGCGGAGATCTGTCGGCGCCTCGACGGCCTGCCGCTCGCCATCGAGTTGGCCGCGGCCCGCCTGCGGATGCTCACCCCGCGGCAGATCGCCGACCGCCTCGACGACCGCTTCCGCCTCCTGACGAACGGCGCGCGCACGGTCCTGCCCCGCCAGCAGACCCTGCGCGCGGTGGTCGACTGGTCCTGGGAGCTCCTCGACGCCCCCGAGCGCACCGTCCTGCGCCGCCTCTCCGTCTTCGCGGGCGGCTGCGACCTGGCCGCCGCCGAGGAGGTGTGCGGGGCGCCCGCCGAGTCCGCCGTGGCCGGTGACCGGGCGGGGCCGCGCCCGCTCGACGTCGCCGACGTCCTTGGCTCCCTCGTCGACAAGTCCCTTGTCGTCGCCGCCCCTTCGCCGCAGGGTGGCATGCGCTACCGGCTCCTGGAGACCGTGGGCGAGTACGCAAGGGAGCGGCTCGACGAGGCGGGCGACCGCAGCGCCGCCGAACGGGCCCACCTGGTGTACTTCCGGGAGGTCGCCCGGGTCACCGAACCGCGGCTGCGGGGCGGCGGCCAGCGGGAAGCCGTCGGCCGCCTCGAGGTCGAGTACGAGAATCTGCGCACCGCCCTGCGGCACGCGGTCGCCGCCCGCGACGAGCAGGAGGCGCTCTGCCTCGTCCTGTCGCTCTCCTGGTTCTGGACCATCCGCGACCTGCGCGTCGAGACCCGCAACTGGTCCCGTGACGTCGTCGCCCTGGGGCCCGACCCCTTCGCGCGCCCCGTCACGCCGGTCGAACCGCTCTACGAACGCTGCACGGACAACCCGCCGCCCATGCGCCCCGAGGTGCTCGCGGAGGCGCGGCGCGGCGTCCACCTCATCCAGCTCTCCTGCATGGACATGAACATGGAGGCGTGGCAGACGCCCGAGGCCATGGAGAAGCTCGCGGGCATCCGGGAGGCCTACCGGCCGGGGCTGCCGCAGACCTGCTGGTCGCCGGGGAGCCTGTGGTTCTTCGCGGTGCTGCTCGACGGGGACATCGACCAGCTGCACGACATCGTCGACGCGACCATCGCCACCTGCCGGGAGCGGGGCTACGACTGGGAGCTCGCCGCGTCCTTGCAGCAGCGCGCCAACATCCTCGCCAACCGCGCCGACTGGGCGGGCGACGCCCGCCGTGACGCCGACGAGTCCCTGGAGATCTTCACCCGGCTCGGCGACGTGTGGGGCATGGCAGAGGCGCTCTCCTCGCGCGGCGAGGCCCATGAGCGGCGCGGCCGTTTCGCCCTCGCTGCCGAGGACTTCGGCGCCGCCATCGAGCACGCGGAGCGGCTCGGCGCCCCCGCGCAGGTGAGCGTGCTCACGGCCCGCCTCGGGGCGGTGCTCGCCGAAGGGGGCGAGGAGGCCAGGGGCGAGGAGCTGCTCTGGTCGGTCATGGAGCGCGACGGCCTGGGCGCCAACTCCAGCGAGTCCATGCCCGCCGCCCGTTTCTTCCTCGTCGACCTGCTCGGCCGCACCGGCCGCACGGCCGAGGCGCGCGAACAACTCCAGCTCCTCAGGGAGGAGTTCAAGGCCGTCGACTTCGTCATCTTCGAGGGCTTCATGCTGGGCGCCGAGGCCTGGCTCGACACGGTGGAGGGCCGTCATGCCGAGGCTCTCGCCACGTCGCGCTCCGCGCTCGACAAGTCCCTCGACCCACTGACCAAGATGATGGCGCCGCAGATGACCTCGGTCCATCTCGCCACCGCCGCTCGCGCCCTGGCCGCGCTCGACGGCGGCCTGTACGCCCACGACGCCGCGCGCCTGATCGCCGTCGCCGAACGCGAGCTGCCGCCCGGCCACTTCGCCGCCGCCGCGGAGCGCGAGATCAGGACGGCCGCCGTGGAGTCGGCGCGCGGGGCACTGGGTGACGCTGCGTACGAGGCCGCGTACGCGGAAGGCGGCAGCCTCTCCGTGGGGGAGGCCGCCGCCCTCTGCGACACGTACATCGGCTAGGTCCTGTCCGGCGGAGATCCGCCGGACAGGACCTAGCTGCTCCGCGCTCAGCTCTTCGTGCGGAACTTGTGGATCGCGACGGGCGCCATCACCACCGTGAGCACCACCGACCAGCCGACCGTCACCCAGATGTCGTGCGCGACCGGGCCGCCCACCATCAGGCCGCGCGCGGAGTCCGCGAGCGAGGACAGCGGGTTGTAGTCGGTGAAGGCCTGCAGCCAGCCCGGCATGGACTGCGTCGGCGCGAAGATCGACGAACCGAACTGCAGCGGCATCAGGACCAGGAAGCCCATCGCCTGCACGGACTGGGCGCTCTTCAGCGAGACGCCGAGGACCAGGAAGATCCACATGATGGCCGAGCCGAAGAGGGCGGACAGGCCCACCGCGGCGAACAGGCCGCCCCAGTTGGTGATGTCGAAGCCCACCAGGACACCGACGATCATCATGACCGCCGTCGCGACGAGCATGCGCATCAGCTCCACCACGATCTTGGCGAAGAGCACCGAACCCTGGCCGATCGGCAGGGTGCGGAAGCGGTCCATGATGCCGTTCTGGAAGTCCTGGTTGAAGCCGGTGCCGACGGCCATGGCGATGTTCATGCTCATCATCGCCATCATGCCGGGCACCACGTACTGCACGTACGCGTCCTGGCCGCCGCCGAGTGCCTGGCCGATGGAGCCGCCGAAGACGTACACGAACAGGAGCGTGAAGATGATCGGCATCAGGATCGCGTCGAGCATCGACTCCGGGTCCTGGCGGATCCACAGCAGATTGCGGCGGACCAGGGCGCTGGTGTGGCGCACGTGGTCACGCAGGCCTATGCGGGCGTCCGCCTCACCCTCATGGAGGGGCGGCGTGAGAGTGGTGGCGCTCATACGGCAACCTCCTCGAGTTCGGGGCGGGCGTCCTGCGGGGCGCTGGCCTTCTGGCCGGTGATGGAGAGGAACACCTCGTCCAGGCTGGGCAGTTCGGTGGCGATGGAGCCGATCGTGATGCCGCGCGCGGTGACCGCGCCGACCACGGCGGTGAGTTGCTCGTCGCTGAGGATCGGCACCAGGACCGTGCCGGACTCGGCGTCGACCGTCGAGGTGGCGAGACCGGTCAGGCCCATGTCGTCGAGCGCGCCGGCCAGCGGACGCAGCTCCAGCGGGTCGGCCGGGCGGATGCGCAGGGTGCGTCCGCCGACCTTCGCCTTCAGCTCGTCGATGCCGCCGTTGGCGATGACCTTGCCGCGGTCGATGACCGTCAGCTCGGAGGCGAGCTGCTCGGCCTCCTCCATGTACTGCGTGGTGAGCAGGACCGTGACGCCGTCCGTGACCATGCGCTTGACCTCGGCCCACACCTCGTTGCGGGTGCGGGGGTCGAGGCCGGTGGTCGGCTCGTCCAGGTAGAGGACGGAGGGGCTGCCGATCATCGACGCCGCGAGGTCGAGGCGTCGGCGCATGCCGCCGGAGTACGTCTTCGCGGGCCGGTTGGCCGCCTCGGTGAGCGAGAACCGCTCGAGGAGGGAGTCCGCCCTCGACCTGGCCTCCTTGCGGGAGAGGTCGAGCAGACGCCCGATCATGTAGAGGTTCTCGCGCCCGGAGAGCTTCTCGTCCACGGATGCGTACTGGCCGGTGAGGCCTATGACCCGGCGGAGCTGGCGGGGCTGCTTGACGACGTCGTAACCGGCCACGAAGGCGGAGCCCGAGTCCGGGACGACGAGGGTGGAGAGGCAGCGTACGAGGGTGGTCTTGCCGGCGCCGTTCGGGCCGAGCACGCCGAGGACGGTGCCCTCGCGTACGTCGACGTCCACGCCGTCCAGTGCTTTGGTCTCGCCGTAGTGCTTGACCAGTCCCCTCACGGTGACGGCGCTTCCGGCGCCGCCGGGGGTGATGTCGATTCGCTTCATGCCGCAAGAGTGTCAGGCACCACCGACAAACCACCGACAGCCCGCCTACACCTGGCCGGGTGGGCGGGAGACATCGCCGCGAAGCGGCGGACGAAAAGCCCGCGCCCGAACGAAAGGGAAGCGAACAATGAGCCCGCAAAACGCCCCCCGGCGAGGAAAAAGCGGACAGCCCGTCGACGGGGGAAGTTCGACGGGCTGCCGGTGGTGCCGCTATGGCTCATAGGGCGGTGAGGAACCGCCTGGCGGTACTAGTGGACCGCATGCTCCCCGGCGGGGAACGTACCGCCCACCACGTCCTCGGCGAACGCCTTGGCCGCGCCGCTCATCACGCCCCGCAGGTCCGCGTACTGCTTGACGAAGCGCGGCATCTTGCCGCCGGTGAGGCCCAGCATGTCCGTCCAGACCAGGACCTGCGCGTCGCATCCCGCGCCCGCGCCGATCCCGACCGTCGGGATGTGCAGGGAGCGGGTGACCTCGGCCGCGAGCTCCGCGGGGACCAGCTCCAGGACCACCGCGAACGCGCCCGCGTCCTGCGCCGCCTTCGCGTCGTTGAGGAGTCGGTGCGCCGCCTCGTCGCCGCGGCCCTGGACGCGGTAGCCCATGGTGTTCACGGACTGCGGCGTGAGGCCGAGGTGGGACATGACGGGGATGCCCGAGGAGACGATCAGCTCGGTCTGGGCGAGCGAGCGTTCGCCGCCCTCCAACTTCACCGCGCCGACCCCGGCCTCCTTCACCAGGCGCGTCGCCGAGCGAAGGGCCTGGACCGGCCCCTCCTGGTACGACCCGAAGGGCAGGTCGCCGACGATCAGGGCACGTGACGTGCCCCGTACGACGGCCGCGGACAGCATGGTCATCTCGTCGAGCGTGACGGGCACGGTCGTCTCGTACCCGAGGTGACAGTTGCCCGCCGAGTCGCCGACCAGCATCACCGGGATGCCGGACTCGTCGAAGACGGACGCGGTCATCGCGTCGTACGCGGTCAGCATGGGCCACTTCTCGCCCCGCTCCTTGGCGGCGGCGATGTCCCGGACGGTGATGCGGCGGGTGCTCTTGCCTCCGTACAGCGCCTTGCTGCTGTCGGTGGACCGGCTCGAGGCGGACCCCGCGGGCTGGTTCTGGGCAGCCGAAAGTTGCGTCATCGCAACGGCTCCTTCTCTTATCTCGAGGCGCCCTGACGGCGTCCCCGGATCACCTCCATGGTGGCACCGCGCGACGCCCGTCGGCTAGTGGACCCTTGGGTAAAGTCTTTACAATACGAGACGGTCTCGTATCGGAAAGGCTCTAAAGTGGTCGGCATGACTTCTCCCGCCGTCACCACCCCACGCATACCGGAAGCCGTCCACCGGCGCCGTTGGGCGATCCTCGGCGTCCTGATGCTGAGCCTGCTGATCGTGGTGCTCGACAACTCGATCCTGAACGTCGCCATCAAGACGATCTCGACCCCGGAGCCCACGGGCCTGGGCGCCACCCAGGGCGACCTGGAATGGGCCATCAACGCCTACACCCTGGTCTTCGCGGGGCTCCTCTTCACAGCGGGTCTGCTCGGCGACCGGCTCGGCCGCAAGAGGGTGCTGCTCGCGGGCCTCGCCGTCTTCGGCATCGGCTCCGCGCTCGCCGCCGAGTCCGGCTCACCCGTCCAACTCATCCTGTTCCGTGCGGTGATGGGCCTCGGTGCCGCCTTCGTGATGCCCGCCACCCTCGCCGTCCTGATGAACGTCTTCGAGCGCGACGAACAGCCCAAGGCCATCGGCATCTGGGCGGGCGGCGTCGGCCTCGCCATCGCGATCGGGCCCATCACCGGCGGCGTACTGCTCGACCACTTCTGGTGGGGCTCGGTCTTCCTGGTGAACGTGCCGATCGTGATCGTCGCGATCGGCCTGATGATCTGGCTCGTCCCCGAGTCGCGCGACCCCAAGCCCGGCCGGATCGACCTGGTGGGCGTGGCCCTGTCCGTCGTCGGTCTCGTCCTGCTCGTCTACGGCATCATCAAGGGCGGCCAGCTCGCCGACTTCACCGACCCCGCCGTCCTGGGGACCAGCCTCGCGGGCGTCGCCGTACTCGTCGGATTCGTCCTGTACGAGAAGCGCAGCGACCACCCGTCCATCGACATCTCGTACTTCAAGAACCGCGTCTTCTCGGCGGCGATCAGTTCCCTCGCGCTCGTCTTCTTCGCGCTGATGGGCGTGACCTTCTTCGCGGTCTTCTACACGCAGAGCGTGCGCGGCTACTCGCCCCTGCAGACCGGCCTGTTGATGCTGCCGCTCGCCGCGGCCCAGCTCATCTTCGCGCCGCGCGCCCGCCTCGTCGTCGACCGCTTCGGGGTGCGCGCCGTGTGCACGGGCGGGCTGCTGCTCCTGGCCGCGATGCTCGCCGCCTTCACGACGCTCGAAGCCGATACGCCGATCTGGATCCTGGAGGTCATCTTCTTCCTGATGGGCACCGGCATGGCGCACATCATGACGCCCGCGAGCGTCGTCATCATGCAGGCGCTGCCCCGCGAGAAGGCCGGCTCTGCCTCCGCCCTGAGCAACACCTTCCGGCAGGTCGGCGGCGCCCTGGGCATCGCGGTGCTCGGCTCCGTGCTCTCCGCGGCCTACCGCAGCGGCGTCGAGGACAAGCTCACCGTGCTGCCCGCCGGCGCGCGGCACGCGGCGGGCGAGTCCATCGAGGCCACCCTCGGCGTCGCCGCCGAGCTCGGCCCGCGCGGCGAACCACTGGTGACCGCGGCCCACGACTCCTTCCTGCACGCCATGCACATCACGGCGCTCTGCGGCGCGGGCGTCGCCCTGATCGGAGTCGCGGTCGTCGCCCTGTTCCTGCCGGGCCGCACGCCCCAGGAGCCGGACGCGCGGCAGGAGGAGGCCGACCCGGTGGGCGCGGGGCGCTGACCAGGGAGCGGGGTGCTGACCGGGGAGCCGGGCCGGGCAGGGACAATCTGCCTGGCAGCCGGGGGAACGAGAGTACGGAGCAGACGTGGGCCACATCGCCAGAGGCGTCCGGGGGCGCCCCCGCAGCGAGGCAGTGGAGCGGTCGATCGTCGAGGGTGTCCTGAAGATGATCGAGGACGGTGTGCCCCTGGCCGACCTCTCCATCGAGCGGATCGCTCGCACGGCGGGTGTGGGCAAGGCCACCATCTACCGCCGCTGGAACGGCAAGGAAGAGCTGTTCGTCGACGTCCTGCGCGGCATGGACGACCCCCCTCCCGAGCTGGCGGGCGATTCCATGCGCGGGGATCTCATCACCCTCCTCGACGACCTGCGCAAGCGCGGCCTGAACCTGAGGTCATCCGCGCTCCTGCACAACATCGTCGCGCAGATGAAGAGCCTGCCGAAGCTGTGGGAGGCCTACCACGCGACCGTCATCGATCCGCGGCGCCGCATCATGATGGACGTGCTGCGCCGCGGCGTCGAGAACGGCGAACTGCGCCCGGACGTCGACATCGTGCTCGCCAACGATCTCTTCGCGGGACCCATGCTCGTACGCACCGTTCTGCGCTCCGACGATCCGCTCGACGAGGACCTCGCGGAGCGGATCGTGGACACCGTCCTTGAGGGGTTGCGGTCCACGGGGTGAATGTGCGCGTTTCGTCACAGCGGCCCGTTGTGCGGGGAGATGCGGAACCCGCCGCGCCGTGCCGCTCGTCCTCGTCCCGTACGGCCGTCTCGGACGGCGGGGAGACACCCGATCATCGCCTAGGGTTTCAGGGGCGAGGACGGTTGCACGGCACCAGTGAGGCGACGAGCGTATGGCGCAGGCGTATGTGACGGAGACGGGTACCGGCGGCGCGGGGCCAGACCGCCAGGGGTCCCGGCTCCGGCGCCTGGCCGACGGATGGCGCGGCGACCGGGGCATCTGGCGGCGCGGGCTCGTCACGGCCGGGGTCGCGGTGGTGCTCGCCCTGGTGTTGGTCTTCCACGCGGAGATCCCGAACGGCGTCGGCAACCTCGGGAGCCTCATCGAGACATTCCTGCCCTGGCTCGGCCTCCTGATCCCGGTGCTGATCGTCATCGGCTTCGTCCGCAGGTCCGTCACCGCGCTGATCGCCGTGCTGCTGCCCGCGGTCATCTGGGTGAGCTCCTTCGGTGGTCTGATCACCGGCAAGTCCGCCACCGGCGGCGACCTGACGGTCGCCACCCACAACGTGAACGCGGAGAACGCCGACCCGGCGGGCACCGCCCGCGACGTCGCCGCGTCCGGCGCCGACGTCGTGGCCCTGGAGGAGCTCACGGCGGACGCCGTCCCGACGTACGAGAAGGCCCTGGCGAGCACGTACAAGTACCACTCGGTGCAGGGCACGGTCGGCCTGTGGAGCAAGTACCCGTTGACCGGCACCAAGACCGTCGACATCAAGCTGGGCTGGACCCGCGCGATGCGGACGACGGTCGACAGCCCCAAGGGCGAGGTCGCCGTGTACGTCGCCCACCTGCCCTCGGTGCGGGTCAAGCTGGACGCGGGCTTCACCGCCAACCAGCGTGACGCGAGCGCGGACGCGCTGGGCGAGGCGATCGCCGACGAGCCGATCTCCAAGGTCGTGCTCCTCGGTGACCTGAACGGCACGATGAACGACCGCGCCCTGAACGCGGTCACCTCGCAGATGCGCTCCACCCAGGGCGCGGCGGGCGACGGCTTCGGCTTCAGCTGGCCGGCTTCGTTCCCGATGGCGCGGATCGACCAGATCATGGTGAAGGGCGTCGAGCCGCTGTCGTCCTGGACGCTGCCGGAGACGGGCAGCGACCACCTGCCGATCGCGGCGCGGGTCGAGCTGTAGCCTCGGGCAGCGCCCCGAAGGGGCGCGAGGAACCGCGCGCCCAGCCACGACGCACCCGCAGTCGCGTACGGAACGCTGCGTGGCCCCGCGCTTAGCGCACCGCACATCCGCTCTTAACCTCACGGAATACTGGGCCTGAGAGGCTTTGTTCCGGAAGTAAACTTACGGAACACCACTCCCTCATGCGCTCCCCCGGAAGGTTCTTCATGCCCCTGGCCCTGCTCGCCCTAGCCGTGGGCGCCTTCGGCATCGGTACGACCGAGTTCGTGATGATGGGCCTGCTGCCCAACGTCGCGGACGACCTGGACATATCCATCCCCACCGCCGGGCACCTGGTCTCGGCGTACGCCCTGGGTGTCGTCATCGGCGCACCGCTGCTCGCCGCCGTCACCGCGCGGATGCCGCGCCGCCGGGTGCTCATCGGCCTGATGGTGCTCTTCGTCGCGGGCAACGCGCTGTCGGCGGCGGCCCCCGACTACCACTGGCTGATGGCCGCCCGCTTCCTCAGCGGCCTCCCGCACGGCGCGTTCTTCGGCGTCGGCGCGGTGGTCGCCACGGGGCTCGTCGCCCCCGAGCGCAAGGCGCGCTCCGTCTCGCTCATGTTCCTCGGCCTGACCGTCGCCAACATCGTCGGCGTGCCCGTGGCCACGGCCATGGGCCAACAGCTCGGCTGGCGCGCGACGTTCCTCGCGGTCAGCGCGATCGGCCTCGCGGCGATCGGCGCGCTTGCCCTCCTCGTCCCCGCCGACCACGGCCACGGCGAGAGCGGCGGCCTGCGCGGGGAGCTGCGCGCGCTCGGCAGCGTTCCGGTGTGGCTCGCGCTCGGCACGACCGTCGCGGGCTTCGGGGCACTGTTCTCCGCGTACAGCTACGTGACACCGATGCTGACCGATGCCGCGGGCTACGCCGAGTCCAGCGTTACGTTGCTGCTCGCGCTGTTCGGTGTCGGCGCGACGGCGGGCAACCTGCTCGGCGGCCGGCTCGCCGACCACTCCCTGCGGGGCACGCTCTTCGGCGGGCTCACGGCGCTCGTGGTGGTCCTCGCCCTGTTCCCGGTCCTCATGGGGGCGGCGTGGAGCGCGGCGCTCGCGGTGACGCTGCTCGGCATGGCGGCGTTCACGACGGGCTCGCCCCTGCAGCTGATGGTCATGGAGAAGGCGTCGGCGGCACCGTCCCTGGCCTCCTCCGCCAACCAGGCGGCGTTCAACCTCGCCAACGCGGGCGGCGCGTGGGTCGGCGGCCTCGCCCTTGCCGCGGGCCTCGGGGTGACGTCACCGGCCGTGGTGGGCGCGGGGCTCGCGGTCCTCGGCCTCGGGGTGGCTGGAGTGGCGTACCTGGTGGACCTGCGGTCGCCGGTGTCCGGCAGTGGCCGCTTGGTGGCGGCGCACGCGGTGTCTGACCGTGAGACGTCCCACGCCGGGTAATCGGGTGGGTGGGTGGGAACGATCCGCCGCGAAGCGGCGGTACAGGGCGGTCCCCACCCACCGCGGGGTCAGACGGATTCCCGCCATCGATTGGTAATCGGCAGCCGGCGGTCCTTGCCGAAGCCCTTCGCGGAGATCTTCGTGCCCGGCGGGTACTGCCGCCGCTTGTACTCGGCGGTGTCCACCATCCGCAGCGTCTTGACGACGAGTTCCCGGTCGTACCCGGCGGCGACGATCGCGTCCGCTCCCTGGTCCCGGTCGACGTACATCGCCAGGATCGCGTCGAGGACGGGGTAGTCCGGCAGCGAGTCCGTGTCCACTTGGCCGGGACGCAGCTCCGCGCTCGGCGGCTTGCTGATGGAGTTCTCCGGGATCGGCGGTGTCTGGCCGCGCTCGACGGCCGCGCGGTTGCGCCACTCGGCGAGCCGGAAGACCAGGGACTTGTAGACGTCCTTGATCGGACCGTACGCCCCGACCGAGTCGCCGTAGAGCGTCGAATACCCCACCGCGAGCTCGGACTTGTTGCCCGGGGCGAGGACGATGTGGCCCTCCTGGTTGGAAAGGGCCATCAGCATCGTGCCGCGCAGGCGCGACTGGAGGTTCTCCTCGGCGAGCCCGGTCAGACCGAGCGAGCCCATGTACGCGTCGAACATCGGGGCGATCGGCACGGTCCGCAGGTTCAGCCCCGTACGCCGGGCCAGCTCCTCCGCGTCACCGATGGAGTGCTCGGAGGAGTAGCGCGACGGCATGGCGACGCCGTACACGTTCCGCGCGCCGAGCGCGTCGCAGGCGATCGCGGCGACGAGCGCGGAGTCGATGCCTCCGGAGAGGCCGATCAACACGCTGCTGAATCCGTTCTTCGCGGCGTACGCACGCAGCCCGACGACCAGCGCCGAGTACACCTCTTCGTCGTCGTCGAGCCGGTCGGCGTACCCGCCGGTGAGCTCGGGCTCGTACGCGGCCAGGGGCTCCTCGGAGAGCGTGACGTGCTCGATCCGCAGCCCGTCGTCCACGACGCCCGACGGTGGCTCGGGCGCGGCGGCGGGCAGCTCCAGGTCGAGGACCACGCAGCCCTCCGCGAACTGCGGTGCCCGCGCGATGACTTCGCCGTTCCGGTCCACGACCACCGAGTCGCCGTCGAAGACGATCTCGTCCTGGCCGCCGATCATGGCGAGGTACGCGGTGGTGCAGCCCGCCTCCTGCGCGCGCTTGCGCACCAGCTCGAGGCGTACGTCGTCCTTGTTCTGCTCGTACGGCGACGCGTTGATGGAGAGCAGGAGCCCCGCCCCCGCGGTGCGCGTCGCGGGGACTCGGCCGCCGTCCTGCCAGAGGTCCTCGCAGATGGCGAGCGCGACGTCGACGCCGTGCACCCGCACGATCGGCAGGGTCTCGCCCGGCACGAAGTAGCGGAACTCGTCGAAGACGCCGTAGTTCGGCAGGTGGTGCTTGGAGTACGTCAGGACCGCCTCGCCCCGGTGCAGCACGGCGGCGGCGTCACGCGGGGCGCCCGCGGGCTGGCCGTACTTGGGCTTGGCCTCCTCCGTGCGGTCGAGATATCCGACGACGACCGGCAGCTCGCCGTACCCCTCGTCGTTCAGCCGCACGGCGAGCGTCCGCAACGCCTCCCGCGAGGCGTCGACGAAGGACGACCGTAGGGCGAGGTCCTCGACGGGATAGCCGGTCAGCGCCATCTCGGGGAACGCGACGAGGTGCGCTCCCTGCTCGGCGGAGTGCCGGGTCCAGCGGACGATCGCCTCGACGTTCCCGGCGAGATCGCCGACGGTCGAGTCGATCTGATTCAGGGCGAGGCGTAGTTGAGGCACGCCGCCCAGTGTAATCGTCAGAGCGACGCGATGTCCTGCCGGACGGGTGGACGCGATGCTCTGCGGGTCGTGTGACGCGATGCTCTGCGCGTCGTGTGACGCGATGCTCTGCGGGTCGGGTGTGGGGCACCCCCGGCGGGGGCGCCCCACGGGGGGCCGGTCAGCGGCGGTAGCCGAGGACCGTCATCATTCCTGCCTCCGAGTGGTACACGTTGTGGCAGTGGATCATCCACAGGCCCGGGTTGTCGGCGTCGAAGTCCACGGTCAGCGTGCCGTTCGGCAAGATGACCGCGGTGTCCTTACGGGGGCCGCCCGCCACGTTCGCCAGGGCGAACGTGTGGCCGTGCAGATGGACCGGGTGCCACATCGTCGTCGAGTTGGCGAAGACCAGGCGGACGCGCTCGCCCGCGCGGATCGGGTGCCGCCGACCGGGGGAGTAGGGCTTCTTGTCGAAGGCCCAGTCGTACTTCGCCATGCCGCCGGTCAGCCGGAGCCTGATCGTCCGGTCCGGCTCGCGGGACGGGAGGGCCACGGACCGCGCCGCCCGCAGCTTGTCCGCCGTCAGGAGGCGGCCCTTCAGCTCCTTGGGGCGGGTCGACGGGGTGGGTGCCGCGCCGCCGCCTGTGCGGAGGACCGCCAGGGCTGCGGCCTTCTTTCCCTCGGCCGCCGCGGTCAGCGGGAACACGCCGTCCTTGGCGGTGACCAGGACGTCATAGCGCTCGCCCATGCCGAGCAGCAGGGCGTCCGTCCTCGCGTGCTCCACCGGGAAGCCGTCCGTGTGCGTCACCGTCATCTCGTGGCCGCCGAGCGCCACCCGGAAGGCCGTGTCCCCGCCCGCGTTGATGATGCGCAGGCGGATGCGGTCGCCTGGGCGTGCCTTGAAGGAGGAAGGGGCGTCCGGCGTGCGGCCGTTGATCAAATAGTGCGGGTACGCCACGTCGCCCGCGTCGCCGCCGAGCAGGTCGCTCTTGGCGCCCATCATCATGCGGGACGGTCCGGATGAGCCGGGGGTGGACTTCGGCTCGGGGGACGCGTCGGTCCGCAGCGACATGCTCGACATGGCGTGGCCGCCGTGATCCATGCCGCCGCCCGTGTCACCTCCCTCGTTGCCCCCGGCGCCTTCGCCGCCGTCGCCGCCCATGTCGTGGTCGCTCATGCCCTTGCTGAGCTCCGCGAGCACGGCGTCCGGTGTCGATCCGTCCACCCCGTCGACCCAGTCGTCCAGGACGACGACCCACTCCTTGTCGTACTTCAAGGGCTCCTTGGGGTCCTCGACGATCAGTGGTGCGTACAGACCGCGGTCCTGCTGGGTGCCCGAGTGGGGGTGGAACCAGTACGTCCCCGGGTGCGGCACCGAGAAGCGGTAGGTGAAGTCGGCGCCGGGCTTGATGTCCTTCTGGGTGAGACCGGGGACGCCGTCCATGTCGTTGCGCAGGGCCAGGCCGTGCCAGTGCAGGGATGTGGCCTGGGGGAGGTGGTTGGCGAGCGTGAGGGCGAGGGTGTCGCCCGCGGTGACGCGCACTTCCTTGCCGGGGAGCTGGTCGCCGTACGCCCAGGTCCTGACCGTGCGCCCGCCGAGGTCGAGCTTGGCCGTCATGGCCATGAGCTTCACCTCGCGGACCGTGCCGTCGCCTGCTCGCTTCTTCTCCGCGTCGGCTACTTCCTTGCCGGAGGGGTCGACATAGCCCTCGGGCTCGGAGCCGCGGCCGTGCCCGGCGTGGGCGGAGTCCGGGCCGGAGCCGGAGCCGGAGCAGGCCGTCAGGATGCCCGAACCGGCAGCGGCGGTCGCGGCGCCGAGCAGGGCGCGGCGTGAAGGGGTGCGGGATGAAGGGGTGCGGAGTGAAGGGGCGTCGGGTGAAGGGGCGTCGGGTGAAGGGCTTGCGGGGGTGCGCAGGGGTTGAGTGCGCATGGCTGAGTACACCTCGTCCTAGTGGTGCGTGCAGATGGGCGCATCTGCTGCTTCTGGTACACCGCTCGACGCCCGGAGGTTCCCATCGAGGACTCCGCCGGGACGCGGGCAGCGCGAAGCAGCCGGTGCGTCGGCCTAAATGCGCAGCACCGAGAGGCGGGAGAGGAGTATGCGGGGCGGTGGCGGGTTGGGCCGCGGCCCGTCGCGCAGCCGGGCGAGCGGACGCACGGGGACGGCGAAGCCGCCGGGCCGCAGCAGGCCCGCCTTGAGCAGCAGTACGAGGGTGAGTGCGGCGAGGACCGCCAGGCAGACGGAGAGCGGGTCCATGCCGTCCATCCCGCCTGTGCCGGTGGGGGCTGAAGCCGCGGGCAGGGTCGGCCGCGCGTGCTCGTGCCCGGTGCTGCTTCCGCTCATGTCATGCGGCTGGGCGGCTTGTTCGGCCCCGCTGGAGCGGTCGGCCGCCTGACCCGTGGAGTGGCCCGTGGAGTGGCTCGTCGAGTGAGCCGCCGTGGAGCTCGACGAGTGGCCCGTCGAATGATCCGCCGGCTGGCCTGTCGAGTGGCCTGTCGGGTGGCCCAGCGTGTGCATCGTCACGATGCCGAAGAGCAGGGCGGCGAGCAGCAGGAGCTGCCTGCCGTTCACTGATCTCTTCGTGGCCACCATGGGCGGAACCTTACCCCCGGCGGGTATCCCGCGACATGCGGCCCCCCGACACTCCACTGATCATGAGCCCATGAGGACTATGGGTAAACCGGCGCGGCAGTACGCATCAGTCGGTGACGGCAGAGACGGCAGAGACGGCAGAGACGGCAGAGGCGGCAGAGGCGGCGGAGACGGCAGAGGCGGCAGAGGCGGCGGACGCGGCAGAGGCGGCGGACGCGGCGGACGGGGCGGACGCGGCGGGGACTCGCGTGTCGTCGCCGACTAGCGCCGTCAGCGCCGCCGTGCCGACCTCACGGGCGGAGCCCCGCCCCGCCCGCACTCGTGCCGCCGCTGTCGCCGTCTCGGCCCTCCTGATACTCGGTGCGCTCGCCTACAGCACGTGGATCCTCGAAGCCCTTCTCGGGACGGGGCTGTCACCGGTCAGCTCGTACGTCAGTGAACTCGCGGCCCAGGACCAGCCGTTCGGCGCGCTGTTCCGCAGCGCCGACCTGATCGCCGGGTTGCTGGTCCTGGCGGGCGCGGTGGGCGCGTTGCTGTGGCTGCTGCCGCGCCGGAGGTGGACGACCGTGGGGTGGGCGGGGCTCGTGCTGTTCGGGGCGGCCACCGCGGTCGACTCGCGGCTGCCGCTGAGCTGCGCGCCGACCGCCGACGCGGCATGCGTGGCCAGGGAGCGGGCGGGGCTCGTACCGGCGGCGCACGCGGCGCACGCCGTGAGCAGCAGCGTCGCGGTGACGGGGGCGGTGGTGGGGATGGTGGCACTGACGCTCGCCGCTCGGCGGTACGGGATCCTGCGCTCCCTCGCGGGCCCCCTCGGCCTCGGCCTCGTACTCCTCGAACTGGCCGCCACCGCCTGGACCTTGGCCGCCGTGGCCGCCTTCGACGCGGGGCACGGCACATGGGGGTTGGGGGTGGGCCAGCGGCTCCAGGTGCTGCTGATCGCGGTCTGGATGGGGCTTCTTGCGTGTGCGGTGGCGCGTGCGGTGGCGCGTGTGGGGGCGCGGCGCGGATGAGCTTCGTACGGATCGGGGGCGTGCCGCACCACGTGAAGGTGACGGGGAGCGGGCCGGTGTGCGTGCTGAGTTCGGGGCTCGGGCTCGCGTGGTTCGACTGGGACGCGGTGGTGGAGATCCTCGCCCCATCGCGGACCGTCGTCCGCTTCGACCGGCCGGGGGCGGGGCTGAGCGGGCACGCGCGCGTGCCGCCCACGCTGGTGGGCGAGGCGGAGCGGATCGCTCGGGTCCTGGACGCGCTGGGCCTGGCCGGACCGGCCACCGTGGTCGGGCACTCGCTGGCCGGCTTCCACTGCGAGGCGTTCGCCCGCCTCTTCCCGGCGCGCACGTCGGGCCTGGTCCTGCTCGACTCCAGCGTCGAGGAGCGACCGAGAGTACGGGTCCCGCGCGGGGCGCGGGTTGCGGCGGCTCGGGCAGGCGGGGCGGTACTGAGTGGGGTGGGGCTGCCGCGGGCGGTGGGGCCCGCGGTGCGGAGGGTGGCGGTGCGGGGTGACTCGGCTTCGGCGGAAGCGGTGAGGCTGGTCTACGGTTCGAGCCGGGTGCTGCGCGGCTCGCTCTTGGAGTACGCGACGTACGGCGACGTGGCGACCGAACTCGCCTCTGTCCGCCGGGAGTTCATCCTCCCGGGTCGGCTTCCGGTGACAGTGCTCGCCGCGTATGCGGGGGGCGCGGTGAACTGGCTCGCCCGCCAGCGGGCCCTCGCCTCCTCCCTCGACGCGGCCTTCCGCGTCGCGGAACCGTCAGGCCACCTCCTGATGCGGGACGCCCCGGGGGACGTGGCGGAGGCGGTGCGGGCCACGCCCGCGTGAGGTCCCTGAACCGCCGTTTCGCGGCGGATCTTTCCCGCCCATCCATCCGATTGCCCCGCAGTACCCCCGCCCCGAACTACCAGGTGCTGCCGGGTAATCGGGCGGGTGGGCGGGAGGCACCCCGCCGCGGAGCGGCGGTCCAGGGCATACCGCCGGGCCACCAGGAAATACCGCCGGGCCACTAGGAAGTGGCGTCCCCCCGGCTCCCCCGGCTCCCCCGGAGTGCCCGGCTCCCCCTGAGCCCCCGCACACTCTCCCGGATCACGATGTGCGTCCCCAGCAGATGCCTCTCCTGGCCCGCCCGCGGTGTCCCCGCCAGGGCCAGGCGGACCGCTGTGCGGCCCATCTCCTCCGCGGGGATGTGCACCGTCGTCAGGCCGGGTGTGATGTCCGCCGCCACGGGGTCGTCGTTGTAGCCGACGACCGAGATGTCCTCCGGGACCCGGAGCCCGTGCTCCCGCAGCGCGATCATCGTGGCCGCAGCCACCCTGTCGTCGCCCGCGAAGACCGCCGTGAAGTCGGGCTTTCCGTCCGCCTTCTTCAGGAGGTCCATGATCGCCTCGTACCCGTTGTGCTGCCCGAATCCGATGCCGTGCAGGATCGCCTCCTCGCGTGGCACCCCGTGGTCGGCCAGCGCCCGCAGGTATCCCGCGACGCGGTCCTCGCCGGTGGTGTGGCCGGGCTGGTAGCCGATCAGGGCTATCTTGCGGTGGCCCGCCCCCAGCAGGTGGCTCGTGATCGCGTACGCGCCCGCCTCGTTGTCGTACTCGACGACCAGCGCGGGGACGTCCGGCGCCGGCGCCGGACGTCCGCACAGGATCAGCCGCGAGCCCGCCGCCGCGAGCGCCTCCGCGTACCGCGCCATCCGCTCGCGGTACTCGTCGTCCTCGATGACACCGCCCACGAGGACCACCGCCTCGGCGGCCTGTTCGCGCATCATCTGCACCAGGGCAAGCTCGCGCGCCGGATCGCTGTTCGTCGACGCGACCAGGGTGAGCCTGCCCCGCTGGGCGGCCTCCATCTCCACGCCCTGCGCGACCTGCGCGTAGAAGGAGCTCACCAGCTCGAACATGAGCACCGCGATCGTCTTGCGGCCCGCGCCCGCCAACGCGCGCGCGTGCGCGTTGGCGACGTAGTCGAGGTCCTTGACGGCCCGCAGCACCTTCGCACGCGACGCCGTCGACGTCGGGTAGTTGCCCGCGAGGACCCGCGAGACGGTCGCGACAGAGACGCCGGCCCGCGCCGCCACATCGCGGATGGTGACCCGCTCACCCACTGTGTCTCCTCATGTAGCAGTATCCGGGCCCAGCAGCAGTATCCGCGTCAAGTAGCGGAACCCGGGGCGGCGTTGCCCCCACGGCAGCCCCGCCCCGGACCATCATCCCGTGCCCGCCCGGATCAGTGCGCGGCCTCGTACTCCTTTGCGAACTCCGCGTGTGCCTTGGAGCCGCCCTGCGACTGCCACTTCTTGTAGACGGCGTCCCAGTCGGACAGCTTCTTGCGGCCCGAGACGATCGCGGTGACACCGTCCTCGATGATCTGCTGCATGGACGCGCCCTGCCGGTTGTACGTGTCCGACATCAGGCCCCAGTGGTCGTCGCGGACCAGGTGGGGCACCACGGCCTTCTCCCACGTGTGCAGGCGCTTGGTGAGATCGGGATAGCCGGGGAAGTACAAGGGCTGCGGCGCGTCCATGAGGTAGGCGAAGGGGAGGTTCGTCCTGTTCTCCACCAGACCGAGCGAGGTGGGGATCGGGTCGCCGTTCTTGTCGTACTCGAAGTGCGTGCCCTCGACGCCCGAGTGCATCAGCTCGTACTCCTTGGAGCCGAACGGCGACGCCAGCCAGTCAAGGACCCGCAGCATCAGCTTGACGCGGTCCTTGGACGCCTTCTTGATGACGGTGTAGCCAAAACAGCCGCGGTTCTGCTGGTAGACGGGCGTCGCGCCCTCGACCACGTACGGCACGGCGGCGTCAAGCGTGAACTCGTCCTTGATGCCCTGCGCGTTGGAGATCACCGCGCCCCAGCCGTCCGTCATCGAGCGGACCGTACCGTTGTAGAACTGGGTCTTGAGGTCGACCTGGGAGATCGAGGTGGCGTCGGAGTTGTACGAACCGGCCTTGCGCATCTTGGACATGTACTCGAGGGCGGCCTTGAACTCGTCGGTCCCGAACATGTCGTTGACCTTGCCGTTCTTGATCTGCCACTGGTTCGGCGCGCCGTGCCACATCGCGTGGTAGAGGTAACCGAAGTAGCCGACCGACGAAGCGCCGAGCGCGTACTTCTTGTTCTGCGAGGCTTCCCCGGCCATCGCCTGGAAGTCGGCCGCCGACATGCCCGGCTTGTAGCCCGCCTTGTCGAAGGCCTCGCGGTTGATGAACATCGCGCCCTGCACCTTGGCGCGCTCGACCGGCAGGCCGTAGATGCGGCCGGACACGCGGCCCATGCCCTCCCACGCGTACGTGGGGATGTTGGCGAGGTTCGGGTAGTCGTTCACCGCGTCGCCCGACAGGTGCTCCGACAGGTCCGCGCACCGCGACTTCACGAACTGCGACTCGCGCGGCAGGACGTAGCCGCCACCGAAGTTGATCATGTCGGGCAGGTCGTCGCCGGACATCAGGGTGGACATCTTGGAGCGGAAGTCCGCGTCCGGCACCACCGAGAACTCGACCTCGACACCGAGGGCCTCGTTCATCGCCTGCCAGTACTTGTTCGATCCGACCGGCTTCGGCGGTGTGCCGTAGGTGATGGTCATGACCTTGATCTTCTGCTTGCCGGTGCCCGGCTTCTCGGCCGTCGCCGCGACCAGCTTCTGGGGATACTTGGTGAACCCGGGCTGTACGCCCTCGGTGCTGGGCGCGAGGTCGGGGGTCGGGCCCTTGGCGGGCGTGTACGAAGGCCAGGGCGTCGCCTTCTTGTTGGCGTTGCTGACCGAACCGCCGCCGCTCGAATCGGTGGAGCAGGCGGTGAGCAGGGAGGGGGCCGCGACCGCGGCCCCGCCGACGGCTATGGAGCGCAGCAGCGTACGGCGCGACATCGAGGAACCGGACACAGTGTCAACCTTTCGGACGTGCGGAGTGGTCGTGCGCAGAGGTGGTGGCTCAGCTCTTGATGGCGCCCGTGAGCACGCCCTTGGTGAAGTACTTCTGGAGGAAGGGGTAGACGATCAGGATCGGCACGGTGGCGACGACCAGGACGGCCATCTGCATCGTCTGGGGCGCCGAGACGTTCGCCGCGTCGCTCAGTCCGGTGTCCGCGATCTGCGAGCCGCCCATGACGTACGTACGCAGGACCTGCTGGAGCGGCCAGTGGTCGGAGTTCAGATAGATCGAGGCATGGAACCAGGCGTTCCAGTAACTCACCGCGTAGAACAGGCCGACCACCGCGAGGGCCGCCTTGGAGAGCGGGAGCACGACCCGCCACAGGATCTGCCAGTCGTTCGCGCCGTCGAGCCGCGCCGCCTCGTACAGCTCCTCGGGAACGCCCTGGAAGAAGCCGCGCAGGACGACCAGATTGAAGACGTTGATGAGGACGGGGACGATCAGGGCGCTGTAGCTCTCCAGCATTCCCATGCCCTTGACCAGCAGGAACGCGGGGATCATGCCGGGCGGGAAGAGGAAGGTGAACAGGACGATCAGGAGGATCGGCTTCCCGCCGTACACCTTGGGGCGGCTCAGCGCGTACGCCAGGAACGTCGTGCACGCGAGCGAGGCGAGGGTGCCGACGACCGTGATGCCGGCGCTGACCCCGAGCGCCTTGGTGACGATGCCGCCCTGGAAGACCTGCTCGTAGGCGCGCAGGGTCGGGTGCTGCGGCCACAGGACCCAGCCGCCGTTGGCGATGACCTCGCGGTTCGAGGCGAACGACGTCGAGATGATGACCAGGAACGGCACGAAGACCATGGCCAGGATGGTGACGATCGCCAGGGCCTTGGCGACCTGGGTGACGGGCTTCGGCTTCTCCATCCAGGAGGGGCGTACGGGGCGGCGTGCGGAGCCGCGCGCCGGGCGAGCGGGCCGAACGGGTCGCCCGGGACGTATCGCGGCGGTTTTCGTGCTGCTCACTTGTAGACCCCCTGCTCGCCGAGGCGATGGGCGACCTTGTTGGCCGCGAAGACGAGAATCGCGCCGACCACGCCCTTGAACAGGCCCGCCGCCGCGGCGTATCCGGTGTCGCCGCCGACGATGCCCTGCCAGAAGACGAAGGTGTCGAGCACCTCACCGGCCTCGGGGCCCACCGACTGCCGCTGCAGCAGCATCTGTTCGAAGCCGACGGAGAGGATGTCGCCGAGCCGCATGATCAGGAGCAGGATGACGACCGGCCGGATGGACGGCAGCGTCACGTGCCAGAAGCGGCGCCAGGGGCCCGCCCCGTCGATGGCCGCCGCTTCGTACTGCTGCTCGTCCACCTGCATCAGCGCGGCGAGGAAGATGATCGTGCCCCAGCCCGCGTCCTTCCAGACGACCTGCGCGACGACGAGCGCCGGGTACGCGTCGGGGTTGCCGATGATGTCGACGGAGTGCAGAC
This sequence comes from Streptomyces sp. A18, assembly GCF_059026065.1. NCBI lineage: Bacteria > Bacillati > Actinomycetota > Actinomycetes > Kitasatosporales > Streptomycetaceae > Streptomyces > Streptomyces sp. A18. Next base: position 167,364 of record NZ_JBWLKL010000003.1, on the reverse strand, counting down.
CCGCTTGCCCCAGCACCGAGTTGAGAAGGCCGGTGTCGGCGAGCACCTGCTGGAACAGGGCGACGACGATGACCCACGACAGGAAGTGCGGCAGGTAGACCACCGACTGCACGAAGCGCCGCGTCAGGTCCGAGGTCAGGCTGTGCAGGAGCAGGGCGAGGCCGAGCGGGACCGGGAAGAAGAAGACCAGCTGGAGCACCGCGAGGAAGAGGGTGTTCCAGGTCGCGTGCCAGAAGTCCGGGTCGCCGAACATCCGGTCGAAGTTCTCGAAGCCGACCCAGGGGCTGGCCCAGAGGCCGTCGAAGGGGACGTACTCCTTGAAGGCGACGGCGTTCCCGATGAACGCGCCGTAGTGGAACACCAGGAAGTACGCGACCCCCGGCACCATGAGCAGCAGCAGGACCCGCGAGGAGCGAAACCGTTTCCATCGCTCATCACGCTTGGTTTTGTTGCCATTTGGCCGGATGCTGCGCTTGCCGGGCGGCTTCACCGCCTCGGTTTCCGTCCGGTCCTTCGTCACCGCTGACACGGCAGCCCCTCCGTCGTCGGAACAAGGTGACCGGAATCTAAAGCGGTTACTAACCCCGGTCAACCCCCTTGCCCCTGCGATCTCTTGACCACCGTCCTGACTTCGGCCTAGCCTCCAGGCGCTGTTGGGTAACCGGTTACTACGAGGGATGGTCATCGAGTGGCAGACCAGGCAGAGTTGAAGGGCCCGCCGATCAGTGCCCCGGTCGGTTCACAGGTCGGCCCGGAGGTCGGCCCACAGGTCGGCCCACAGGCCGGTCCGTCGGTCGGTCCGCCGATCGCCGTGCTCGCGATGAGCGCGCAGGTGGCCGACCGGGTTTTCGCCCCCTACATCCGCGAACGGCTCGCCCGGAGCGTGGAGTTGGCCCCTGCCCTGCTCGCCGGATCGCTCACCGGAGCAGAGGCACGGGCGGTGCTCGCCGAGGCGGAGATCCTGGTCACCGGCTGGGACTGCCCACCGGTCACGGCGGAGGTTCTCGCCCTCGCGCCTCGGCTGCGGGCCCTCGTGCATGCCGCGGGATCGGTGAAACCCGTGGTGACGGACGCGCTGTGGGGCCGGGGCGTGGTGGTCTCGTCGGCGGCCGACGCCAACGCAGGGCCCGTCGTGGCCTACACGCTCGCCGCGATCACCTTCGCGGCGAAGGGCGCGCTGTCGACCGCGGCGCGCTACACCGCCGGGTGGCCGCCCTTCACCGAGCGGACCGGCGCGGACGCCCGCACCATCGGCATCATCGGGGCGTCGCGGATCGGGCGGGGAGTGATCGCGGCGCTGCGGGCGTCGGACGCGGGCTGGCGCGTGCTCCTGACCGACCCCTACGTCACACGGGAGGAGGCGGCCGGTCTCGGCGTCGAGCTGGTCGACCTGCCGGAGCTGTGCCGCCGCAGTTCGATCGTCAGCGTCCACGCGCCCCAACTGCTCGAGACGCGGGGCATGGTGAGCGAGGAGATGCTGAAGCTGATCCCGGACGGCGGCACCGTCATCAACACGGCACGCGGCTCACTGGTCGACACGGAGGCGCTGGCCCGGGAGTGCGGGGCGGGGCGCCTGGACGCGTTCCTGGACGTGACGGATCCCGAGCCGCTGCCTGCGGGGCATGCGCTGCTGGTGCTGCCGAACGTGCTTGTCACCCCGCATGTTGCGGGGGCGCAGGGGAGCGAGGTGCGGAGGCTGGGGGAGTTCGCTGTGGGGGAGGTGGAGAGGTTTCTGGCGGGGGCGCCTCTGCGGGGGCGGCTTCGGCGGGAGGAGCTTTCTCGGCTGGCGTAGGGGTCCTGTCCGCCGGGGTCTTGCTCGCCGCCCATCGCCGGCTCCGCCGAGCTCGTCCTCAAACGCCGGACGGGCTGGTGTCCCATCGGACGGGCTGCCCCTCGGAGGGGCTGCCCCCCTCGGCCGGGGGCCCCATCGGCGGGGGCCAAGGCCTACCCCGGGCCCCGGTCGCGGAGCTACGGCTTTGCTCCCCGCGCCTTCAGCAGACCCGCCATCAGCTCCATCTCCGACTCCTGCGACGCCACCATCCCCCGCGCGAGCCGTACCTCCGCCCCCACCTCGCACCGATCCACGCACCCCTCGGCCATATGGACCCCGCCCTTGTGGTGCTTGGTCATCAGCTGGAGATACCGCACCTCGGCAGCCCGCCCACTCAGCTTCCCGAGCTCCTTGAGCTCGGCGTTCGTCGCCATCCCCGGCATCAGCGCACCGTCCTCGCCCGGCGGCATGTCGCCCATCCCCATCCACTCCATGGGGGCGCCCTCCGGCACCTTCGGCAGCTCCCACAGGTCGAGCCAGCCGAGCAGCATGCCCCGCTGGTTCGCCTGCGTCTGGGCGATGTCGTACGCGAGGCGCCTGATCTCCTCGTCCTTCGTGCGGTCGCGCACGATGTACGACATCTCCACCGCCTGCTGGTGGTGCGTCGCCATGTCCCGGGCGAAGCCCGCGTCGGCCGACTCCGTGGTCGGAGCGGGCGTGCCGGACGAGCCGTCCGTCGACGCGACCGCGGCCGTGATCCCGCCGGCCGCGACGACCGCCGCGGCGACGGCCCCGACCGCCCAGCACGTACGCCGCCTCACTGGCCCTTGCCTCCCGTGCAGGCGGCCCCCGGCTCAGGGGTCTGCTTGCCCTGTACGTACGTGGAGAAGAACGAGCCGACCTTGGGGTCGGCCGCGCCGGTCACCGTGCGCTGGTGGCCCCACGCCGTCAGCATGATCGGGTCCTTCTGGTCCGCGACCGGACTCATCAGGGAGTACGGGGTCTGCTTCACCTTCGCCTCGAGCTTCTTCAGGTCCGCGGCCTTCGCCTTGTCGTTGTACGTCACCCAGACGGCGCCGTGCTCCAGGGAGTGCACGGCGTTGCGCTCCGGGAGCTCGTCCTTGTAGACGTCGCCGTTGCAGTTCATCCACACCTGGTCGTGGTCGCCGCCCACCGGCGGCGTCATCGCGTAGCTGACGTCCTTGGTGACGTGCGTGCGGCCCAGCTTCTTCGCGTCCCAGACCTTCTCGCCGTCCGAGGTCGTCGTGAACTTCGGCGCGGACTTTCCGTCGGCGGCGACCTTGTCCGAGTCGTCCGCCTGCTGGAAGAGGACGACACCCCCCACGGCGAGCGCGGCGACCACCACCGCGCTCAGGGTGATCGTGATGATGCGGCCACGGCGGTCGCGTGCGCGCTCTGCCCGGCGCATCTCCTCTATCCGGGCCTTGCGGGATGCGTTGCTCGTGTTCTTGGCGGAACCCATGGTGTGTCCTTCGGCGAAACGGCGGAAAGGGCGGGACGCGCGTGGCGGAACAGGGTGGAGCAGTGCGCTGATCGTAATGGGCGAGCCCGGCGGGCTGTAGGGGCAGTCGGCGCCGCCCGCTGTTACGGGCGCACCGATCAGCAGGCACTATGGGCACAGGGCGGCGCATGGCCCGCAACGCGCTCGAAACGGTGTGGTGGGATGCTCATGTGCCCCGATGTGTCCCCGACGAGAAGCACAGCGCGAACACGGCGCGGTCTCTGCGCGGACGCAGACGGCCTGACCAGCAAGGATGGGTGGAAGCGGAAGATGGACAAGCAGCAGGAATTCGTGCTCCGGACACTGGAGGAGCGCGACATCCGGTTCGTACGCCTGTGGTTCACGGATGTCCTCGGCTTCCTGAAATCGGTCGCGGTGGCTCCTGCTGAGCTGGAGCAGGCCTTCGACGAGGGCATCGGCTTCGACGGCTCGGCGATCGAGGGATTCGCCCGGGTGTACGAGTCGGACATGATCGCCAAGCCGGACCCGTCGACGTTCCAGGTCCTGCCCTGGCGCGCGGAGGCCCCCGGCACCGCCCGGATGTTCTGCGACATCCTCATGCCGGACGGCTCCCCGTCCTTCGCGGACCCGCGGTACGTCCTCAAGCGGGCACTGGCGAAGACCTCCGACCTCGGGTTCACCTTCTACACCCACCCCGAGATCGAGTTCTTCCTCCTGAAGGACAAGCCGCTGGACGGCTCGCGCCCCACCCCCGCCGACAACTCCGGCTACTTCGACCACACTCCGCAGAACGTCGGGATGGACTTCCGCCGCCAGGCGATCACGATGCTCGAATCCATGGGCATCTCGGTCGAGTTCAGCCACCATGAGGGTGCGCCGGGCCAGCAGGAGATCGACCTGCGTTACGCGGACGCGCTCTCCACGGCCGACAACATCATGACGTTCCGCCTCGTCATGAAGCAGGTCGCGCTGGAGCAGGGGGTCAACGCGACCTTCATGCCCAAGCCCTTCTCCGAGCACCCGGGCTCGGGCATGCACACGCACCTCTCCCTCTTCGAGGGCGACCGCAACGCCTTCTACGAGTCCGGCTCCGAGTACCAGCTCTCCAAGGTGGGCCGTTCCTTCATCGCGGGCCTCCTGAAGCACGCCGCCGAGATCTCCGCGGTCACCAACCAGTGGGTGAACTCCTACAAGCGCATCTGGGGCGGCTCGGAGCGCACGGCGGGCGCGGGCGGCGAGGCACCCTCGTACATCTGCTGGGGCCACAACAACCGCAGCGCCCTCATCCGCGTCCCGATGTACAAGCCCGGCAAGACCGGCTCCGCCCGGGTGGAGGTCCGCTCGATCGACTCGGGCGCGAACCCGTACCTGACGTACGCGGTCCTGCTGGCCGCCGGCCTCAAGGGCATCGAGGAGGGCTACGAGCTGCCGCCGGGCGCGGACGACGACGTCTGGGCCCTGAGCGATGCCGAGCGCCGCGCGATGGGGATCGAGCCGCTGCCGCAGAACCTGGGCGAGGCGATTGCGCTGATGGAGCGCAGCGAACTCGTGGCCGAGACCCTGGGCGAGCACGTGTACGACTTCTTCCTGCGCAACAAGAAGCAGGAGTGGGAGGAGTACAGGTCAGAGGTCACGGCCTTCGAGCTGCGGAAGAACCTGCCGGTGCTGTAAGCGCGGGTCGGGGCACCTTCGCGCCGCATCAAGCCTTCGGGGCGGCCGGTCATGGACCGGCCGCCCCGAAGCGTGGGTGGGGCTGGGCCGTCCGTCGGGCCGTGGGCCGTGGCCGTGGGCGGAAGCCGAGGGAGCCTGCAAGTAGGGAGGAAGCAATGACATTGCGTTCCGATGTGGCCGGGTTGCTGGCAGAGGCCGGCATCATCGACGTGGACATCGACGAAGCCGTCGCGGACGGCCACGCCCGGACGTCCGCCTACCTCCGCGTCGTCTCGGTGATCGCTTCCTCGAAAAGCCGAGACCAGGACCGCGCGATCGTGGGCACGATCCTGCGCGACCCCGATGAAATGGGGTCCAAGACGGCGGTGGTCGCCCTCGTGGACGAGATCGCGTATGAAGTGACGGGTCCTGACGAGTTCCGGCAGTGGTCGGACGAACTACTGCCGGAGATCGAACGGCTCGAGACGGAGTCATTCCGCGAGTTCATCCGCCGCCGCATCCAGGACTGGCTGTTCCACCTGTCCGTCAAGGACGGCCACGTGCCGACACCGGCCGAATTGGCGGAAGTCACGGACTGGATGCAGCGCCACCTCGCCCAGTGGTCGAGGTCGCCGGCGGTACTCGCCGTGGTCGCCGGGTCGGCCCGCACCAAGAAGACACGGAACATCGCGAAGAACCGAGCGGGAAGCCGCGAGCTGAGAACGGAGTGAGCGCAGCGCCCCGCCAGGGGCGCGGGGAACTGCGAGAGCAGCCACAAGAAAGCCGCAGCCGCATCCACCGGGCAACCCGGCAGACGCGACCGCGGCAATTCTCGGGCCGCGCCCCTTACGGGGCGCTGACGATCGCCGCACGCAAGGGCGTCTCCGCCCGCACCCGGTACTCCTGGATCGCCCAGCCGTTGCCGTCCGGGTCCTTGAAGTACATGAACGTCCCGCCGTCCTGCGGCGCGTGCGCCACCGGCTCCGAGATCTCCAGGCCGCGTGCCGTCAGCTCGGCGTGTGCCGCCTTCGCGTCGGCGACGCACAGCTGGAGGCCCTGGTAGGAGCCGGGGGCCGGGGTCGGGCCGTCCATCGTCTCCCAGAGGGTGTCGGCAAGGGCGATGGAACAGCCGGAGCCCGGCGGGGTCAGCTGGACGATGCGCATGCCCGGCATGACCTCCGTGTCGATGTCCACGTGGAACCCGAGCTTGTCGCGGTAGAACTCCTTGGCCCGGTCGACGTCACTGACGGGGAGCGGGATCACCTCGAGTGTGTATTCCATGGGCCGAGTACATCAGGGCGAGGGGCCCCTGTCAGCGCTCCGCCACACCCCGTCTCAGCGCTCCGAAAGCGGACTCGGAGCCTCCTGCACCGACCAGCCGGGGTGTCCAGGTCCGCCTTGAAGCCGCACCGGTTCTCGTAGAAGTCCTTGGCGCGGTCCAGGTCGGTGACAGGAACCGTCACCACCTCGAGTGTCCAGTCCATCAGGTGTGTCTCCTCGTCCGTCGAGTGAGGGGGCGAGTGAGGACGCGTCACGTGAACCGCCACCGCGTCTGACTGAACGGCTCGCCCTTGCCGAAGCCGAAGGCGGTGCGGGGGGCCACCTCGAAGACGTGCGCGTGGCCGGGCCCGTGGTGGAAGCAGCCGTCCCGCACTTCGTAGTGCCAGAAGCTGCCGTACTTCTCCTCCCACGCCGCAGCGAGGCGTCGCAGCCGCTCGTCGTCGGTGATCCGGACCGCGGAGCCCTCGACGATCAGATCCTGGCCCTTGTCCCAGAGATTGTTGCCCGTGGTCAGCACGACCTCGGGGTTGGCCGCCACGTTCCGTGCCTTGCGCTCCTCGGGTCCCGTGCAGAAGTGCAGCGCGTCGTCCAGCCAGACCGCGGGCAGCGGTGTGACGTGCGGGCGGCCGTCGGGACGTACGGACGAGATCCAGAAGAGCTCGGCCGTCTTGAGCTGCCGCACGGCGTCGGACCAGGGGGTCGCCGCCGCCCCCGTACTGCTGTAGCGCGCGTCCAGTTCCGTACGGGGTTCCTTGCTCGACATGGTCCGCCTCCTGACACCGACACCAATGCTCCCGTCCAAGTACGGACTCCGCACGCGGGCAGAACTCATCGGTCAGGCCGTAGGCTCGGGCCAGGTGATCGAACGGAGGCGCGGGCATGACACTGCCGCAAGGGCGCAGGAGCAGTACGTTCACGCGGCTGCTGCGGCATGGCTTCACCGATCCGTCCGCCGCCGAGCGGCTGCTCGCGGCCCCCGAGCTGTCCGCGGTGCGCAGCGATCCGGTGCTCCTTGACGCCCTGGGCGCCGTCGCCGACCCGGACCTCGCGCTCCTGGGCCTCGTACGTCTGGTCGAGGGCCAGGCCGACGAAACCGGCCGCAGGGAGCTGCTCGACACCCTGGTCAGCGCCAAGCCGCTGCGCGACAGGCTGCTCGGCGTGCTCGGCGCATCCGAGGCCCTGGCCGACCACCTGGCCCGGCATCCCCGCGACTGGCGGGCCCTGGTCACGTACGAGCTGGCCGACCTGCACCCCGGGGTCGAGGAGTTCGAGCAGGGCCTCGCCGACGCCACCGACCCCGTCTCCCTGCGTGTCTCCTACCGTCGCTGCCTGCTCGCCATAGCGGCCCGTGACGTCTGCGGCACGACGGACATGGCCGAGTCGGCCGCCGAGCTCGCGGACCTGGCGACGGCGACCCTGCGCGCCGCGCTCACGATGGCCGAGGTCGCGGCGCCCGCGGACGCCGCGCTGTGCAGGCTCGCGGTCATCGCGATGGGCAAGTGCGGTGGACACGAGCTGAATTACGTCTCGGACGTCGACGTCATCTTCGTCGGTGAACCCGTGGAGGGCACGGACGCCGCCGACGAGGGCAAGGCGATCCAGGCCGCGACCCGGCTCGCCTCGCACATGATGCGGATCTGCTCGGAGACCACGGTCGAGGGCACCATCTGGCCGGTCGACGCCAACCTCCGCCCCGAGGGCCGTAACGGGCCCCTGGTGCGCACCCTCAGCAGCCACCTCGCCTACTACCAGCGCTGGGCCAAGACCTGGGAGTTCCAGGCGCTGCTCAAGGCCCGCCCGGTGGCCGGGGACCTGGCGCTCGGCGAGGAGTACGTCGCCACGCTCGCGCCCCTCGTCTGGCACGCGGCCGAGCGCGACAACTTCGTGCCCGACGTGCAGAAGATGCGCCGCCGGGTCGTGGAGAACATCCCGGCGGGCGAGGTCGACCGCGAGCTGAAGCTCGGTCCCGGAGGCCTGCGGGACGTCGAATTCGCCGTACAGCTCCTGCAGTTGGTGCACGGCCGCGGTGACACCTCGATCCGCAGCGGCTCGACCCTGGTGGCCCTGGAGGCCCTCGCGGCCGGCGGATACGTGGGGCGCGTGGACGCGGTCCAGCTCGACGACGCGTACCGCTTCCTGCGCTCCCTGGAGCACCGCATCCAGCTCTTCAAGATGCGGCGCACCCACCTGATTCCCGAGGACGACGCGGACCTGCGGCGCATCGGCCGCTCCCTGGGCATGCGCACGGAGCCGATCACCGAGCTGAACCGCGCGCTGAAGCGGCACACCTCGGTCGTGCGCCGCCTGCACGAGAAGCTCTTCTACCGCCCGCTCCTGGACGCGGTGGCCCAACTCGCCCCCGTAGAGACCCGGTTGAGCACGGAGGCGGCCCGCGAACGCCTGGTGGCCCTCGGCTACCACGACCCCGCCGCGGCCCTGCGCCACCTGGAGGCCCTCGCGTCGGGCGTCACCCGCAAGGCGGCGATCCAGCGCACCCTGCTTCCCGTGCTCCTGGGCTGGTTCGCGGACTCGGCGGACCCCGACGCGGGCCTCCTGAACTTCCGCAAGGTGTCGGACGCCCTGGGCAAGACCCCCTGGTACCTGCGGCTCCTGCGCGACGAGGGCGCCGCCGCCGAGAACCTCGCCCGCGTCCTGTCCGCCGGACGCCTGGCCCCCGACCTTCTTCTGCGCGCCCCGGAAGCGGTGGCCCTGCTCGGCGACCAGCGTGGCCTCGACCCGCGCGACCACGCCCACCTGGAGCAGGAGGTCCTGGCCGCGGTGGGCCGCGCGGACGGCGCCGAACAAGCGGTGACGGCGGCGCGAGGCGTCCGCCGCCGCGAGCTGTTCCGCACGACGGCGGCCGACATCATCGGCTCGTACGGCACGGAGGAGAGTCCCGCGGCGGCCGACCCCGGCGCGCTGCTCGACCGGGTGGGCGACGCGGTCTCCGACCTCACGGCGGCGACCATCGCGGGGACGCTCCGCGCGGTGGTCCGCGAGGGCTGGGGCGACACGCTGCCGGTGCGGTTCTCGGTGATCGGCATGGGCCGTTTCGGCGGCCATGAACTGGGCTACGGCTCGGACGCCGACGTCCTGTTCGTCCACGAGCCGCGCGAGGGCGTCGGCGACCAGGAGGCGGGCAAGGCGGCGTCGCAGGTGGTCTCGGAGATGCGCAGGCTCCTCCAACTCCCCAGCTCCGACCCGCCGTTGCTGATCGACGCGGATCTGCGCCCGGAGGGCAGGAGCGGCCCGCTGGTGCGCACGCTCGCCTCGTACGAGGCCTACTACCGCCGCTGGTCACTGGTCTGGGAGTCCCAGGCGCTGCTCCGTGCCGAACCAGTCGCGGGAGACGCCGAGTTGGGTCGCGCCTTCATCGACCTGGTGGACCCGCTGCGCTATCCCGCGGAGGGCCTCGGCGAGGACGCGGTCCGCGAGATCCGCCGCCTGAAGGCCCGCATGGAGGCGGAACGCATGCCGCGCGGCGCCGACCCCACGCTCCACACCAAGCTGGGCCGCGGCGGCCTCTCGGACGTCGAATGGACCGTCCAGCTCATGCAGTTGACCCACGGCTGGGTCGAACCGGGCCTGCGGACGACCCGTACCCGCGAAGCCCTCGCGGCGGCCTGCGCGGCCGAGCTGATCCCGACCGAGGACGCGGCGATCCTGGACGAGGCGTGGGTCCTGGCCGCCCGGGTGCGCAACGCGGTGATGCTGGTGCGGGGCCGTGCGGGCGACACGTTCCCCTCGGACGGACGCGAACTGGCCGCTGTGGGAAGGTACTTGGGCTACGACCCCGGGCACGTCGGCGACATGCTGGACGACTACCGGCGGATCACGCGCAGGGCGCGGGCCGTGATGGAGGAGAGGTTCTACGGGGCGTAGCACCGTGGCTCGGCGGGTGGCTGCCGAGGCCCCGCGGGTGGCTACAGCATGGTCCGCGCGTGTGCCAGGAACCCCGTGAGCGCCAGCTCGAAGGCGCGGTCGGCGTGCCCCTTGGGCGCGGCGTCCAGGGCACGCGCGAGTGCGGGCGTCGACGCCTCGTCCGGCAGCTCCCACATGGCCTCCGGCGCCGCCAGGTCAAGGGCCGAGCCGAGGACCAGGTTCTCCAGGGCGATGATCACCGGCATGACGTCGGCGAGGGCGAACCCGGCGTCGATGAGCAGCGTCACCGCGCGCTCGTACTGCTCCAGTACGCGGGGCGCGCGCACCGGTGAGGTCATGAGGAGCGGGATGACCTTGGGGTGGGCCGCGAAAGCCGCGCGGTAGGAGCGCCCCCAGGCGGACAGGGAAGCGTCCCAAGGGCGGCGCGGATCGAGGGTGCCGGTGTCGATCGCGTCGCACACCCGCTCCCGCAGCAGCTCGACGATGCCGTCGCGGCCGTCGACGTGGTGGTAGACCGAGCCGGTCTGTGCGCCGAGCCGTTTGGCGATCTGCGGGACGCTGAAGTCGCCCTGCTCGTCGATGAGGGCGAGCGCGGTCGTCGTGATGCGCTCCCTGTCGAGCAGGGGGGTGCGCGGCCGTCCCATGGGTCCTGTTCCCCGATTCTCTTCGGCTTCTCGCGAGGTTGTCGTCGACTCGCGTCGGGCTCTCGTCGACTCGCACCGGGTTCTCGTCTGCGGCGAAGTCTTCCCGTGAGCCTGAAGAGAGGCTACATTGCCGAAACCGAAAGCCTTTAGGTTTCGGGTCCGGGCGGCCTACTCCCCGCCGCCCGGACCCAGGCCGCCTCCTGCCCCCGCCCGCCGCAGAAGGGCTTCCCTGCGCATGTCCGTCACCTCCCCAGAGCCGCCGCCCGCCGTGGGCGAGACCGCCGGGCCCACGCTCCGCAGCGGCTCACTCGGCACCGCCGACATCGCCTTCTTCGTCATCTCGGCCGCCGCCCCGCTCACCGTCATGGCGGGCGTCGCCCCCATCGCCATCTCCCTGGGCGGCATCGGCGCGCCCGTCGGCTATCTGCTCGCCGGGATCACGCTCGCCGTCTTCGCCGTCGGATTCACGGCGATGAGCCGCCACGTGCGCAGCGGCGGCGCCTTCTACGCGTACATCACCCGCGGCCTCGGCCGCCCCGCCGGCATCGCCGCGGCGCTGCTCGCCATGCTGGGCTACAACGGCATGGAGATAGGTGTCTACGGCCTTCTGGGCACCGCCACGCAGGACACCTCCCAGGCCCTGTTCGGCGCCGACATCCCCTGGCTTCCCGTGTCCCTCGCCGGGCTGCTCCTGATCTGGTACGCCGGATACCGCTCGATCGACTTCGGCGCGAAGCTGCTCGGCGTGCTGCTCGTCGCCGAGACCGGGATCCTGGTGCTGCTCGCGGGCGGCGTCCTGATCAAGGGAGGCGGGGAAGAGGGGCTGAGCCTGGACGGCTTCGCCCCCGGGAACGTCTTCGTCCCCGGCACGGCCGCCGTACTCGCCTTCGCCTTCGCGGCGTTCACCGGATTCGAGTCGACCGTCATCTACCGCCGCGAGGCACGCGATCCGGACCGGACGGTGCCGCGCGCGACGTACATCGCGGTGGCTTTCCTCGGGCTCTTCTACGCCTTCGTCGTCTGGACGGTGATCCAGGCCTTCGGCGACGAGGCGGTGGTGAAGGCGGCGGGCTCGGACCCGGCGGGTCTCTTCTTCTCGGCCATCACGACCTATGTCGGGGGCTGGGCCGCGGACTTGATGCACGTACTGATCGTGACGAGCGTGCTGGCGTCGCTCCTCGCCTTCCACAACGCGATCAACCGGTACGGGCTCGGGCTCGCGGAGGAGGGTGTGCTGCCGAAGGCGCTGGGCCGGGTGCACGGGCGGCATCGGTCGCCGTACGTCGCCGGGGCGGCGCAGACGGTCCTTGGGGCGGTGGTGGTCATCGCCTTCGCGGCGGCGGACGCAGACCCTTACGCGCAGCTCCTGCTCTGGGTCAACACCCCTGGAATGATCGGCCTGTTGGCGCTCCAGCTGATCGCCGCGGTGGCCGTTCCCTTCTACTTCCGGCGGATATCGCACGGGGAGGGGGTGGTGCGGACGGTGGTGGCGCCGGTGGTGGCGACGGTGTTGCTGAGCGGGGCCCTGGTCCTGGTCGCCAGCCATATCGACGTCTTCACCGGGGCGAGTCCCTTCGTCAACACGATCCTGGTGGGGGTCGCTCCTGCTGTCTTCGTCCTCGGGCTGGCTCTTGCTGCGCGACTGCGTCGCCGTCGACCGGAGGTGTACGAGAGCTTCGCGGCGGAGCCGAACTGATCTTTCCCCAACCCCGCCCCTTCCCCGAAAACCGTGCCTGCGCCCAGGAGCGGCCCCCGCGCCGAGCGGGTTTTCGGGAAGGGGCGGGGTTGGGGGAAGAAGCCGCTCAACCGCAACCAACCACCCACCCGCACCCGAACGGAGTTCCCCGTGCCCCCCGCCGACCTCATCCTCACCGGCGCCGATATCCGCACCCTCGACCCCACCAGCCCCCACGCCACCGCCCTCGCAGTCCGCGACGGACACATCGCGGCGGTCGGCGCCGAAGCCGACGTACGCGACTGGCGCGGCCCGAAGACCGAAACCCTCCACCTCGGCGGAGCCACCCTCACCCCCGGCCTCGTCGACTCCCACAGCCATCCCATCTGGGGCCTGGAGATGGCCACCGGCATCGACCTCTCCACCGTGACCGACCCGGACGGCCTCCGCGCCGCCCTGCGCGCGGCACCCCGCGTCGACGGATGGGTCATCGCCTGGGGGCTCGACCACAACGCCTTCGGCGGGCGGCCCGTCCACCGCGACCTCATCGAGGACGTACTCGACGGCGCCCCCGCCTTCATCCGCCTCTACGACGGCCACTCCGCCCTCGTCAGCGGCGCAGCCCTCCGTGCGGCAGGCGTCGAAGGCCCCCGCGCCTTCGCCCAGCGCGCCACCGTCGTCTGCGACGACGAAGGGCACCCCACCGGCCACCTCATCGAGCACGCCGCCATGGACCTCATCACCCCCGTCCTGCCCCGGCCGTCCCACGCCGAGCGCCGCACCCGTCTCGTAGAGCTGCTCTCCGCGATGGCGGCCACCGGCCTGACCGGCGCCCACGTCATGGACCTCGGTGGCGACGACGTACCCGGACTGCTCGCATCCGTCGAGGCCGAAGGCGACCTTCCGCTGCGGCTGCGCCTCGCACCCTGGTGCATGCCGGGCGTCGACGAGAGCGGCCTCGACGAGCTCGTCGCGCTGCAGGCCAGGCGCGGGCGGCACTGGCTCGTCGGCGGGGCCAAGTTCTTCATGGACGGCACCGTCGAGGGCGGCACCGCCTGGTTGGAGCACGCCGACTGCCACGGGCAGGGCACCGAGGCCTTCTGGCCGGACCCGGAGGCGTACGCGAACGCCGTACGCCACCTGCACGCGGCCGGAGTGCGGACGGCGACCCACGCCATCGGGGACGCCGCCGTGCGGCACGTGCTCGACACCGTCGCGTCCCTGGGCCCCGGCGGGCGCCTCGCGCACCGGATCGAGCACATCGAGACCGTCCCGGACGACACGGTCCCGCGCTTCGCGGAGCTCGGCGTCATCGCCTCCATGCAGCCCCCGCACACCGCGTACACGCGCGCCGACCACACCGACGAATGGTCCAAGCGGCTGGGCGACGAGCGGGCCGCGCGGGCCTGGCGGACGCGGGATCTGCGGGACGCCGGGGCCGTCGTGGCCCTGGGCTCCGACTGGCCCATCGCGCACTATGACGCGCGCCAGGTCCTGGCCACCGCGCGAGCGCCCCGCGGAGCGGCCTCAGCGGCGGAGGGTCTCACCGGGCTGATGGCCCTGGAAGGCTGTACCTCGCACGCCGCGATCGCCGCCGGTGAGCGGGGGGTGGCGGGACGGATCGCGCCCGGCAGCCGGGCGGATCTGACGGCCTTCGGCCTTGATCCGGTCGAGGCGCCCGCCGACGAGGTGGCGCAGGCACCGGTCCGCCTGACCGTGAGCGGAGGGCATATCACGCACCGCGGCTGAACGCGCGGAGGGCCGCACCAGAACTTCTGGTGCGGCCCTCTACGGCCCTCTCATGCGAGCGCGCGCCCACCACCACCAGCCCCCGGCACCAGCCTCCAGTCGCGAGCCGAAGGCGGGGAGCTAGACCTTGGCCTTGGCCTTGGCCCGGAGCAGCGACGCCCCCGGGCTCTCGGCCCGCACAGCCACCTCGCGCGGCAGCGCGTAAGGCATCGCCCCGTACCAGGCCCACGCCACCGCGAACCCGAACGCCAGGCAGATCATGCCGCCCACCGCGTCGAGCCAGAAGTGGTTGGCGGTGGCAACGATCACGATCAGGGTCACCGTGGGGTAGAGCAGGCCGAGCACCTTCGCCCACGGCACCGAGGCCAGGGCGAAGATCGTCAGGCCGCACCACAGGGACCAGCCGATGTGCATCGACGGCATCGCCGCGTACTGGTTCGACATGTGCTTGAGGTCGCCGGATGCCATGGAGCCCCACGTCTGGTGGACGAGGACCGTGTCGATGAAGTCCTGGCCGTTCATCAGGCGCGGGGGTGCCAGGGGATACAGGTAGTAACCGACGAGTGCCACCGCTGTCGTCGCGAAGAGCACCATGCGCGTCGCCGCATAGCGGCCCGGATGCTTGCGGAACAGCCAGACCAGGACACCGAGCGTCACCACGAAGTGCAGCGTCGCGTAGTAGTAGTTCATGCCGACGATGAGCCATGTCACCGAGTTCACCGCGTGGTTGATGCTCTGCTCCACGGCGATCCCGAGGTGCTGCTGCGCCTGCCAGATCCAGTCGGCGTTGCGCAGGGCCTGCGACTTCTGTTCCGGCACCGCATTGCGGATCAGGGAGTACGTCCAGTAACTCACCGCGATCAGCAGGATCTCGAACCAGAGCCGAGGGCGCCGGGGGGTGCGGAAACGGCGCAGGAAAGTCCGCCCATTGCGGTCTTCCTGCTCGCCCGCGATGGGTGATGTGGTGGGCCGCTGCTGGCCTTCCAGTGTCGTCACAGTCATCTCACCCATAGGCACAGAGTCTGCCAGATACCGACCCTCCGACCGATCATCCCAAGGTCTGGTTCAGGTCGCATTCTCTACGCCCTACGGACGAGCACGTCCCCCAGGGGCGGAGGCGGTTGAACCTCGAACGACCAGCTCCGGCATGAAGACGAACTCGCTGTGCGGGGCGGGCGTGCCGCCGATCTCCTCGAGGAGTGTACGCACGGCCGCCTGCCCCATCGAGGGCACGGGCTTACGCACCGTGGTCAGCGGCGGATCGGTGAACGCGATGAGCGGGGAATCGTCGAATCCCACCACCGAGATGTCGTCCGGGACCTCGAATCCACGCTCCCGCGCCGTCCGTATCGCCCCCAGGGCCATCATGTCGCTCGCGCACACGACAGCCGTGCAACCGCGGTCCATCAGCGCGGACGCCGCGGCCTGACCTCCCTCCAGCGTGTACAGAGAATGCTGGACCAGGTCGGTCTCGATCTCCTCCGGGGTCAGGGCAAGGAGGTCCTGCACCGTGCGTACGAAGCCCTCGATCTTCCGCTGTACGGGAACGAACCGCTTGGGGCCCAGGGCCAGTCCGATGCGTGTATGACCCAGGGAGACGAGGTGGGTGACCGCGAGGCGCATCGCCGCCCGGTCGTCCGGTGAGATGAAGGGCGCCTGCACCTTGGGGGAGAAGCCGTCGACCAGGACGAACGGCACGCCCTGTGCGCGCAGCTGTTCGTAGCGCTGCATGTCGGCGGAGGTGTCCGCGTGCAGACCGGAGACGAAGATGATGCCGGAGACGCCGCGATCGACGAGCATCTCCGTCAGCTCGTCCTCCGTGGAGCCGCCCGGTGTCTGCGTGGCGAGGACCGGTGTATACCCCTGCCGGGTAAGCGCCTGGCCGATGACCTGGGCGAGCGCGGGGAATATCGGGTTCTCCAGCTCCGGAGTGATCAGCCCGATCAGGCCCGCGCTGCGCTGTCGCAGCCGCACCGGACGTTCGTAGCCCAGCACGTCGAGTGCGGCAAGCACGGACTGACGGGTGGCCCCGGCGACGCCGGGCTTGCCGTTGAGCACCCGGCTGACCGTCGCCTCGCTGACCCCCGCCTGCGCTGCGATGTCGGCCAGTCGCGCGGTCACAGGATTGGACTGTACCGGTCACATCTCAGGCTGCCCACCAGACCGTTGAATCCGCCGGCAGGATCGTCCCCTCGCCGCCGGGCGTGACGTCGGCGCTCGCCAGGAGCACGGTGCCGGGCGTCGGGATCGTGACGGGCGCGGAGTTGAGGTTCACCGTGCAGACGAACGTGCCCCGCGGCGTCGTGCGCCGGAAGGCCAGCGCGCCCTGAGGCGATTCGAGCCACTCCACGTCGCGGCCTGCGCCCAGGGCCGGGTGCTCGCGGCGCACGGCGAGCGCGCCGCGGTAGAGCTCCAGGGTGGAGGTGGGGTCGCCCTCCTGTGCCTCGACCGTGAGGTCCTTCCATTCGGCGGGCTGCGGCAGCCAGCTCGGGCCGCCGACGACCGGACCGAAGCCGAACGGCGCCCGCTGCCCGGACCACGGCAGCGGCACCCGGCACCCGTCCCGCGTCCCGTCCTGCCCCGTGCTGCGGAAGAACGCCGGGTCCTGGCGCACCTCGTCCGGCAGCTCGGTCACCTCGGGCAGGCCCAGCTCCTCGCCCTGGTAGATGTACGCAGAGCCGGGCAGCGCCAGCATCAGGAGCGTGGCCGCCCTCGCCCGGCGCAGGCCGCGCGCCGGGTCGCCGTCGGCGAAGCGGGTGGAGTGGCGCACGACGTCGTGGTTGGAGAGCACCCAGGTGGCGGGCGCCTCCACGGCGTTCATCGCGGCGAGGGAGCGGTCGATGACGGCGCGCAGCTCGGCCGCGTCCCAACCGGTCGTCAGATACTCGAAGTTGAAGGCCTGGTGCAGCTCGTCCCCGCGCAGGTAGCGCGCACTGCGCTCCACCGTCGGCGTCCACGCCTCCGCGACGGCGATGCGCTCTCCGGGGTATTCCTGAAGGATCCGCCGCCAACTGCGGTAGATCTCGTGTACGCCGTCCTGGTCGAAGTAGGGGACGGCCTGCTTGCCGAGCAGCCTCACCTGTTCCTCGTGGCCGATGTCGGGCAGGCCCGCCGCCTTGACCAGGCCGTGCGCCACGTCGATGCGGAATCCGTCGATGCCCAGGTCGAGCCAGAAGCGCAGGATGGAGCGGAACTCGTCGTGTACCGCCGGGTGTTCCCAGTTGAAGTCGGGCTGCTCGGGCGCGAAGAGGTGGAGGTACCACTCGCCGTCGGCGACCCGTGTCCAGGCAGGACCGCCGAAAACGGACTCCCAGTCGTTCGGCGGAAGTTGACCGTGTGCGCCCTTCCCCGGCCGGAAGTGGAAGCGTGCGCGCAGCGGCGATCCCCTGCCGTCGCGCAGCGCCCGCTTGAACCACTCGTGCTGGTCCGAGCAGTGGTTGGGCACCACGTCGACGATCACGCGAAGGCCGAGCGCGTGCGCCTCTCGTACGAGGGCGTTGGCGTCCGGAAGTGAGCCGAACATGGGGTCCACCGCGCGGTAGTCGGCCACGTCGTACCCGGCGTCGGCCTGCGGCGATGCGTAGAAGGGGGAGAGCCAGACGGCGTCCACGCCGAGCCGCTCCAGGTGCGGGAGGCGGGCCGTGACGCCCGGCAGGTCGCCCATGCCGTCGCCGTTTCCGTCGGCGAAACTGCGCGGATAGACCTGGTAGATGACGGCATCGCGCCACCACTCGCGGCGCGCGGAGTCGTCGTACGAGGCGTCGGCGGGAAGGGCGGCGGTGACGTGCTGGGTCATGAAGTCCCTCATGGGTACGGGAAAGGGCGGCACTCCGGTGAACGCGTCGCGGAAGGCGAAGGTCACGAGAGTGGCCCCCTTGCCTCTGGTGTCCTGCCGGAGCTTTCGGTGGCTCGCCCCGTCGACGGGGCTTCGGCCGCGTACGGCGATCTGCTGAGGGCGCGTGCGACCGGGCCCGCACCCGGCCTCCGTCCGGCGGGCGAGGGGTGGCGGCCGCCGTCGGCGGGTGAGGAGACGCCGCGTGCGTCGCGGGGCGGCCCGGCCCTACCGTCGTCGTCATCGGGAAATGGCAGGTCACGGGGGTGCCGAGCATCGGGTTCGCGTCGCGTGTCCGATGCGGGCCCAAGTCGGAGAGTCTACTGTCAAGCGCGCCGCGCACGGGGCGAGTTCGGTGACCTCTACCGGTCCGGGTCGCGCTGTCGCCTACTTCTCCCCGGAAATGCGGTAGGGCGCTAACTTGATGGGGCAGGCACGAGTCGGCCTGCTCCGTCTCCGCCCTGAGGGGCTGTCCCGCGTGAGCGTCAAGGGCAAGGCAGTGAGTAGGGTCAGCACGGTCCTGGTGGTCGACGACGTGCCCGCCAGCAGGTACGCGCTGAGCGCGGTCCTGCGCAGGGACGGACACCGCGTCCTGCTCGCCGCGAGCGCGGGCGAGGCCCTGATCGAACTCGACGTACGGCTGCGGGCGGGTGACCTGCCGGACGTGGCGCTCGTCGACGTCGGCCTGCCCGACATGAGCGGCTACGAGCTCTGCCGCCGCATGAAGCAGTCGCCCCCCATCGCAGCTCTGCCCGTCGTCCACTTCTCGGCGGCGGCGCGCCCGTCCGCCGACCGGTGCCGAGGGCTGGACGCGGGCGGCGAGTCCTATCTGACGGTGCCCGCCGAACCGGAGGAGATCCAGGCGGTCGTACGGGCCGCCGCGCGCGGGGGACGCTGCCGCAGCGACGCCCAACTCCGGGTGGAGCGGCTCGCGTTGCTTGCCGGGATGATCCTGGAGGTGCAGTCCGCGCGCTGTCTCGGCGAGCTGGTCGAGGCGGCCGCCGTGGGCGCGGCGCGGCTGACCGACGATCCCGCGACGGTGTTCGTGCTCGGTCAGGACGGAGAGCTCCACCACGGGTTCTCCCGGCGCAGAGCGGCGGCTTCGCTGCCGGATGCCGCGGCGCACGAGGCGGTGGCCCGGCTGATGCGGCGCGTCATGTCGGGGCGTACGGGCGTGCGCAACACGCTGGTGCCGGCGCCGATGTGGCCGCCGGGGTTCTTCCGCCCGCCGGTGGCCGCCGGGCAGCGGTGCGACGGGGCGCCGGAGAACGCCGGGCTCGTCCTGGCCCGCCTGCGCGAGGGGCGCACGCTGGTGTGCGTCGCGATGCCCGCGCACCAGGAGGGTCTGTCCGGCGAGACGGGGTACCTCGTCGAGCGGCTCGCCCACGCCACCGCGCTGGCCGCGGAGCCGCTCCTGATGTACGAGGAGGAGCGCCACATCGCGCTGACCCTCCAACGCAACTTCCTGCCGGCGCAGTTGCCGGACATGCCCGGCACGGAGGTCGTCGTCCGCTACGAACCGGCGTCGCGCCAGGCGGAGATCGGCGGGGACTTCTATGCGGCGCTCCCGACGCCTTCCGGTGTCCTGACCGGCATCGGAGACGTCGTCGGGCACTCCCTGGACGCGGCCACCGTGATGGTCGAGATACGGCACGCGCTGCGCGCGTACTGCGTCGAGGACCCCGACCCCGGCGCGCTCGCGCCGCGCATCGACCGGATGCTGCAGCACTACCACCCTGGCACGACGGCCACGATGTGCCTGAGCCTGGTCGATCCGGCCACCGGGCGCACGCGGATCGCCAACGCCGGGCACATCCCGCCGCTCGTGGTGCGGGACGAGGGTACGGCCGCGTACGTCGACGCGGGTGGTCCGCTCCTCGGCCTCGGCCTCGAACGGCCGCGGCCGAGCGAGGTGGTCCTCGCGCGCACCGACCGCCTGTTGATGGTCACGGACGGGCTCATCGAGACGCGGGGCACGGATCTCGCGGTGTCGATGGAGCAGTTGCGCGTCGCGGCGGCAGGCGCTCCGCGCGGTGTCGCCGACCTGTGCGACACGCTCCTCGCGTGCTTCGGGCGCGACCGTGAGGACGACATCGCGCTCCTCGCCCTGCGCAGGACGGGCTGACCCCGCACCGCACGGGCCGCTCGAAATTAACCGCCGCACGGACCTGTACCCACGCGCCTACCCGTCAGTACATTGACGCCATGTCTAATACGCAGAGCCGGGAGCCTAGGCCCGTCGCGTCCGAGCACATACCGCTCAAGGCACGCAAGGTCTCCTTCTCCTGGGAGGACACCCCGCTCCACTGGGTGCCGGGCGACCCCTTCGCCACGCACACGATCAATGTGCTGCACCTGCTTCTCCCGGCGGGCGAACGCTGGTTCGTGCACGTGTACAAGCAGGTCCTGCCGTACATCCGCGACGACCGGCTCCGCGAGGACGTCATCGGCTTCATCGGGCAGGAGGCCATGCACGCCCAGGCCCACGACGAGGTCCTACCGCACCTCAAGGAGCAGGGCCTGGACCCCACGCCCTACACCGCGCAGGTCGACTGGCTCTTCGAGAAGCTGCTCGGGGACAGGACGCTGCCGCCCGGCAAGGCCCGCACGTGGTGGCTGATGGAGCGCGTCGCGATGATCGCCGCGATCGAGCACTACACCGCCTTCCTCGGCAACTGGGTCCTGAACGCGGATGAATTGGACCGCAGGGGTGCCGACCCGACCATGCTGGACCTGCTGCGCTGGCACGGCGCGGAGGAGGTCGAGCACCGCTCCGTCGCCTTCGAGCTCTTCATGCACGTGGACGGCAGCTACCGCCGCCGCGCCCGCACCTGGGCCACCGCCTTCACCGCCCTGGTCTTCCTCTGGCAGCGCGGCGCGCGCTTCTTCATGGAGAACGACCCGACCCTCATCGGCGGCAAGGCGTCCTTCAAGGGCTTCTACCAGGGCGGGAAGAAGGGCACGCTGCCCACGACGCCGGACATGATCCGCTCCATCCCCCGCTATCTGAGCCGCGCCTACCACCCCTCCCACGAAGGCAGCACCGCACAGGCCGTCGCCTACCTCGCCTCGTCCCCGGCGGCAACCGCCGCCGAAGCCGCGACGGAACCGCTGCCGAAGGGAGCGCACTGACATGCCCCGCCTCCGCACCGTCCTGCTCGTCACGGGCACGGCCCTGCTCGCCAAACGGGCCATGCGCCGCCGCATCGACGCATCCCCGCTGTGGCCGCTGCCCGCCCTTCAGGAGCCGGTCTCGGGCCGCCCGCGCTCCCGCGCACTGCGCCTCCTCGTCACCCGGCACGAGACGATCGCCGACGGCGTCGTACAACTGCGCCTGGAAGGCGACCACTTGCCCGCCTGGAAGCCGGGCGCCCACCTTGACCTGGTCCTCCCCTCCGGCATCGTCCGCCAGTACTCGCTGTGCGGGGACCCTGAGGACACCTCCTCGTACACCGTCGCGACCCGCCTCATCGGCGAGGAGCAAGGTGGGCGCGGCGGCTCGCGTGAGGTGCACGAGCAGCTACAGGAGGGGACGGAGGTCGAGGTGCGCGGCCCGCGCAACCGCTTCCCGCTCGCCGACGCCGAGACGTACGTCTTCGTGGCGGGCGGCATCGGAATCACCCCGATCCTCCCCATGCTGAGGGAAGTTGAGGCCGCGGGCCGTGCGTGGCGGCTGCTGTACGGGGGGCGCTCCCGGGCGTCGATGCCGTTCCTGGAGGACGTGGAGAAACTGGCGGGCACGGGGGCGGGCCGGCTGACGGTCGTCGCGGAGGACGAGGGAGGGCGCCCGGACCTCGCCGCGTTCCTCGCGGACCTGGCGCCCGCCACCGCAGTCCACGTCTGCGGCCCTGAAGGCCTGATGGAGGCCGTGGCGGCGACGCTGCCCGAGGGCGCCGAGCTGCACCTGGAGCGCTTCACGCCGCACACCTCCGCGGAGGGCAACGGAACCTTCGAGGTGGAACTGCGCCGCAGCCGCAGGACCGTCTCCGTGGCAGCCGACACCACCGTGCTCTCCGCGGTGCGCGCGGAGCTGCCCAACACCGCGTACTCCTGCGAGCAGGGCTTCTGTGGAACCTGCCAACAGCGGGTCCTGGAAGGGGAGATCGACCACCGGGACGAACTCCTCACGGACGCCGAGCGGGCCGACTCGATGCTGATCTGCGTGTCGAGGGCGAGCGGTGGCCGAATCGTCCTGGACATGTGAGACATGGGGCGAGAGATGTGAACGGTTCGGGTGGACCGGCCCCTTGGACGGCTGGATCCGCTCGGTAAGGTGTTCGCATGACTACCGGGGTGCGCCGCAGAATGGGTGTCGAGGAGCGGCGGCAGCAGTTGATCGGGGTCGCGCTCGACCTGTTCAGCCACCGCTCGCCCGACGACGTGTCGATCGACGAGATAGCGGCGGCCGCGGGCATCTCGCGACCGCTGGTCTACCACTACTTCCCGGGCAAGCTCAGCCTCTACGAAGCGGCGTTGCAGCGGGCGGCCGACGACCTGGCCGACCGCTTCGTGGAACCGATGGAGGGCCCGCTTGGGGCGCGCCTGCTGCGCGTGATGGGCCGCTTCCTTGACTTCGTGGACGGCCACGGGCCCGGATTCTCCGCGCTGATGCGCGGCGGCCCGGCCGTCGGATCGTCCACGACCAACGCCCTGATCGACTCGGTGCGCCAGGCGGCGTACATCCAGATCCTCGCCCACCTGGGCATCACCGACCCGCCCGCCAGGCTCGAACTGGTGGTCCGCTCCTGGATCTCGCTCGCCGAGTCCACGGCGCTCATCTGGCTCGACGGACGCCGCATTCCACGCGCCGAGCTCGAACTGCAGCTGGTGCACGACTTCGCGGCCCTTGCCGCGGTGAGCGCCGCGTACGACGAGGAGATGGCGGTGCTCCTGCGCCGCATCCTCGCCGAGGAGCCGCCGGAAGGACCGTTCACCGAGCTGGTCACCCGCCTGTTCGGCCTGGTCCCGCAGGAGCGGAGCAGTTGACCCACAGGTTGGCGGGCGAGGAGGACATCCCCACTCTCGTCGCTCTCTACGACGGTGCCGCGCACTGGATGCGGGACCGGGGGATCGACCAGTGGAAGCCGGGCGAGAAGGGCGCCGCGCACTTCCGCGGGCGGATCGCGTCGGACGAGGTCTGGCTCGCGTACGACGGTGAGATGGTCGCCGGTGCGTACGAGGTGTGGTGGGCGGACGAGCCCGCCTGGGGCGAACAGCCGCCCGTCGCCGGCTATGTGCACCGCCTGATGACCCGGCGCGGCGCCCCGGCCGGAACGGGCCGCGCGATGCTGGAGCGCGCGGAACAGCGCATCGCTCAGGCGGGCCGGGACCGCTGCCGCCTGGACTGCGTGTCCTCCAACCCCCGGCTGCGGGAGTACTACGAGGCGGCGGGGTACGTGGTGGTGGGGGAGCTGCCGGGGAAGGTGGCGGCGGACGGGAGCACGTACGGCGTGACGCTCCTGGAGAAGGACCTGCGCGGCCCGGCCCCGTCCGACGCCTGACGGCTCAACGCAGCGTCGACACCTTCGAGCCGTCCGCGAGCCGCCCGGTGAGGCCGGCGCGGGCACCTCGCTCCAGGGGTGCGGCCAGCGTGTTGCCGGGAGTCTGGGACGCTCCGGCGGCCCCGACCGACACGATGTCCTTGCTGCCGCCGCCCAGCAGGTACCAGTTGCCGCCGCGGGACTTCCACCGCACTCCCGCGAGCACCGACGGCTGGCGCGCGCCGCACGCCGCGGAGTCCTCCGCCTTCGCCGCGACGGCCGCCGCGCCGTTCGCCCGGAACTGCGCGAGGGCCCTGCCTCCGTCGCCGCGCCAGGTGTCGGCGCGGGTGCAGAGCCAGGCCGCCGAGCCGTTCGCCTCGGGCAGGGCCTGACGCGCGTACTGCCAGGCGTTCACGGACCGCACGCCGTTCGAGCGCGCGTCGGTCAGCGAGCAGGCGGTCGACGACCAGTCCGCGGCCGATGCCTCGCGCGGAGCCTGCGGGCGGCCCGCGGTGAGATGGGCGGGGACGAGTTCGCCGAGGTCGGTGGAGAGCCGGTTCACACCGGTGTCGTCCCGCAGTTGCAGCGCGTTCCATGAAGTGCACGCGCGGGCCTGCGCCGGGCTGGCGAACGGCTCGGTCACGCCTTCGCCGTCGCGCTTGAGGGCGTCGGCGCCGCCGTCCGCCTTCACCAGGTCACGTACGGCGACACCGGACACCCAAGGCGCGGTCAGGTACCGGACGTTGCCGTCGACGCGATTCACCACCACGGCCGCCGACTCGGCGCTGGTCGCGCCGTCCACGCGCGCGAAGTCGAGTGCGGCGCCGCTGGTGCCGTCCTTGGGCTCGGCGTACCGCACGATGCGCAGTCCGTCGTACAGGAGCACGACCCTGGCCGCGTCCACCTCGCCGGCGAACAGCAGCTGCGCGGGCCCGGGAGGAGCACCCGCATCCGTGCCCGGCGTCGCGGAGACCTGCACCGACTCACCCGGCCTCGCCCAGACGGCCAAGGCCCGCCGCAGCAGGGCCTCGTCGCCGATGAGGGCGCCCCTGGCGGGCCACACGGAGAAGTCGGCCCGCGCGGACTTCTTCCACGCGCCGGCCGCGACCTTCGTGAGCTGCCCCGGGTCGAGCGCGGCCTGCCCCGCCGGATTCTTCGCGTACGCGGGAGCCGCGGCCCCGTCGGGCCCCCACCCGTCGCCCGGCAGGCCGAGCAGCGCCCCGCAGACCAGGGCGGCGGCGAGCGCGACGCCCGCGGCCTTCATGTGCTGCCTGCGGCGCATGAGATCGGTGGGCCGCGCCTGCAGGGAACAGGGGTCGAACTCGGGAGACCTCAACAGTTCGTACGCCGCGTCCACACCGTCGGCTTCGGCCAGTGCGGCATCCGGCTCGCCGACCCCCACGGCGACGAGTGTCTTGCGCACGTCGCTGTCGGGGAGCCGCTCGAGCCCCCGGAGCACGTACGCGGCTCTCGCGGGCCCGGAGAGCGCCGAGAGCCTTTGGTCGAGGGCGAGTTCATCGGCACCGCCCGACCGCGGGAAGAGCCGGAGCCCCCACACCTGGGGCAACAAGGGCGGCAGCTGTGCGCGCTTGGGCCAGGCCGTGCGCCGGAGCGGGAGCCCGGCGTCGAGCGCGGTGCCGACGACGCGCAGCCGCACGTACGCGTACCCGGGGTCGCCGTTGCGCCCGTCCCCGGAACGCTGTACCGGAATGACGTCCTCGTCGCCCGACCTACGGCTGCGGGGCAGCGCGCGCTGCGTCAGCGCGTGGGCGGTGAGGACCCGCCGGTTGCGTCCGAGGCTGGGCGGAAGAACCAGATAGGCGAGCCGCACCAGCCGGGGGTAGTGCTCGACGAGGGCGGCCTCGGCCTGCTCGACGTCGACGACGCCGGAGAGATCCTGGGACGGGGCGGGGGACTTCACATTCGACGACACGTTCAGCAAAACGAGCGAATCGTCGGTTGGTCACCTGTCGGTGAGCTCCCGGGCGTAGTTGCTCATGGAGCGCTGGTAGCGGGGGAGATGGGGTGCGAGCGCGCCGAGTACGAGGGCGAGGCCTTCGCGTTCCCGCCCGAGGCTGGCGAGACAGAGGGCGAGGGTCGCCCGAACGGCGTCATCCAACTCATCGCCAGGGGCGTCGAGTTCAGGCTCAAGGAGCGCGACGCCTTCCTCCGGCCGCCCGATGTTCCGCAGCGAACTGGAGAGTTGGATGAGGGTGCGCCGCCGCCGGTACCCGTCGAGCCCCTTCTCCAGCGCTTCCCTGTACAGGGGTACGGCTCGGTCCGAGTGCCCCGTGGAGTCGAAGGCGCAGGCTCGCTCGAAGGGGGCGAGGGGGCTTCCGTCCGGCAGCTCGTCGACGAGGGCGTCGATGACCTTCCGAAACTCCTCGCCCCGTCCATCGTCGTACTCCTCGACGCTGGCCCACGCCTCGCCCAGTCGCTTCTCCCACGCCGTATCCATGGCCACACTTTCGCATGGCGTCACCGCCCCCGGCAGCGGATTTACCCAACGGGGCCTCTCCACCCACTCGCCCCCCGCAGCCAACCCTCGCCGAACGGGACTCTCCCGCCCACCCGCCGTCACCCCGCAGCCTCCCCTGGACGAACAAGCCTTCCCGCCCTCCCCGAAGCTCTTAAGGAGCAGGGGGACCCCCATCCCGTTCACCCCGCAGCGACCAGCGAATCGCTGCAGTCGGCACGGCCCCGCCCCACAGACGGACCAGCCCCGCAGCCGGACGGCAACCGCACCCGGCAGGGGACCGTCCCCAGGCGGCCAGCCCCTCAGCTGACCCCCCACCCGCTGAACTCCACAGTCCCCCTCCCCCCGCCGCCCCCATGAGTCGCACTCATGAACAGCCCCACATCCTGAGCCCCAGCAACCCCCACCAGCTCCACACTCGCCACCACCCGCCAATTCGCCCCGCCATCCGCCGAGCAGGACCCCGTCAGCACATCCCCCGCCCGTGCGAGCCGCAGCAGCACCGGGGCCTTGAGTCCCGTGATGCGCTTGTACGTGTCCAGGGTTCCGTCGCCGTTCGTGTCGTACGACAGCACCACGCCGTTCGCCGGAGTGACCGCGAGGTTCACGAAACCCGGCGACCCCGCCACCCCCATCGCGTTGCGCGCGATCAGGCCCGCTCTCGCCCAAGGGCCCGTCACCGCCTGGGAATCGACCCGCACCGTCACCGTCACCCCGTCCCGCAGCGCTCCCTCCCGGTACAGGGTTCCGAACTCCGTCGTGCCCTTCCACAGGTCCGCGCCCGCCCCGTCGATCGCGTAACGGCCGTCCAGCTCGCCGAACACCGCCCCGTTGTTCGTGAACTTCCGCCAGCCCGCTCCCACCGGGCCCGCCTCGTACAGCACCCCCTCGTGGACGGACCGCACCCGCCGCTCACCCGCAGGGCCGTACCGCGCCTCGATCTCGTACGGAAGCGGCCGCAGCGGACGGTCCAGCGGCGTACCCGGCGCTTTCGCGCGCCACGCCACCTTGCCCGAGCCCGCCGGAGCGACGCGCGGCAGGGACACCGGGCCCGTCGGCTCCGCGTCGATGCCGCTCAGCTCGAAGTCGACGCGGCCCGTGGCCCGCAGCCCGTTGACGTTGCGGAAGACCGCCTCGACCCGCGCACTCCCGCCCGGCGGGAGCGACGGCGGCTCGGCGACGACCTCCAGCGAGCCCTGGTACGGCGCTCGGGCCAGCACGTCCCGTACCCGTGAAGCCGTCCGGTACGGGTCACCCGCTCCCCGCAGGGGATAGTCCTTGCGCTCCCGGGTCCACGGCTCCTCCACCGCGAACCAGTCCACCGCACGCGGCTCACGCCCCGCGGCCAACGCGTCGGCCAGCTCGTCCAGCCACTTCTGCCAGCGGGGGACGTAGAAGTCGGCCATCAGGCCCGCCCATTCGCGGTTCCCGTACTCGTGCAGCTTCCCGCCATCGGACGTCGGCCGGTCGCCCCACACCGTGATCAGCACCTTCGCGGTCCGCTCGAACTCCGCCCGTTCCGCCTCAGTCGTGCCCATCCGCCTCGCCGACTCCACCCAAGGACCCAGCAAGAACGCGGAGTTGGTGCCCGTCAGCTCGTCCGAGAGCCGCATCAGCCGCAGCCACAGCGTCGAAAGCGCCCGGAACGTGTCCGCGTCCTTGCGGCGGTACGCCGACCGGAGCTGCGGCAGCAACTGCCTGCTCCGGTGGGCCAGCGCCTGCCGGGCCACGTCCACCACGTCGTACCGGTAGGCCGCGCTGCCCCGCAGCGCCCCACGCACCCCGAGCAGCCCCGCGAGCGCCGCGTCGAAGCGGCCGGGGTCGTACGTCAGCGCGCGCGGCGCGTACTCGGCGGCGCGGTTCGCCGCCAGGTCGGGGCGGGCGGCGAACAGCGAGTCGTGCGGGTCGCTCCGCTCGACGGCGGTGTGCCGGTAGGCGGTGTCGTGCAGCGCCCGCCACGCGCCCCGGGCGTCGGCGTCCCGCCCGCCGTAGCGGAAACCCGCGTAGCCGTCGAACCAGGACGGCAGATCCAACTCGCCGTCCGACCAGGCAAGTTCCGAGAAGAGCTCGAACGCCGCCGGGTCCCGGTCCGTCGCCTCCGGCATGAACGCCGTCCCCGCCAGGGCGCTCCCGCCCTTGTCCCGCCACGCGAAGAACTTCTCGTTCCAGATGTGGGCCCGCGCCCCGATCGTCGTGCGCCCACCGAAGTTGGGGATGGTGCCGAACGCGTACGGCGTCCCGCCCCAGTCCTTCTCGCGGTCGGTGACGCTCGTGTACCGGTCGGATACCCCGTCCACGATCAGCATCCGCCGCCGGTCGATCGCGTCGAGCAGCTCCGGCAGCGGATTGGCCTCCCATCCGAGGATCACCCAGGTCGCACCGGGGCGCGCCGTGCGCAGGGCCGCCTCCACTCCGCGCGCCGCGTCCGGCACCGGGACGTCCCCCGCGGTGCCGCCCTCGTGCAGCAGGTCCATCTTGAAGTTCTCGGCGGCTCCGAAGAGCTGTTCCTGGTGCCGGTAGAACGAAGCGGCGACCTTTCCGAAGGACGAGGTCCTGGGGTCGAGCCAGTCGGGCCGCTTGAACCCGTGCCAGGTCCCCTGCGGCACCACCCGCGCGTCCCCGCCGTTGCGGGCCACGAATCCGTCAGGGACGTGCCCGTAGTAGCCGGGGAGGACCGGCTCCATCCCCAGCGAACGCAGCCTGTCCACGATCCTGCGCCCCAACTCCGCGCGGTCCGCGATGACTTCGGGCGACAGTGGCCCTCCGTACCCCGACAGGTTCTGCAGCAGCCACCACGCCTGGTGCGAGGGGGCCGGCAGCCACGCCCGCGCCTCCGCGTCGCTGTAGCCGAAGTCCTTCAGGACCCGGTGATAGACGGCCTCCGCCCCCGCGATCACCAGGACCTCGTTGCAGCCGTGCAGGGCGAGTACGTCGATCATGCGCTCCCAGTACGCCCAGTCGGCGTGCGGCGCGGTGTACCCGTCGTTCGTGTCGTTCAGGGCGAACCGGTGCGGGAGCGAGGTGGACCGCTCCAGTGGGCGCGACGGCGCCGGCAGCCTGCGCGGCAGGTCCAACTGATCGCCGTTCCAGGCGATATGGGCTCCGCAGACGTACTTGAGGTACCAGTGGACCCCGGTGAGGAGGACGGCAGGCGTCGTCCCCGACACATCGACGCGTCCCGACGTGCCGGAAACCCGGAAGCGGTCCGTGCCGCCCTTCGCGGGGACGAGTCTGAGACGGAACTGTTCCGCGTGATGCGGCAGGAGTCTGTTGAGTGCTGAGCGTGCGGAATCCGTATCGAAGGCGGAGGCGGGGCCCTGGACGGGTCCTTCGGCGGCGTGGGACGGAACGGCCACCCCGCCGACGGCGGTACCGAGGCCGATGGCCCCGGCTGCGCCGAGCACGGAACGTCGGGACGGATCGGACATGTGTACCCCCTGGGTCGAATGGTGCGGCGCACGGTATCCGTGCGGCGTCCTGCGCTCAACGGTGCATGCGGAGATGGCGAGTTCACCTCGCCTGAAGGGACTGGTGGGACGATGAAGGCAGCGCGAAAGACGCTTGCGGGCGCGAGCAAGGGCATGCGAGGGCGCATGCGGGCGGGCCTGGGGACGGGCATGGGTGTGGGACTGCTGCTGATGCTTGCGGCGTGCGGCTCGGACGGCGACGACGCGGTGCCGGACACGGCGAGCGGCAGCCTGGAGCAGCTGGCGGCCAAGGTGCGGTGCGATCCCGACATCCAGACGGACGCGGCCGAACTGCGGCAGGCCACCTGTGACAAAGGTGCCCGCCGCTACGTCCTAGTAACCTTTACAAATGCCCGTGGCCAGGCCGAATGGTTCGACGAGGCCACCGATTACGGCGGTACGTACCTCATCGGCAAGAAGTGGATCGCGGTCGGCGACGAGAAAGTGGTCATGCGGCTGCGCGGTCAGCTCGGTGGGACGGTGGAGAAGTCCTCGCACCACTCGGGGAGTAGCGGTGGTGGGGATCACGAGGACAAGAGCCCGGGGCATTCGGGCCACTCCGGTCACCACACGGGCTGACCGCGCAGCGGTACGGGGGTCAGCTTGCGGTCAGTTGCAGCGCTTGCCGCCGTTGATGCACTGGGCCACGCGGTCCATGAGCCCTTCGTCGAAGACGTTGATGAAGTCACCGTGGTCGGTGATCGGCTTGTGGAGCTGCTCGGGGAACGAGTCGACGGCGAACCCGGGGCCGGGCGGCACGTCGTAGACGATGCGCTGCACCAGCTGCGGAATGGCCTGGAACCCCTGCGGGCAGGCGCCGGACTCCGCGTCGGCGAACGCCACGTGCGTACGGTGGTTGGCGCTGTCGGTGTTCTGGCCGTCCCAGCAGCTCTGGAAGTTGAAGGTCCGCACGACCTGGCTGCCTTCGGGGCAGATCGGGTACTTGTCCTTCAGCTGGCGGTCCTCGAAGCCGGTGCAGCTCCAGGACGCGTTGGCGTTCGCGTCACCATTGGTGAGTGCCTTGGCGTCACCGGTGATGATGCGCAGGAAACGCGGCATCTCGACGACCTTGCTCGTCGGATTGCCCACGAATTTCAGCGTGACCGACGACGGTGTCTGGATCTCGCCGACATTCTGGTCCTTGCCGCCGCCGTCCGCGTCCGCGTCGGCCTCGTCCTGTCCGTTCTGCAGCCTCAGGACCGGCCAGTAATAGGTGGACCTGTCGCCTTGGTTCTGGCAGGTGGTGTCGCCGTTGGCGAGATCGTCGTCACTGGAGAAGGCGTCCGTGGCCTGATTTCCGATGTAATCGTGCATATGGTGAGCGCCATTGCTCACGCCGGGAGCGGCGATGACATTGTCCGGATTGAACTTGCCGTTCTCGTTCGTCCCGCATTTCGTGGTGAAGGTGCCGCGCGAGGCGCCGCGCTGTTTGTCGGGGCGGTTGACGTTGGGCTGTACGGAGTTGATGTCGACGAAGTCGGCGGCCTCGGGCCCGTTGCCGCCCTGCTGGTCCGGCGGCTGCTGTCCGTCGTCACCGGGGGGCTGCTCCTGCCCGTCACCGGGGGGCTGTTCGCCGCCGTCCTGCGGAGGCTGCTGCCCGCCGTCGCCATCGCCGTCACCGTTGCCGTCCTGCTGCTGCCCGGCCGATTCGTCGGCCCGCATGGTGCACGGCGCCATGCCGTCCATCCCTTGGGGCGGCCGGCCTCCCGCCTGGTCGATCGAGGATCCGATGCCCTCGATGGTCGGCCGCCGCTGGTCCTCGAGCGGCCCGAGCACGGCCTCGGCCTGCTCGGTGTCCTGTGCCTGGGCGAACTTCTCGTACGCGGCGGTGATCTGAGTGTCCAGCTCCGCGAGTTTCCGGTCGACGTCCTCGCGGGCGCCGTCCGGCACATCCGACAGCTGGGTGCCCACATCCGGGCAGCTGATGGTGGCCAATCCCAGATTGCCGCCCTGCTCGCCGGATTGGGTCCTTGCGGACGGCGGACCGGAGCTCTCGCCGGCGTTCGCGTAGACATTCACCGCGACCATTCCGCCGCCGCCCAGGATGAGAGCCGCCGAGGCGGCGATCGCGCGCCCGGCGAGTTTTGATCGTTTGCGTGATGTGCGTCGTGGTGTGCGTCCCATGGGACTACGTACGCAACAGGAGTCGGCCCCGTTCAATCCCGCACGGAATTCCCCGGCAATCCCTCCGGTGATCCGCTCAGCGCTCTTGATCCAGATAGGCGATTACGGCGAGGACACGCCGGTTGTCGTCGTCCGAGACCGAAAGGTCCAGTTTCCCGAAGATGTTGGACGTGTGCTTGGCGATCGCCCGCTCCGTCACGACCAGTTCTCCGGCGATCGCCGCGTTCGACCGGCCCTGCGCCATGAGTTCGAGCACCTCGCGCTCGCGCGGCGTCAGCTTGCCGAGCGGCTGGTCCGCCGAGCGCCGCGACAGGAGCTGCTGGATCACCTGCGGGTCCATCGCCGTACCGCCCGCGGCCACCCGGCGTACGGCGTCGATGAACTGGTCGGCGTCGAAGACCCGGTCCTTGAGGAGGTAGCCGACTCCGCCGTTCCCGTCGGCGAGCAGCTCGCGCGCGTACAACTGCTCCACGTGCTGGGAGAGCACGAGCACCGGAAGACCCGGCCGTGCCCGCCGCGCCGCGAGCGCGCACTGGAGCCCCTCGTCCGTGTGGGACGGCGGGAGCCGGACGTCGACGACCGCGACGTCCGGCTCCAACTCGGCCAGGGCCTTGGTGAGTTCGGGCCCGGTCTCGACAGCGGCGGCGATCTCGAAGTCGAATGCCTCCAGCATCCGGACCAGACCGTCGCGCAGCAGGAAGAGATCTTCGGCTAGGACAACTCGCAAGGGATCTCCATGGTCACCATGGTCGGGCCGCCCGCGGGACTGCTGACGGCCAGTACGCCGTCGAATGTACCGAGTCGCCGTTCGATCCCGCTCAGCCCCGACCCGGCGCCGATGGACGCGCCGCCCTTGCCGTTGTCGGTGACCGCGATGCGCAGCATGCCCTGCGCGTGGTGGATGTCCACCCAGACGCGGTCCGCGCCCGCGTGCTTGATGGTGTTCGTCAGGGCCTCGCTCACCGCGAAGTACGCGGCCGCCTCAACCGGCTCATCGGCGCGCCCGAACAGCTCCACGTCCACGTCCGTCCGCACCGGCAGTCGCAACGCGAGAGCCTTCACCGCGTCGCCGAGGCCACGCTCGGCGAGCACCGGTGGGTGGATGCCGCGGACCAGGTCGCGCAGCTCGGTCAGCGCCTCGCCGGAGTTCTGCCGGGCCTTGGCGATCAGTTCCTTGGCCTTCGCCGGGTTCTTCTCGATCATCGCCTCGATGGTGCCGAGGTCCATGCCCATCGCGACCAGGCGGGCCTGCGCCCCGTCGTGCAGATCGCGCTCGATGCGGCGCAGCTCGGCGGCCGACGAGTCCACGGCGTCGTGCCGGGTCTCGGTCAACCGGTCGACACGCCGGGACAGTTCACGCTCCCGCATGGTGGCGGTGGGCGCGAGCAGGGTCCTGGCCAGGAGGAAGTGGCCGCGCAGGATGGCGGGGCTCGCGAAGACGCCCGCGACGCCGAGTGCGGTGCCCAGCAGGGCGGCCAGGTTGGCGTCGGTCTGCGAGGTGACGTGGATGAAGCCGTACCAGTCGCCGCCGCCCGCGTTGTAGATCGGCCGCCAGACGCCCAGGGCCAGGACGTAGCCGTACAGCGGGTACAGGAGC
The DNA here is from genome assembly GCF_059026065.1 of Streptomyces sp. A18. Taxonomy (NCBI): domain Bacteria; kingdom Bacillati; phylum Actinomycetota; class Actinomycetes; order Kitasatosporales; family Streptomycetaceae; genus Streptomyces; species Streptomyces sp. A18. The sequence continues at coordinate 134,253 of NZ_JBWLKL010000003.1, read as the reverse complement.
AGCGCGGGCGCGAAGATCACCACGACGTAACCGGCGGTCATGTCGACGAGGAGCCACTGGAGATCCCGCCAGGTCGCCGGGTCCTTCAGCATCAGCGAGGTGCGCTCCACCTGCCCGGTGACGCCACTGCGCAGGTCCGCGGGGAAGGCGCGATAGGGACTGGGGATGCTCACGTCCGACCACGCGCCGGCCAGGGCGCGGCGCAGGTCCGCCCACTTGCGTACGGCGGTGAGGACCGCCGGGGTCGTGAAGACGCCGATGCCCAGCAGGATGAAGGCGATCGAGACGACCGCAAGCACGAAGAGAGTGATCGAACCGGCGAGCATCACGACCGACAGGTAGAGCCCCCGGGCTCCCGCGATCACGGATTCACGGACCCTCGTCATTTTCTGATCCCCATCTCTTCCAGCGGCATGAACACATTCTCGCCGCTGGGATCGGCGCCGGTCATTGGGTTCGGCACCCGGGCGGGGGTGTACCTGACGACACCCCCGCCCCTCGCCCTGTGCTTCGGGCAGTGGGGGCTTCGGCGGCTGGGTGGACGGGCGTCGGATTTCTAGCGTTGTCCTCGTCATCAACCGGCTTATCCAACGCTTACTTATGGGGGCGAAACGCCATGAGGCCAAACCTCGCGGCACGACTCGGTGTGTGGAGCGCACACCATCGCAAGACGGCCATCCTCGGCTGGCTGCTCTTCGTCGTGCTCGCCACGACCATCGGCGGGGCCTCGGGCACGGTCACCGCGACCGACGACGAGATGGGGGTCGGCGACTCGAGCAAGGCCGCGGCGATCCTGGAGAAGGCGGGCATCGAGAAGCCCGCGGGCGAGCTCGTCATGGTCGGCTCCAAGACGCCGGACGGCTGGCGGGACGCGGCGAGCGAACTCTCCAAGGCCCTGACGGCGACCGGCGAGACCCGGAAGATGCAGGCACCGCTGCCCTCCGAGGACGGCAAGGAAGCACTGCTCCGCTTCGAGATGAAGGGGGCGTCCGACGACGCGGCCGACCGCGTGCAACCGGTGCTCGACGCGGTGCAGAAGGCGAAGGACGCGGGCGCCTCACAGGGCGTCTCCGTCTACCAGTTCGGCGACGCGAGCTCCGAGAAGCACCTCGGCGACCTGCTCTCGGACGACCTCACCAGGGCCGAGTTCACCGCGGTGCCGCTGGCCCTGGGCATCCTCCTGGTGGCCTTCGGCGCCGTCGTCGCGGCGCTGCTCCCGGTCGGGCTCGCGCTGACCGCGTGCGTGGCGGCCTTCGGCCTGCTCTCGCTCGCCAGCCATCAGCTGCACGTCTTCGAGACGACGTACTCCGTGATGTTCCTGATGGGGCTCGCGGTCGGCGTCGACTACTGCCTCTTCTACCTGCGGCGCGAGCGGGACGAGCGAGCGGCGGGACATGACGCCGAGACCGCGCTGCGGATCGCGGCGGCCACCAGCGGGCGGGCCGTCCTGGTCTCCGGCCTGACGGTGATGGTCGCGATGGCGGGCATGTTCCTCTCCGGCCTGCTGCTCTTCAAGGGCTTCGCGATCGCCACGATCCTGGTGGTGTGCGTGGCGATGCTGGGCTCGGTGACGGTGCTTCCCGCGCTGCTCTCCGCGCTCGGCGACCGGATCAATGCGGGGCGCATCCCGTTCCTGAACCGCAGGAGCAAGAAGGGCGCGCACGTCAGTGGCGGCATCGCGGGCAAGCTGCTTCGGCCCGTTCTCGCCAAGCCGAAGTTCTTCGCCGTCGGCTCGGCGGTCCTGCTCCTCGCCCTCGCCGCTCCCGCGCTCGGCATGAAGACCGAAGCGCTGGGCCTGGAGAAGCAGTTCGGCTCGGACGCCCCGCTGTCGGTCTCCTTCCGGGAGATCACCGACGAGTTCCCGGGCGGCCCCGCGCCGGCCCAAGTGGTCGTCGAGGCGGACGACATCGCGTCGAAGGAGATGCGCGACGCGCTCGCGGCAGTGGTGCGGGACGCGGGCAAGGGCGCCGAACTCACCGTCCACAAGGACGCCGGCGTGGCCGAGATCCACGTACCGCTGCCCGGTGACGGCAGTGGCGCGGAGTCGAAGAAGGCGCTCGGCGAACTCCGGGACGACGTGGTCCCCGCGGCCTTCGAAGGGCTTGACGCCGACGCGTACGTCGGTGGAGACCTCGCCGAGTCCGAGGACTTCAGCGATCAGCTGAGCAAGGGCATCGTGCCGGTGTTCGCCTTCATCGCGGCGGTGACGTTCCTGCTGATGCTCTTCAGCTTCCGCTCGGTGGTGATCGCGGTGACGTCCATCGGCCTCAACCTCCTTTCGGTGGGCGCTGCTTACGGCGTGATGACCGCGGTCTTCCAGCACGGCTGGGGCGCGGAGCTGATCGGCTCCGAGAAGGTGGGGGCGATCGAGAACTGGATGCCGCTGTTCGTCCTGGTGGTGCTCTTCGGTCTGTCGATGGACTACCACGTGTTCGTGGTCTCGCGGATCAGTGAGGCGCGGAACCGGGGCCTGGACAACCGCGCGGCGATCCGCGAGGGCATCACGCGGACCGCGGGCGCGGTGACGGGGGCGGCCGTGATCATGGTGGCGGTCTTCGCGGTCTTCGGCACGCTGTCCATGCAGGACATGCAGCAGATGGGCGTGGGTCTGGGTGTGGCGGTCCTGCTGGACGCGACGGTCGTGCGGATGGTGCTGCTTCCGTCCCTGATGGCGCTTCTGGGGGAGCGGAACTGGCGTACGCGGAAGCCGATGGCACCTGAGCAGTCTGACCCTCGGCCGGTTCCATCGGCCACCGTGTAGGTGCTGTTGGGGGTGCGGGGAGTTACGGGCCTGTGGGAGCTGGTCGCGCCCACGCGGCGGAGCCGCAAGTGTCACAGCCCCGCGCCCCCTTACGGGCCGCGCCCCCAAGGGGGCGCGGCCCCTGTTACAGCCCCAGCGCCTTCGTCTCCTTCTCCGGAGCCAGGCCCACCACCGGCCGGTCCGGGCGCTGGGGGGCGATTCCGCCGATCGAGCGGAGCCAGGTCCACGTGTCCGCGACCGTCTCCGCCACCGGCCGGGCCCGCAGCCCCGCGGCCGCCGCCTTCTCCGTCGAGGTGCGGTGCATGGTGTCGTGCAGTTCGCCCGGCGGAAGCCACACCGGGAGCTCCATCCACGGCTCGATGCCGTGCTCGGCGATCACCGAGGGGTCGGTCCACCGCAGCTCCACGTCGTCCGCCCCCGCCACGGCCACGCACGCCTCCAGGAACTCCTCCATCGTGGTGTGCGCGATGGGGGAGACGATGTTGTACGGGCCGTGCAGACCCGCGGAGGCGGCGTCGACGACCCACTCCGCCAGGTCCCGCACGTCGATGTACTGCAGGTCCGAATCCCTTGGCCCGGGGGCCAGCACGGGGCCTCCCCGGGCGACACGGTTCAGCCACCACGGCAGCCGCCCGATGTTCTCGTACGGACCGAGGATCAGCCCCGCGCGGGCGAGTACCGTGCGCGCGGCGCCGAACTCCGCGAGCACCGCCAGCTCACCGCCCCGCTTGTCCTCGGCGTACGCCACCGCGTCCGCGTCGGGGTCGCCCTCGACCAAGGGGTGGTTCTCGTCCGAGCCCGCCGCCGCCGGATAGCGGTACACCGAGCCGCTCGACACATACACGTACCGCCCCGCCCGCCCCGCGAGCAGCCGCGCCGCCTCCCGTACGACACGCGGCGCCCCCGACCAGGTGTCGACGACGACGTCCCACGCGCCGTCCACGGCGGCGAGCGCGTCGAGGCCGCCCTCCTCCGTACGGTCACCGAGCAGCGAGATCACCCCGGCGGGTGCCTCATGGCGTCCGCGGTGGAAGACCGTCACCTCCCAGCCACGCGCAAGGGCCGACTCGACGACGGCCCGCCCCACGAACTCCGTACCACCCAGCATCAGAAGTCTCATGCCGAGGACTCTGCAGGCAAGGCCCCGCCGGGGGAACCGGGTTCTGCTACCGGCAGAGCCCGGCCCCGCCCGGGAACCCGGAGGTCAGCGGCGTTCCGGAGGTCAACGGGACGTCGGCGGCGCGTACTTGTAGCCCACGCGCCGAACCGTCTGGATCGTCTGCCGGTGCTCGGCCCCCAGCTTGCGCCTCAGCCGCGCGATGTGGACGTCGACGGTACGCCCGTCGCCCACGTGTCCGTACCCCCACACCGTGGTCACCAACTGGTCGCGCGTGTGCACCCGGTGGGGGTGGGCGACGAGGTGCGCGAGCAGCTCGAACTCCAGATAGGTGAGGTCGAGCCCGCGGCCGTCGACCTGCGCCGCGCGCTGCACGGTGTCGATCCACACGGGCCCCACGGACGACGTCCGCTCCCGCGACGGCTCGGGCTCGGCGCTGACGGGCTCCTGCCCGGCCGGTACGAGGACCAGGTAGCCGACCATCGGCGGCTGACCCGGCAGCGTGGGCAGCGTGTGCTGGGGCGCGGGCAGCCAGGTCGCGCCCGGCGGCAGGAAGTCGGTGATCTGTACCACCTCGTCCGGGGCGACGGCACGCAGCCGCCCCCGGCCGGGGCTGGTCAGTGGCGTGGCGGTGGCGGTGGAAGCGGTGGATGCCGGGAAGGAACGGGAGTTCGCCATGGAGGTCAGCTCTTTCGCGCGGAGGAGTCGTCAGTCGTCGAAGACGTACGTCGTGCGCGTCAGGCGAAGGCCGGGTGAACGGCTTTAGCGGGCCTGCGCGTTCATCGCGCGGCAACACACCCGGTCGAAGTCATGGTGCTGACGGGAAGGCCAGAACGGCTCGAGGTCGTGGTGACGACCCGTCGCGGTGTTCCCGTAGCTGCCCATGACCCCATTGAAGCAGATGGGAGGTGTAGCGGTCGTTCCCTCTCGCACGCTGATACGACTCCTTGGCGAACGCTTGGCGTGAATTGGCCCCTCCGGACCGCCATGCCGAAGGGGACGCCCACCGATATGGCGGGCGCCCCCTTCAGGAACGTACACAGGCGTGGATCAGACCTGGCCGGCCTTCTCCAGGGCGGTGCAGCAGGTGTCGACGAGCAGCCGCGTCACGACGTACGGGTCGACGTTCGCGTTCGGGCGGCGGTCCTCGATGTAGCCCTTCTGCTCCACCTCGACCTGCCACGGGATGCGGACCGACGCGCCGCGGTCGGAGACGCCGTACTTGTACTCGTCCCACGGGGCGGTCTCGTGCAGGCCGGTCAGGCGGTCGTCGATGCCGGCGCCGTAGTTCTTGACGTGGTCGAGCGGCTTCGAGCCCTCGCCGAGGGACTCACAGGCGGTGATGATCGGGGCGTAGCCCTCGCGCATCGCCTTCGTCGAGAAGTTCGTGTGCGCGCCCGCGCCGTTCCAGTCGCCCTTCACCGGCTTCGGGTCGAGCGTGGCCGACACCTTGAAGTCCTCGGCGGTGCGGTAGAGCAGCCACCGGGCGATCCACAGCTGGTCGGAGACCTCGAGCGGCGCGAGCGGGCCGACCTGGAACTCCCACTGGCCCGGCATGACCTCGGCGTTGATGCCGGAGATCCCCAGGCCTGCCTTGAGGCAGTTCTCCAGGTGCGCCTCGACGACGTCACGGCCGAAGATCTCGTCCGCGCCGACGCCGCAGTAGTAGCCGCCCTGCGCGGCGGGGAAGCCGCCGACGGGGAAGCCGAGCGGGCGGTCGCCCTCGAAGAACGTGTACTCCTGCTCGATGCCGAAGATCGGCTCCTGCGAGGCGAACCGCTCCTCGAGCTCGGCCAGCGCGGCTCGGGTGTTGGTCTCGTGCGGCGTCATGTCCGTGTTGAGGACCTCGCACAGTACGAGGAGGTCGTCGCCGCCGCGGATCGGGTCGGGGCAGGTGAAGACCGGCTTCAGCACGCGGTCGGACGCGTGACCCTTGGCCTGGTTCGTGCTGGATCCGTCGAAGCCCCAGTTCGGGAGCTCGGCGCCGTCCGCCATGATCTTCGTCTTCGAACGGAGCTTGGCGGTCGGCTCGGTGCCGTCGATCCAGATGTACTCAGCCTTGAAGGTCACGGGGCCCATCCTTAAAACGCTCGGTACGGCGCAGAACGTGCGGGTGCTGCGGTGCCGTGGTGATGCCGCGCAGCCTGCCAACGGGCGATTTCCCGTCCATTGCTCGAATGTGAACCCCGTGTTACCTGCGGTGGATGTGGCCCACCTCACGTCCCGCTTCATGTCCCGCGTCATTTGATGACTGCGTTGGCCGCCGCTATCAGCAGCCCGATCGTCGCGTCCGCCATGCCGAGCAGCACGGCCGAGCGCCGCCGGTAGCCCGCCCGGAGCGCGGCGAAGGTGCCCCAGGCGAGGAGCAGTGCCGCGTTCAGGAGGAGGGCGGAGTAGGTGACGGGCGCCTCGGACCAGCCGAAGGTCCCGGCGAGCACGAGCAGCACCACGGTGGGCCAGCAGGCGACGATCACCGGCCACTCGTCCATGAGCTCCCAGGCGAGCTGCCGCCAGCGGTGCAGTCCCGATCCCGGCCGGTGCGTGGACATGTGGTGCGCGTATCCGTGCGCGAGGGCCGCGGTGCCCGCGGTCACCATGATCCAGGCGGCGTCGTAGTAGGGCGTATAGGTCTGCTGCTCCGAGTGCAGCGCCGCGATCAGCGCGCTCGCGAGGATGGTGCCGTATACGCCTCCGAACATCAGGTTCCGCATGGCGCGCTCCTTTCCAGGGAGTGCCCAACGCTATGGAGGCATACGTAACGGTTTGACGAAGAAGGTTCATCGGTCGGCCGTCAGCTCCGTGCCGGAGTGCGAGAGACTGGCCCGACCGACGGAGGGGGAGCCCGATGGCGACCGGGGCGACCGGGGCGACGGGGGAGTTCTTCACCGCGTACGACAAGGTGCTCGCGCGGTGGCCCGAGGGGACGGAGCACCGCACGGTCCCCACCCCCTTCGGTGACACGTACGTCACGGTGTGCGGCCCGGCCGATGCCCCGCCCCTGGTGCTCCTTCCGGGCGGCGGCGCGACCGCGGGGAGCTGGTTCGCGAACGTCGCCGCATGGGCCGGTACGCGGCGCGTGTACGCCGTCGACCTGATCGGCGAGGCAGGGCGCAGCGTGCCCGACGCGAGCCGGCCGATCCGCTCCGTGGCCGACCTGACGGACTGGTTCGACGCGCTCCTCGACGGACTGGGGGCCGACGCGGATACGGCGGTCGATCTGGGCGGCCACTCGTACGGCGCCTGGATCGCGCTCCACTACGCCCTGCACGCACCCCACCGCGTGCGGCGCCTGGTCCTCGTCGACCCGACCCAGTGCTTCGCCGGATTCCGCCCCGGCTATCTGCTGCACGCGCTGCCGATGCTCCTTCGCCCCTCCGCCCGGCGCACGCGCGCGTTCCTGACCTGGGAGACCGGGGGCGTCGCGCTGGATCCCGACTGGCTCCGACTCCAGGAGTACGCCGCCGCGTTCCCCACGGCGAAGCCGGTCACCGGACCGCGCCCCGCGCCGGACGCGCTGCGGGCCCTGCGGCTCCCCGTGCTCGTCCTGCTCGCCGGGCGAGGGCGCGCGCACGACGCGGGCAAGGTGGCCGCCCGTGCCGCCGAGCTGCTGCCCGACGTGCGGACGGCCGTGCTGCCGGGCGTCAGCCACCATGCGCTGCCGCACACCGAGCCCGCCGAACTGAGCCGCAGGGTGGGCGAGTTCCTCGGCTGAGGGGCGCGTCGGCGGCTACCGGGACAGCGCGTCCCGTACGGCCTCCTCCGTGCGCCCCACCACCGCGGTGCCGTCGTCGGCGGTGATGATGGGCCGCTGGATGAGCTTGGGGTGCTCGGCGAGCGCGGTGATCCAGCGGTCACGGCCGGACGCGTCGCGCGGCCAGGCCGCGCGGTCCTTCAGGTTCAGCTCCTTGGCGGCGTCCTCCTGGGTGCGCGTGATGTCCCACGGCTCCAGTCCGAGCCGCTCCAGGACGGCGCGGATCTCGTCCTCCGAGGGGACGTCGTCGAGATAGCGGCGGACGGTGTAGTCGGCGCCCTCCGCGTCGAGCAGCGTGAGCGCGCTGCGGCACTTCGAACAGGCGGGATTGATCCAGATCTCCATGCCGCACACGCTACCCGCGACCCACCCGTCACACCTCCTCAAAGGCCGTCTGGCCAGCGGCGATTGTCAGTGCCCGGCAGTAAACTAGAAGCAGTGTTCGAGGGTTCCCGACGGGGGGTCCTGACCGCGACAGGAGGATGCCTGTGCCCGCTGCCGCACTCACATCGAAGTCGAAGCGCAACGCTTCCCGGCCCGTGTTCATCGATCCGACGTACGCACCACTGGAGAAGCGACCGCTCCCCGCCGGACGGCCGCGCGAGTGGTACATCACGCACAACCGGCGCCTGAAGGCCATGCGCCTGGCGATAGCCCTGCTCGACTCGGGCGTCTATCTGCCGAACCAAGCCAACAACAACCGGATCCGGAGCATGGCGGAGGACGTGGGAATCCACCCGCCGTCGGACATCACCTGCCACATGGTGCGCGCCCTGATGCGGTACAGCCGCTGAAGCGACGCCCGCCCAACTTCCGGGCGAGCGCGTACGGGTGGGGCCCCAGGGTCCCCACCCGTACGCGTGGTTCATGCTGACCGCATGACTCAGCCGGAATCCGCCCCCGCCCAGCAGGAGCCCGCAGCAGGCGAGCTGCCGCTGTTCGTGACCGCTCGACTCCCGGACGGGGCACGGTTTCCCGTCCGCGGCCTGCGCGGGAGCGAGGCCTCGCCCCGCCCGGCGCCCGCCGTCCTGATCCTGCCCGCCATGGGCACCCCGGCCCGCTACTACCGCGCGTTCGCGCGCCAGTTGCACGGGCACGGGCTCACCGCCCTGACCGTGGACCTGCGGGGGCAGGGGGAGAGCACCCCGCGGGTGACGGACGCGGACGCCTTGGACCACGGCTACGACACGATCGTGGAGCGGGACCTCGTGGCGGTCGTCGAGGCGATACGCGCCGAACTGGGCCCGGAGACCGCCCTGTACCTCCTCGGCCACAGCCTGGGCGGCCAACTGGGGCTCGTGCACGCCTCGTTGGGGATCGGGCCGGGCGTCGACGGAGTCGCCCTCGTCGCCTCGGGCTCCGTCTGGTTCCGTGCGTACGGCCCCGTGCGCGGGCCCCTGCTGCTCGTCGGCCAGCTGCTCGCCGCGGCGACGACGACGCTGCTCGGCCGGTGGCCCGGGATCAGGCTCGGCTTCGGCGGCAACCAGTCCAAGGGCGTCATGCGGGACTGGGCACGCCAGGGACGTACGGGCCGTTACTCCTCCCCGGGCTCCGTGCACGACTACGAGGCGGCGCTGCGCACCCTCGACCTGCCCGTCCTCGCGGTCTCCGTGGAGGGCGACACCTGGGCCCCCGCTCCCGCCCTCGACCACCTCGTGGGCAAGGCGCCCGCGGCCCGCCTCACGCGCCGGCAGTACTCCACCCGGGAGGCGGGCGGCCCCCTGGACCACTTCGCGTGGACCCGGGCGGGCGGCGCGCTGGCCGAGAAGGTGGCGGCGTGGGCGGTGGCGGGCGGAAGCTGAGGCCCGACGCATTCGGCGGCAGTTCACCCGTTCGGCGGGCCCGGCATGCGTGCGCGCCCCCAGCGGCATTGGCTGCTCCTGAGGCCCGAGAGCCTGTCGCGGGGAGCTGCCGGCGGATAGGGGAGAGGGATGGCCACTCCGGAGGATCGTGCCCGGCAGGGCAAGACCGCCCGCAAGCGTGCCTCCCGCTCCTCGCACGGCGCCTGGATACCCTCCGCCGACCGCGCCGACCCGGTGGCGGTCCTGGAGCGGCAGGGCGCAGACCGCGTCCAGGAACTGCTGCCCATCCGGTACGCCCGCATGGCGGCCTCGCCCTTCTCGTTCCTGCGGGGCGCCGCCGCCGTCATGGCGGGGGACCTCGCCGCCCAGTGGAACACCGGTCTCACGGTCCAACTCTGCGGCGACGCCCACCTGTTGAACTTCGGTCTCTTCGCCTCTCCGGAACGCGCCCTGCTCTTCGACCTCAACGACTTCGACGAGACCTGCCCAGGCCCCTTCGAGTGGGACGTCAAACGCCTGGCCGCGAGCATCGCCGTCGCGTCCCGCGACAACGGCCACCCGGAGAACGGGTCACGCGAGGCGTGCCTCGCGGCGGTGGCGGCGTACCGCGCGTCGATGAGACGTCTGGCGGACCTCGGCGAACTGGCGGTCTGGTACGAACGCACCGACGCACACGCCCTGTTGTCCCTCATCCGCTCCACCCGCCACCGCAAGCGCGCGGCGACCACCCTGGACCGGGCCCGCCGCCGCACGAGCCTCCAGGCGCTCGGCAAGCTGACGGAAGAAGTGGAGGGCGTCCGCCGCATCATCCACGACCCGCCGCTCATCGAACCGGCCAGTGCCGCCGACCTCGCGGCTGTACGCAAGATCTTCGGCGACTACCGCTCCACGCTCTCCGAGGAGCGCCGACTCCTCCTGGACCGCTACCACTTCGTGGACGCGGCACGGAAAGTGGTGGGCGTGGGCAGCGTCGGCACCCGCTGCTACATCGTGCTCCTCGCCGGACGCGACGCCGACGACCCGCTCTTCCTCCAGATCAAGGAGGCGGTCCGCTCGGTCCTGGAGGAGCACCTGCCGCCGGGACCGTACGTCCACCCCGGCCACCGCGTGGTCGCGGGCCAGCGCCTCCTCCAGGCGGCGAGCGACATCTTCCTCGGCTGGATGACGGGCCCCCAGGGCCGCGCCTTCTACTGGCGCCAGCTCCGCGACATGAAGGGCTCGGCGGACGTCGAGTCCATGTCCGCCACGGAGCTGCGCTCCTACGCCCGGCTCTGCGGCACGGCCCTGGCCCGCGCCCACGCCCGCTCCGGCGACCGCATAGCCATCGCCGCCTACCTCGGCGGCTCCGACACGTTCGACAGAGCGATCACGGACTTCGCACTGCGCTACGCCGCGCAGAACGCAGAGGACCACGCGGCACTGACCGAGGCGATCGCCTCAGGCCTGGTCAGCGCCGCCACCGGGGACGACTAGCGGATCTCGTCCGGGACCACCGTCAGCCACCGCTTGTCCGCGGTGACCTTCTGGCCGAGCTCCCGCTGCCGGTCCGCGTTCTTCCGCTTCATCCCGTCCAGTTCCTTCATGTAGTCGTCCTTGCGGTTGACCCAGACCCGCGCCCCGCCGTGCTTCACATCCGCCGAGTGGAACAGCATCGGGCCGTCGCTCTTCGGGGTGTCGCCCGCCACCAGGATCGGCTTCTTCCACTCGTCGATGTACGTGTTGATGGCCGCGGGCTTGCCCTGGTACCAGGTCAGCGGCGCCCACAGGTTGGGCGTCAGCTCACGCTTGGCGAGCTTCTTCTCGTCGAAGCGGCCCTCCGCGATCTCCTTGCGGGAGCTGGTGACGTCGCCGGTCTTGCGGTCCTTGAGCTGCAGGCCGACGCCGATGACGTTCTCGGGCTTCACGTCGTAGCCGTACTTGGGGTCCGAGAGCACCATGCGCACCAGGTCCTCGCTGGCCGCGCTGACGACGTAGACCTCGATGCCGTGCGCCCGCAGCGACTTGTAGAGCTCCTGCATGCCGGTGAAGAACTGGGGCCTGTTCACCTCGGTCTTCGTCAGCTTCCCGTCCTCGTAGTACTCTGCCGGGATCGGCTTGTCGTGGGCGAGGAGCTCGTCGACGTACCCCTTGAGCTGCTTCAGCGTGAAGCCGGAGAAGATCTGCGCGGCCCACGGGTAGCAGACCTGGTCGTCGACCTCGCACAGCCGGTTGTAGTAGCTGTAGAGGCTCTCCTTGTGCTTCGCCGTGTCCTTGAAGGGGATGATCTTCAGCGACGGGTCCATCGACTTGCGGGTCAGGACCCCCTTCATCTCCAGGAAGGGCAGGAGGGACTCCTCCAGGTCGTTGCGGTAGGTCGTGTTGTCCGCGTCGAAGACGGCGTACGCGCCCTTGTCGCCGTTCTCCGCGATGACCTTGCCCAGCTTCGTCGCGACCGGCTTGGGCCAGTGCTTCAGCTCGGCCGCGATCTTCGTGCCCTTCGCGGAGGCGTCCGCGGCCGTCGCGTCCGTGCCGGGCCAAAGCGCCGTCCCCGCGAGGACGGCCGCGGTGAGCGCGCCCGCCGTGCCGAGTACGGCCAGCTTGCCCTTTGCCTTTACTGCCATGGTTCTGTGCCCCCTGAGAGCGGTCTGCGCCCCGTCCGGAGCGGCGGGTCATCGTATGAGGTCGGACCGCGGATTCCCATGATCGACATCACCGGAAGCGGCGGGCATGGGACGCCCGCGCGCGGGTAGGCGCATCGGACGCCCAACAGGTGTACGGGCCCGCCTCCGGGCCCCGCCCATCGCATACTGGAAGGCATGGAGACCGTCTCCCGTGAGTTCGTGCGGGCCGCTCCGCGGCTCGACGGCATGGTGGTGTCCGCCGTCGGCTACCGCACGGCGGGCGAGCACCCCGGTCTGCACCGCGGCCTGCCGTCCCCGTACCTGACGCTGATCTTCTCGCTGGACGGCCCCGTCGTCAGCGGCGCAAGCCCCGAGCAGGCGGGCGGCCCCGACGCCGACCGCACGGACATCGTCCTGGGCGGCCTGCACCAGCACCCGGCGTACGTCGTCAGGCCCGAGCACGAGGCGGGCATCCAGCTCGCCGTGCACCCGCTCGCCGCCCGCGCCCTGTTCGGCGTACCGGCCTCGGAGCTTGCGGGCGACCTGGTGACGTCCGGCGCGGATGTGCTGGGGCGCCGCGCCGCCGACGTACGGGAGTTGCTGTGCGAGCAGGTCGGCTGGGAGGAGCGGTTTGCCTCCCTGTCCGGCTACTTGAGGCAGCGCGCGGCCGACGCGGACGGCGGGGACCCCGTACGCCCGGAGGTCGCCGAGGCCTGGGCCTGGCTGGCCAGACACCGGGGCGTCGGCACCCTGCGCGGCCTCTCCCGGCACGTCGCGCTCAGCGAACGCCGCCTCACCACGCTCTTCCGCGCCGAGACGGGCCTGAGCCCCAAGCAGGCCGGCCGCCTGATGCGCTTCGAGCGCGCACGCAACGCCGTCGTGCGCCCCGTCGCGGCGGGCGCGGCCCCGGACCTGGCCCGCATCGCCGCCGACTGCGGCTTCTACGACCACTCCCACCTGGTCCGGGACTTCCAGCAGTACACCGGCATCAGCCCCAGCGGCTGGCTGGCCGAAGAGTGCCGGAATATCCAAGCCGGGAGCTACGGCCGGGGCGAAGAGTAGGAGCCATGGACACCACCGAGAAGCAGAAGCAGAAGCAGCCCGAGACCGCCTCCGGCGAGCGCGCCCCCAGCGTCTGGCCGACCCTCCAGGCGAACGACGCCCCCGCCCTGATCGACTTCCTGGTGGGCACCGTCGGCTTCCTGCGCACCGTCGTCTACGAGGACGGTGGCAGCGTGGCCCACGCCGAACTCGACTGGCCCGAGGGCGGAGCGATCATGCTCGGTTCGTACGACGACGGGGCCGGGGACTGGTGCCTGAAACCGGGCACCTTCGGCACGTACGTCGTCACCGACCGGGTGGACGAGCTCTACGAGCGGCTCAGGGCCGCGGGGGCCGAGATCATCCGTGAGATCGAGGACAAGCCGTACGGCAGCCGGGAGTTCGCCATCGCCGACCCCGAGGGCAACAAGTGGTCCTTCGGCACCTACCGCGGCGCACCCAGGCCCGAGCAGCCGTCCTGACCTCGCGTGATAGCTTGCGAGCGCCAGTCAACCCACACCAGGGCCAGGGAATCCGGTGCGAATCCGGAACTGACGCGCAGCGGTGAGGGGGAACGGGCGGGGCCAAGGCCACTGGGCGTCCACGGACGCCCGGGAAGGCGCCCCGTCCGGCCGATCCCCGAGTCCGAAGACCTGCTGGCGCCTTCGCCCGCGCACCGAGCGGCGGAGGTGACGAAGCAGGCCAGGCTCCGCGTATGAGCCGTGAGACTCAAGGGATCGTGTGTCCTCCACCGCCCGTCGTGTACGTATACCCGTCCTCCTCGGCATCGCTCTCTCCGTCACACTGACCTCCTGCGGCGGCTCCGGCTCGTCGGCCACCACCACGGACAAGAAGGCCGACGGCTATCCGCTGACCCTGACCTCCTGCGGCAAGAAGGCGAAGATCAAGGCGCCGCCGCAGCGGGCGGTCTCCCTCGACCAGGGCTCCACGGAGATCCTGCTCTCCCTCGGCCTCGCGGACCGCATGGCCGGCACCGGCACCTGGACGGACCCGGTGCTCAAGGGTCTTGAGAAGGACAACGCCCAGGTCGAGCGGCTCGCCGACAGCTACCCCTCCTTCGAGAAGGTCCTGGCCCAGGAGCCGGACTTCGTCACCGCCTCCTTCCTGGCGACGGTCAGCAAGGGCGGCGTCGCAGACCGCGCCAAGTTCGCCGAACTCGGCGTACCCGCCTATGTCTCGCCCTCCGACTGCGCGGGCAAGGACAACAGCGGCGACGGTGACGGCCGCCGCGACAAGACGCTGACCATGGACACGGTGTACGGCGAGGTGCGGGACCTGGCCAAGGCCTTCGGGGTCGAGAAGCGCGGCGAACGCCTGATCGCGGATCTCAAGGGCCGGGTGGCGAAGGCCACGAAGACCATCAAGAACACTGACGCCTCCGACGCGACGCTCCTCTACTGGTTCGCCAACTCCGACGCGCCCTACATCGCGGGCTGCTGCGGAGCGCCGGGCATCATCACCCGCGAGCTCGGCGCGAAGAACGTCTTCGACGACACCCGCGAGGAGTGGCCCCAGATCAACTGGGAGACGGTGGCCGACCGCGACCCGGACGCCCTGGTCATCGGCGACCTCACCCGCAAGTCGCAGACGGCGGAGAGCGCGAAGAAGAAGATCGAGTTCCTGGAGTCCAACCCGGCCACCAAGAACCTGACCGCCGTGAAGAAGAAGCGGTACGTGCTCCTGAGCGGCCAGGCCATGAACCCGTCGATCCGCACGGTGGACGGCGTGGAGCAAGTCGCCGACGCGCTGCGCGAGTTCGGGCTCGCCAAGTGAAAGGAGCCCTCCGGGGCCCGGTCGGCGTACGGAACATCCTGCTCTGCACGGCGGGCCTCGCCGCCCTCGCGCTCTCCGTGGCGGTGGCCGTCACGATCGGCCCGGCGGACATCTCCGTACCGGACGTGTGGTCGGCGGTGGCTGCCCACCTCGGCTGGGGCGAGGCGACGCTGACGCCCATCCGGGACGGCATCGTCTGGAACCTGCGGATGCCGCGCACGCTCCTCGCGGCGGTCTGCGGCGCTGGCCTGGCGGTCTGCGGGACGGTCCTGCAGTCCCTCCTGCGCAACCCGCTGGCCGACCCCTTCGTGCTCGGGGTCTCCTCGGGGGCTTCCACGGGCGCGGTCGCGATCGTCGTCCTGGGGGTCGGCGGGGGAGTGGTGTCGGTCTCGGCGGGCGCCTTCGTCGGAGCCGTCGTCTCCTTCGCCCTCGTCCTGCTGCTCAGCCACACCCTGGGCGGGAGCACCGACAGAGTGGTGCTGTCCGGGGTGGCGGCGATGCAGCTCTTCTCCGCGCTCACGTCGTTCGTGATCCTCACGGCGGGCGACGCGGAGACGACGCGCGGTGTCCTGTTCTGGCTGCTCGGCTCGTTGAGCGGGGTGGGCTGGACGGACGTCTGGCTGTGCGGGGCGGTGCTCTTCGTGGCCCTCGCGATCTGCCTGGCGCACGCCCGCACCCTGGACGCGTTCGTCTTCGGCCAGGACGCGGCGGCGACCCTGGGCGTCCACGTCGCCCGCACCCGCCTGATCCTGCTCTCCGTCACGGCCCTCCTGACGGCGGCCCTGGTCAGCAGCGCGGGCGCCATCGGCTTCGTCGGCCTGGTCCTGCCGCACGCGGCCCGCGCCCTGGTCGGCTCCGGGCACGCGCGCCTGCTCCCGGTCACGGCGATCGCGGGCGCGGTGTTCCTGGTGTGGGTGGACACGCTGGCCCGTACGGTCCTCGATCCGCAGGAGGTCCCGGTGGGCGTGGTGACGTCACTGATCGGCGTCCCGGCGTTCGTACTGGTCCTCTACCGCACACGGAAGACGACATGAACCCGCACCCCGAACCGGGCCTTCGGGCCGACCGGGTGACGAAAGAGGCCGGCGGCCGCCTCATCGTCGACGGAGTGACCCTGGCCCCGCCCCCCGGAGCCACGGTCGGACTCCTGGGCCCCAACGGCTCGGGCAAGTCGACTCTTCTGCGCATCCTGGCGGGCGTCCTGGCCCCGGCATCGGGAGTGGTCACCCTGGACGGCGAACTGCTGCGGGACGTGGGCCGCCGCACGGTGGCCCGCAGGGTGGCGGTGGTGGACCAGGACGCCACCACGCAGGTCGAGCTGTCCGTGCAGGACGTCGTACGCCTGGGCCGCATCCCGCACCGCAGACCGTGGTCACCCGCCACGCCCCGGGACGACGAGGCCGTCCGAGACGCCCTGACCCGCACGGGCCTGACCGACCGGGCGACCCAGTCCTGGCACACCCTCTCGGGCGGCGAACGCCAACGGGTCCAGATAGCAAGGGCGTTGGCCCAGACCCCCCAGGAACTCCTCCTGGACGAACCGACCAACCACCTGGACGTCCACCACCAGCTCGACCTCCTGTCCCTGGTGGCGGACCTCCCCCTGACCAGCGTGATCGCCCTGCACGACCTGAACCTGGCCGCCATGTTCTGCGACCACGTCCTGGTCCTGCGCGAAGGAGTGGCCCACGCGTCGGGCACACCGTCCGAGGTGATCACGGAGGAGCTGATCGCGAAGGTCTACGGCGTGCGGGCGGTGGTGACGACGCTCATGGACGAGAACGACCGGGAGCCGCGCCCGTCGATCCGCTTCCTGCGGAACTGAACCCCCGGCCTCTCAGGGCCGTGGCTCGTCGAGGTACTGGTCGGCCCAGGCGCTGATGATGTGAGCGGCCCGCTGCGCCTGCCCTCGCGCGGTCAACAGATGGTCCGCGCCTTCGAGCGAGATGAAGCTGCGCGGGTGCCGTGCCTCCTGGAAGATCTCCGCGGCATTGGAGATGTCGACGGTGGCGTCGGTGGGCGAATGCGCCACGAGGAGCGGAAGGTCCACCTCGCCGATCCGGTCGCGCAGGTGAGCCCGGCGCACGTCCTCGACGAAGGCGCGCTTGAGAACCAATGTCCTGCCGCCGACGAACCACTCGTGTGCCCCGTCACTGAGGACGCGATCCAGGACCGAGTCGTACTGCCGCTCGACGTGACTGGGATCGACGGGCGCCGCGATCGTGGCCAGCGCGCGGAGCCCGACGATCTCGCCCGCGGCGGCGATCGCGGCGGCGCCTCCCCACGAGTGCCCCACCAGCAGATCCACCGGAGTCCCCCGCTCCGCCATGAAGGCCGCGGCCCGGACAGTGTCCTGCACCTTGACGGTGAAGGAACCGTCCCCCCAGTCGCCCTCGGAGTCCCCGATCCCGAGATTGTCGAAGCGCAGCATGCCGATGCCCTCGCGTGCCAACTGCTTGCTGACGCGCGAGGCAGCCGGCGAATCCTTTCCCAGGGTGAATCCATGCGCGAGAAGCCCCCAGCCGCGGACCTCGCCCTCCGGCAGGTCGATCACTCCGGCCAGTTGGGGGCCGACGACGCTCGGGAACTTCACTTTTTCGCTCATGTGGGGTGCTCACCTAGGCAGGGGGGGAGGGAGACGGGAGTGACACTAGCCGGTGTCAGCGCGAGAACGACCGACCAGACAGAACAGCGGGCCGCCTCCCCGTTCAGGGAGACGGCCCACTGTCCATGCTGACGTGGCGTAGGGCTCACCCGGCCCCGGCCGTTCTAGATGTCGAAGTACAGCTCGAACTCGTGCGGGTGCGGACGCAGCTGGATCGGGGCGATCTCGTTCGTGCGCTTGTAGTCGATCCACGTCTCGATCAGGTCGGGGGTGAAGACACCGCCGGCCAGGAGGTACTCGTGGTCCGCCTCGAGGGCGTCGAGGACGGCCGGGAGGGAGGTCGGGACCTGGGCGACGCCCGCGTGCTCCTCGGGGGCCAGCTCGTAGAGGTCCTTGTCGATCGGCTCCGGCGGCTCGATCTTGTTCTTCACGCCGTCCAGGCCGGCCATCAGGAGCGCCGAGAACGCCAGGTACGGGTTCGAGGACGGGTCCGGCGCGCGGAACTCGACGCGCTTGGCCTTCGGGTTCGAGCCCGTGATCGGGATACGCATGGCCGCCGAGCGGTTGCGCTGGGAGTAGACCATGTTGACCGGGGCCTCGAAGCCCGGAACCAGGCGGTGGTAGGAGTTCACCGTCGGGTTCGTGAAGGCGAGCAGCGACGGGGCGTGCTTGAGGATGCCGCCGATGTAGTAGCGGGCGGTGTCCGAGAGGCCCGCGTAGCCCTGCTCGTCGTAGAACAGCGGGTCGCCGTTGGCCCACAGCGACTGGTGGACGTGCATGCCCGAGCCGTTGTCACCGAAGATCGGCTTCGGCATGAAGGTCGCGGTCTTCTGGTTGCGCCAGGCGACGTTCTTCACGATGTACTTGAAGAGCATCAGGTCGTCGGCCGCGGCGAGCAGCGTGTTGAACTTGTAGTTGATCTCCGCCTGTCCTGCCGTGCCGACCTCGTGGTGCTGGCGCTCGACCTGGAGGCCGTTCTTGTCCAGCTCCAGGGAGATCTCCGCGCGGAGGTCCGCGAAGTGGTCGACCGGCGGGGCGGGGAAGTAGCCGCCCTTGTAACGGACCTTGTAGCCGCGGTTGTTCTCGACCGCACCGGTGTTCCAGGCGCCTGCCTCGGAGTCGATGTGGTAGAAGCTCTCGTTCGCCGACGTCTGGAAGCGGACGTTGTCGAAGACGTAGAACTCGGCCTCGGGGCCGAAGTACGCGGTGTCCGCGATGCCGGTCGAGGCGAGGTAGGCCTCGGCCTTCTTGGCGATGTTGCGCGGGTCACGGCTGTACTGCTCGCCCGTGATCGGGTCGTGGATGAAGAAGTTGATGTTGATGGTCTTGTCGCGGCGGAAGGGATCGACCCGGGCGGTCGACAGGTCCGCGCGCAGCGCCATGTCGGACTCGTGGATGGCCTGGAAGCCGCGGATCGACGATCCGTCGAACGCCAGCTCCTCGTTCGGGTCGAACGCCGCTGCCGGGATCGTGAAGTGCTGCATCACTCCGGGCAGGTCGCAGAACCGGACATCTACGAACTTCACGTCCTCGTCCGCGATGAACTTCTTTGCGTCGTCGGCGTTCTGGAACATCCAACTCCTCCTACTCCCGACCCCCAGGCGGGGACGGGGTTGCAGCTCGTTGTGCGGCCAGTGCGGTGGCACACGCTGGGACCCGACCATAGGGACGGGGGATTTCTCAAGCATGACCCATTTGTTTCGCCGAAGTTAACCGAGCCGGGTTCGCACCGGGTGTCATTCGCCCTACCCCGCCCGTCCTCGTACGAAATCGGGCGCAGTACCGTGGACGGGTGGACAACAGGCAAGCAATCGGATCGTGGCTCTCCGGCCCTCGTGCGGCGGCAGAGGACGCGGGCGTCGACTTCGGCTACCGGGGCGAACAGCTCGGGCTGCCCGAGGAAGGGCCGGGCTCGATCGCGCGGCCCGGACGGCGCATGGGCGCCGTCGTCGTGGACTGGGCCCTGTGCATGCTCATCGCATACGGCCTGTTCGCTCGCGGTGACCAGCAGGCGATGGGCAACTGGGCGCTCGGCATCTTCTTCGTCATGACCGTCCTGACGGTCGGCACGCTCGGCTGCACCCCCGGCAAGACCCTCTTCAGGCTGCGCGTCATCGCCGAGGGCGGCGGCCGGCTCGGCTTCGTCCGGGTCCTCATCCGCAGCGTGCTCCTCTGCGTCGCCGTACCCGCCCTGATCTGGGACCGCGACGGCCGCGGCCTGCACGACCGCCTCGCCCGCGCCGTCCAGGTGCGCATCTGAGCTCGCACCAAACACGAACGGACTCTGAGCTCGCACCAAACACGAACGAACGAAGGCCCCGGAACCGATCGGTTCCGGGGCCTTCGTCGACGTAGAGACGGGGAGAGGCGGCGAGCTAGCGCATATTCGGGCCACCGCGAGGCATCCGCATGCCCTTCGGCATGGGCCCCTTCGGCAGCGGCATATTGCTCATGAGATCCCCCATCGCGCGCAGCCGGTCGTTCGTCGCCGTGACCTGCGGGCCCTGGAGGACGCGGGGCAGCTTCAGAAGCGTCGTACGCAGCTTCTTCAGCGGGACCTGGCCCTCGCCGGTGCCGACGATGACGTCGTGGACCGGGACGTCCGAGACGACGCGGGCCATCCGCTTCTTCTCGGCGGCCAGCAGGCTCTTCACGCGGTTCGGGTTGCCCTCGGCGACGAGCACGATGCCCGCCTTGCCGACCGTGCGGTGCACGACGTCCTGGCTGCGGTTCATCGCCACCGCCGGAGTCGTCGTCCAGCCGCGGCCGATCTTGTCGAGCACCGCGGCCGCCGCACCGGGCTGGCCCTCCATCTGCCCGAAGGCCGCACGCTCAGCCCTGCGCCCGAAGACGATCGCCATCGCGAGGAAGGCGAGCACAAAGCCGAGAATGCCGAGATAGATCGGGTGACCGATCAAGAAGCCGATCGCGAGGAAGACACCAAAGGTGACGATTCCCACAGCCGCGATGATGAGACCGATCCGCGGATCGGCCCTGCGGGTCATCTTGTAGGTCTGAGCGATCTGCTTGAGTCGCCCGGGGTTCGCGGCGTCCGCCGCGGTTTCCTTCCTCGCCATGTCGTGAAGTCTACGTGTCCCTGGAGGTGACTACGACGTGCGGGTTGTCATCGCCTCTTCGAGCACGCGCAGCGCCTCGGCCCGGTCCTTGGCGCGACGCCGGTCGTCGAGCACGGACGTCCAGGCGTTGCGGCGAGCGGTGCGCTGGCCGCTGCTCATGAGAAGCGACTCGACGGCGCGCAGTGCGTCGGTGACGGACGGGATGGCGGTGGCGCGTACGGGCGCGGCCTGCATGGTGGGGCCCTCCTGAGCGGCTATGGGTAGGGCTGTACGTGGGGTGATTCCAGGGTCACTGATTGGTGTTACCAGGGCGTGACCGACCGGTCAAACACGGATGAAGCCTTGACGCCGAGCCGCAAAAGACTGACGCGGCCCGTACGGTCCCCTCACCTGCGGGGACCGTACGGGCCGCGTCATCTCGGCCAGTACTCGTCAGTAGTCTCTTGTGCGCCGATTCACACAGCTGCCTCGCGACCGGAGGATCAGACCGCCTGCGAGGCGACGTACGACCCGCGCTTCTCGATCGCCATCTGGTAGAGGCGCCCCGCGCGGTACGAGGAGCGGACCAGCGGGCCGGACATGACGCCGGAGAAGCCGATCTCCTCGGCCTCCTCCTTCAGCTCCACGAACTCCTGCGGCTTGGCCCAGCGCTCCACGGGGTGGTGGCGCGGCGTCGGGCGCAGGTACTGCGTGATCGTGATCAGCTCGCAGCCCGCGTCGTGCAGCGCGTGCAGCGCCTCGCTGATCTCCTCACGCTCCTCGCCCATGCCGAGGATGAGGTTCGACTTGGTGACCAGACCGGCCTCGCGGGCGCGGGTGATGACCTCGAGCGAGCGCTCGAAACGGAAGCCGGGGCGGATCCGCTTGAAGATGCGCGGCACCGTCTCCACGTTGTGCCCGAGGACCTCGGGGCGCGAGGAGAAGACCTCGGCCAGCTGGTCGGGGTCCGCGTTGAAGTCGGGGATGAGCAGCTCGACCTTGGTCTTGCCCTCGGCGCGCTCCGCCGTCATCGCGTGGATCTGGCGCACGGTCTCCGCGTACAGCCAGGCGCCGCCGTCCTCCAGGTCGTCGCGGGCGACGCCGGTGATCGTGGCGTAGTTCAGGTCCATCGTGACGACGGACTCGCCCACGCGGCGGGGCTCGTCGCGGTCGAGGGCCTGCGGCTTGCCCGTGTCGATCTGGCAGAAGTCACAGCGCCGGGTGCACTGGTCACCGCCGATGAGGAAGGTGGCCTCGCGGTCTTCCCAGCACTCGTAGATGTTGGGACAGCCCGCCTCCTGGCAGACCGTGTGCAGGCCCTCGCTCTTCACGAGGTTCTGCATCTTCGTGTACTCGGGGCCCATTTTCGCCCGGGTCTTGATCCACTCGGGCTTGCGCTCGATGGGGGTCTGGGCGTTCCGGACCTCCAGGCGCAGCATCTTGCGTCCGTCGGGTGCGACTGCGGACACATCGGCTCCCTGTAGCTTCGATTCTTCGGCGCACACCAGGGTACGCCCGTGATGTCGTTGGGCTTGCCTCCGGCCAACCTCTGGCCGACGGGGTGCATTCCCCGGAGCCCGCTTTGCCTAGGCGGTCGCCTTCTCGGCTTCCGGGCGCTCAACCGTCTTCCCGGCCGGTTTTTCCACTTCCCGCGGCCTGAGTTCCGCGTTCTCCAGGATGTCCCGGAGGTGCTTCTCGGCGACGGGCAGGACGTCGGCGATCGTGACCTCGCGGCCCAGTTCGTACGAGAGTGACGTCACGCCCGCGTCGCGGATGCCGCACGGGATGATCTTGTCGAACCAGGTGTTGTCCGGGTTCACGTTCAGCGCGAAGCCGTGCATCGTCACGCCCTTGGCGACGCGGATGCCGATGGCCGCGATCTTGCGGTCCTCGCGGCGCTGGCCCGCGTTGGACGGGGCGTACTCCGGGCCGTTGAACCGGGCGTCGAACTCGTCGTCCTGCGTCCGCGGATCGAGGTCCAGGGTCAGCCCGCCGAGGGCCGGACGCTCCTCTGTTGCTTGACGTGGGTCGCCGAGGACCCATACGCCGCTGCGGCCCTCGACGCGAGACGTCTCCAGGCCGAACTCCGCACACGTACGGATAAGTGCCTCTTCCAGACGGCGCACATGTGCTACGACGTCCACCGGGCGCGGCAGCTTCTGGATGGGATAGCCCACGAGCTGCCCAGGACCGTGCCAGGTGATCTTGCCGCCGCGGTCCACGTCGACGACGGGGGTGCCGTCCAGCGGGCGCTCGCTGTCCGCGGTGCGACGGCCCGCGGTGTAGACCGGCAGGTGCTCGAGCAGCAGACACGTGTCCGGCAGCTCGTCGGCGAAGCGGGCGGCGTGCACGCGGCGCTGCTCGTCCCAGGCCTCCTGGTACTCGACCGAATCCGGGCCGAAGCCAAGACGGACGAACTGAAACTCACTCACGGCAAGTGCCTCCCTAGAACCTGCACCAGAACCTGCACCGTGCATATATCGCGCCCCCAGCCACTGTACGGGCAGCGGATTCTCGTCAGTCGTCCGGTCAATCCTCACACGATCGGATGAATGCGGGTCGAAGGTCGCGATGAGGGCGGTGGGGGCCGCTACATTCACGCCGTTCACAGAGCCATAAGGGCTGCTCAACGCAACGCCCGAAAGGCAGGAGACCGCACAGCTGATGACGGAACGACCTCCGCAGCGCACGCCCAACCGCCAGCTAGCCGCGCTCATCTCAGAAGCCGGCTTCTCCAATGCGGGGCTCGCGCGCCGCGTCGATCAGCTGGGCCTCGAGCACGGTCTGGATCTGCGGTACGACAAGACATCGGTGACCCGCTGGCTGCGCGGGCAGCAGCCGCGCGGCACCACCCCCGCCCTCATCGCCGAGGTCTTCACCCGGCGGTTAGGCCGCCGCCTCTCCGCGCAGGACCTCGGGCTCGACGCATGCGCGCCGGTGTACGCCGGGCTCGAGTTCGCGGCGAGCCCCGAAGAGGCGATCGACATCGTCGGCGGGCTCTGGCGCAAGGACTCCGGGAGCCATGCCGAACTGCGGAAGATCGCGTTCACCCCGGCGGGCCTCGTCGTCCCGAGCAGAGACTGGCTGATCGGCCGCGCCGACGACCGGGTGAGCCGCGGCGACTACGCGTCGAGCGGCGCCCGCGTACCCACACAGGGCAGGCCCGCCATACCGCGTCAGCGCAAGGAGCCCGAGCGTGGCGTCGGGGCGAGGGTGACCAGCGGCGACATCTCCGCCCTGCGTTCCGTCGGCGAACTCTTCCGGGCGCTCGACCACGCGTACGGCGGCGGGCACGCCCGGCAGGCGCTCGTGCGCTATCTGGAGCACGAGGCGGAGCCGATGCTGCGGGGCTCGTACGGCGAGCAGGCCGGGCGGCGGCTCTTCGCTGCCGCCGCCGACCTCACCCGGCTCGCGGGCTGGACCTCGTACGACATCGCGGCGCACGGCCTCGCCCAGCGCTACTACGTCCAGGCGCTGCGGCTCTCGCAGGCGGCGGGCGACCGCGCGTACGGCTCGTACGTCCTGGTCACGATGAGCCGCCAGGCCGTCTACCTCGGGCACGGCAGAGAGGCCGTGCAGCTGGCGCGGGTGGCACAACAGGGCGTCGGGTCATCGGCGCCGCCCGTCGTACAGGCACTGCTGCACTCGGTCGAGGCGCGCGGGCACGGTGTGCTCGGCGAGGTGCGGGCGTGCACGGCGTCGATGGTGCGGGCCGAGCGTGCCCTGGAGACGGCGCGGCCGGGCGACGAAGTCCCCTACTGGGCGCGGTTCTTCGACGAGGCGCAGCTGGCGGACGAGTTCGGGCACTGTCACCGGGACCTCCAGCAGTACCGCGTGGCTGCCCAGCATGCGGAGCGCTCGCTCCAGCTGCGCGCCCCCGGATACGCCCGCAGCCGCCTGTTCTGCCGCGTGGTGCTCGCCTCGTCGCGCCTGGGCCTCGGCGAGTTGGAGCAGGCCTGCCAGCTGGGCGCCGAGGCGGCGCAGGCCGCGGGTGAGATGCGGTCGGTGCGTGCGGTCGAGTACGTACGCGACTTCGAGCGGCGGCTCGAGCCGTACCGCGACGCGGCGGCGGTGCGGGGTTACAGGGACCGAGTCGCCGCGCTGGGGTGATGCCAGAGGGCGCTGTGTAAGGGGCGGAGCTGCGCAGCCCCGCCCCTTACGCGGCTCAGTACACCGCTCAGTAGGTGGCCCGGTACGTGGCTCAGTCCAGGCGCGCGACCTCCTCGGGAGACAACGCCTCGTCCCACGTGGTGAGTTCGTCGAGGTCGCCCCGCAGGCTCGCCTTCTCCGTGCCGATGGAACGCAGGGGCAGGGGGATCGACGCCTCGATGGACCCGACCCGCTTCCCGTCGGCGTACAGAGTGGTGTGGCCCGGCGACGTCACCCACGTGAGCCGCGTCCAGCGGTCGAGCGGCAGCGTGTGGTCGAAGCTGTGGTCGGCCGTGCCGTACCGCGTGAAGCCGACCTTCCCGGTGCCGTGCTGCATCAGCTTCAGGGCGCCCGCCTTGGAACTGAGAAGCACCTGGTCCCCGGTCCTGGCCGTCGGGCGGACCTGCACCGACACGGTCCACGGCTCGGCGACGTCGAGGCCGCCGAAGCCGACGCCGTCCCGGTCGGAGTCGAAGCGCCAGGCCTGGCCGCTCACGCCCTCCACCGGTGTGGGGTTGTTGATGATGTACGAGGTGCCGGGCAGGCCGCCCGCGACATCCTCGGCGAAGATCGTGTTGCCGGGACTTCCCGCGTAGGTCCAGCCCTTGGGGTATTTGGCGTCGTCGAACGTCCAGTGGTGGCTCGGGCGTCCTTCCACCCGTGGCGGCACCGGCGCGGGCGTCGTGCCCGGCGGGTCGCCGATGCGGGCGGCACGGGCCCGGAAGTCGGCGAGCGTGTCCGGCGTCGCGGACTTGTTCCAGGCGCGGTCGGCGAGGATCGCGCGGGCGCCCGCCATGTGCTGCTCGAAGTAGCCGTCGTCGGCCCAGAAGTTGTAGTCGGCCCAGTTGGTGACGCCGGAGCCGAGCATGTCGGGGTCGGTGTTCGGCGCCCAGCTGTCGTACATCCAGGGCTCGTCCGGATACAGGTGGTGGTAGTTGTTCGGGGTGTCGTAGAACGGGCCGATGGCGATCTCGTCGTGCCCGGGGATCTCCGGCTCGGCGCCCGTGCCCTCCCAGGTGAGGAAGACGACGGGGGCGTGGACCTTCTGCTGGGGCGCGGTGAGGTGCTCGGAGCCGTTGTATACGGCCGTGCGCTTGCCGTGCGAAGTGACCACGTCGTCAAGGGTGTTGATGTAGCGGTTGAGGAGGTCGCCGAGCGTGGACACGTCGGGCGCGCTCGCCAGGTGGTTCTTCACGCGCGGGCACTGTGCGAGCTGTCCGGGGACCTCCTCCGCGCCGATCGAGAACAGCGGCGCGTCGAACCAGCCCGCGAACTCGTCGACGATCTCCTTCGACTTCGCGATCGCCTTGTCGCTGGTCATGTCGATGATCCAGTCGGGCGTGAGGTGCGAGTGCGTGTGCGCGCCCGTGCACGCGCCGGCGCCCGAGCCGAAGCCGATGCCGAAGGCCTCACTGATCACGGTGGCGTGGCCGGGGAGTTCGAGGCCGGGCATCAACTGGACGTGGTGGCGGGCCGCGAAGGCCTTCAGGTGCTCGATGTCGGCGCGGCTGTAGCTGTGGTCGGGGTCCGCGAGGCCCGGGAACTTGGGGCTGTAGAGGCGGAAGCCCTCGGACTCGGAGAGGTGCAGGAAGAGGGTGTTGAGCTTCTGGTCGCCCATCCTGCGGATCAGGTTCTCCAGGTAGGGGATCTTCCAGTACTTGCGGCCCGCGTCGAGGTGGACCATGCGGATCGCCTGTGCGGGGCGGTCGGTGGAGCGGGCGCGGGGGACCGCGCGGTGGTCGTCGGCCGTGGAGCGCAGGAGCTGGAGGAGGGTGCGGGTGCCGTAGTAGAGGCCGTGGGTGGATGCGGCTTCGATACGGATGGGGCCCGCGCTGTCGAAGCCGTAGCCCTCGGCTCCGAGGCTCCCCTTGGCGGTGAGGCCGAGCGTGATGTCGCCGGCTGCGGGGCGGCCCGTGTCGGGGGCGATCCGGGGCGTGATGCCGGTGATCTGCTTGATCTCCGCACGGAGCTGGGTGGCGAGCTTGCGTACGGACTGGTGTGCGGGGCCAGGGAATTCGCCGCGGCCCGAGGGGAGCGCGGTGGTGGAGCCGGCGCGTGGGTCGATCAGGATGCGGGTGCGCTCGGTGAGTGTCGTGCGGCCGTCGAGGGTGGTCCAGTCGGTGGGGCGGGGGACGACGGAGGGGACTTCCGTCTCTGTCGCGGCCGCGGCATCTGGGGCGGCTCTGGCTGGGGTGCTGGCGGTGGCTGTGACTGTCGGCAAAGACAGACCTCCTATGACTAGGCCGAGGATGAGCGATATCACCGGCGTGGTGCGACGCACGTGAGGCCTCCCGCAGCTTGGCGATCCGGTGGGACCGTAGCTGCGGGCTGCCTGTGTGGCAAGGGGAGTTGCAGGGGTGTGTGAGGTTTGGTGGGCCGCATGAAGAGGGCCGGTAATGGTGACGCAGAGGTCGGATGGGTCGGGGGCCCTGGGACGGCTCAGGCCGCCATCGGCAGTTGACCCGTCCCGTACACCGGGTCCACGCCGAAGTCCGCGAGCGCGGCCCGCGCGGCGCGGTGGCCCGAGTGCAGCGCTCCCTGCACCGTGCTGGTGTCCCGGTGGTCCCCGCACACGTAGAGCCCGGAGAGCAGCCGTACCGGGCGGCGCAGATCGTGCGGGGGCGGCATCGCGGGCACCGCGTCGCGGGTGTGGTGGACGGCGAGGGATTCCCAGCGGGCGGTCGACGTGCCGTAGAGCTCGGAGAGATGGGCGAGGACGGCGCGCTCGTCCGGCGGCGGGCCGAGGACCGTCGACGAGATGAGTGCCCGGCCCGCGGGCGCGCGCGACGGGTCGACGCGGCTGACCACGGCCGTGTGCGCGACCGGCCCCGAGCGGTCGGCGTCGAGCAGCAGGGCGGGCTCGGCGAGCGGCGGCTCGGGGGCCGCGTGGTGCAGCACCGTCACCTGGTGGAAGGCGGGCACGCGCAGGCCGGGCAGCAGTTCCGCGGCGGCGCGGGCGTCGGTGGCCAACAGGACGGCGCGGCAGCTCACTTCGCCGTGGTCCGCGGTCGTGACGGAGGTCGTGGAGACGGCCGTCACGCGTACGCCGGTGTGCACCGTCCCCGGCGGCAGGGCGCCCGCGAGGAGCTCGGGCAGCACCTCGGCACCGCCCTCCGGCAGGCACAGACGGCCGCTCGCGAAGGAGTGCAGGGCGAGGTCGGCGCACCGGCTCGACGTCGTCAGGTCCGGGTCGCACAGGAGCGCCGAGAGGAGCGGGCGCAGGAAGCCGTTGACGGTGCGCGCGGGCAGGCCGCGGTCGAAGAGCGCCTGTGCCGCGGGGAGTTCGGGGCGGGAGAGCAGGCGCTCCGGGGGTGTCGCCGCGATCCTGGCGAGTGCCGCGCCCAGGCGTGCCTGGTCCAGCGCGCCGCCGAGCGGGGTGGCGCGAGGTGCTGCTCGTACTGCGCGTGAGCCCCGGGGGGCGCTTGCGAGGGCGCGCGCTGCGGTGAGTGCGCCCATTGCGCGCCGGGGGCTCCTGGGCTCGACGGCGCGGTGGTGCCGGCCGTCGCTGTGCACCAGGACACTGGGTACGAAGGGCCGCAGGACGAGTGCGTCGAGACCCGGCGTGTGGCGCAGCTCGGGATAGGACGTGGTGAGCAGCTGCCCGATCCGGTCGAGCCGGAACCCGTCGACCTTCTCCGTGGACATGCGCCCGCCGACGTAAGGGGCGGCCTCCAGGACTACGGTCGTTACACCGGCACTGGTCAGCTGGTGGGCGGCCGACAGTCCCGCGACCCCCGCTCCCACGATGACGACATCCGCATGGTGCGCAGGCTCTAGCACGTGCCCCTCCCCGAGGTTGCGCGGCTGCTGGGGACGTCATGCCCTCAACAGGGCTCCGGAATCACCGAGTTCCGCACGAGGGTAGGAGCCGAAAGGTTCAGCGGCAGTCGCGCATCGACCGAGCACGGTCGCACGCCGGTCGCACGGCGAGCGCAGACGCGAAGAAGTCGATCGGAGGGTCCGTCACCGCTCGTCTTCTTCACGTCCGCGCTCGACGCCGCCCGTCACCGCTGGATCGTCTACCGGAGCGCCGCGCGGATCGTCTCCTCGATGCCCGGGAACGCGAACGAGAACCCCGACTCCAGGAGCCGCGTCGGCAGGACCCGCTGACTGCCGAGCACGTCACCGGCCATCTCGCCGAGCACGACGCGCAGCGCGGGCTTCGGTGCCGTGAAGAGCGTGGGCCGGTGCAGGACTCGCCCCATCGCGGCCGTCACCTCACGGTTGGTGAGCGGATCGGGCGCCGTCAGATTGACGGGCCCCGACAGCGTCTCCGTGTCGAGCAGATGCCGCAACGCGGCCACCTCGTCGTGCAGCGAGATGTAGCTCCAGTACTGCCGTCCGTCGCCGAGGCGCCCCCCGAGCCCCGCCTTGAACAGCGGGAACATCCGCCCCCAGGCCCCGCCCTCGCGCGCCACCACCAGGCCGTTGCGTGCGTGGACCGTTCGGATGCCCGCTTCGTGCGCCGCAGCCGCCGCGCCCTCCCACTCCACGCACAGGGAGGGCAGGAAGCCCTCTCCGGCGGGGGCGCTCTCGTCCACCGCGCGTTGACCGGTGTCTCCGTAGTAGCCGATCGCGCTCGCGCACAGGAACACGCGGGGCGGCTCGTCCAGCGCGGCAGCGGCCTCGGCGAGCGCCGATGTGCCGAGCACCCTGCTGTCGCGGATCTCCCGCTTGTAGGCGGCGGTCCAGCGGTGGTCGCCGATCCCGGCCCCCGCCAGATTGACGAGCGCGTCGCAGCCCGCGAGCCCCGCCGTGTCGACGTACCTCGTCTTGGGGTCCCACCGCACCTCGTACTTCGTACGAGGTGCCCGGCGCACGAGACGCACCACCTCGTGACCGTCGTCGGTGAGGGCGCGCGTCAGCGCCGTTCCGATGAGGCCGGACGCACCGGCCACGGCGATACGGGACCGCCGCGCTGAGAGGGCTGACTGCTCGGACTCGGTGGACTCCATGACGCCCATCCTGCCCCGGAAACCCGCCGAGAGGCGCGCGTCGTCCGTCGTACAGTGACGCCCATGCCGGACACGCACATACGTACAGCTCTGCCCGAAGACGAAGAGACCCTCGGACGCCTCGACCGCGTCACCTGGTCCACGCTGCACGCGGTACAACCGGCCCCGCAGCCCCCGTACCCGCCGTTCTTCAGCGAACGCTTCGGCCCCCGCGACCACTTGGTCGCCGAGCGGCACGGCGTGGTGGTCGGCTACCTGCGGCTCGGCTTCCCCACCTCCCTCATCGCCAACGCCCACGTCCGCCAGATCCTGGGTTTCGCCGTCGCGGACGAGGCGCGCGGCAGGGGAGTGGGGCGCCGCCTTGTCAGGGCCGCGGTGGACGAGGCGCGGCGCCAGGGCGCGCGGCGCGTCACGCTGCGGGTGCTCGGTCACAACACTCCGGCCCGGACGCTCTACGCCTCCGAGGGCTTCGTGGTCGAGGGGGTGCTGCCGGGTGAGTTCTTCCTCGACGGCGTGTACGTGGACGACGTACTGATGGGGCGCGTGCTCTGACCTCCCGGGCACCCGGGGGTCTGCCGTGACCGTCTCCCGGCCGTCGGCACCCGACGGACCGGCCCGGCGTGCGGCGGGCACGCGCGCGTAGGAGCGTGGGGAGGTCGACGGGAAGGAGCGAACCGATGTTCAGGGTCGCTGCTGCCAGTCGGCGGGACCGGGACGAGCCGGGGTGGCTGCGCGGCGCGCCGCCGCCCCCCTGGGTGCGCTGGCCGCCGCCCGTGCTCCTGGTGGTGATCTGCGTCATCCAGCTGTCCACCCCGGAGTCGGTCGACCTCAGCTTCCTGCTCGCCGCCGTGCCGCCGCTCGCCGCGCTGTCGTACGCCGCGTCAGCGACGGCCCTCTTCGGCGGCACCGTGGTGCTGCTGCTCTACCTGCCGGGCTTCGGGCTCGGCCGCCCCGGGGACAGCGATGTGCTGACGGTCGCCTTCGTGGCGGTGCTGAGCATCGTGTTCGCCTGGGTACGCAGCCGGCGCGACGCCCAGCTCGTCACCGTCCGTACCGTCGCGGAGGCCGCCCAGTTCGCCGTTCTGCCGCCGCTGCCGGAGCGTGTGGGCCCGGTGCGCTGCGCGGGCCTGTACCGCGCCGCACAGGGCGGGACGCTGGTCGGCGGCGACCTCTTCGACGTACGCAAGGGCCCCTGTGGCGTACGGGCGCTCGTCGGCGACGTGCAGGGGCACGGGCTCGCGGCCGTCGGCACGGTCGCCGCGCTGCTCGGCGCCTTCCGGGAGGCGGTGCTCGATCAGCCCGACCTGGAGGGGGTGGCCGCCCGTCTCGACCGGCGGCTGGTGGTCGACTCCGAACAGGCCGAGCACGCCGAACTCTTCGCGACCGCCGTCCTCCTGGAGTTCCGGGGCGAAGTCCCCGAGCTGCGGATCGTCTCCTGCGGCCATCCGCCACCGCTGCTGCTGCGCGGCGGCGCCGTGGAGGAGCTCGCCGTGCCGCCGGGCGCTCCGCTCGGCCTGGGGATCGCCGGTGTCGCCCCGCCCGAAGAGGTCGTCGTGGGCCTGAAGCCCGGCGACCGGCTGCTCGTGGTGACCGACGGGGTGACCGAGGCGCGGGACGCGTCCGGCACCTTCTACCCGCTGGCCGAGCGTCTTTCGGTGCTCTCCGCCGACGTGCTCGACGACCCGGCGGCGCTGACGTCCGCGGTCTGGAGGGACCTGGTGCGGTTCTCCGGAGGGGTGGGGGACGACGTGGCGTTGCTGGCGTTCTCGCTGGACCTGGCCGGTGCCCGCCCTTCTCGCCCTCCGGATCTGGAGCCCGGACCGGGGATGTGAGCTGCGGCTGGCGACGGAGACGAAGACGGAGACGGAGACGGATAGGGCTACGGATACGGATACGAACGTGTAAGACGTAGCTGTGCGGGGGCTCAGGCGTCGCCGCGCCCGGCGTCCAGGAGCCGCAGCCCGCCCGTCAGTTCCCGCAGACAGCGGACCGCGAGGACGGCGGGGGAGCCGGGGCCCTCGGCGGGCGCGTCCGTGGCGGCCCAGGTCTCCAGGGCCAGGCGGATGGCGTCCGTGGCGGCCGCTGCGGCCAGGCGTACGCCCAGTTCGTCGGCGTCGTCCCCGGCCAGGCGGGCGAGCACGGGCACGAGCTGTTCCTCGGACTCCTGGTTCACGCGGTACCAGACGGCGCGCAGCGCCGGGTCGTCCTGCGCGGCGCGCAGCAGGCCGCGGGTCCACTCCAGAGCCTCGGCCGCGCGGTCGTCGGCCGCGGTCAGCGCGTCCGCGATGGACTGCTCCAGGGCAGTCGGCACCCCGGTGGCCGGGTCCAGGCCCGCCAGGTGGGCACGCCACTCGGCGGCGCCCCCGGCGAGGAGCGGCGCGACCGCGTCCTGCTTGTTGCGGAAGTACCGGTAGAAGGTGCGCAGCGCCACTCCCGCCCGGCCCGCGATCTCCTCGGCGGTGGTGCCGTCCGGGCCGCGCTCGGCGAAGAGTTCGGCTGCGGCGCGGGCGATGTCGAGCTGCGTGGCCGCTTTGCGGCGCTCGGTCAGCGATGGCTGCGGTGGCGGCGGCTGAGATGACGGCGACGACGGCGATGGCTGCGGCGGGTGGGTGCTCACGTCCGCAGCCTACGCGCGATTCTCACCCTGATACATGAATTGCCGGTGTGGCAAAACGTGCCAGGCAGGCGTACATTGAAATCAGATCGGGAAGGCCGGGTCCATGGGCGGATCCGGGAGCCCGGAGTTGATCGGAGGCATTTCATGAACCGCTACGCAGGCCGTCGTGCACTCATCACCGGCGGTGGCTCGGGCATCGGACAGGCCACCGTCCTCCGGATCCTGGACGAGGGCGGCAGGGTCGTGGCCGCCGACGTCAGCGAGGCGGGCCTGAAGGACACCGCGGAGAAGGCGGGCGCGGCGGCCGAGCGCCTCACCACCCTCGTGGTCGACGTCTCGGACGAGACCTCGGTGCGCGAGGGCGTCGCTTCCGCCGTCACCGCGCTCGGCGGCCTGGACGTCCTGGTGAACGCGGCGGGCGTGCTCCGCTCCTCGCACACGCACGAGACCAGCCTGGATTCCTTCAACCGCGTGATCCAGGTCAACCTGGTCGGCACGTTCCTGATGATCCGCGAGGCGATCCCGGCGCTGCTGGACGGCGACGCCGCCGCCGTCATCAACTTCAGCTCCACTTCCGCGACGTTCGCCCACCCGTACATGGCGGCGTACGCGGCGAGCAAGGGCGGCATCCAGTCCATGACGCACGCGCTGGCCAGTGAGTACGGCAAGCAGGGCGTTCGCTTCAACTCCGTGCAGCCCGGCTCCATATCCAGCGGCATGACCGACGGCAGCGGTGCCAGCAAGCAGAGCATGGGCCCCGGCCTCCCCGAGGACGCCGACATGAGCCTGTTCATGAAGCTGGCCCCGGCCATCGGCCAGGGCTTCGCGGGACCGGAGTCGGTGGCCTCCGTGGTCGCACTGCTCGGCTCGGAGGACGGCAAGTTCATCACCGGCACCGAGGTTCGGGTCGACGGCGGCACCCACTTCTGACCGGCCAGGACACTGTCCGTGGTTCACCCGACCGGCGGAGCGCGGATCGCGGGTGGCGCGAGCGGGGCGGAGAGTCGGACCATGCGTGTCTCCCGTGGGCTGTCCGCGGCGCGCCTGCCGTCGGCGGTGCGTGTGGCGGTGTGTTGCGTGCCCGGTGCCGCGGCCGTACTGCTCCTGCTGCTGTGCGCGCTGTTCGTGGGGCCCGGGGCGTCGGCGGAGCCGGGGCGGACGGGCGGCGGCCCGGTGGCGTTCGCCGGGCTCGGCGAGCGGGCAGGCGTGACCGGGCAGTACTCGGAAATGCCGGCGGCCGCCGCGCCGGTGCGGCGGATGGTGGGGCATCCGGCGGCGCAGCCTCCCATCGTGCCGCGAGCCGGGTGGCTGGCCGATGCGGTGCCGGAGCCCAAGGCGCGGTACGCGGACCGGGTCCAGGTGGTGTTCGTGCACCACACGGACTCTCCGAACAGCTACGACTGCGCCGACGTCCCGCACATCATCCGCTATCTGTACGCAGGCCAGGCCGAGGGCAGGCAGTGGGACGACATCGGCTACAACTTCCTCGTCGACCGGTGCGGCACCGTCTACGAAGGGCGTGCGGGCGGCATAGAGCGGGCGGTGGTCGGTGCGCACACGCAGGGCTTCAACCGGGGGTCGGTGGGGATAGCGGCGATCGGGACGTTCACGGCGGGGGTTCCGGTCCCCCGGGCGATGACCGACGCGTTGGCGGCGCTGGCCGCGTGGAAGCTCGGGCTCGCGGACGTGGACCCGCGCTCCACGGTGCGTCTGGTCTCCTCGAACAGCCTCAGCAAGTACGCGGAGGGGACGAGCGGTCGGTTCAGCGCGGTGTCCGGGCACAAAGACGGCCACTACACGATCTGCCCTGGAGCGGCTCTGACGGCCAGGCTCCCCGAGATCAGGGAGAAGGCGGCGCGGCTGCAGAGCCGGTAGCTGCTGGGCTGTAGTTGCCGAGCCGGTGGCTGCTGGGCCCGAGCCGGTGGCTGCTGAGTCGGGGGCCGCCGAGCCGGCCGGTCCGGGGGGCTCAGTCGTCCGCCCGCAGCCGTCCGCCCTCAGTCGACCGCGCGCTCAGTCGTCCGCCGCAGCCGTCCGCCCTCAGTCGACCGCGCCGAAGCGTTCCCACAGCTTGGGGTAGCGCTCGGCCATCGCCGTCTCGTTCTCGAAGTCGAGCGGTGTCCCCTGCGGTTCCTGAGGGGCGGGGGCGATGCCGAGGTCGGGGGTGACGACGCCGGTGAGCTGCTCGTAGGCCTCGTCCGCCGCGTAGCCCAGCTCCTCACCGTCGCCGTCGATGTCCTCGTCGAAGTCGTCCAGGAGATCCGCGAGCGAGTCCGGGTCGTGCAGGGCTCCCTCGAAGACCTCACGCCCCTGGCCGATCAGCCAGCAGCGGAAGTAGTCGAAGGCGTCGTCGCTGGCGCCGCCGAGGAGGACCCACGAAGCTCCCCAGAGATCCCAGCGGTACGCACGGTTGTAGCGGGCCTCGAAATGACGGGCGAAGTCGAGCACCATGTCCGGCTCGAGCTCCAGCAGCTTCTCGGCGAGCAGGTCGGCATGGTCCTCGGGGTCGCCCTCGGCGGCCACGCGGGTGCGGTCCACGATCTCCCAGAACTCCGTCTCGTCCATCACGGGACAAGCATCGGTCCTGAGGGGTGGGTACGCACGTGGAGTGCGGCGGATGCGACTGTCTCGTTATGCGTGCACATGCCCATGGAAAACCCGACAGCAGGTGTCGGCATTGGGTGGCAGCCTCGAAGACATGGACAACACTCAGCCACTGACCGGAAAGATCGCCCTCGTCGCCGGTGCCACCCGCGGCGCGGGCCGGGCCATGGCCGTGGAGCTCGGCCGCGCCGGTGCCACCGTGTACGCGACGGGACGCACGACCCGCGCGCACACCAGCGAGGTCGGCCGCACCACGGAGACCATCGAGGAGACCGCGGAGCTGATCACCGCCGCGGGCCAGGAGGCGGGAGGGACGGGCACCGGTATCGCCGTACCCACCGATCATCTGGAGCCGGAGCAGGTCGAGGCGCTCGTCGGGCGGATCGACCGCGAGCAGGGTCGTCTGGACATCCTGGTCAACGACATCTGGGGTGGGGACGTCCACGTCGAGTGGGACAAGAAGATGTGGGAGCACGACCTCGACAAGGGGCTGCGCCTGATGCGCCTCGGCATCGAGACCCACATCGTCACCAGCCGGTACGCGCTGCCGCTGCTCGTCAAGAACCCCGGCGGCCTGGTCGTCGAGGTCACGGACGGGACCGAGGAGTACAACGGCCCCAACTACCGCAAGCCCTTCTACTACGACCTCGCCAAGTCGGCCCCGCTGCGGATGGCGTTCGGCCTCGCCGAGGAGCTCAAGGAGTACGGCTGCACGGCCCTCTGCCTGACCCCAGGCTGGCTCCGCTCCGAAGCCATGCTCGACACCTACTTCAAGGTGTCCGAGGAGAACTGGCTCGACGGCAGCGAGCAGAACCCGCACTTCGCGATCTCGGAGACCCCGACGTACGTCGGCCGGGCCTTGGTCGCGCTCGCCGCCGACCCCGACGTGGCCCGCCACAACGGCAAGTCCCTCTCCAGCGGCGGCCTCGCCCAGGAGTACGGCTTCACGGACGTCGACGGTTCGGCACCGGACGCCTGGCGCTACATGGTGGAGGTGGACCAGGAGAGCAAGACCGCGGACGTCACCGGCTACCGCTAGCCGTCGGGCTCGCACGGCATCCCCGCCCGCGGCACCCCGCTCGGCGGCATCATGGGGGCATGCGCGCTGCACGCCTCATCAAGATGGTGCTTCTGCTCCAGGCCCGTCCCTCCATGACGGCCGCCGAGCTCGCGGGCGAGCTCGAAGTCTCCGAGCGGACCATCACGCGGGACGCCCAGGCGCTCTCGGAGGCGGGCGTCCCGGTGTACGCGGACCGGGGGCGGACCGGCGGCTACCGCCTCATCGGCGGCTACCGCACCCGGCTCACCGGGCTCGGACGCAGCGAGGCCGAGGCCCTGTTCCTGTCCGGAGTACCGGGCGCGCTGCGCGAGATGGGCCTGGAGGACGCCTCCTCCGCGGCCCGCCTCAAGGTGTCGGCGGCGCTGATGCCCTCCCTGCGGGACGCGTCGCAGAACGCCTCGCAGCGGTTCCACCTGGACGCGCCGGGGTGGTTCAAGGAGACACCCGCGCCCGAACTGCTGCCCCCGCTGGCGGACGCGGTGTGGGACGACCGCCGCGTCACGGCCAGCTACCGGCGCCAGGACGCCGAGGTGGAAAGGGAGTTGGAGCCCTACGGCCTCGTGCTCAAGGCCGGGGTCTGGTACCTGTGCGCGCGGGTGCCGGACACAGGTTCGTTCCGGGTGTACCGCATCGACCGGTTCACCGCGATCGCCGCGGGCCAGGAGCGCTTCGTACGCGACGAGGAGTTCGATCTGCCGGGCTTCTGGGAGGAACGGGCCGAGCAGTTCGCGCGGGCGATCCTGCGCTCCGAGGTCGTGCTGCGCCTCTCCGAGGCGGGCGTACGACAGCTTCCGTACGCCACGGATTCCGCGTCCACGCAGGAAGCACTGGAGGCCGCGAGCACCCCGGACGAGGAGGGCTGGGTGACGCTGACCCTCCCCGTGGAGAACGAGGCGGTGGCATACACGCAGCTCCTGTCCCTGGGCCCGGAGGTGGAGGTCTTGGAGCCGACGGCGCTGAGGGAGCGTTTCGCGAGGGCGGCGCACCAGATGGCCAATCGCTACCGGTAATCGGGTGGGTGGGCGGGAAAGAATCCGCCGCGAAGCGGCGGCTCGGAAGCCCGCCCGCACACGGGAACGGGCCCCTGCCGCAAAGGCAGAGGCCCGCACCCGCACCAAGCCGAAGGCTACAGACCGTACTTCGCCCGAGCTTCCTTCACCGCGGAAGCCGGCACCTCGCCGCGACGGGCAAGCTGCGCGAGCGCGGCCACGACGATCGACTCCGCGTCGATGCCGAAGTGGCGCCGTGCCGCGTCACGCGTGTCGGAGATGCCGAAGCCGTCCGCGCCGAGCGACGAGTAGTCCTGCTCGACCCACTGCGCGATCTGGTCCGGCACCTGCCGCATGTAGTCGGAGACCGCGAGCACGGGACCCTGCGCACCTTCGAGCGCGCTCCGCACGTACGGAGTCCGCTCCTCGCCGCGCAGGATCGCCTCGTCCGCCTCCAGGGCGTCACGGCGCAGCTCGGTCCAGGAGGTCGCGGACCACACGTCGGCGGCCACCCCCCACTCCTCGGCGAGCATCTTCTGGGCCGCGAGGGTCCAGTGGATGGCCGTGCCCGAACCGATCAGCTGGATGCGCGCGGCATTGGCGGCCGCCGAAAGACCGGCCGTCTCGGCGGTGTTGAAGCGGTACAGACCGCGCACGATGCCCTCGTCCACACCCGCGGGCTTCGCGGGCTGCGGCATCGGCTCGTTGTAGACGGTGAGGTAGTAGAAGACGTTCTGGTCCTCACCGGGGGCGGCCTCGCCGTACATGCGGCGCAGACCGTCCTTGACGATCGCCGCGACCTCGTAGGCGAACGCCGGGTCGTACGACATGGCGGCGGGGTTCGTCGCGGCGATCACCGGCGAGTGACCGTCCGCGTGCTGCAGACCCTCACCCGTCAGCGTCGTACGTCCTGCGGTGGCGCCGATGAGGAAGCCTCGGCCGAGCTGGTCGCCGAGCTGCCACATCTGGTCGGCGGTCCGCTGCCAGCCGAACATCGAGTAGAAGATGTAGAAGGGGATCATGGCTTCGCCGTGCGTCGCGTACGACGACGACGCGGCGATGAAGTCCGCCATGGACCCGGCCTCGGTGATCCCCTCGTTGAGGATCTGGCCGTCCTTGGCTTCCTTGTAGTACATCAGCTGGTCGCGGTCGACCGGGTCGTACGTCTGCCCCTTCGGCGAGTAGATGCCGAGCGACGGGAAGAGCGACTCCATGCCGAAGGTGCGCGCCTCGTCGGGGACGATCGGCACCCAGCGCTTGCCGGTCTCCTTGTCGCGGATCAGGTCCTTGACGAGGCGTACGAAGGCCATGGTCGTCGCGATCGACTGCGCGCCCGAGCCCTTGTCGAACGAGGCGAACGCCTTGTCGGCGGGGGCGGGCAGCGGCGCGAGCGGCTGCGTGCGGCGGGCCGGGGCCGGGCCGCCGAGCGCGGCACGGCGCTCCTGGAGGTAGCGCACCTCGGGGGCGTCAGCGCCCGGGTGGCCGTAGGGCACCTGGCCGTCGACGAACGCGCTGTCCGGGATCGGCAGCTCCAGAAGGTCGCGCATGTCCTTGAACTCGTCCACCGTGAGCTTCTTCATCTGGTGGTTGGCGTTCTTGGACTCGAAGCCCTTGCCGAGCGTGAAGCCCTTGACCGTCTGCGCGAGGATCACGGTCGGCGTGCCCTTGTGGGTCAGCGCCGCGCGGTAGGCCGCGTAGACCTTGCGGGCCTCGTGGCCGCCGCGCGAGAGGTGGAAGCACTCGCTGATCTTGTCGTCGCTGAGCAGCTTGCCCAGCTCGACGAGCGCGGGCTCGGAGCCGAAGAAGTGCTCGCGGATGTAGGCGGCGTCGCGCGTCGCATACGTCTGGAACTGCGCGTCCGGTACCTCGCGCAGGCGGCGTACGAGCGCGCCGTTCGTGTCGAGCTGGAACAGCTCGTCCCAGGCGTTGCCCCACAGGACCTTGATGACGTTCCAGCCGGCGCCGCGGAACTGGGCCTCCAGCTCCTGGACCACGCGGAAGTTGGCGCGGACCGGGCCGTCGAGGCGCTGCAGGTTGCAGTTGATGACGTACGTGAGGTTGTCGAGACCCTCACGCGCGGCGAGCGCGAGGGCTGCCGTCGACTCGGGCTCGTCCATCTCGCCGTCACCGAGGAACGCCCACACGTGCGAGGCGGAGACGTCCTTGATGTTGCGGTTGGTGAGGTAGCGGTTGAAGCGCGCCTGGTAGATCGCCGACAGCGGGCCGAGGCCCATGGAGACGGTCGGGAACTCCCACAGCCAGGGCAGACGGCGCGGGTGCGGGTAGGACGGCAGGCCGTCGCCGCCGGACTCGCGCCGGAAGTTGTCGAGCTGCGCCTCGTTCAGGCGGCCGTCGAGGAAGGCGCGGGCGTAGATGCCGGGGGAGGCGTGGCCCTGGATGTAGAGCTGGTCGCCGGAGCCGTCCCCCTCCTTGCCCTGGAAGAAGTGGTTGAAGCCGGTCTCGTACAGCCAGGCGGCGGAGGCGAAGGTGGCGATGTGGCCGCCGACGCCGTACTTGCTGCCCCGGGTCACCATCGCGGCCGCGTTCCAGCGGTTCCACGCGGCGATCCGCTGCTCCATCGCCTCGTCGCCCTCGATCGCCGGCTCGGCGGAGGTGGGGATGGTGTTGACGTAGTCGGTCTCAAGGAGCTTGGGCAGCGCCAGGCCCGCGCCCTCGGCGCGCTCCAGCGTGCGCCGCATCAGGTATGCGGCTCGGTGCGGCCCGGCCGCCTGGGTAACGGCGTCCAGGGAGGCCTGCCATTCGGCGGTCTCCTCGGGGTCGCGGTCCGGGAGCTGGTCGAGCTCGCTCGGCTGGATTGCGGAGGGGTCGGTCATGTCGCCGCCTTCCTGAGTCGGAGGGGGTCCCCTGTTCGGTAAGGGGTGGGGGTGCCCTAGGTCTTTGGCAGGACAGGGCGTGAGGCTCCTGTGAGAGCCCGTCGGAGACTGTAACTCCGTGATCGATGATCGATCAAAGGGTTGAAGGCGAAAACTCCTTCATATTCAGAAAGTAGGCATCCGGTGCCAATAAATCGGGCACGCGGTGCCTTCGATTGAAAGGATCAGCGCAGGTGAGAGCACGTATGAGCGGGTCGGCCACGGATGAGCGCAAGCCCGTGGACGAGCGTCAGGCACGCGGCGCGCAGCCCAGTACGTGGGCCTTCACCAGCTCCGCGATGGCGGGGTCCCGCCGCTGGAAGGCCGAGACCAGGGCCTCGTGCTCCTCCGCGTACGACTGCTGCACCGTGCCAAGCCAACGGATCGAGAGCGCGGTGAAGACCTCGATGCCCAGGCCCTCCCAGGTGTGCAGCAGAACGGAGTTGTTCGCGGCCCGCACCAACTCCCGGTGGAAACCGACCGTGTGGCGCACCTGAGCCGTGCCGTCGGAGGCCCGGTCCGCCTCGTACAGGGCGGCGACATGGGGTTCGAGCGCCGAGCAGTCCTCCGCCAGGCTCTCCGCCGCGAGTTCGGCGGCGATGGCCTCCAGGCCCGCACGGACGGGGTAGCTCTCCTCCAGGTCCGCCGCGGTCAAGTTCCGTACGCGTACGCCCTTGTTGGGCGCCGATTCGATGAGCCGCAGCGTCTCCAGCTCGCGCAGGGCCTCGCGCACGGGCGTCTGCGAGACCTCCAGCTCCACGGCGATCCGCCGCTCCACGATCCGTTCGCCCGGCTGCCAGCGCCCGCTGACGATCCCCTCCACGATGTGCTCGCGGATCTGTTCGCGCAGCGAGTGAACGACGGGCGCGGTCATGTGGGCTCCTCCGGCGGGGGCAGCGCCCCAGGGCGTGGTGACCCCTAGACAATACGGCGACGCCCCCGTCCGGAAACCTCCGAACGGGGGCGTACGCGCTGATGAGACGAGTCTTACAGCCCTGGGGGCCGCAGGACCAGCCGCAGGACTACAGGCCGAGCTCGACCTCGAACTCGCCGGCCTCCAGGATCGCCTTGACCGTGGTCAGGTAACGGGCGGCGTCCGCGCCGTCCACCAGACGGTGGTCGTAGGAGAGCGACAGGTACGTCATGTCACGGACGGCGATGGTCTCGCCGAGGTCCGGGTGGTTGATGACGACCGGGCGCTTGACCGTGGCTCCGATGCCGAGGATCGCGGCCTGGTTCGGCGGCACGATGACCGTGTCGAACAGGGCACCGCGCGAACCGGTGTTGGAGACCGTGAAGGTGGCGCCGGACATGTCGTCCGGGGTGAGGCCACCGCCACGGGCCTTGCCGGCCAGCTCGGCGGTCTTCTTGGAGATACCGGCGATGTTCAGGTCGCCCGCACCCTTGATGACCGGCGTCATCAGACCCTTCTCGGCGTCCACGGCGATGCCGATGTTCTCCGAGTCGAAGTACGTGATGGTGCCTTCGTCGTCGTTGATCCGGGCGTTGACGACCGGGTGGGCCTTCAGTGCCTGGGCGGCGGCCTTGACGAAGAACGGCATCGGGGAGAGCTTGACGCCCTCACGGGCCGCGAACGAGTCCTTCGCCTTGGCGCGCAGCTTCATCAGCTTCGTGATGTCGACCTCGACGACCGAGGTCAGCTGGGCCTGCGAGTGCAGCGCCTTCATCATGTTGTCGCCGATGACCTTGCGCATGCGGGTCATCTTGACCGTCTGACCGCGCAGCGGGGAGACCTCGAGGGCCGGGGCCTTCGAGGCGGCCTGGGCGGCGGCCGGAGCCGGGGCCGACTTCTTGGCCTCGGCGGCCGCGATGACGTCCTGCTTGCGGATGCGGCCACCGACGCCGGTGCCCTTGACGTCCGACAGGCTCACGCCGTGCTCGTTCGCGAGCTTGCGGACCAGCGGCGTGACGTACGCGCCGTCGTCGGCCGGAGAGGCCGGGGCGGCAGGCGCGGACGGAGCCGGAGCTGCGGGCTGGGCCGGGGCGGGCGCGGCCGGAGCAGCCGGAGCCGCGGGCTGGGCCGGAGCCGGGGCGGCAGCGGCGGGCGCGGCCGGGGCGGCAGGCTCGGGAGCCGGAGCCGCGGGGGCGGCCGGAGCCGGCTTCTCGGCGGCCGGAGCGGCCGGGGCAGCCGGAGCGGCGGCGGCCGGAGCGGCACCGGGAGCGCCGATGACGGCGAGCTTGGCGCCGACCTCAGCGGTCTCGTCCTCGCCCACGACGATCTCGAGCAGCACGCCCGCGGCCGGGGAGGGGATCTCGGTGTCGACCTTGTCCGTGGAGACCTCGAGCAGGGGCTCGTCCTCCGCGACCTCCTCGCCGACCTCCTTCAGCCAACGGGTGACGGTGCCCTCGGTGACCGACTCGCCCAGTGCGGGCAGCGTGACGTCGGTACCGGATGCGCCTCCGGCCGGGGCGGCCGGAGCGGCAGGCGCCTCGGCGGCGGGGGCCGGAGCCGCGGGGGCCTCGGCGGCCGGGGCAGCAGGAGCCTCGGCCTGGGCGGGCTCGGCGGCCGGGGCGGCCGAGCCACCCGCGTCGCCCGAGCCGTCGTCGATGACGGCAAGCTCGGCGCCGACCTCGACGGTCTCGTCCTCGGCGACCTTGATGGACGCCAGGATGCCTGCGGCGGGGGAGGGGATCTCGGTGTCGACCTTGTCGGTCGAGACCTCGAGCAGCGGCTCGTCGGCCTCGACGCGCTCGCCCTCGGCCTTCAGCCAACGGGTGACAGTGCCCTCGGTGACGCTCTCGCCGAGCGCCGGAAGGGATACGGAAACCGCCATGGTTTCAGTTGCTCCTTACGAATTGCGGAAGTCTGTGGTCGTCGCGCCCGTGTGACTGAAGGATCAGTCGTGGGAGTGCAGCGGCTTGCCCGCGAGGGCCAGGTGGGCCTCGCCCATCGCCTCGTTCTGCGTCGGGTGGGCGTGGATGAGCTGGGCGACCTCGGCCGGCAGCGCTTCCCAGTTGTAGATCAGCTGGGCTTCGCCGACCTGCTCGCCCATGCGGTCGCCGACCATGTGGACGCCGACCACGGCACCGTCCTTGACCTGGACGAGCTTGATCTCGCCCGCGGTCTTGAGGATCTTGCTCTTGCC
This sequence comes from Streptomyces sp. A18, assembly GCF_059026065.1. Lineage (NCBI taxonomy): Bacteria > Bacillati > Actinomycetota > Actinomycetes > Kitasatosporales > Streptomycetaceae > Streptomyces > Streptomyces sp. A18. The sequence goes on along the minus strand of NZ_JBWLKL010000003.1, from coordinate 91,375 downwards.
GTTGCCCGCCAGGCTGTACTTGAGGGCGACGACCTTGTCCGCGCCGTAGATCTCCTTGGCCTTGGCCTCGGTGATGCCCACGGAGGCGACCTCGGGGTGGCAGTACGTCACCTTCGGCACGCCGTCGTAGTCGACCGGGACGGTCTTGAGACCGGCCAGGCGCTCCGCGACCAGGATGCCCTCGGCGAAGCCGACGTGCGCGAGCTGGAGCGTCGGCACCAGGTCGCCCACGGCCGAGATGGTCGGGACGTTGGTCTGCATGTACTCGTCGACCAGGACATAGCCGCGGTCCATCGCGACGCCCTGCTCCTCGTAGCCGAGACCGGCGGAGACCGGGCCGCGGCCGATGGCGACCAGGAGCACCTCGGCGTCGAAGGTCTTGCCGTCGGCGAGGGTCACGCGGACGCCGTCCTGCGTGTACTCGGCCTTCTCGAAGAAGGTGCCGAGGTTGAACTTGATGCCGCGCTTGCGGAACGCGCGCTCAAGAAGCTTCGAGGAGTTCTCGTCCTCGACCGGCACGAGGTGCTTGAGGCCCTCGACGACCGTGACCTCGGAACCGAAGGACTTCCACGCCGAGGCGAACTCGACGCCGATGACGCCGCCGCCCAGGATGATCGCGGACTTCGGCACGCGGTCCATGACCAGGGCGTGGTCCGAGGAGATGATGCGGTTGCCGTCGATCTCAAGGCCCGGCAGCGACTTCGGCACGGAGCCGGTCGCGAGCAGCACGTGGCGGCCCTGGACACGCTGTCCGTTCACGTCCACGGAGGTGGGCGACGAAAGCTTGCCCTCGCCCTCGATGTACGTCACCTTGCGCGAGGCGATGAGTCCCTGCAGGCCCTTGTAGAGCCCGGAGATCACGTCGTCCTTGTACTTGTGGACGGCCGCCATGTCGATGCCCTCGAAGGTGGCCTTCACGCCGAACTGGTCGGCTTCGCGTGCCTGGTCGGCGATCTCGCCGGCGTGCAGCAGCGCCTTCGTCGGGATGCAGCCGTTGTGCAGGCAGGTGCCGCCGACCTTGCCCTTCTCGATCAGGGCGACGTCCAGGCCCAGCTGCGACGCGCGCAGTGCCGCGGCGTAACCGCCGCTACCGCCGCCGAGGATCACTAGGTCGAAAACGGTGCTGGCGTCGTTCGCCACGTCACGTCCTCCATGCATGTGCGCCGTACGCCGGACCCCTTTTTCTCGGGGGACGACCGGTCTGTCGGCTGGTATCGGCCGCTCTTGTTTCGGCCCTGTGGTGGGGGCCCTGTCCTGCCGAGAACCCATCTTCGCACTTGTCGGCGAGAGGTGGGACGGCGGGCCGGGCTGTGAGACGTCTGATTCGCCACGTCCGGGGGTTACCCAGGCGTATGAACGTACGGATTTCGTTGAGGGCGAAATCAGACATGTGCAGACCGGGGCCCGGACATCTGGACGTCCGGGCCCCGGCCTGCGTACGAAGATCGAGCGGTCAGCCGAGGTCGCCCGCGGCCGTGCGCTCGGCGAGGCGGATCAGGGTGCGGACCGCGGTGCCGGTGCCGCCCTTGGGCGTGTAGCCGAACGGACCGCCCTCGTTGAAGGCCGGGCCCGCGATGTCCAGGTGCGCCCAGGTGATGCCCTCGCCGACGAACTCCTGGAGGAAGAGACCGGCCACCAGACCGCCGCCCATGCGCTCGCCCATGTTGGCGATGTCGGCGGTGGGGGAGTCCATGCCCTTCTTCAGGTGCTCGGGCAGCGGCATCGGCCACGAGGGCTCGCCCGCCTCCTCCGAGGCGTCGTGGATCGCGGCGCGGAACGCGTCGTCGTTGGCCATGATGCCGAAGGTGCGGCTGCCGAGCGCCATCATCATCGCGCCGGTCAGCGTGGCCACGTCGACGATCGCGTCGGGCCCGTCCTCGGACGCCTTGGCGATCGCGTCGGCCAGGACCAGACGGCCCTCGGCGTCCGTGTTGAGCACCTCGACGGTCTTGCCGCTGTACATGCGCAGGACGTCGCCGGGGCGGGTGGCCGAGCCGGACGGCATGTTCTCGGCGAGCGCAAGCCAGCCGGTGACGTTCACTTCGAGACCCAGGCGCGCGGCGGAGACGACGGCCGCGAAGACGGCGGCGGCACCGGCCATGTCGCACTTCATCGTCTCGTTGTGACCGGCGGGCTTCAGCGAGATGCCGCCCGAGTCGTACGTGATGCCCTTGCCGACGAAGGCGAGGTGCTTCTTCGCCTTGGACGACGTGTACGAGAGCTTGACCAGGCGCGGCGGGGCGTCGGAGCCGACGCCGACGCCCAGGATGCCGCCGAAGCCGCCCTTGGCGAGCGCCTTCTCGTCCAGGATCTGGACCTTGATGCCGTGCTCCTTGGCGGCCGCGGCGGCGACCGCGGCGAAGGCCTCGGGGTTCAGGTCGTTCGGCGGCGTGTTGATGAGGTCGCGGGCGCGGTTGAGCTCCTCGGACACGGCGGTGGCACGCTCGACGGCCGCCTTGTACGCCTTGTCGCGGGGCTTGGCGCCGAGCAGGGCGATCTCGGCGAGCGGACCCTTGGCGTCCTTGCCGGTCTTGCCCTTGGCGGAACCGTTCTCCTTGTACGCGTCGAAGGAGTACGCGCCGAGCAGCGCGCCTTCGGCGATCGCGCCGGTGTCCTCGGCGTCCTCGGCGGGCAGCGCGAACGCGGCCTTCTTCGAGCCGGTCAGGGCGCGCGCGGCGGTACCGGCGGCGCGGCGCAGGGCATCCGTGCCGTACGTCTCGTCCTTCTCCGGCACCGTGCCGAGGCCGACCGCGAGGACGACCGGAGCCTTGAAGCCGGAGGGGGCGGGCAGCTTGGTCACCTCGCCCTCGCCGCCCGTGGCGCCGAGGGTCTCCAGGACGGACGCGAGCTTGCCGTCGTAGGCCTTGTCCACGGTCTCGGCGCCGGGCGCGACAACCGGCCCCTTGGCGCCCTTGGCGACGCCGACGACGATCGCGTCGGCACGCAGACCGGACGCGGCGGCGGTGCTGAGAGTCAGAGCAGTCACGGTGGTGAATTCTCGCTTCCGTTGAGTTCCTTGGCCGATGGGGGTGGGTCGACCCGCCCGGCGCCAGCCTAGAACGGGCCGGAAAGGCACCGAACATGAGCCTACGCGCGTTGCGCCCATTCGATCGTGTCGGAGGAGATTCATCCGTTCGTGGCGCCGCGTTTATGTTTCAACGCCGCGTGTGGCAGTGCGGTTCAGCCGAGGGCCAGGACGATCAAGGCGGCGGTGGCGGCGGTCTCGGCGAGCGCGCCGAACACGTCCCCGGTGATGCCTCCGAAGCGGCGTACGCAGTGCCGCAGGAGCAGTTCGGCCGCGCAGACCGCCAGGACGACGGCGGCGGCGTTACGCATGGGTTCGTACGTCCCGAACGGCGCGGCGGCGAGCGCGGCCACGGCGGCGACGAGCGCCGCCGCGAGCAGAGCGGCACCCTTGGGAACCGTCCCCGCCACCGCCGCCCCGAGCCCCTCGGGTCGGGCCGGGGGGATGCCCTTGCGGGCGGCCAGAGTGAGGGCGAGGCGGGCAGCGGTCGCGGAGACGACCGCGGCGAGGGCGCCCCGGGTCCAGGAGGCTTCGTAGAGCTGGAAGAGGACGGCCACTTGGGCGAGCAGGGTGAAGAGCAGCGTGATGACACCGAAGGGCCCGACGTCGGATTGCTTCATGATGCGCAGTGCCTGCTCGGCGGGTTTCGCGCTGCCGAGTCCGTCGGCGGTGTCGGCGAGGCCGTCGAGATGGAGGCCGCGGGTGAGCGTCGCCGGTACGGCGGCGGTGGCCACGGCTGCCAGGAGCGGCCCCGCCCCGAGGGCCATGAGCACTCCGCCGAGCGCGGCGGCGCAGAGCCCGACCACCAGCCCGGCCAGGGGGGCGCAGAGCATCCCGGCGCGGGCGGCGTCACGGTCCCATTTCGTGACGTGGACCGGGAGCGCGGTGAGGGTGCCGAAGGCGAAACGGAGGCCATCGGCGGGGGAGGTTCGGGGCACCGCGGAAGAGTAGCCGGTAGCTGCGGCCCGGCCCGAACAGACCTCTCCCACACCCCCGCCCGCCCGTCACCCCGCAGCGACCAGCGAATCGCTGCAGTCGGCACGGCCCCGCCCCCACAGACGGACCAGCCCGGCACCGCAGCACCCGCGGACGGCAACGCCCCGCTCCCACAGACGGCAACGCCCCGCACCCCAAGACGCACCAGAGCCGCACCCAGGTGCGGCCCCGCTGTCCCCGGCCGAGGATGGGCCCATGGCGGATTGGTGGGCGAGGAACATCGTGGAGCCGGGAAAGCTCCCGCTCCTCCTCGCCCTGCTCGCCTTCGTCGGCACCTTCATCGTCACGCGGACCATCACCCGCCTCATCCGCGCGGGAAAGGGCCCCTTCCGGAACATCAGCTCGGGCGACGTCCACATCCACCACGTGGTGCCCGGCATCTTCCTCATGCTCGTAGGGGGGTTCTGGGCGGTCGCGGCCGGCAGGCACAGCCTCGCCTCGATGTTCGCCGCGGTCTTCTTCGGCATCGGCGCCGGTCTCGTACTCGACGAGTTCGCGCTGATCCTCTACCTCGACGACGTCTACTGGGGCGAGCAGGGCCGCAAGAGCGTCGAGGTCGTGATGCTGACCGCCGCCCTGGTGGTGCTCATCCTCACCGGGTTCACCCCGTTCGGCGTGGACGACCTGACGCCCGAGGAGCGGAGCAACCGCGCGGGCTTCGCGCTGAACATCGCCATCAACTGCTGCTTCGCCCTGATCGCCCTGGCCAAGGGCAAGCTGCGGACGGCCCTGATCGGCCTGGTGGTCCCGCTGGTCGCGCTGGTGGGCGCGATCCGCCTCGCCCGCCCGGGGTCGGCCTGGGCCAGGCGCTTCTACCGCAACCGGCATCGCGCCCGCGCCAGAGCGGGCCTGCGTGCCTTCCACCACGACCGCCGCTGGGCGGGCCCGCGCCGCAAGGTTCAGGACTGGATCGGCGGCAAGCCCGACCCGGAACTGGAACGCTCCCGCCGCTGACGCCGCTGAAGCACCTCCGAGCAGGCGCACAGCACCAACACCGCCGCGATCGCCGCCAGATGCTCCTTGCCCGCGAGGTTGTTCTTGACGACCACCTCGACGACCATCACGGCGATCACGAGCCCCGCCGTGAACCGCGCCCGGAAGCGCCAGCCCACGTAGACCGCGAGCCCGACCACCGCGGCGGAAGGACCGGTGTCGACGACCCGCGCGTCGGAGGCGGGGAGCCCCAGCGGGCTGCCCGGCCCCAACTCGATGCCCACGCGCGCGTAGAGCGTGCCCGCGAGGGTGGCCGCGTAGCCGATGACGAGCGTGCGCCACCAGCCGAGACAGATCTCCGCGATGCCGAAGACCAGCAGGATCTGCGCGAGCGCGCCCCAGACGGGCAGGTCGAGCGCGGGTACGAAGAGCGAGAGCGGGGTGCGCAGCAGGGCGAGCCAGAGCGGGTCATCGGCCCGTACGGAGCCAATGTTCTGCACGAACTGATAGCCCCAGGGCTGGTTCTGCACGTACTGGAAGAGGGCGGTGAGGCAGACGGCGGCCAGCGTCATGGGCGCCGCCCGCCACCGCCGCTCGGCGATGCCGCCCCGCACCGTGGCGTACAGCGGCCCCCATTCGGTACGCGCCAGACGGGTCAGACGGCCCGTGGCCGCCGCAGGGGAACTCATCTTCGGGACTCCAAGTGCTTGCGGTGCAGCCGCCCCCAAGTTCTCGCCTTCGCTCGAACAGGGGGGACCCCCACCGGCAGGCCCGGCGCCTCAAGGAAGCCCTCCGCGCGGGCCGACGCGATGCCGATGCGCGGCAGGTCGCCGCTCTTCTCGAAGAGAAGGAAGCGGGGCTCCCAGATCGGGCGGTACTTCGCGTTGGCGCGGTACAGCGACTCGATCTGCCACCACCGGGAGAAGAAGGTGAGCAGCGAGCGCCACAGCCGCAGGACCGGGCCCGCGCCGAGCCGTGAGCCACGCTCGAAGACCGACCTGAACATCGCGAAGTTCAGCGAGACCTGAGTGATCTTGATCTCGGTGGCGCGCTGGAGCAGTTCGATGACCATGAACTCCATCAGGCCGTTCTCGGAGTCGCGGTCACGCCGCATCAGATCGAGGGAGAGGCCGTTCGGCCCCCACGGCACGAAGGAGAGCACCGCTCTCAACTCCCCGTCGCCATCCCTGCATTCGAGCATCACGCACCGCCCGTCCGCGGGATCGCCGAGCCGCCCGAGAGCCATGGAGAAGCCGCGCTCGGTGGCCCCGTCGCGCCAGTCGTCGGCCCGCTCCAGGAGGTGGGCCATCTCGTCGGCGGGGATGTCCTCGTGGCGGCGGATCCGCACCTCGTACCCGGCCCGCTTGACCCGGTTGTAGGCCTGACGGACCGTCCGCATGGCCCGCCCCTCCAGGGTGAACTCCCCTGTCTCGACGATGGCTTCGTCGCCCAGTTCAAGCGCGTCGAGTCCGTGCCGGGCGTAGATCGTGCCCGCCTCCTCGCTCGCGCCCATCACGGCGGGGATCCAGCCGTGCTCGCGGGCGTCGGCGAGCCAGGGTTCGATGGCGCCCGGCCAGGCCTCCGGATCCCCGATCGGATCACCGGAGGCCAGCGAGACGCCCCCGACCACCCGGTAGACGACCGCCGCCTTGGCGCTCGGTGACCACACGGCGCTCTTCTCGCGGCGCAGCGCGAAGTAGCCGAGCGAGTCGCGTTCGCCGTACCGGTCGAGCAGTTCGCGCAGCCTGCGCTCGTCGTCCTCGCTGAGCGGGTCGACCGCCTTGCGCGAGCGGAACGCGGCGTACAGGACGGCCAGGAGGAGCAGCGTGCTGAGCACGTTGATGCCGACGTTGACCCAGCCCGGCGTGGCGATGCCCTCGAACCGCGTGTCGTCGGCGGCCAGCGAGACCAGGCGCATCGTGCCGTAGCGCCAGCGGTCCAGGAAGGTCGAACGGTAGTCGTCGTGCGCGCGGTTGGTGACGGTGACCAGGAGCGCCGCGATCAGCGAGGTCACCAGGAGCCCGCCGACGGCGACGGCCGCGGCGAGCTTCGGATTGGAGCGGTCGCCCTTGGCATAGAACTCCCGCCGCCCGACGATCAGCGAGGCGACGAACGCGGCGGTCAGGGCGAGCGAGATCCAGTTCTGCGCGTACCGGCGGATCTCCGGGAAGACCATCGCGAACGCGAAGAGGAGCAGAAAGAGCCCACTGAGTACGAGGTTGAGAATCCAGGCGGCGCGCTTTCGGCGGCGCATCGTGATCGCGAGGAACAGCGTGAACGCACCGGACGCGAAGCCCGCGGTGAGCAGGTACGGCGTGAAGTAGTTCTCGGTGTTGTGCCGACGCAGATCCTGCCCGAGGGAGACCCAGACCGCGCTCAGGAAGTTGATGAAGGTGACGGCGCGGAGGTACCAGACACTGAAGGCCGCGGCGAGACGCTGACGGCGCCCGGCTGCAGATTGTTCATCTCCCATGAAAAGGGATCATATGGGGCATGCCGGGCCACCTGAGGCTGTGACCAGCCGCGCCGCCTACTCCGCTTCGGGATCCGGGGTCCCCGCCTCGGCCTTGGGATCGGCCTCGTCCTCGGCCTTGTCCTCCCCCTCCGGCTCCGGCTCCGGCTTCCGCTCGGGCAGCTCCGCCGAGAGCGCCGCCGCGGCCCGCACCAGCGGCAGTGCCAGGAGCGCACCCACGCCCTCGCCCACCTGCACGCCCTGTTCGAGCACGGGATCGAGAGCCATCCGGTCCAGGGCCTTCGCCTGCGCGGGCTCACCGCTGTTGTGCCCCGCGAGCCACCAGTCAGGCGCCCGGAAGGCGACCCGCTGGGCCACGAGGGCCGCCGCTGTCGCCACGACCCCGTCCAGGATGACCGGCGTACGCCGCACCGCGCACTGCAGCAGGAACCCGGTCATGGCGGCGATGTCCGCACCGCCCACCGTCGCGAGCAGCTCCAGCTGATCCCCGAGGACGGGCCGCGCCCGCCGCAGCGAATCCCGGACCGCCGCGCACTTGCGCATCCACGCGAGATCGTCGATCGGCGAGCCGCCACGCCCGGTCACCACGGACGCGTCGGTCCCGCACAGCGCGGCGACCAGCGTCGCCGCCGGCGTCGTCCCGCCGACGCTGACATCGCCGAGTACGACCAGGTCGGTGCCGGAGTCCGCCTCCTCGTCGGCGACGGCCATCCCGGCCCGTACCGCGGCCTCGGCCTCTTCGGCCGACAGCGCGTCCTCGACGTCCACGCGTCCCGATCCGCGCCGCACCCGGTGCCCCGCCACTTCGGCGGGCAGCTCGGCCGGGTCGCAGTCCAGAGCCATGTCGACGACACGCACGGGCACGTCGAGGCGGCGTGCGAGGACGGCGACCGGGCTCGCGCCACTGAGCACGGCGCGGACGAGTTCGGCCGCGCTGCCCGCGGGCCGCGCGGACACATCGAGTCCGGCGACCCCGTGGTCGCCCGCGAAGAGGATCACGCGCGGTCGCTCGATCGGCTTCACCGGCACCGATGACTGCGCCGCGGACAGCCACTCGGCCAGCTCGTCCAGGCGGCCGAGCGCACCGGGCGGCACGCTCTGCCGTGCCCTGCGCTCCTCGGCGTCGCGGCGCACCCCGCCGTCGGGCCGCTCGATCAGGTCGGTGAAGTCGTCGAGATTCAGCGAACTCATTCGCCGAACAGTACCGGCAGGGCCCCACCCCGGTTCGAACGGCCCGGCAGCAGGCGTTCCCGCGCGAGCGGGGTCACGGAACGGGCCGCCTCCACGGTGTCGTTGCGCCGGTGCCGATGATCACTTACGTACCGTTTGGAGCGGTTTGTCGCATCACTCGTCCCTGCATCACCAGCAATGCCAAGCACCACCCGCGCCGCCCGACCAAGGAGCCCGTCACGCCCATGGACGCCGCCCAGGCCGCCGCCGCCCAGGCCGAGAAGATCTTCGCCGTCCCGCGCGCCACCCGCCGCCACCGGGCGCGGGCCCGCGCGATGGGCCGGTTCATCGAGCCCGAGAGCTGGCTGGACATCGACACCGGGCACGGGCACTTCCCCGCCGCCGCCCAGCACGTGCACCCGTACACCGCCTTCGACGGCCTCGACCTCACCGAGCGCGTCGAGGAGGGCCGCAGGGCAGGACGAGTGGAGGAGGCGCACCGCGGACTCCTCGCCGACCTGGCGCCGAAGCTCGCCGGGCGCTACGACGCGCTGAGCATGTTCCACTACCTGGAGCGCAGCGCCGACCCGCGCATCGAACTCATCGCCGCCCGCACGGTGTTGCGGCCTGGCGGCCATCTGATGATCGAGGTCCCCGTCCCTGACAGCCGGTACGCCAGGCTCCTCGGCAAGGGGTGGCTCCGGGCCGAGCCCCACCACCGCATCCCGCTCAGCGCGCTCCGCGGCGAACTGGAGAGCCTCGGCTACACCGTCGTGGCCACCGACCTGCGCGAACCGCACATCCCCCTCGACCTGGCCGCGGGCCTGGCCGTCGCGCTCCGCCGCGTCCGCGCAGCCGCCCGCGTCGCCGCCCCGCTGCTGGCCGCGGCGGCACTGGCCGACCGGGTCCTAGCCCCCTTGATCAGCCGCACCCGGTTCTCCAACGCCTACCGGGTCATCGCCCGCCGGAACCCGACGACGTGATGACCCGACGACGTGACGGGTGGGGTCAGCCCCGCAGCGTGAGCGCCTGGCCCGCCACGACGAGCAGCACGTGCTCGCACTCCGCCCCGAACGCCGCGTTCAGACGGCCCAGTTCGTCGCGGTAGCGGCGGCCGGACGCGGTCGCCGGCACGATGCCGGAGCCGACCTCGTTCGAGACGGCGACGACCGTCCGCCGGGTCGCGCGCACCGCGTCCGTGAGCTCGGCGACCCGCTTGCGCAGCGCGCGCTCGCCCCCGCCCGCCCACTCGGCGTCGTCCCACGCGTTCACCTCGTCCATGGCGTACGTCAGCCACAGCGACAGGCAGTCGATGAGCAGCGGAGGCCCGCTTTCCGCGAGCAGCGGCACGAGGTCGCAGGTCTCGGTGGTGCTCCACGACCCGGGCCGCCGCTCACGGTGGGCGCTCACCCGGTCCGCCCACTCGGAGTCGCCGTTCCTTGTCCCGCCCGTGGCCACGTAAAGCACCTCGGGGAAGGACTCGAGGCGCCGCTCGGCCTCCACCGACTTCCCCGATCTGGCGCCGCCCAGGACGAGCGTGCGGCGCGGCACGTCCGGTACGTCCTCATAGGCGCCGACCACCAGCGTTGTCCCGTCCGGCACGGCCCGCGCACCGGCGGCGGCCAGCCTGCGGGCCAGCTCCGCGCCCGGCGGCACCTCGTGGCCCAGATGGACGGCGACGACATCCGTGGTCGGCCCGATCGCCCCCGCCGCCCGCAGCCGGGCGAGCCCGTCGGGGCGCCCGATGACATCGGCGAGGACCATCTCGTACGCGGGATGCCCGTTCGGCACCCCGGAGGGCGCACCCTCGGGCGGCAGATACAACAGCCGCTCCCCGTCGGGGCCCACCACCTCGTACCCCGTGCCCGGATGGTCCATCGCCACCGCCCGCACCCGGTGCCCGGTGAGCAGCGCGAGCTCCCGCCCGTCGGGCACCCGGCCCGGCTGCGGAAGGCCGGCCGGTACCTCCACCGACGGGCCGTCGTGCGGATGGGAGAGCAGGACCTGGCGTACGCCGCCGAGTGAGTGCCCGGAGCGGGCGGCCGCGAAGGCGGCGCCAGGGGTGAGGTCGAGCAGCAGGACGCCGTCCACGAGCAGGGCCGTCGCGGCGCGTGCGGCGCCGCCGAGCGCGGTCGCACAGGCCGCGCAGGGGCAGCCGGGGCGGGGCAGGCCTTCGGGGTCGCCGGTGCCGAGCAGAGTCAGTTCCACGGGAAGATCCTCCCGCGTCGCCGCGAGCGGCGCTCGCCCGGCTAGGCCCAGCGGATTCGACGGAGCACGCCCCGGCCTTCAGGCGGGGGCGTTAGGATCACCGACATGCGTCGCGAGAACCAAGCGCGCACGAGCAGCAAGAGCTGTTGGTCGCTGACCCGCAGCCGACGTGAGCCAGGAATCCCCCTGCTGCGGCCGGGGGAGGGTTCAAACAGCTGTCGGACCATCGTCGGGAGGCTCGCATGGCGGCATGGACGTGGCGGTTCGAGAAGGCGGACGGGACCGAGGTCCAGCCCGCTCTGACGCCGGAAGAGTTCACGACCCAGGGGGACGCGGAGTCCTGGGTCGGCGAGTACTGGAAAGAGCTCGCCGAGGGCGGCGCCGACCAGGTGTCGCTCTTCGAGGACGCGAACAAGATCTATGGGCCGATGAGCCTGCACGCGCAGGACGCGGCGCAGGACTGAGCGAAGCCTGGACGCGAGGAGGTGGCCGCAGCTGCGGCCACCCCCTCGCGGCGTCCGGTGCCTACATCTCGCCCAGCGTGACGTCGGCGGTCTTGTCGGCGCCGTCCCGTACGTACGTCACCTGCGCCTTGTCGCCCGGCTTCTCCCCGGCGAGCGCCTCGGAGAGCGAGGTGATCGTGGTGATCTCGGCATCGCCCAGCTTGGTGATGATGTCGCCGGCCTTGATGCCCGCCTTGGCCGCGGCTCCGTCGTTCCGCGCCTCGACGACGGCGACGCCCGCGGGCTTGTAGTCGTTGCCGAGGACCGTGCGTCCCGTGATGCCGAGGGCGGCCCGGCCCGAGTCGGTGACCTTGCCGTCCTCGACGATCTGGTCGGCGATGGTCTTCACCATCGAGGACGGGATCGCGAATCCGATGCCGGGCGCCGCGCTGTCGCCCATCTGCGGGTCGGTCGCGGCGAGCGTCGGAATGCCGATGACCTCGCTGTCGAGGGTGACCAGGGCGCCGCCGCTGTTGCCCGGGTTGATCGCGGCCGACGTCTGCACCATGTTCCCGATGGTGGCCCCCGTGGCGCCGTCCGAGCGGCCCTCGCTGACGGTCCGGCCGGTCGCCGAGATGATGCCCTGCGTGACGCTGGACGACAGACCGAGCGGCGAACCCATGGCGAGCACGATCTGCCCGACCTCGGCCTTCGTGGAGTCGGCGAACTTCGCGGCCTTGAGCCCGCTCGGCGGGTTGTCGATCTTGATGACGGCGAGGTCCTGCTCGGGGTAGGAGGCCACGAGCTTCGCGGTGAGCGCCTGCTCGCGGGTGGCCGTCGTGACCTTGAAGGTGCGTTCCTTGCCCACGACATGGGCGTTGGTGACGACGTGGCCCTTGTTGTCGTAGACGACGCCGGAGCCGAGGCTCTCGGAGGCGTCGATCTGGACCACCGAAGGCAGGACGTCCTTGATCACCTGCTGGTAGGCGCCCTCCAGGTCGCTCTCCGCCATGGGAGCGGCCTGAGTGGTGGACTCACCGGAGTCCCCGGAACCGGTTCCGGAGCAGCCGCTCACGAGAAGCCCGGAGGCGACGACAACGGCGGCGGTGACGGTACGGATACGCGAGACAGTCATGCCCCGAGTGTCCCGTTCGTCCCCGTACGTCGCCCTGGATGCGGGGCAATCGGGTGGGTGCGAGGGAAGCATCCGCCGCGAAGCGGCGGCTCAGTCAGTCCCGCACACCGCAGACGTGCAACAGAGCCGCGACCCGGCGATACGGGTCGGTCCGCCCCGCCCGCTCCTCGGCGGCGAGCAACGCCGCCAACTCCGCTTCCTCCGGCGGCCGAGCCTCGTCCGACGCGCCATCGGTGAAGACCCGCACGCCATACCAGGCGTGCAACGGCGCCGCGATCCCCGCCAGCGAGGCGGACACCGCACCGAGCCGGTCGGCCCGCGCCTCCAGGCCGAGCCGATTGCGGTACACGGTGGAGTCGAAGGCGGCCATCGCCCCCGCCCAGTCCCCGGCGAGCCCCGGCCGCATGGCAAGCGCGTCGGCGTTGCGCACGAGCAGGGAGAGCAGCCCTCCGTGGGCGAGCATCCGGGCCAGGCCCGCCAGCAGCGCGTCCGGCTCCTCGACGTACATCAGGACGCCGTGACACAGCACGACGTCGAAGCTGCCCGGCAGGAAATGCACCCCGGTCTCGCGCCCGTCGCCCTCGACGATGCGCACCCGCCCCCGGATGCCCTCGGGCTCGGCGGCGAGCGACGCACGTGCCGCGGCCACCATCGCCGGATCCTGCTCGACGCCGGTCACCTTGTGCCCGGCACGGGCGAGCCGCAGCGCCTGCGTGCCCTGGCCCATGCCCACGTCGAGCACCCGGAGCCGCTGCCCCACGGGGAAGCGTCCGGCTATCTGCTCGTCGAGCTGCCGGGTCACCAGCTCCTGGCGTACGGCATTGCGCAGGCCGCCCAGCTTCTCCAGCCACGCGGCGGCCCCGCCGGCGAAACCGCTCAGGGCCGCTCTCCGCGCTTGACCTGCGGCTTCGGAAGGCGCAGCCGGCGCATCTGGAGCGTACGCATCAGGGCGTACGCGACGGCGCCCTTCTTGCTCTCGCTCGGGAAACGCTCGTTCAGGCGCTTCTTCAGGCGGACCGCCGTCGTCACCGAGTCCACGATGATCAGGACGATCACGAAGAGCCAGAGCAGCAGCGCGATGTTCTGCAGCTGCGGGATCCGGACCATGCTCAGTACGAGGATGATCACGGCCAGCGGCAGGAAGAACTCGGCGATGCAGAACCGCGAGTCGACGAAGTCGCGCGCGAACTTGCGCACGGGGCCCTTGTCGCGCGCGGGCAGATAGCGCTCGTCACCGCTGGCGAGCGCCTGGCGCTGCTTGTCCATCTGGACGCGGCGTTCATTGCGCTGCCGCTTCGCCGCCTCCTTGCGCGTCACAGGCGTGTTGGCCACGCTGCGGCGCTGGGTCTGGGCCTCACTGCGCTTGGGCGTGGGGCGGCCCTTGGGGGCCTCGGGGTCACGGGGCTGCTGGGAGTCGGTCACCGGGGCCTTGCTCGCCGGGGCCTTCTCGTCCTTGGATCGGCTACGGAACACAAAACCCAAGGGTACGGGGTGCGGACGCATGGACCCCCGCCCGACGGGGAACGATCCGGCAACACCGGGCGTCTTGATTGTGTGGCTAAGGGGACGTTCCGTGTGGTTTACAAGCGGTTTTCGGGCGGTTCCCGGGGGTGCACCTACTCCCTACGCCTGAGCCCGGCCGGACACAGTCGTCCTTGGGGATGAGCGCATCCGCACGCGAACAGTGCGGTAATGGATGCAGGGCCCGTACTGTGGGTTCTGAGCAGTACCTGGAGCTGGAAGTCCGTCAGAAGGGGGCGCGCGAAGCCCATGAGCGGTGTCATGAAGCGTATGGGGATGATCTTCCGCGCGAAGGCGAACAAGGCCCTTGACCGGGCCGAGGACCCGCGCGAAACCCTCGATTACTCGTACCAGAAGCAGCTCGAGCTGCTTCAGAAGGTGCGCCGCGGTGTCGCCGACGTGGCGACCTCGCGCAAGCGCCTCGAGCTGCAGCTGAGCCAGCTCCAGAAGCAGTCCTCCACCCTTGAGGACCAGGGCCGCAAGGCCCTTGCCCTGGGCCGCGAGGACCTGGCCCGCGAGGCGCTGTCGCGCCGTGCGGCGCTGCAGCAGCAGGTGACCGACCTGGAGACGCAGCACCAGACGCTCCAGGGCGAGGAGGAGAAGCTCACCCTCGCGGCGCAGCGCCTCCAGGCCAAGGTCGACGCCTTCCGCACGAAGAAGGAGACGATCAAGGCCACGTACACCGCCGCCCAGGCGCAGACCCGGATCGGCGAGGCCTTCTCCGGCATCTCCGAGGAGATGGGCGACGTCGGCATGGCGATCCAGCGCGCCGAGGACAAGACCGCGCAGCTCCAGGCGCGGGCCGGCGCGATCGACGAGCTCCTGGCTTCCGGTGCTCTCGACGACTCCTCCGGGCTCGCCAAGGACGACATCCAGTCCGAGCTGGATCGGCTCTCCGGTGGTACTGATGTAGAGCTGGAACTGCAGCGGATGAAGGCGGAACTGGCGGGTGGCTCGTCGGCGTCGCCGAAGCAGGCCATCGAGCCGGGCCAGGGCCAGCCCCAGGCCAAGGAGCCGCAGGACACTCCGCGCTTCGACAAGCAGTAGTAGAAAGCCTTACGCAGCACACCGCTCACGTCCGAGGAGGGCGACATGATCGTACGGATCATGGGGGAGGGGCAGGTGAAGCTGGCCGACAGCCACTTCACCGAACTGAACAAGCTGGACGACGAGTTGCTCGCGGAGATGGAGAGCGGCGACGAGTCCGGCTTCCGCAGGACGCTGGGCGCGTTGCTGGACAAGGTCCGGGAGCTGGGTACCCCTCTCCCGGACGACGCCCTCGAACCCTCCGAGCTGATCCTCCCGGGCCCGGACGCGACCCTGGACGAGGTCCGGGAGATGCTGAGCGACGACGGCCTGATTCCCGGCTAGATGCGGGGTAAATCGGGTGGGTGGGCGGGAAAGACCCGGCGCGGAGCGCCGGGCCAGGACGCCCAGGGAGACGGAGCTCAGCCAGAACAATGGGCATCGCCCCGCAGGGGCGGCCCGTCAGACCGGTCCCAGCAGCCCGCAGGGCCCCGTACCGTCTAAGGCGTGACCACTCTCGTGCGAGGCCGCTGTTGGGCCAAGGCGCATCCCCTGGCTGTGGACGCCGCCCTCGCGGCAGCCGTCCTCGTGTGCATGGTCATCGGTTCCTTCGTCGAGCCGTACGGCCATGACGGCGGCCCCTCCTGGGGCACCCGCACCCCCGGCTCGCTCAGCCTCGTCCTGATGCTGCTCAGCGCCACCGCGCTGGTCTTCCGCCGCCGCGCCCCCTGGATCGTGCTCGCGGCGACCTGCGCCGCCTCCGTCGTCGACCTGGTCACCGGAGAGTTCCGCGGCGCCGTCGTCATGAGTGCGGTCGTCGCCCTCTACACCGTCGCCGCCACCACCGACCGCTCCACCACCTGGCGCGTCGGCGTGGTCACCATCACCGGGCTCACCGGAGTGGCCATGCTGGTGGGCCCGCTGCCCTGGTACGCCCAGGAGAACCTCGGCATCTTCGCCTGGACCGGCATGGCCGCGGCCGCGGGCGACGCCGTCCGCAGCCGCCGCGCCTTCGTGGACGCCATACGCGAGCGCGCCGAACGCGCGGAACGCACCCGCGAGGAGGAGGCTCGGCGCCGCGTCGCCGAGGAGCGGCTGCGTATCGCCCGCGATCTGCACGACGTGGTCGCCCACCACATCGCCCTGGTCAATGTGCAGGCGGGCGTGGCCGCGCACGTCATGGACAAGCGGCCCGACCAGGCCAAGGAAGCCCTCTCCCACGTACGCGACGCAAGCCGCTCCGCGCTCAACGAACTGCGCGCCACCGTCGGCCTGTTGCGGCAGACCGGCGACCCCGAGGCGCCCACCGAACCCGCGCCGGGCCTGGCCCGTCTCGACGACCTCGTCGACACCTTCCGGCACGCGGGGCTCCCGGTGGAGGTCGCCGTCGGCGACAACGCGACGGACCTGCCCGCAGGGGTCGACCTGGCCGCCTACCGCATCATCCAAGAGGCCCTCACGAACGTGCAGAAGCACGCGGGGGCGGGCGCCAAGGCCGAGGTCAGCGTCATCCGCGTAGGGCCGAACGCCGAGGTCACGATCCTGGACGACGGCGGGGGCGAGAAGAAGGAGCAGAGCCAGGAGACCGACGGCGGCGGGCACGGCCTCCTCGGCATGCGCGAGCGCGTCAGCGCACTGGGCGGCCGCTGCACCGCCGGACCCCGCTACGGCGGCGGATTCCGCGTCCATGCGATCCTGCCCGTCACGGCAAAGCCGGTCAGCCCGGCAGAGGGAGGGACCGCGTGACGATCCGGGTGCTGCTCGCCGACGATCAGGCACTGCTGCGCAGCGCGTTCAAGGTGCTGGTGGACTCCGAGCCGGACATGGAGGTCGTCGCCGAGGCGTCGGACGGCGCCGAGGCCGTCGAACTCGCCAAGGACCGGGCCGCGGACGTCGTCCTGATGGACATCCGCATGCCGGGCACGGACGGTCTCGCCGCCACCCGGATGATCAGCGCCGACCCCGCCCTGGCCCACGTACGCGTGGTCATGCTGACCACCTTCGAGGTCGACGAGTACGTGGTGCAGTCGCTGCGCGCCGGGGCCTCCGGCTTCCTCGGGAAGGGCGCGGAGCCGGACGAACTGCTCGGCGCGATCCGGATCGCGGCCGCCGGCGACGCCCTGCTCTCCCCGGTGGCGACGAAGGGTCTCATCGCCAAGTTCCTCGCGCAGGGCGACAGTTCGGACGGTGACGGCGGGGTGCGCGGCGAGCGGCTCGACGCGCTCACCGGGCGCGAGCGCGAGGTCCTCGTCCAGGTCGCGGGCGGGCACTCGAACGACGAGATCGCCGAGCGGCTCGAGGTCAGCCCGCTCACCGTGAAGACCCATGTGAACCGCGCGATGGCGAAGCTCGGCGCCCGTGACCGGGCACAACTCGTCGTCATCGCCTACGAATCGGGCCTGGTACGTCCAAGGGTGGAGTGAGCGCGGACGCGATGTACTGCGCCCGCAGTATGCGCCGCATAAGAACGGGTCCTCGGAGTGACGAATCCTGCCCTGGACATGGCAGATCGTGTAGGGGGCACCGGCACGCCGGTGCCCGTTCCTGCGCAGTACGCCACAGAGAGAGACCACCATGTCCTGGCTGTCCCGATTCAGCCTCGCCCAACGGGCCCTTGTCGGGCTGATATCGATCATCGCGCTCGTCTTCGGCGCGATCGCGATCCCTCAGCTCAAGCAGCAGCTGCTGCCCTCCATCGAACTCCCGATGGTGTCCGTCCTGGCCCCGTATCAGGGCGCGTCCCCCGATGTGGTCGAAAAGCAGGTCGTCGAACCCCTTGAATCGTCGATCGACGCGGTCGACGGCATCACCGGCATCACCTCCACGGCGAGCGAGGGCAACGCCGTGATCATGGCCCAGTTCGACTACGGCAGCGGCTCCAAGCAGCTCGTCGCCGATGTCCAGCAGGCCGTGAACCGTGCCGGAGCCGAACTCCCCGACGACGTCGACCCGCAGGTCATCGCGGGCTCCACGGACGACATCCCGACCGTGGTCCTCTCCGTCACCTCCGACAAGGACCAGCAGGCGCTCTCCGACCGCCTCGACCGCACCGTCGTCCCCGCCCTGGAGGACATCGACGGCGTCGGACAGGTCACCGTCGACGGCGTGCGCGACCTTCAGGTGGACGTCACCCCCGACGAGAAGAAGCTGGCCAAGGCGGGCCTGACCCCGGCCGCGCTCGGCCAGGCGCTCCAGGCCGGCGGCGCCACGCTCCCCGCGGGCTCCTTCGACGAGGACGGCAAGAACCGCACCGTCCAGGTCGGCGGCGGCTACACCTCCCTGAAGCAGATCCAGGACCTGATGGTCACCCCCGAGGCCAAGCCGGGGGAGCGCCCTGCCAAGCCGGTGCGCCTCGGTGACGTCGCCACGGTGAAGCAGCAGCCCTCGGACGCCACGTCCATCACGCGCACCAACGGCAGGCCGAGCCTGGCCGTCGCGATCACGATGGACCAGGACGGCAGCGCCGTCGCCATCTCCGACGCGGTCAAGGACAAGCTGCCCGACCTCCGCGAGGACCTGGGCGCGGGCTCCGACCTGACGGTCGCGAGCGACCAGGGCCCCGCGGTCTCCAAGTCCATCGACGGCCTCACCACCGAGGGCGCGCTCGGCCTGGTCTTCGCCGTCCTGATCATCCTGGTCTTCCTGGCGTCGATCCGCTCGACGCTGGTCACCGCGGTCTCCATCCCGCTCTCGGTCGTGCTCGCCCTGATCGTGCTGTGGACGAGGGACCTGTCCCTCAACATGCTCACGCTCGGCGCGCTGACCATCGCCATCGGCCGCGTCGTCGACGACTCGATCGTGGTCCTGGAGAACATCAAGCGCCACCTCGGGTACGGCGAGGAGCGCGAGGCCGCGATCATCACCGCGGTCAAGGAGGTCGCGGGCGCCGTGACGTCCTCGACCCTGACGACCGTCGCGGTCTTCCTGCCGATCGGCCTGGTCGGCGGCATGGTGGGCGAGCTCTTCGGCTCCTTCTCGCTGACGGTCACGGCGGCGCTCCTGGCGTCCCTGCTCGTCTCGCTGACGGTCGTGCCGGTCCTCTCGTACTGGTTCCTGCGTCCCCCCAAGGACGTACGCGGCGCCGACCCGGAGGAGGCCCGCCGCAAGGCCGAGGAGAAGGAGGCGAAGAGCAGGCTCCAGCGCTTCTACGTCCCCGTCCTGCGCTTCGCGACCCGGCGCCGCTTCACCAGCCTCGCCCTCGCGATCGTGATCCTCGTGGGCACGTTCGGCATGGCGCCGCTCCTGAAGACCAACTTCTTCGACCAGGGCGAGCAGGAAGTCCTGACCATCAAGCAGGAGTTGAAGCCGGGCACCAGCCTGGCGGCGTCCAACGCCTCGGCCAAGAAGGTCGAGAAGATGCTGGACGGCCTGGACGAGATCAAGGACTACCAGGTCACGGTCGGCTCGTCCGGCTTCATGGCGGCGTTCGGCGGCAGCACGGACACCAACCAGGCGTCCTACACCCTGACGCTCAAGGACAAGGCGGCGTACGACACGACGCAGGACAAGGTCGAGGAGGAGCTCGGCAAGCTCTCCGGCATCGGCCAGACGTCCATCGCGGCCGGAGACGGTTTCGGCAGCCAGGACCTGAGCGTGGTCGTCAAGGCCGCCGACGGCGACGTGCTGCGCAAGGCGTCCGAGGAGGTGCGCGACGAGGTCGCGAAGATCGACGACGTCACGGACGTGCAGAGCGACCTGTCGCAGAGCATCCCGCGCATCTCGGTCAAGGCCAACGCCAAGGCCGCGGCGGCCGGTTTCAACGACACCACCCTCGGCCAGGCCGTCGCCCAGGCGGTCCGCGGCACCGAGAGCGGCAAGGCGATCCTGGACGACACCGAGCGTGACGTCGTGGTGAAGTCGGCGCAGCCGGCGAAGACCCTCGCCGAGTTGCGCGAGCTGAACCTCGGCGCCGTGAAGCTCGGTGACATCGCTTCGGTGAAGCTGGTCGACGGGCCGGTCTCGATGACCCGTATCGACGGCGCGCGCGCCGCGACGATCACCGCGAAGCCGACCGGCGAGAACACGGGCGCGGTCAGCGCCGACCTCACCAAGAAGCTCGACGCGCTGAACCTGCCGGAGGGCGCCACGGCGTCCATCGGCGGCGTCTCCGAGGATCAGGACGAGGCGTTCGCCTCGCTCGGCCTCGCGATGCTCGCGGCGATCGCGATCGTCTTCATGCTGCTCGTGGCGACGTTCCGCTCGCTGGTCCAGCCGCTGATCCTGCTGGTGTCGATCCCGTTCGCGGCCACGGGCGCGATCGGTCTCCTCATCGCGACGGACACCCCGATGGGCGTCCCGGCGATGATCGGCATGCTGATGCTGATCGGCATCGTGGTGACGAACGCGATCGTCCTGATCGACCTGATCAACCAGTACCGCAAGCAGGGTCACGGCGTGGTCGAGGCAGTCATCGAGGGTGGCCGCCACCGTCTGCGCCCGATCCTGATGACGGCCCTGGCGACGATCTTCGCCCTGCTCCCGATGGCCCTCGGCATCACGGGCGAGGGCGGCTTCATCGCCCAGCCGCTCGCGGTGGTGGTCATCGGCGGCCTGATCACGTCGACGCTCCTCACCCTGCTCCTCGTCCCGACGCTGTACGCGATGGTGGAACTCCGCAAGGAGCGCAGGCGCGCGAAGCGCGAGAAGAAGCGGGCGAAGAAGGCGGGCGTCCCGCCGCAGGCCGACGCCGAGTCGGACGACCCGGCACCGGCCCAGGTCTGACCCTGCGGGCCGACGGGGGCTGATCGCCAGTTCCCCGCGCCGTACGGGGCGCCCCTCACCCAGAGGGGCGCCCCGTACCTCGTACGACCTACGGAAGCGCCAGCATGCGCTCGAGCGCCAGCTTCGCGAACTGCTCGGTCTCGCGGTCGACCTCGATCTGGTTGACCAGCTTGCCCTCGGCCAGGGACTCCAGCGCCCAGACCAGGTGCGGCAGGTCGATCCGGTTCATGGTCGAGCAGAAGCAGACCGTCTTGTCGAGGAAGACGATCTCCTTGTCCTCCGCGGCGAAACGGTTCGCCAGGCGGCGTACGAGATTCAGCTCGGTGCCGATCGCCCACTTGGAACCGGAGGGAGCCGCCTCCAGGGTCTTGATGATGTGCTCGGTCGAGCCCACGTAGTCCGCGGCGGCCACGACCTCGTGCTTGCACTCGGGGTGCACCAGGACGTTCACGCCGGGTATCCGCGCGCGCACGTCCTCCACGGACTCCAGCGAGAAGCGCCCGTGCACCGAGCAGTGCCCGCGCCACAGGATCATCTTCGCGTCCCGCAGTTGCTGAGGCGTCAGGCCGCCGTTCGGCTTGTGCGGGTTGTAGAGCACGCAGTCGTCGAGCGTGAGGCCCATGTCGCGGACCGCGGTGTTGCGCCCGAGGTGCTGGTCGGGCAGGAACAGCACCTTCTCGCCCTGCTCATAAGCCCACTCCAGGGCCCGCTTGGCGTTGGACGAGGTGCAGATCGTCCCGCCGTGCTTGCCGGTGAAGGCCTTGATGTCGGCCGAGGAGTTCATGTACGAGACGGGTACGACCTGCTCGGCTATCCCGGCCTCGGTCAGCACGTCCCAGCACTCCGCGACCTGCTCGGCGGTGGCCATGTCGGCCATCGAGCAGCCGGCGGCCAGATCGGGCAGGACGACCTTCTGGTCGTCGGTGGTCAGGATGTCCGCGGACTCGGCCATGAAGTGCACGCCGCAGAAGACGATGTACTCGGCCTCCGGCCTGGCGGCCGCGTCCTTGGCCAGCTTGAAGGAGTCGCCGGTGACATCCGCGAACTGGATGACCTCGTCGCGCTGGTAGTGGTGGCCGAGCACGAAGACCTTGTCGCCGAGCTTCTCCTTGGCGGCGCGGGCGCGCTCCACCAGGTCGGGGTCGGAGGGCGACGGCAGATCGCCGGGGCACTCCACGCCGCGCTCGCTCTTGGGGTCGGCCTCGCGGCCGAGCAGGAGCAGGGCGAGCGGCGTGGGCTGAACATCGAGGTCCACGAGGTCCGCGGGGGACTGGGCGGTGGTCACGACACGCACCCTTTCTGTTCTGCAGACGAGCCTTTTCGTCTAATTGACGTTATCTATCATAACCGCTTCACGTCAGTTTGACGATGGCCATAGTGTCGATGTGACGCGTTCGCCTTCGACGGGCCGATGCCCCGCAGGGCGGCATGTGCGAGCATGAAGGGGACAGACAGCCGAGAGACAGTCGACAGACAGCCGGGAGACACAGCACTCGGCCCGGAATGAATCCGCGGCCCCGACGGTTGCAACCGTCGGCAAGCAGTCTCCGTACAACCCGGGAGAGAAGCAGATGTCCGTATCGGACGAGACCACCACCGTGAGCGACGGCATCCTCCTGTCCGACGCCGCCGCGGCCAAGGTCAAGGGCCTTCTGGAGCAGGAGGGTCGCGACGATCTGGCGCTGCGCGTCGCCGTTCAGCCCGGCGGCTGCTCGGGCCTTCGCTACCAGCTGTTCTTCGACGAGCGCTCGCTCGACGGCGACGTCGTCAAGGACTTCGACGGCGTGAAGGTCGTCACCGACCGGATGAGCGCTCCTTACCTGGGCGGCGCCTCCATCGACTTCGTCGACACCATCGAGAAGCAGGGCTTCACGATCGACAACCCGAACGCCACGGGTTCCTGCGCCTGCGGCGACTCGTTCAACTAAACCGCCGCTCAGCTCAACCGCACGTACGAAGGCGGCCCCCGGAGAACTTCGGGGGCCGCCTTCGTACGTGCGGGGCTGGTGCGCTTCGCCCGGGACGCTACTTGCGCGGGACCGTCGCGCCGCCCTCCGCGTCCACGACCTTGCGGTCGCCGAGCGGCTCGTCCAGGGTCACGGTCTCCGTGAACTCCTTGGCCACCATGACGCAGACCTCGCCCTTCTTCCGGGTCTCGGTCACCTTCACGCGCACGCTGTCGCCGCTCTCGTCGGCCGACGCCGAGTAGTCACTGCAGACGCCGCCCCAGAAGTGCAGGGTCAGGGACGTGCCGTCCGCGCGGTACGACTCGACGTGCAGGGTCGGATCCTTCGCCCCCGTGCCGGGCTTCTCGGCGCCCGTGCCCGGCTTCTCGGTGGGCGTCGGGGTGGGGGACGGCGTGCTCGGCGAGGTGAGGAACTTCGGCTCCACCGCCGGGTGCGTCACCGTGAACGCGTCCTTCGCGCCCTGCGGCTTCACATCGAAGAGCCAGGCGGGCACGAGCGTCTGGCGCCCGTCCACGAAGTGCACCGCGAGCCCGAACGTGGCGTCCTTCACCGTGATCGGCTGCGGCTTCGGGGGCGCGGAGGAAGGCTCCTCGCACGGCGCCTCCTTCTGCCCCTCTCCGCCGGCTGTGTCCTTGGGGTCCTCGGGCACGGCCGTGGCGCAGCCGCCGATGCCGACGCGTCCGTCACCGTCACCGGTCCTGTTGAGCTGCTCCAGGGTCTTGGCGGCACTGATCACCGGGTACGTCGCACCCTTCTCCGGCGCCTTCAACTGGCCGCTTCCGCCGACCACTTGGCCGTCCGAGCCGACCTGGATGCCGGTCGACCAGCCGTACGTCGGGAGGCCGCCCACCCGGGGGTCGGCGTTCACCACTCGTACGCCGCCCATCAGTTGACGGGCGTCCAGCTTCGCGTCGTCCTGGCCCACGGCCTTCAGGACCGGTGCGGCCGCCTTCTTCGCCGCGCTCTCGCCGACCGCGTCACCCTCGCCGTTCGGGGCGGTGGACGTCTCCCGGTTCTCCGAGGTCTCCGAACAGGCCTTCCCCTTCTGGCAGTTGTCGCTGCCGCCGGTGGCGTGCCGCGAGAACGTCCAGGTGCCCGGGGCCTGCTTGCTCACCTGGAGTGAGGGCCCGGAACCGTCGTTCGTGGGGCCGATCTTCCAGGCGCCGTCCTGCGAGGTGGGCTTCCCCGTGACACCCAGGGCCTTGGCCAGCTCGGCGACCTGGTCCTGGGTGACGGTGCCCCGCGCGTGGTACACCGCCGCTTCGTCGGGGCCGCCGGGCAGCTTGCCCTCGGCGCGGTAGGCGGCGCCGTTCGGGTCGGGCTCTCCCGGGGCGATGCCTCCGGTGCCGCCTTCCTGCCGGTCGCCGTCCGTGTGTCCGTCGAGGGCGAGCGGAGGGGGTGTGCCGCCGCCGTCGGCGGCGGGAGAGCTGCCGTTGCCGTCGTTGCCGCCTGACGCGGTCGCGGCGAAGTAGGCGCCGCCGCCACCGACGAGCAGCACCGTGGCCGCCACCGACGCGACGGCGAGGCGGGAACGCCGCCGGTGCTGCTCGGCAGCGTCATGGTCGGTTCGCTCGGTGCTCACCGCATCGCTCCTTCGACTGCACTGCTGTCCCTGGAGGCCCGTGCGTGGGCCTCGTTCGTATTCCGCGTCCCCTTTACGGGGGACAGCGGTGGGACGCAGCGGGGGAGCGCGCGGTTCCCTCGGCGCGCGCCGATGCCCCTGGGCCGGTGCGCGACCGGCCCTCGCCTCAGTCGCCGTACTCGGACATGCCGTCGATCAGTCGCGCGGAGGCCGGCGGGACGTCGACCCCGTGGATCAGCGCGGGCGACACCGGAGCGGTCGCGGCGGCCACGGGGGTCACCCAGTGCGGGGCCATGCGGGCGCAGTCGCCGCGCAGGGTCTCCAGGGTCTCGGAGTGCAGCTCGACGGGACGCGCGGTGACGACATGCTTCGAGATAACGGCCATAACCGCACCGTACGCATCGCACACCTCGCGAAAAAAGACCTACTAACGGGTAGTTTGGCCTCTTCAGCGAGGTGGCCCGACCCGGTAGCGTGAACTGTCAATCCCTTGCCTCTCCTCCACAGGAGCATGCCGTCGTGCGTATCGCAGTCACCGGCTCCATCGCCACCGACCACCTGATGACCTTCCCCGGCCGCTTCGCCGACCAACTGGTCGCGGATCAGCTGCACACGGTTTCTCTCTCATTCCTCGTCGACGCGCTAGACGTACGCAGGGGAGGCGTCGCCGCCAACATCTGCTTCGGGATGGGCCAGCTCGGCACCGCCCCGATCCTGGTCGGCGCCGCGGGCTCCGACTTCGGCGAGTACCGCGCCTGGCTCGACCGGCACGGCGTGGACACGGCGTCGGTCCGTATCTCCGAGACGCTGCACACGGCCCGCTTCGTGTGCACCACGGACGCCGACCACAACCAGATCGGCTCGTTCTACACGGGCGCGATGAGCGAGGCCCGCCTCATCGAACTGAAGACCGTGTCCGACCGCGTGGGCGGGCTGGAGCTGGTCCTCATCGGCGCGGACGACCCCGAGGCGATGATGCGGCACACCGAGGAGTGCCGTACGCGCAAGATCCCCTTCGCCGCGGACTTCTCCCAGCAGATCGCGCGCATGGAGGGCGAGGAGATCCGAACCCTCCTCGACGGCGCCACGTACCTCTTCTCGAACGAGTACGAGAAGGGGCTCATCGAGTCCAAGACCGGCTGGAGCGACGCCGAGATCCTCTCCAAGGTCGGCCACCGCGTGACGACCCTCGGCTCGCGCGGCGTGCGCATCGAGTCCACGGGCCAGGACCCGATCGAGGTCGGCGTCCCCGAGGAAGAGGCGAAGGTCGAGCCGACCGGCGTCGGCGACGCCTTCCGCGCGGGCTTCCTCTCGGGTCTGGCCTGGGGCGTCTCGCACGAGCGCGCGGCGCAGGTCGGCTGCATGCTCGCCACCCTGGTCATCGAGACCGTCGGCACCCAGGAGTACGAGCTGCAGCGCAGCAACTTCATGGACCGCTTCACCAAGGCGTACGGCCATGAGGCGGCGTCCGACGTCCAGGCGCACCTGGCCTAGTCGGAAGCCGGCAGCCAGAAGCTAGGAGCTCCGGCGGACCACATAGGCAGAGCCGTGGTCCGCCGGCTGCTCACCCACGTACTCCTGGCCCCGCATCTCGCACCACGCCGGAATGTCGAGCCGCGCCGCCTCGTCGTCCGCGAGGACGGTGACGGTGCCGCCCACCGGTACGTCCCCGATGACCTTCGCGAGCTCGATGACGGGCAGCGGGCAGCGCTTGCCGAGCGCGTCCACGACGAGCGAGGCGGACTCCGCCCCCGATGCCGGTGCCGCCGGAGCGCCCAGCTGTTCGCGCACCCCGGCCACCACGCCCGGCAGAAGCTCCAGGAAGCGCGTCACCTCCGCTTCCTGGGTCCCTCGGGGGAGTGACACCCGGACGTTGCCCTCGCTCAGGACGCCCATCGCCTTCAGTACGTGGCTGGGGGTCAGCGTCGAGCTGGTGCAGGACGAGCCGGAGGAGACCGAGAAGCCCGCCCGGTCCAGCTCGTGCAGCACGGTCTCCCCGTCGACATAGAGACACGAGAAGGTCACCAGGTGGGGCAGGCGCCGCACCGGATCGCCCACCACCTCCACGTCCGGCACAAGACCCGGCACCTGCGCCCTGATCCGCTCGGTCAGCTCCCGCAGCCGTGCGTCCTCCTCGGCGGCCTCGGCCTGCACGGCACGCAGCGAGGCCGCGGCGGCGACCACCGCCGGGATGTTCTCGAAGCCCGGGGCGCGCCCCGACTCCCGCTCGTCGGCCGGGCCTTGCGCGGCGAACCGCACCCCCTTGCGCACGACGAGCAGCCCCACGCCCGCGGGCCCGCCCCACTTGTGGGCACTGGCGGCGAGCAGGGACCAATCCCCGCCGACCGGCCCCCACGGCAGCGACTGCGCCGCGTCCACCAGGAGCGGCACCCCGGCGGCGCGACACGCCGAAGCGACATCGGCCACCGGCTGCTCGGTGCCCACCTCGTGGTTGGCGGACTGGAGGCAGGCGAGCGCCGTGTCGGGGCGCAGACCGGCGGCGTACGCGGCCGGGGACACCGCCCCTGACCGGTCCACCGGGATCTCGGTCACCGCGCCCCCGTCGGCTTCGAGGGCCGCCGCCGCGTGCAGCACCGAAGAGTGTTCGACCGCCGACACCACCAGGTGCCGCCCGACGCGCCGACGCCCGGCGAGGCCTCCGGCAATCCCGGAGTGCACGGCCCGGGTGCCGGACGGGGTGAAGGAGAGCTCGTCCGGTCGGCAGCCCACCGCATCGGCGGCGGCCTCGCGGGCGGCATCGAGCAACAGCCTGGCCCGCCGCCCCTCGCGATAGAGCCGAGCAGGATCGGCCCACCCCTCGTCCAGCGAAGCGTGCAGAGCCTGCCGGGCCACGGGATGCAGGGGAGCGGAAGAAGCGGCATCGAAGTAGGACACAGGCCAACGCTAAGCGCCCCGAAGGGGCGCGGGGCTGTGACATGTGCGGCTCCGCCGCGTGGGCGCGATCAACCACGACGGACCCACCCCCGCGGACGGAGAGCTTCCGCCGAGCTGGTGGGCGCCCGACCCCCCGTCAGAAAGCCCCCGCCGGGAGGGGCGTCCCACCCTCCCGAGTGACCCGCGGCGCGTTAGGCACCCTCCCCGCGCGACCCCAAATAGCGTCCAGTAAGGTTTGGCCCGCATAAACATCCAAACCCCTGCCCGCCGCAGGGCGGCGACCGACGACCGAGAAGGCCGCACCCGACCGCGCGGGCCGAGACTCTCGGGAAGGCGCTACGTGAGTCCCAACGGCTCCGACCGCTCGTCGCGGCGCCCGATGCGGCGGAAGCTGCCGCAGGTGCTGACTGCGGGCCTGATCCTGGCAACCGCGACCGGTTGCACATACAAGGACTTTCCCCGCCTTGGTATGCCCACCCCCGTAACGGAAGAGGCTCCGCGGATCCTCTCCCTCTGGCAGGGCTCGTGGGCGGCAGCGCTCGCCACGGGCGTGCTGGTCTGGGGTCTGATCCTGTGGAGTGTCATCTTCCACCGGCGCAGCCGCACCAAGGTGGAGGTACCTCCGCAGACGCGTTACAACATGCCCATCGAGACGCTTTACACGGTGGTTCCGCTCATCATCGTCTCGGTGCTCTTCTACTTCACGGCACGTGATGAGACGAAGCTCCTCGCACTGGAGGACAAGCCCGCCCACACGGTCAACGTGGTCGGCTACCAGTGGAGCTGGGGCTTCAACTACATCGAGGACGTGCCGGGTTCCAACAAGGGCGACGCGAAGTCGGCCAAGGAGCTGGAGGCCATCCCGGACAAGTTCCGCGATGCGTTCCCGTCCAACGCCGGCGGCGTCTACGACGTCGGTACGCCCGGCCAGCGGAACCCGCAGAACGGCAACCCCGGCCCGACCCTCTGGCTCCCCAAGGGCGAGAAGGTCCGGTTCGTGCTGACTTCGCGTGACGTCATCCACTCCTTCTGGGTGGTGCCGTTCCTCATGAAGCAGGACGTCATCCCGGGCCACACCAACGCCTTCGAGGTGACTCCCAACAAGGAGGGCACCTTCATGGGCAAGTGCGCGGAGCTCTGCGGTGTCGACCACTCCCGGATGCTCTTCAACGTGAAGGTCGTTTCCCCCGAGCGCTACCAGAAGCACCTCGAGGACCTCGCGAAGAAGAACCAGACCGGATACATCCCGGCCGGCATCGAGCAGACGAGCCACGAGAAGAACCGGGAGACGAACAACCTGTGAGCATCCTCAACGAACCTCAGGGTGCCGCGGCAGCAGAAGACTCGTACGAGAACGAGCTGCCGGTACGGCGCAAGCAGCCGGGCAATGTCGTGATCAAGTGGTTGACGACCACCGACCACAAGACCATCGGCACGCTCTACCTGGTCACGTCGTTCGCGTTCTTCTGCATCGGCGGCGTGATGGCGCTCTTCATGCGCGCCGAACTCGCTCGTCCGGGCTCGCAGCTCATGTCGAACGAGCAGTTCAACCAGGCGTTCACGATGCACGGCACGATCATGCTGCTGATGTTCGCGACGCCGCTGTTCGCCGGATTCGCGAACTGGATCATGCCGCTGCAGATCGGCGCGCCCGACG
Source organism: Streptomyces sp. A18 (assembly GCF_059026065.1). Lineage (NCBI taxonomy): Bacteria > Bacillati > Actinomycetota > Actinomycetes > Kitasatosporales > Streptomycetaceae > Streptomyces > Streptomyces sp. A18. The sequence goes on along the minus strand of NZ_JBWLKL010000003.1, from coordinate 62,623 downwards.
TGGCGTTCCCGCGGCTGAACATGTTCGCGTACTGGCTGTACCTCTTCGGCTCGCTCATCGCGGTGGCCGGCTTCCTCACCCCGCAGGGTGCGGCCGACTTCGGCTGGTTCGCCTACTCCCCGCTGTCGGACGCCGTCCGCTCGCCGGGCATCGGCGCCGACATGTGGATCATGGGTCTGGCCTTCTCCGGCTTCGGCACGATCCTCGGCTCGGTCAACTTCATCACCACGATCATCTGCATGCGCGCACCCGGCATGACGATGTTCCGGATGCCGATCTTCGTGTGGAACGTCCTGCTGACCGCAGTGCTGGTCCTGCTGGCCTTCCCGGTCCTGGCCGCCGCGCTGTTCGCCCTGGAGGCGGACCGTAAGTTCGGTGCCCACATCTTCGACGCGTCCAACGGCGGCGCGCTGCTGTGGCAACACCTCTTCTGGTTCTTCGGCCATCCAGAGGTGTACATCATCGCGTTGCCATTCTTCGGAATCATTTCCGAGGTCATCCCGGTCTTCTCCCGGAAGCCGATGTTCGGCTACATGGGCCTGATCGGCGCGACGATCGCGATCGCGGGTCTCTCCGTGACCGTGTGGGCGCACCACATGTACGTCACTGGTGGCGTGCTCCTACCGTTCTTCTCCTTCATGACGTTCCTGATCGCCGTGCCAACAGGCGTGAAGTTCTTCAACTGGATCGGAACGATGTGGAAGGGCTCACTGAGTTTCGAGACACCGATGCTCTGGGCCGTCGGCTTCCTGATCACCTTCACCTTCGGTGGTCTGACCGGCGTCATCCTGGCCTCGCCGCCGATGGACTTCCACGTATCGGACTCGTACTTCGTGGTCGCGCACTTCCACTACGTCGTCTTCGGCACCGTGGTCTTCGCGATGTTCTCCGGATTCCACTTCTGGTGGCCGAAGTTCACCGGCAAGATGCTGGACGAGCGGCTCGGCAAGATCACCTTCTGGACGCTGTTCATCGGCTTCCACGGCACGTTCCTGGTGCAGCACTGGCTGGGCGCCGAGGGCATGCCGCGCCGGTACGCGGACTACCTCGCGGCCGACGGCTTCACCGCCCTGAACACGATCTCGACGATCGCCTCGTTCCTGCTCGGTCTGTCGATACTGCCGTTCTTCTACAACATCTGGAAGACCGCCAAGTACGGCAAGAAGATCGAGGTCGACGACCCGTGGGGCTACGGCCGCTCGCTCGAGTGGGCGACGTCCTGCCCGCCGCCGCGGCACAACTTCCTGACCCTGCCGCGGATCCGTTCCGAATCCCCGGCGTTCGACCTGCATCACCCTGAGATCGCGGCTCTCGACCAGCTCGAGAACGCCGGTCACGGTGACAAGGCGCTCGCGGGCGGCAAGGAGGCCGGCAAGTGAAGGTCCAAGGCAAGATGTTCATCTGGCTGAGCGTCTTCGTGCTCGCCATGGCGATCGTCTACGGCTGGTGGTCGAAGGAGCCGGCCGGTACGACCGCGCTGTTCCTGGCCTTCGGCCTGTGCATCATGATCGGCTACTACCTGGCCTTCACGGCCCGGCGTGTCGACGCCTCCGCACAGGACAACAAGGAGGCCGACGTAGCGGACGAGGCCGGCGAGGTGGGCTTCTTCAGCCCGCACAGCTGGCAGCCGCTCTCGCTGGCCATCGGTGGCGCGTTCGCCTTCATGGGCGTCGTCTTCGGCTGGTGGCTGCTGTACTTCTCGGCCCCGCTCCTGCTGATCGGCCTCTTCGGCTGGGTCTTCGAGTACTACCGGGGCGAGAACCAGACCCAGTGAGTCTGTGATCTCCCGCCTCACCGAGGGGCCCGGACACTCCGTCAGGAGCGTCCGGGCCCCTCGGCGTGTCGCCATCGACCCCCGTACGGGTCATTCCGGCGCGCCGTTGCCGAGGAATCTCCATACCGTGTGCTTATGAGCCACTCACCGCGAATCCGCACGGTACTGAGCTGCACCATGCTGGTGGCCGCCCTCGGGGTGGGAACCACGGCCTGCGGCAGCTCCGACGGCCATCCGCTCTCGGCGAAGCCGTACGACGCGGCGGGCCAGATCGCCTTCAACAGCCCAGCGGGCAGCCAGAAGGCGGATCCGGACAGGCCCCTGGAGGTCACCGCCCAGGGCGACGACGGGCGCATCACCGACGTGAAGGCCACCGACGCGCAGGGGCGGTACGTGGCCGGCGAACTCACCGCCGACGGCGCCCGTTGGCACAGCACGGCACCCCTGGCGGCGGGCGCGCAGTACACGGTGCGGGTCAGCACGGAGGACGAGGACGGCTCGCCGGGCCGCAAGGTCATGACGTTCGAGACGAACGCCCCGGACAAGAAGAAGCGCCTCGACGTCACCTTCGGCCCCGAGTCGGGCAAGTACGGGGTCGGCCAGCCCGTCACGGCCAAGCTGAGTGCCAAGGTGAAGGACAAGAAGGCCAGGTCCATCGTGGAGCGTGCGCTGAAGGTCGATACGCAGCCCGCCACGCAGGGCGCCTGGCACTGGGTGGACAGCAAGACGCTGCACTACCGCGCCAAGGAGTACTGGCCCTCGGGCGCGACCATCAACGTGCGGAGCAACCTCGAGGGCATCAAGGTGCGCGACAAGCTCTGGGGCGGCCAGGCCAAGCCGCTGCGGCTCACCATCGGCGACCGCATCGAGGCCGTGACGGACGCCGGTTCGCACTCAATGACGGTCTACCGCAACGGCGAGGAGATCAACTCCATGCCGGTGACGACGGGCAAGCCCGGCTACTCCACGCGCAACGGCGTCAAGGTCGTCCTCGGCAAGGAGTACTCCGTACGTATGACCAGTGCCAGCATCGGCGCATCGGACTTCTACGACAAGATGGTCTATTACGCGACGCGGGTCACCGACTCCGGTGAATACGTGCACGCCGCGCCCTGGTCGGTCGGCTCGCAGGGCAACGCGAACACCAGCCACGGCTGCACGGGCATGAGCACCAGCAACGCCGCCTGGTTCTACGAGACCGTCCGGCAGGGCGACATCGTGAGAGTCGTCAACAGCAACGGCGCTGACATGGATCCGTTCGGCAACGGCTTCGGCGACTGGAACGTCGACTGGAAGGACTGGCGGGACGGCAGCGCCCTGCTGGGCGACGCCAAGGAAGGCCCCGCGGCGGTCGACGCGGCCAGGCTGCGGCCGCAGGTCTGAGCGGCCCGCAGAAGCGCGCAGAACGCGACGAGAGGGGCCCACGCGATCGCGTGGGCCCCTCTCGTGCTCTCTCGTGCGCCAAGTGCGCCGAGTGCCGCGTCAGGCCTGGATGGCCAGTCTGGCGCGCAGCAGGGCGGCCAGGGAGTCCGCGAACTCGACCGGGTCGACCGGAAGGGTCACGGCGGCCTCCGCGCGGCTCCAGGTGGCCAGCCAGGCGTCCTGCGGGCGTCCCATCAGCAGGAGTACCGGCGGGCAGTGGAAGATCTCGTCCTTGATCTGACGGCAGACCCCCATGCCGCCGATGGGCGTGGCCTCGCCGTCCAGGACGCAGACGTCGATGCCGCCCCGGTCGATCTCCTTCAGCACGGCGGGCAGCGTCGCGCACTCGATGAACTCGACCGCGGGAACGTCCGCCGCCGGCCTGCGTCCGGTGGCCAACCGGACCTGCTCGCGGGTGCTCGCGTTGTCGCTGTAGACCAGCACCGTGGCGGTCGGCTGCATTGTTCCTCCGCTTCGTTGAGGGCATTCGGCCGGGGACCGATGCGCGGATGCTACCTCTCCGGACACCCCGTCAACAGCGGTTCGGACAGCCCTTCGATGGGCCATACGGGCAGGACACACACCGCAGACACTCCGAACGGCACCCCCCGGGGTGAGGGCGGGATAAGCGACCGACATAATGTCGGTCGTGGCGACAGCAACGACAGTAGATACCGGGCACGCGCACCCGCCGGTCAATCGGCCGAACCTCACCAGCGTCGGAACCATCATTTGGCTGAGTTCCGAGCTGATGTTCTTCGCGGCCCTCTTCGCGATGTACTTCACCCTGCGATCGGTGACAGGACCTGAGCACTGGAAGGAAATGGCGTCCGCGCTGAACTTCCCGTTCTCGGCGACGAACACCACGATCCTGGTGCTCTCCTCCCTCACCTGTCAGCTCGGCGTCTTCGCCGCCGAGCGCGGTGACGTGAAGAAGCTCCGGATGTGGTTCATCGTCACCTTCATCATGGGTGCGGTCTTTATCGGCGGTCAGGTGTACGAGTACACCGAGCTGGTCAAGCACGAGGGCCTCTCGCTCTCGTCCGACCCGTACGGCTCGGTCTTCTACCTGACCACCGGCTTCCACGGCATGCATGTGACAGGCGGCCTGATCGCCTTCCTGCTGGTCCTCGGCAGGACCTACGCGGCCAGGAAGTTCACCCATGAGCAGGCGACCGCAGCCATCGTCGTGTCCTACTACTGGCACTTCGTCGATGTTGTCTGGATCGGTCTCTTTGCCACGATCTACATGATCAAGTAAACGGGGCCGGGCCCGGACGGGTCCGACGTTCCGACTCATTCCAGAAGCATCGACGCAGAAGATCCTGACACCGGGGTAATCCGTGAAAAAGCTCTCCGCACGACGACGCCACCCGCTGGCGGCGATCGTCGTCCTACTCCTCGCGCTGGCGGCCACCGGGGGGCTGTACGCCGCGTTCGCACCCGCGGACAAGGCGCAGGCCGACGACACCGCCCAGTCCCTCGCCATCGACGAGGGCAAGAAGTTGTACTCCGTGGGCTGCTCCAGCTGCCACGGAACCGGCGGTCAGGGGTCCACCGACGGTCCTAGCCTGGTGGGCGTCGGCGCAGCCGCCGTCGACTTCCAGGTCAGCACCGGCCGTATGCCGCTCCAGCAGCCGGGCGCCCAGGCGCCGAAGAAGAAGGCCATTTACAACCAGGCCCAGATCGACCAGCTCGCGGCGTACATCGCCTCGCTGGGCGCGGGCCCGACCATCCCCACCGAGAAGCAGTACAGCCCGGACGGGGCGGACATCGCCAAGGGTGGCGAGCTGTTCCGCACCAACTGCGCGCAGTGCCACAACTTCACCGGTGAGGGCGGCGCGTTGACGAAGGGCAAGTTCGCTCCTTCGTTGGAGGATGTCTCCCCGAAGCACATCTACGAGGCCATGCAGACCGGCCCGCAGAACATGCCGTCCTTCCCCGACACGATCATGCCGGAGAAGAACAAGAAGGACATCATCGCGTACCTCGACGCGGTCAACGGCGAACAGACCGAGAGCCCTGGCGGTCTCAAGCTGGGTGGTCTGGGTCCGGTCAGTGAAGGGCTGTTCGCCTGGATCTTCGGTCTCGGCTCGCTGATCGCGGTCGCCGTGTGGGTCGCCGCTCGGACCGCAAAGGCCAAGAAGTCATGAGTAGCCAAGAGAATCCTGAAGAGAACCTGCCCAGCGTGCAGGAGACCGAGCACGGCTCGGTGGCGGTGAAGGAAGAGAATCCGTTCGCCGACCCGGGGCTGCCGCCCCACGAGCATCGCGTCCAGGACATCGACGAGCGGGCCGCCAGGCGGTCCGAGCGTGCGGTCGCCTTCCTGTTCACGCTCTCGATGCTCGCCACGGTCGGCTTCATCGCCTCGTTCGTGTCGTTCCCGGTCGACAAGAGCGTCTACATCTGGCCCATCGGCCACATCAGTGCGCTGAACTTCGCCCTGGGCATGACCCTCGGCATCGCGCTCTTCTGCATCGGCGCGGGCGCCGTCCACTGGGCCCGCACCCTGATGTCCGATGTGGAGGTCGCCGACGAGCGTCACCCCATCGAGGCCGAGCCCGAGGTCAAGGCCAAGGTCATGGCCGACTTCAAGGCCGGTGCCGCGGAGTCGCAGTTCGGCCGGCGCAAGCTGATCCGCAACACGATGTTCGGCGCGCTCGCCATGGTGCCGCTCTCCGGCGTCGTCCTGCTGCGTGACCTCGGTCCGCTGCCGGAGGACAAGCTGCGGCACACGCTGTGGGCCAAGGGCAAGCTGCTCGTGAACATGAACACGAACGAGCCGCTGCGCCCGTCGGACGTGGCGGTCGGTTCGCTGACCTTCGCCAAGCCCGAGGGCCTGGAGGAGCACGACCACGACTTCCAGAAGGAGATCGCCAAGGCGGCCCTGATGATCGTCCGGATCCAGCCGGACAACATCAAGGACAAGCAGGAGCTCGAGTGGTCGCACGACGGTGTCGTCGCGTACTCCAAGATCTGCACCCACGTCGGCTGCCCGATCTCCCTGTACGAGCAGCAGACGCACCACGTCCTCTGCCCGTGCCACCAGTCCACCTTCGACCTCTCCGACGGTGCCCGAGTGATCTTCGGCCCGGCCGGTCACGCGCTGCCGCAGCTGCGCATCGGCGTGAACGAAGAGGGCTACCTCGAGGCGCTCGGCGACTTCGCTGAGCCCGTCGGTCCTGCTTTCTGGGAGCGCGGATGAGCACTACGACGACTGATACGCGTAAGAAGGAGGCGCCCGCCGGTGAGCGGGTCGCCGACTGGGCCGACGGCCGCTTGGGGATCTACTCCCTGGCCAAGGCCAACATGCGCAAGATCTTCCCGGACCACTGGTCCTTCATGCTCGGTGAGATCTGCCTCTACAGCTTCATCATCATCATCCTCACGGGTGTGTACCTGACCCTGTTCTTCCACCCGTCGATGAACGAGGTGGAGTACCACGGCAGCTACATCCCGCTGCAGGGCCAGCTGATGTCCGAGGCCTTCAACTCGACCATGCACATCAGCTTCGATGTGCGTGGTGGTCTGCTGATCCGGCAGATCCACCACTGGGCGGCGCTGATCTTCCTCGCGGCGATGTTCGTGCACATGATGCGCGTCTTCTTCACGGGTGCCTTCCGCAAGCCGCGCGAGGTCAACTGGGTCTTCGGCTTCCTGCTGTTCGTCCTCGGCATGTTCACCGGCTTCACCGGTTACTCGCTCCCGGACGACCTGCTCTCCGGTACCGGTGTGCGCTTCATGCAGGGCGCGGTCCTGTCCGTGCCGATCGTGGGCACGTACCTGTCGATGTTCCTGTTCGGCGGGGAGTTCCCCGGCGGGGACTTCGTGGCCCGGTTCTACTCGGTGCACATCCTGCTGCTGCCGGGCATCATGCTCGGCCTGGTGGTCGCGCACCTGATCCTGGTCTTCTACCACAAGCACACGCAGTTCGCGGGCCCCGGCAAGACGAACAAGAACGTCGTCGGCATGCCCCTGCTGCCCGTCTACATGGCGAAGGCCGGAGGCTTCTTCTTCCTGGTCTTCGGTGTGATCGCGGCCGTCTCGGCGATCGCCACGATCAACCCGATCTGGGCGATCGGCCCGTACCGTCCGGACCAGGTCTCCACCGGAGCCCAGCCCGACTGGTACATGGGCTTCTCCGAGGGTCTGATCCGTGTCATGCCGGGCTGGGAGATCAACGCCTGGGGTCACACGCTCGTCCTGGGCGTGTTCATCCCGCTGATCATCTTCCCGTTGGTCCTGGTCGCGATCGCGGTCTATCCGTTCATCGAGTCCTGGGTCACCGGCGACAAGCGCGAGCACCACATCCTGGACCGCCCGCGCAACGCACCGACCCGTACGGCGTTCGGCGTCGCATGGATCACCTGGTACTTCGTGCTGCTCGTCGGTGGTGGCAACGACCTCTGGGCCACGCACTTCCATCTGTCGATCAACTCGATCACCTGGTTCGTGCGCATCGCCTTCTTCGTGGCTCCGGTCCTCGCCTTCATCGCCACCAAGCGGATCTGCCTGGGTCTGCAGCGGCGCGACAGGGAGAAGGTCCTGCACGGCCGCGAGTCGGGCATCATCAAGCGCCTGCCGCACGGTGAGTTCATCGAGGTCCACGAGCCGCTCAACCAGGAGCAGCTGCACACGCTCACCGCGCACGAGCAGTACGCGCCCGTCGAGATCGGTCCCTCGACCGACGAGAACGGCGTCGAGCGCAAGGTGAAGGGCTCGCAGAAGCTCCGGGCCAAGCTCTCCAAGGGCTACTACGGGGAGGAAGGCCAGATCCCCAAGCCCACCACCGAGGAGTACAAGGAGATCACGAGCGGCCACGGCCACCACTGATCCCCTGAAGCTCTGACCTCCATGGTCGCCACGGCGAGAGCCCCGTCCCATGCATCCAGTGCATGGACGGGGCTCTTTGCCGTCCCCCGGGCTGGATAAGGTGTTCCTGTCCCCATCCAGACGAACCCAGGAGCGGCAGATGAGCGCTGTGACCCCCGCAGGAGGCAACACCGCGGCGGCCCGTTCCTGGCCCGGTGTACTGAACGGGCTGCTGGAAGGGCGGGACCAGAGCGCCGAGGACACGGCCTGGGCCATGGACCGCGTCATGCGGGGCGAGGCGACCGACGCGCAGATCGCGGGCTTCGTGGTCGCGCTGCGGGCCAAGGGCGAGACCGTGGAGGAGATCACCGGCCTCGTACGGACGATGTATGAGCACGCCAATGTGATCGAGGTGCCGGGGCAGACCGTCGACATCGTCGGCACCGGCGGTGACGGCGCCAAGACCGTCAACATCTCCACGATGTCGGCGATCGTGGCCGCGGGCGCGGGCGCGAAGGTCGTCAAGCACGGCAACCGCGCCGCCTCCAGCGCATCGGGCGCGTCGGACGTCCTGGAGAAGCTCGGGGTGAACCTGGAGCTGCCGCTGAAGCGGGTCGTCGAGGTGGCCGAGGAAGCCGGGATCACCTTCTGCTTCGCGGTGAAGTTCCACCCGGCGCTGCGGCACGCCGGTGCGGCGCGCAGCCAGCTGGGCATCCGGACCGTCTTCAACGCTCTCGGTCCGCTCACCAACCCGGCCAAGGTGCGGGCCCAGGCGGTCGGTGTCGCCGACCCGCGGATGGCGCCGATCGTGGCCGGGGTCTTCGCCGAGCGCGGGAACTCCTCCCTGGTCTTCCGCGGCGACGACGGGCTCGACGAACTGACGACCACCGCGACCTCCCGGGTCTGGGTGGTACGGGACGGCGTCGTGCGCGAGGAGGCCTTCGACCCGCGGGACGTCGGCATCGACCTCGTCCCCGTGGAGGCGCTGCGGGGCGCCGACGCCTCGTACAACGCCGAGGTGGCGCTGCGCCTCCTGGACGGCGAGAAGGGCCCCGTGCGGGACGCCGTGCTGCTCAACACCGCGGCGGCCCTGGTCGCCCTCGCGCCGAGCGACGCGACCCTGGTGGAGCAGATCGGCGCCGGCATCGCGAAGGCGGCGGAGTCGATCGACTCCGGGTCCGCGAAGCGGGCCCTTGAGCGCTGGGTGGCGGCCAGCAACAGCTGAGTGTGGCGCACACCGCAGTCCGGATCCCGGACTGCGGTGTCCACCGAGAAGATCGTGTGGCAAGATGCTGCGCAGGTCATGAGTGACAGCGATTAAGCCCCGGCTCGCTGTCCGGCAACCCTCCGTCCGTGGCGGGGTGCCCCGGGTGAAGACCAGGCCGTACGCAGCAAGGCGTATGGCAAGCGCGGACCCCTGCGCACTCGATGAGTGTCGTACCCCTGGGGTCCTGGTCCTCAAGGGAGCAGTCTCGTGAGCAAGCGAATGCGATAGGGCTTCCCGGCCCCTTTTCCGCACCCCCTTTTTCTTTCCTCACTGCAGCGCCGTTCGAGCGCCATCGCAGTGAACTCGCCTGCCTTCCCACGGGAGTTCGCCATGTCTGTCACCACTGCTGCCGCCGACCAGACCGTCTGTGCCGCCCCGCTGCCCGTCCTCGGCCGTGACGTCACCGTGCCACTCGTCACCGGCGGCGAGGTGACCTACGCGGCGCTCGACTACGCGGCCAGCGCCCCGGCGCTGCAGCGGGTCTGGGACGACGTGGCCGCGTACGCGCCGTACTACGGCAGCGTGCACCGGGGTGCCGGGTACCTCTCGCAGCTCTCCACCGACCTCTTCGAGAACAGCCGGGTCACCGTCGCCGAGTTCCTGGGCTGCCGCGATGACGACCAGGTCGTCTTCACCCGTTCGACCACCGACTCGCTCAACCTGCTCGCCGCCGCGCTGCCCGCCGACTGTCAGGTGTTCGTCTTCGAGACCGAGCACCACGCATCGCTGCTGCCCTGGCGCGACGCCCGCGTGACGTACCTGAACGCCCCGCGCACCGCCGACCAGGCCGTCGCCACCCTGGAGCGCGCCCTCGCCGACCGCGACCCTTCCCCGAGCTCTCAACTTCGTTCGAGCGGGGGAGGCCCCAATGGCCCCGCCCTGGTCTGCGTGACCGGCGCGTCGAACGTCACCGGTGAGCTGTGGCCGGTCAAGGAGCTCGCCGCCGCCGCCCACGCGCACGGCGCCCGCATCGTCCTGGACGCCGCGCAGCTCGCGCCCCACCACCCGGTCTCCATCAGCGAGTTGGACGTCGACTGGGTCGCCTTCTCCGGCCACAAGCTGTACGCGCCCTTCGGCTCGGGCGTCCTCGCGGGCCGCTCCGACTGGCTGCAGGCGGCCGAGCCCTACCTCGCGGGCGGCGGCGCATCGCGGAAGGTCGCGCGGCGCAGCGACGGCGGCGTGGACGTCGAGTGGCACGACACCGCCGCGCGCCACGAGGCCGGTTCGCCGAACGTCATCGGCGTGTACTCGATCGCCTCCGCGTGCAAGGCGCTGACCGATGCGGGCTTCGACGAGCTCGTCGCCCGTGAGCGCCACCTCATCGCGAAGGTGCGCGAGGGCCTCGCCGACGTACCGGCCGTGAAGGTGCTCTCGCTCTTCGGGGACGACGCGCCGCGCGTCGGCGTCATCTCCTTCGTCGTCGACGGCTGGAACAGCTCACACTTCGCCGCCGCGCTCTCCGCCGAGTACGGCATCGGCGTACGCGACGGCCTCTTCTGCGCCCACCCGCTGGTGCGCACCCTGCTCGGCAGCGACCCGCAGACCCAGGGCGAGTGCGGTGCCCCCGAGGCCGCGCCCGGCGAGAAGTCGCTGAACGCGATCCGCGTCAGCTTCGGCGCCGGCACCCCGGACGAGCACGTGGAGCGTTTCGTGCGTGCCGTCAAGGAGCTGGTGGCGGACGGCGCGCGGTGGAACTACCGCACCGAGGACGGGCGTTGCGTGCCGGACACCACGGCCGCCTGAACCTGAGCCGGGTTCTGGGCTTTGGGGTGCCCCTTCAGGCGTGACCCCAGCACAATCATTCGCAGGGCGCGCTCGGTCGCGTCGGTGAGGAACTCGGCCCCGCGGCCGAGCGCCTCGGTCAGTGAGACCGGCGCGGGCAGGATCGCGCTGTAGGCGTCCACACCCTCCGCCCGTACGTGGTGCGCGCCCTGCCCGATCGTGCCCGCGAGGACCAGGACCGGGCGGCCGAACCGCTTGGCGCGCCGCGCCACTTCGGCGGGGACCTTGCCGCGCGGCGTCTGGTGGTCCAGGGCGCCCTCTGCGGTGACGACGAGGTCGGCGCGGGCCAGGCGCGCGTCCAGGTCCAGGTCGTCGAGCAGGACGTCGAAGCGGGGCAGGAGCTGGGCGCCGAGGGCGGCGAGACCGGCGCCGAGGCCGCCGGACGCGCCTGTTCCGGGGCCGAGCGCGAGGTCCTCCGTGACGTGCAGGTCGCGGGTCAGGACGTGCGCCCAGTGTTCAAGGGCCGCCGCGAGCTGTTCGACCTGCGTGGGGGTGGCGCCCTTCTGGGGGCCGAAGACGCGGGCGACGCCGCGCTCGCCGGTCAGGACGTTGAAGGGGTTGCACGCGACGCGGATCTCGGTGGACTTCAGGCGAGGGTCGAGGCCCGCGGGGTCGATGCGGTTCAGTCGGGTCAACTCCCGGCCGCCGCGCGGCAGTTCCCAGCCGTCCGCGTCCAGGAGCCGGGCGCCGAGCGCCTGCAGGGCCCCCGCGCCGCCGTCCGAGGTGCCGGAGTCGCCGCAGCCCACCAGGATGCGGCGGGCGCCCGCGTCGAGCGCGGCGCGGATCAGCTCGCCGACCCCGTACGTCGTCGTGGCGCCAGGGTCCCGCAGACCGCGCGGGACCAGCGAGAGCCCGGCGACCGCGGCCATCTCCACGACGGCGGTGCCGGACGGGAGCAGCGCGAAGTGCGTGCCGATCCGCTGGCCGACGGGACCGGTGGCGGGCAGCGCGACCAGGCGCCCGCCGCCCGTGGTGGCCAGGGCGCGGGCGGTGCCTTCGCCGCCGTCCACCAGGGGGATCAGATCGGTCTGTGCGTGCGGGACGACGCGGCGTACTCCTTCGGCGATGGCCTCGGCCGCCGACTGCGCGGACAGGGACTCCTTGAAGCCGCTGGGGGCGATGGCGAAACGGGTCAGCATGGGGTCTCCAGTGCGGGTGGGGTCAGCGGACGGGTACGCCGAGCAGCGGCCAGAGCGCCACGGCGAAGAGCAGGACGAGCGCGGCGGTCAGCGGCGCGAGGACCGCGGAGAGACGCAGCAGGTCGCGCGGGGTGTAGGTGGGCGTGCCCGGGATGTCGGCGAAGAGGGTGACGGGCTTCGCGGACGCGGGCAGGGTGTGGCAGAAGCCCGCCGCCGCCGTGGAGGCGAGGGCGGCGGCGACCGGGTTGACGCCCGCGCCGACGGCCGCCGCGACGACCAGCGGGACCAGGACCGAGGAGCGGGCCGAGCGGGACTGGAGTATCAGGTGCGCGGCCGTGCTGACGGTGACGACGACGGTCAGGAACAGCCAGGGCGGCACATCCAGCGGAACTCCGCCCACCAGCCACTTCGCCGCCCCCGACTCGGCGAGCGCGACCCCCATCGCCATCGTCGCCGCCATGAAGAGCAGCAGCGACCACGGCACGGTCTTCAGGGCGTCCTTCAGGCGTACGGTGCCCAGGGCGGGGGACGAGGCGACGACCGCGCCGATCAACGCGACGACTGCGGGCGGCACTTGGTGCAGCGGCTCGCTGCACCAGAGCGCGACGACTGTGGCGAGCAGCAGGGCGCAGCGGGTCTCCGCGGGCTCCCAGACTCCGGTGACCGGCTGCTCGCTGTGCTCCTGAAGCTGCTCGACGGTGATGTGGACGGGACCCTTGCGGTCCGCCCGCCGTGTCGTCGTCAACAGGACGGCCTCCGCCGCGAGGTGGGACGAGGCGACGGCGAGCGGCAGGCCCAGGAGCATCCACTGCGTGAAGCCGATCCGGTCCCCGGTGGCCTCCCGGAGCACGGACACCGTGATCAGATGCGCGCCGGCGCCGATCAGGGTCGCGACCGCGGAGAGCAGGATCACGGTCGGGAACAGGAGCGCGAGCATCACCACCAGGCGCCTGCGGTCGGCGAGGACCTTGGCGAGGGCGAGGAAGACGGGCAGGGCGAGCGCGGCGCGGCCCGACGTGGCGGGTACCGCGAAGGCCGTGACGACCAGGGCGGCCGTCGTCAGATGCGTCAACTGCCGTACGCTGCGCGCCCCGCTGACGAGGAAGGCCGCGGCCCGGCCCGCCAGACCGCTGCGGGCCACGGCCGCCGCGAGCACGAAGGCGCAGATCAGCAGCCAGACCGTCTCGTCACCGAGGGTGCCGAAGAGCGTGTCGCTGCTGATCACCCCGGTCGCGGTGAGCGCGAGCCCGGCACCGAGCGCGATGTACGTGTCGTCGATCGGCGTGCCGATCCACGCACAGGTCGCGAGGGCGAACACCGCGAGGGTGAGCCGGGCGTCGCCGCTCAGGCCGGGGAAGTTGCCGGGCACCACGAGCAGCGCGCACAGGCTCAGCGCGATGCACAGGGTGATGGCTTGGCGGGGGTTCAGGGTCACGCATTGAGCCTCGGGCCCGGCCGTGAGCCCTCAATGAGCCTTGGATGAAGGAAAGTTCACCCGCGCCTGGCCGCCCCTGCCGCAGATCACCCCGGCAGCCGGTACCCCATCCCGCGCACCGTCTCCACCCGCTCGGCGCCCAGCTTCTTGCGCAGCGCCCGTACGTACACGTCCACGATGTTGGACCCGGGGTCGAAGTCGTAGCCCCACACGTGCGACAGGATCTGCTCCCGCGAGAGGACCTGACCAGGATGGCGCAGGAAGAGTTCCAGCAACACGAACTCACGTGCCGTCAGATCCACCGTCCGCTCGCCCGAACGCGCCCTGCGTGTCCGCAGGTCCAGCGTCAGCTCCCCGCTGCGCAGCACCGTCACCTCCGGCGCCCGCGCCGCCGTGCGCAGCCGCAGGCGCACCCGCGCGAGCAGCTCCTCGAAGCGGAACGGCTTGGTCATCCAGTCGTCCGCGCCCCCCTCAAGGCCCGCCACCGTGTCCCGGACCGAGTCGCGTGCCGTCAGCACGATGACCGGTGTGGTCACGCGGGACTCGCGCAGCTGGCGCAGGACCGTGAAGCCGTCCTGGCCCGGCAGTCCGATGTCCAGGACGACCAGGTCGAAGCTGCCGGTCAGGGCGTAGTCGTAGGCGGCGTCGCCGTCGCCGACGACGCTGGTGGTGAAGCCGTTGGCGCGCAGGCCCTTCTCGACGAAGGAGGCGATGCGCTCCTCGTCCTCGACGATGAGAATCCGGTTCATGGCAGTACGGGTTCCTGTTCTCGCAGTACGAGTACGAAGGTGGCGCCGCCGGAGCCCGGGGTGGTCGGCCGCAGCTCGACCCGGCCACCGTGCCCCTCGGCGATGGCGCGCACGATGGCGAGGCCGAGTCCGGCTCCGGTGGCGCGGGCGCCGCGGCGTGCGGTGCCGCGCCGGAACCGCTCGAAGATCACCGCCGCGTCCTGCGCCTGGACGCCGGGCCCGCTGTCGGCGACGTACAACTCGATCCGGCCCGCCGTGCTGCGCGAGCCGATGCCGATGCGTTGGCCGGGGACGGTGTGCTGGACGGCGTTCTGGGCGAGCTGGACCATCGCCTGGGTGATGCGCTGCGGGTCGAGACCGGCTTCGCCGTCGGCCACTTCGGCCAGCTTCCAGTCGCGGTCGCCGAGCGCCCGTGCCTTGACGAAGACGTCCGCGGTCAGCTCGGCGAGCTGTACCGGCTCCGGGGTGACGAAGTCGGGGCGCTCGGCCTTGGCGAGCAGGAGGAGGTCCTCGACGATGCGGCTCATCCGGTCGAGCTCCTCCATCACGATCCGGACCGTCTCCTCGCGCTCCTGCGGATCGTCGCCCATCAGCTCCAGATGGCCCCGCACGATGGTGATGGGCGTGCGCAGCTCGTGCCCGGCGTCGTCGACGAACTCCCGCTGCGCGGCGAACGCGCGCTCCAGCCGGTCGAGCATCCCGTTGAACGTCTCGGCGAGCGCCGCGATGTCGTCCTTTCCCTGTACGGGGATGCGTTGGGTCAGGTCCTGCTCGGTGAGCTGCGCGGCGGTCGTACGCACCAGACGCACGGGCTTGAGGATGCGGCCCGCGACCGCCCAGCCGATGCCGGTCGTCATCAGGAGCGCGACCCCGGAGATGGCCAGGAGCATCGTGAACACGTCGCCCGCCTTGGCCTGTTCGCCCGCCGGGTGGAAGGCGACGACGAACGCCGCCGCCGGGTGGCCGCCGCTCGCCGCGATCTCGACCTTCGCCCAGCGGACCTCGCCCTGGGAGCGGTGCAGGGTGCCGGTGGCGTCGGGGGACTCGAAGACCGTGCGCAGCGCGGCGGGGTCCTCGGCGAGCGGATGGCCGATCCGTGGCTCGCGCGACTGCTCCTTCTTCGCGGGCGTCTTGCCGGGGCGGCCGACCAGGCCGAGGAGTTCCTCGTCGGGGTCGGCGTACTGGCGGGACAGGAAGAGCCGCAGGAGCGGATCGGGAGAGGTGAACTTCTGGCCGGTCTGCGGATCGACCCCCTCGCGGGCGAGGTTGGTGAACTCGCCGGTCTCCTGGGCGAGCAGCCGGTCGATGCGGTGGTCGACGTCGCGCAGCAGGACGGAGCGCGTGGTGGCCGCGACCGCGGTGAGCGCGACCGTCATCACCACGAGCAGCCAGAGCAGGATGCGGACACGGGCCGATATCCAGCGGTGCGGGCGCTCAGCCGTCGTCACCGGGGCCGTCGTCGTCGTTGTCGCCCTGGCCGCTGCCTTCGTTGCCGTCGTCGTCGTTGTCATCGCCCGAGGAATTCTCGCTCACCGGTGGTGGGGACACCGTCTCGTCGCTCGGCGTCGGCCGGGGAGTGGTGGGCTTCGAGGAAGGCGATGCCGACGACGACGGTGACGTCGACGAGGACGGCGAGCCGCTCTCCAGCTCCACCTTGGGCGGGGCCTTGGGAGGCTCGGGGCTGTCGGTCAGGGCGTAGCTGGTCGCGGCGATGCCGAGGGGGATCGCCACGACGGCGGCCAGGGCGGCCATGCGGTGGGAGAAGACCATGACAGTGAGGGTGCGGGGCGCGGTGCGTCAGAAGCATGAGCTGCAGATGAAGAAACGCTCATCCGGCATCCGTGCCGAGTCCGGCATCCGCGCGGACGCCCGGCAGCGGATGCCTAGGAGTCCAGGCCGATCGCGAACGCCGCTTCCAGGTCGTGCTGGGAGTACGTGCGGAACGCGACGTGCGTGTCCGTCCCCTCCACGCCCGGGATCTTGCTGATCTTGCCGGGGATGACGTCGGCCAGGTCGTCGTGGTGCGATACGCGGACCATGGCGATGAGGTCGTACGTCCCGGTCACGGAGAAGACCTCGCTGACACAGTCGAGGGCGGCGATCGACTCGGCGATCTCCGGGATCCGGTCCACGCTGGTCTTGATGAGCACGATCGCGGTGATCACGGCTGACTGTCTCCCTCGGTAGCCGGTGCTGGCTTCTTCACTCTAGCCGCCCCGCCATACCGCACCCATGCGTAGACGAAGCCCAGCGAGAACCCCACGAGATGGGCCAGATACGCCACACCGGGCCCCTGGCCGCCCTGCAGCGCGGCCAGCCACTGCAGCGTCACCCAGAACGGCAGCACCACCCAGGCCGGGAAGCGCAGCGGCAGGAAGAAGAGGAACGGGAAGAGACTGGTGACCCGCGCCTTCGGGAAGAGACGGAGAAAGGCGCCGAGCACCGCGGAGATCGCCCCCGACGCGCCCACCAGGGTCTGGTCGGAGCCCGCGTGCGCGACCGCGTAGGCGAACAGGGCGAGATAGCCGCAGCCGAGGTAGAAGAACGCGAACTGGAGGTGCCCCATCCGCTCCTCGACCATCGCCCCGAATACGTAGAGGAAGAGCATGTTGCCCAACAGGTGCAGCCAGCTGCCGTGCACGAAGAGCGCGGTGGCCGGGGCGAGCGCGGGCCGCAGCGCACCGCTGAACAGGTCCGACGGGACCACGCCCCAGCGCGCGAAGTAGGCCTGCTGGGCGGCGATCAGTTCGTCGCCCGTGCCGTACGCGGGGTTGAACCCGGACAGCGGTGAGATCAGGAAGACCAGAGAGCAGGCCGCGATCAGGCCGTACGTCACCGGGGCCGACTGTCCCCTCATCATCCTGCCCGCCGTCGTACCCCATGTCTTGATCATGATCAGAGCATGACGTAAGGGCAGCAAACCGTACAGACCGCCCCGCCGCGCAGGAGGCCGCCGCATGGAGCCCCTTACAGGCCTTAGGGTTACGGGCACCACACACCATGGAATTCCGAAGGAAAGCGAAACAGCCACGATGACGGTTCCTCTGCCGACCGACACCACCCGGTGGCGCTGCGCGCTGTGCGGCAATCTCACGCGTTTTGACGTGACCCGCACGTCGAAGGTCGTCGAGTACGTGCACCTCGACCTGGCCGGTGAGTCGAGCGTCGAGGAACGCGAGGTGGTCAGTGAGACCATCGAGTCGGTGCGCTGCCGCTGGTGCAATGCGGTGGACCAGGTGGAACTCGTGGACAGGCCGGGTGCCGGCTCCTGAGGGAGCGGGCCCCGCACAGCTAGTGGGGTGACGGATGGTGGAGAGCGCAAGCGGGGAGCCGGACGACGGCACCGCTGAGGTGCTCGACCGTCCGCTGCCCGACGGAGTGCGCCGACGGGTCGTCCAGATCGTCTCGGACGGCTTCGGCGGCCTCACGGTCAGCGAACTGCCCGCACAACTGCGGCAGTACGCCCGCTTCACGCCGACCCGGCGCACGAAGTTCGCGGGCAACGCGATGGCGGCGGCCCTGGAGGGCGACCCGCTCTTCAGGCAGCGCATCGGCGAACGTCTCAGAGAGGCACAGCCCGAGCTCACCGGCGCCCTGGACGCGGGCACCCCGCCCCCGGCCGCGGACCCCCTCGATGTGGCGGCCGCGGCCTACGTGCTGCGCCCCGCGGGCTGGGTGAAGCTGGTGACCGCGGCAGGCGAGGAGGCCCTGCGGGCCGACGCCGAGCGGCTCGACGACGAGACGAGGGCCGAGCTCGAACGGCTCCGCGAGGAGCTCTCCGCGGCCCGCGGCCACACGAAGGCCGAGACCGAACGGCTGCGCACGGAACTCGAGTCGGCGAAGAAGGAAGCCGAATCGATGCATCGCAAGCTGCGCGGCGCCCTCAGCGACGTCAAGCGCGGCGAGGCGGCCCTGCGCAAGGCCGCCGCCGAGTCCGACGCCGTACGGGCCGAGGGCCAGGCGCAGTTGTCCGCCGCCGAGAGCGAGTCCCGGCGGCTCAAGGCGCGGCTCAGCGAGACCGAGGCCGCCCTGGAGGCCAGCCGCAGGGCGGCGCGCGAGGGGCGCAGCGTCGAGGACATGCGGGTGCGCCTGCTGCTCGACACGGTTCTGGAGTCCGCCCAGGGGCTGCGCCGCGAGCTGGCCCTGCCGCCGGTCTCCGTGCGGCCCGCCGAGACCGTGGACGCCGTCGAGCCGGGGCGCATGACCCCGAAGGACATCGCGGCCCGCGCGCTCTCCGAGAACGACCCGGCGATCCTGGACCAGTTGCTCGCGCTGCCGCAGGCGCACATGGTCGTGGACGGCTACAACGTCACCAAGACCGGCTATCCGACGATGCCCCTGGAGAAGCAGCGGCTGCGCCTCCTCGGCTCGCTCTCGCAGCTCGCCGCGCAGACCGGCGCCGAGATGACCTGTGTCTTCGACGGGGCCGAACTCGCCGCGCCCGTGCTGCTCGCGCCGCCGCGCGGGGTGCGGGTGCTGTTCTCCAAGCCGGGCGTCACCGCGGACGAGCTGATCCGTCAGCTGGTGCGCGCCGAGCCTCCCGGGCGCCCCGTGGTCGTCGTCTCGACCGACCGCGAAGTGGCCGACGGGATCGCGAAGGCGGGGGCGCGTCCCGTCGCCTCGGCCGTCCTTCTGAAGCGGCTTTCGCGCGGCTGACGTACGCCGCTTCTGCGGGGCTAAGGGTGCGCAAGTAACTCCTGTTCCCTATGCCCGAATTGGGACGTCGGCTACGCGACGTAGCGTCAATTGATCATTACCGCCTGTGCGTTATCGGTAAAATATGCGTCCCGCACCCCTCTTTTTGCCGGTCAGGATTTGAACTGATCACAAGAAGGTCACTAGGGTCTCGCCTCGAACCTCCGCTCGGTTGATCACCCATCCGGGGTGACAGCGGTGGTACCCGCCCACCGGGTCTCGGTAGGCGGCTGGAGGAAGAAGGAGCCGCCTTCGTGGCGTCCCACCGTCGACCCAAGCAGCCGAGCCGCGCCCGCGTGACCGTGCTCACCGCGACCGCCGCCGCTGCCGTCGCCCTCACCTCCCAGGCGGCCAACGCGACGCCGAGCGAGAAGCCGAGCAAGGACGAGGTCAAGTCCAAGGTCGACAAGCTCTACGAGGACGCGGCCCTGGCCACCGACCGGTACAACGGTGCCAAGGAGAAGCAGGAGAAGCTCGAGAAGGAGATCGGCGAGCTTCAGGACAAGGTCGCCCGTGGCCAGGGGGACCTCAACGACCTGCGGGGCGGCCTCGGTTCGATGGCCAGCGCGCAGTACCGCTCCGGCGGCCTTGACCCCTCCGTCCAGCTCTTCCTCTCGGCCGACCCGGACGACTACCTGGACAAGGCGTCGACCATGGACCAGCTGAGCGGTCAGCAGGTCGAGGCGCTCAAGAAGGTCCAGGAGAAGCAGCGGACCCTCGCGCAGGAGCGCAAGGAGGCTTCCGACAAGCTCAAGGACCTCGCCGACACGCGCAAGGAACTGGGCAAGAAGAAGTCGGAGGTCCAGAGCAAGCTCGGCGCCGCCCAGAAGCTGCTCAACACCCTCACCGCCAAGGAGAAGCAGGAGCTCGCGGCCAAGGAGACCCGCGCGAGCCGTGACGCCGGCGACCGCGTGGACCTCGGCAAGGAGGTGCCGGCCTCGCAGCGCGGCCAGGCCGCCCTGAGCGCCGCCGCGACGCAGATCGGCAAGCCCTACGTCTCCGGTGGCAGCGGCCCCAACTCGTACGACTGCTCGGGCCTCACGCAGTGGGCGTACAACCAGGCCGGTGTGCAGATCACCCGGACCACGTACACCCAGCAGAACGACGGCACGAAGATCGGGCGGGGCGAGCTCAAGCCCGGCGACCTGGTGTTCTTCAACAGCCTCGCGCACGTCGGCTTCTACGCGGGCAACGGACAGGTCCTGCACGCCCCGAAGCCGGGCGCTGTGGTGCGCTACGAGTCGATGTCCACGATCGGCTCCTTCCAGTTCGGCGTCCGCATCTGAAACGACCGGAGTGCCGCCCAAACGGGCGAATTCCGGTAACTCCCGCTGACCCCACGCCCCGTCGGTGACCTGCGTCTCCGGCGGGGCGTCACGTTGCGTACACGGCAGGGTCTTTGGCCGTGACGTGGTCCCACGGCTACTGTCGCGCGCATTCCCCCGACGGATCGGGGGGCTTTCCCCCGGTTCGTACTTCGGCCGGGGGTCCGTCAGTGGAGGGAGAGCGGCTTCCCGTGGGGTCCCATCGTCGTCTCGCACTGTCCGGCCTCGACCGGAGCACGCGCGTCACCGTTCTGTCGGCCGCTGCTGCGGCCACCGCCGCAGCGGCCATCGTCGCCACACCGGCGGGCGCCGCACCGCAGGACACCCCGGCCGGCACCAAGGCCAAGGTGGACCGCCTCTTCGAGCAGGCCGAGAAGGCCACCGAGGCGTACAACAAGGCCGACGAGCGCGCGGACACCCTGCGCAAACAGGTCGAGCGGGCCAAGGACAGCGTCGCCCGCGGCCAGGAGCGCATCAACACGATGCGCGGCGCGCTCGGTTCGCTCGCCGGGGCGCAGTACCGCTCGGGCGGCATCGACCCCTCCCTCGCCCTGGTGCTCTCCTCCGACCCGGACGGCTATCTGGACCGGGCGTCGGCGCTCGACCGCATCAGCGCCCGCCAGGCCGGTGAACTGGCCGATCTGCAGAAGGCCCAGCGCAGCCTCGCCCAGGAGCGCACCGAGGCCGGCCGCAAGCTCTCCGAGCTGGAGAAGAGCCGCACCGCCGTGGCCCGCCACAAGCGCAGCGTCGAGCACAAGCTCGCCAAGGCGCGCAAGCTGCTCAACTCGCTGCCCTCGCAGGACCGCGAGGAGTACGACAGGGCGTCGCGCTCGGGACGCGACGGGATGCCCGACCTCGGGGGCGCGGCCCCGTCATCGTCGCGGGCCGCCGCGGCCATCGCCGCGGCACGCTCGGCCGTCGGCAAGCCCTACGTGTGGGGTGCCAACGGACCTTCCGGCTTCGACTGTTCGGGCCTCACGCAGTGGTCGTACGCGCAGGCGGGCGTCGGCCTGCCGCGTACCTCGCAGGCCCAGCGGTACGCGGGGCGGCAGGTGCCGCTCGCCCAGGCGCAGCCCGGTGACCTGGTGGCCTACCGCGACGACGCGAGCCACATCGGGATGTACATGGGCAACGGCCAGGTCGTGCACGCCCCCTACCCCGGCGCGCCCGTGCGCTACGACCCGGTCGGCATGATGCCGGTGTCGTCGGTGACGCGGATCTGACCGGCGGTCCGCGTCCTGCTGCCCGTACGATCTGAAACGTGGCTGGTCGCGGGCGTGGTGCGTGGGTGCTGGGGATCTGTGTCGCCCTGCTCGTCGGGTGCGGCGGCCCCTCGGCGCCCGATGCCGCGCCCGGAGAGGTGCGCAGACTGCTCGACCGGCGTGCCGAGGCCGTCCTCGACCGGGACGCGACGGCGTACCGCGCGACGGGCCGCGGCGCCGATGACGCCGAGGCCTACGACAACCTCCGCGAGGTACCGCTCGATTCCTGGCAGTACCGCCTGACCGCCTTCGAGCGCACCGGCAAGCGGGCCACGGCCACCGCGGACCTGCGCTACCGCGTCAAGGGCTACGACGGCGAGCCGCTCACCACCTCGCGCGCGCTCACGCTGCAGGAGCGCGAGGGACGGTGGTACGTCGCGGCTGAGCGCCCCGCGAAGAAGGCCACGGAGCAACTCTGGGACCAGGGGCCCGTCACGTCCGTACGGGGCGCACACAGCCTTGTGCTGGGTGTCGGGCGCGACGAGCGCGTCGAGGAGACGCTGAAGGGGTACGCGGACCTCGCCGACCGCGCGGTTCCCCTGGTGGGGGACGCCTGGCCGAGGAAGTGGCCGCGGAAGGTCGTCGTCCTGGTGCCCAAGTCCTTGGACGGCATGGCCGGGCTGCTCGGGGCGCCCGCATCCGGCTACCAGGGGATCGCGGCGGTGACCACGGGAGAGGCCGGCGGCTCCGGGGCGGCGCCCGCCGACCGGATCATCCTCAACCCCGAGGCGTACGGCGTGCTCGGCGACTTCGGCAAGCAGGTCGTCCTCACCCATGAGACGACCCATGTCGCGACCCGCGCGCACACCTCGCCCGCGACCCCGCTGTGGCTCTCCGAGGGCTTCGCCGACTGGGTGGGCTACCGCGGCACGGGCCGCACGGCCGCGCAGGCCGCCCCCGAACTGCGCCGCGCCGTCCAGCGCGAACAGCTGCCCGGAGCGCTCCCCGAGGACGACGCGTTCGGCTTCAGCGGGGACGCAGGGAAGCTGGCCCAGGCGTACGAGGGGGCGTGGCTGGCCTGCCGGATGATCGCGGACCAGTGGGGCGAGGCGAAGCTGACGGGCTTCTACGAAGCGGTCGGCGCGCACAAGAAGAGGCCCGGTGCGGTCCAGGACGCCCTGAAGGGCGTCCTGGACATCACTCCGGAGGAGTTCACGGCGCAGTGGCGTACGTATCTGCGGGACGAGCTCGGCTGACCTCGTCGGGCGCCGCCGCGCGCTCACGGGCCGGGGGGTCGGACACCGTCCCGCGCCACAGGTTGCGGCAGGCGATCAGCGCCGCCGCGACGAGCAGACCATTGCGTACGAAGAGCAGGGTGAGGCCCAGTGGGTCGCTCGCCACCACGTGCGAGAACCAGACGGGGAACTCCAGGCACGTGACGAACGTGGCCGCGAGCACCAGGCGCGCGGGCACCACCATGCGGCTCGCGCGGAACGCCAGGCACACGGCGGCGACCCCGACCAGCCACAGGAGGTACTGCGGGCTGATCACCCGGCTCGTCGCCGTGAACAGCAGTACGGCGACGAAGGCGGCGTCCGCGACCGTGCTCGCGGACCACACGCGGGCCCGGAGCCGCCACACGAGGAGCCAGCAGAAGGCGGCCACGGAGAGCCCCTGTGCCACCGTGCTGACCAGCGGGACATAGGGGCCGAGGAACTCCACCGAGCCGTAGTTGAGCTGGACGTCGCCCTGCCAGCCGAAGTGGCGTGCGACATGGAAGACGAGCGCGCCGAGCGACTCGACCTCGGTGCCGCGGTCGCGCTGGAAGGTCAGGAAGGCGAGCGCGCCGGGCATCGTCACCAGGAAGGCGAGGGTCAGGCCGACGGAGGTGGCGACCGCAGCGCCCCAGGAACTGCGGGTGGCACGCGCGCGTGGCATGCCGACGAGCAGCAGGGCGGGCCACACCTTGAGCAGCGCTCCGAACCCCGCGAGCGACCCCATCGTGCGGGGGTGCCGGGCCCCGGCGAGCAGCGTGGCGACCGCGACGGCCGTCACCATCACGTCGTAGCGGGCGTACACGGTCGGCCCGAGCAGTGCCACGCCCCCGATCCACACCCAGGCTCCCCGAAGGGACTTGCCGGGCCGCCTGCCCGCGTACAGGAGCAGTCCGCAGACGAGAGCGTCGGCGAGGCAGGCGAGCACGAAGAAGGCCGAGGCGTAGTCGACGAAGGGCAGCAGGGCGGGGGAGAGGATCGCGAGGGCGGCGGCGGGCGGGTACTGCCAGGTGACGTCGTCGAGGGGGAAGGTGCCGGTGCGCAGGACCTCGTACCAGCCCTGGTAGATGACGGAGACGTCGCTGGTCACGTCGGGACCTGGGAGGGTGAGCACCTTGAAGACGCAGAGCAGCAGCACTGTCCTGGTCAAGGCCCACACGGTCAGGATCCGCGCCACGCGCACCACGCCCCTTTTCGCCTGCTTCATTGTGGTTCGGTGGGCCATGATGCCGGGCGCGGCCGTGCGGGGGCCAAGAGGCGGGGCCGTCCGGGAGGCTAGGCCCTCCCACGCCGTCGTGGGCTTTCGGTACTGTCGGCGACGATGCACAAGACCCTGATCGTCACGAACGACTTCCCGCCCAGGCCCGGTGGCATCCAGGCGTTCCTGCACAACATGGCGCTGCGCCTGGACCCCGAGCAGCTCGTCGTCTACGCGTCCACATGGAAGCGGGGGCGCGAGGGCACCGAGGCGACGGCCGCCTTCGACGCGGAGCAACCCTTCAAGGTCGTACGCGACCCCACGACGATGCTCCTTCCGACCCCGCGCGTCACGCGGCGCGCGGTCTCGCTGCTGCGGGAACACGGCTGCGAGTCGGTGTGGTTCGGGGCGGCAGCGCCGCTCGGGCTCATGGCACCGGCGCTGCGGAAGGCGGGCGCGAGGCGCCTGGTCGCCACGACGCACGGGCACGAGGCGGGCTGGGCCCAGCTGCCCGCGTCACGCCAACTGCTGCGCCGGATCGGCGAGTCGACGGACACGATCACCTATCTGGGCGAGTACACGCGCTCGCGCATCGCCGCGGCGCTGACGCCTGCTGCGGCCGGGCGGATGGTCCAACTGCCACCCGGCGTCGACGAGAAGACGTTCCACCCCGGTTCGGGCGGAGACGCCGTGCGGGCCCGCCTCGGCCTGACGGACCGCCCTGTCGTGGTGTGCGTCTCGCGGCTCGTGCCGCGCAAGGGGCAGGACACGCTGATTCTCGCCATGCCGCGGATTCTGGCGGGGGCGCCTGAGGCGGTGCTCCTGGTCGTCGGAGGCGGCCCTTACGAGAAGGAGCTGCGGAAGCTGGCCGCCGAGACAGGGGTCTCGGAGTCGGTTCGCTTCACCGGGGCGGTGCCGTGGGAGGAACTTCCCGCTCATTACGGCGCGGGAGACGTGTTCGCGATGCCGTGCCGGACCCGGCGGGGCGGGTTGGACGTGGAAGGCCTCGGGATCGTGTACCTGGAGGCTTCGGCGACCGGGCTTCCGGTCGTCGCCGGTGACTCCGGCGGGGCGCCGGACGCGGTGCTTGACGGTGAAACGGGGTGGGTCGTCCGGGGCGGCTCCCCGGAGGCCGCCGCTGATCGGATCCTCACCCTGCTGGGTGATGCGGAGCTGCGGGCGCGGATGGGGGAGCGGGGGCGGGAGTGGGTGGAGGAGCGGTGGCGCTGGGACCTCCTGGCGGAGAGGCTGCGGGAGTTGCTGTAGCGCCCAATGGGTTGCCACGGGGGGATGTTGCGCGCCTGACCGCCGTCATGGGCTGGTCGCGCAGTTCCCCGCGCCCCTGAAGCCGGGGCTGCGCCCCGCTTTTCAGGGGCGCGGGGAACTGCGCGAGCAACCCAGACGCGACCCGTAGTCGCGGGACGAGGGCGCCCCCCCACGGCGAGTGGGCGCCCCGCAAACGCTACCCGCGGTAAATCGCTTCGATTTCGTCGGCGTAGTCCTTCGCCACGACGTTCCGCTTCAGCTTCAACGACGGAGTCAAATGCCCCGACTCCTCCGTGAACTGCGAGGCCAGGACACGGAACTTCCGCACGGACTCCGCCTTGGACACCGCCGCGTTGCCATCGTCCACCGCGCTCTGGATCGCGGCAAGGAAGTCCGGGTCCTCCCGGAGCGACGCAGCCGTGGAGTCCGCGGGCTTTCCATGGTCCAGGGCCCAGCGGCCTATGAACTCGTCGTCCACCGTGACCAGCGCCCCCACGAAGGGCCTGCCATCGCCCACGACCATGCACTCCGCGACAAGCGCATGCGCGCGGATCCGGTCCTCGATCACCGCGGGAGCGACATTCTTGCCGCCCGCCGTCACGATGATCTCCTTCTTGCGGCCGGTGATCCGGAGGTAGCCGTCCTCGTCGAGGGTGCCGATGTCGCCCGTGTGGAACCAGCCGTCGGCCAGCGCCTCTTCGGTCGCGCCCTCGTTGTTCCAGTACCCCGTGAACAGGTGCTCGCCGTGCAGCAGCACCTCGCCGTCGTCGGCGATCCGGACGACCGAGCCGGGCAGCGGCTGGCCGACCGTGCCGATCTTCTGGCGGTCCCAGGGGTTGAAGGCGGTGGCCGCGCAGGACTCCGTGAGGCCGTAGCCCTCAAGGACGGTGAAGCCGATGCCGCGGAAGAAGTGGCCGAGGCGCTCGCCGAGCGGCGCGCCGCCCGAGATCGCGAACTCGCCGCGCCCGCCGAGTACGGCCCGCAGCTTGCTGTAGACCAGCTTGTCGAACGTCTTGTACTTGATCTTCAGGCCGAGCGAGGGACCGCTCGCGGTGTCGAGCGCGCGGCTGTACGCGATCGCCGTGTCCGCGGCCTTGTCGAAGATCTTGCCCTTGCCGTCGGCCTGCGCCTTGGCGCGCGCCGAGTTGTAGACCTTCTCGAAGACGCGCGGTACACCCAGGATCATGGTCGGCCGGAACGACGCCAGCTCGTCCGTGAGGTTCTTGACGTCGGGCGCGTGGCCCAGCTTGATCGGCGCCATCAGCGCGGCGACCTCGACCAGGCGCCCGAAGACGTGCGCGACGGGCAGGAAGAGGAGGACGGAGCACTCGCCGGTGCGGAACAGCGGCTTCAGGCGCTCCACCACGTTGCCGCACTCGGCGAAGAAGCTGCGGTGCGTGAGGACACAGCCCTTGGGGCGGCCCGTGGTGCCCGAGGTGTAGACGATGGTGGCCGGGTCGTCGGCGCCGGCGACCGCGCTGCGCTCGTCGACGGTCTCCTCGGAGACGTCGGCGCCGTCGCGGTTCAGCTCCTCGACGCCGCCGCGGTCGATCTGCCACACGTTGACCAGGTCGGGAAGCCGGTCGCGCACCGAGTCGACGGCGGCGCTGTGCGCGTCGAGTTCGACGATGATGCCGACGGCGCCGGAGTCGCCCAGGATCCACTGGATCTGCTCGGCCGAACTGGTCTCGTACACCGGCACGGTGACCGCGCCCGCGCTCCAGATCGCGAAGTCGAGGAGCGTCCACTCGTAACGGGTGCGGGACATCAGGGCGACGCGGTCGCCAGGGCGCACGCCGGAGGCGATGAGCCCCTTCGCCGCGGCGCGCACCTCGGCGAGGAAGGTCTTGGCGTTGACGTCCTGCCAGGTGCCGTTCACCTTGCGGCCGATGACGGCGACATCCGGGTGCTGCGCGGCATTTCTGCGGACGATGTCGGTCAGATTGCCGTCCGCAGGGACCTCGTACAGGGCCGGAAGGCTGAACTCGCGCAAGACTGCTGCTCCTACATAGGGCGCCGGCGCCACGACGTTGTGCGATGCGACGGTGCGGTCCAAGATCGGGCAGGTGCTCCGGGGAAATGGGGGGAAGACAGCTGGAGCACTACTGGACTGCCCGGACGTTACCCATGGGTATGGCTTGTTCGGTAGGGGGTCCGGGCCAGATGTTCGGTGCGTCACACGTCGTTGTGGTCTGAACCGCACAGTACGCCACGCCATTCCCGACTCGGAAGTAACCGCAGGTCCGCCCCCTTCTCACCCCTTCTCCGGGCCTCTACCCACGTTTGCCCGCTCGTTCTAGGGTGATCGGCATGCCAGCTTTCCGGGTCAACGTGGTCAGTGACGTGCACGGCAACACGAAGGACCTCGCCCGCGCGGGCGAGGGAGCCGACGCGCTCGTCTGTCTCGGTGACCTGGTCCTCTTCCTCGACTACGCCGACCACTCGCGCGGCATCTTCCCCGACTTCTTCGGCAAGGAGAACGCCGACCGCCTCGTCGACCTGCGCACCGCCCGCCGCTTCGACGAGGCCAGGGAGTTGGGCGCGCGGCTGTGGGCGGGCATAGACCGCGGTCCCGCCATCGAGAGCGCGGTGCGCAAGCAGTACGCCGAGATGTTCGCCGCCTTCCCCACGCCGACGTACGCCACGTACGGCAATGTCGATATGCCGACCCTCTGGTCCGAGTACGCGGGCCCCGGCACCACCGTCCTCGACGGCGGGCGGGCCGAGATCGGCGGCCGGGTCTTCGGGTTCGTCGGCGGCGGCCTGCGCACTCCCATGCGGACGCCCTACGAGATCAGCGACGAGGAGTACGCGGCCAAGATCGAGGCCGTCGGCGAGGTCGACGTGCTCTGCACGCACATCCCGCCGGACGTCCCCGAGCTCGTGTACGACACCGTCGCGCGCCGCTTCGAACGGGGCAGCCGAGCGCTGCTCGCGGCCCTTCACAAGACCCGCCCGAGGTACTCACTTTTCGGCCACGTCCATCAACCGCTGACCCGGCGGATGCGGATCGGGGCGACGGAGTGTGTGAACGTGGGGCACTTCGCGAGCTCGGGCAGGCCGTGGGCCCTGGAGTGGTGACAGTGGGCCACTCCTTGCGCGGTAGCCTTCACGCGTCACACACGTAGCCACCACCCCTGTACCGGACCGCATCTGGAGGAGCCACAGCGATGGCGGAACACACCAGCTCGAGCATCACGATCGAGGCGGCACCGGCCGAGGTGATGGGGGTGATCGCCGACTTCGCCCGCTACCCGGACTGGACGGGCGAGGTGAAGGAGGCGGAGGTCCTCGACACCGACGACCAGGGCCGCGCCAAGCAGGTCCGCCTCGTCATGGACGCGGGCGCGATCAAGGACGACCAGACCCTCGGGTACACGTGGACCGGCGAGAACGAGGTCAGCTGGACCCTCGTCAAGTCGCAGATGCTGCGGTCGCTGGACGGCTCGTACGTCCTGAAGCGGTCCGGTACGGGCACCGAGGTCACGTACAAGCTGACCGTCGACGTGAAGATCCCGATGCTGGGGATGATCAAGCGCAAGGCGGAGAAGGTCATCACCGACCGGGCGCTGGCGGGTCTCAAGAAGCGAGTGGAGTCCGGCGCGAAGTAGCGCTGACGAGGAAGATCCGCCGCGAAGCGGCGGGACTCACCTCACGTACCGTTCACCCTTATGCGCACCCTCCTCGTCACCGGCCCCGGCGGCTCAGGCCGAACCACTGTCGCCGCGGCCACCGCGCTGTCCGCGGCGCGCGAGGGCCGCAGGACTCTCCTGATCTCCGCCGACCGAGGCATCGGTGCAGTATTCGGCGGTGAAGAGCACGGCCTCACCGTCCAGCGGCTCACCCCTGGCGAGGAGTTCCGGGACGACCTCCTGGCCCTGCAGGATCGTGCCGCCTCCGCGCTTGACCTGCTCGGCGCCGGACGCCTCGAAGGCGAGGAGCTCACGCCCCTGCCCGGCAGCGACGAACTGGCCCTGCTGCGCGCCCTGCGCGACGCCGGGCAGAGCACCTACGACACCGTGGTCGTCGACCTGCCCCCGGCGCCCCGTGCCCTCGCGGTCCTCGCGCTCCCCGAGCAGCTGCGCCGCTACCTCCGCAGGATCCTTCCTCCCGAGCGGCAGGCGGCCCGCGCCCTGCGGCCCATGCTCGGCCGCCTCGCGGGCGTGCCGATGCCCGCGGCCTGGCTGTACGAGACCGCGGACCGCTGGGACGTCGAACTCGCCGCCGCGCAGGCCGTGATCGAGGACCCGGGCACGAGTGTCCGCCTGGTCGCGGAGCCGGGCCCGGCGGGCGCCGACGCCGTGCGCGCCGCGGCCACCGGCATCGCCCTGCAGGGCCTGCGCGCCGACGCCCTGCACGCCAACCGCGTCCTGCCCGACGACACCCCGGACATCTGGCTCGCCGAGCTCGTCGCCCAGCAGCGCAAGACGCTGGCCGAGTGGCACGAGACGTACGGCGAGAGCCTCGGCGCCCTGCGGCACCTGGGGCGCGATCCGCGCGGCGCCGACGACCTGGCGGCCCTCGGTGTGCCCGCTCCCGGCGCGGCCCCGGAGCCCGTGCGGTGGCCCGTCGTCGACGCCCTCGCCGACGACGGCGTCCTGGTCTGGCACATCCCGCTCCCCGGCGTCGTACGCGAGGAGCTCGGGCTCATCCGGCGCGGCGACGAACTGGTCGTCACCGCGGGAGCGCTCCGGCGCATCGTCACCCTGCCCTCCGCCCTGCGCCGCTGCACCGTCGCGGGCGCCGGGCTGCGCGACGGCGAGCTGCGGGTGCGGTTCGCGCCCGACCCCGATCTGTGGCCGCAGACCCGGTGAACGTGCTACCGCCGTTCGGGTAACGTCGAGAGTACGAATCCATAGACCGCCCGCCGCAGGAGTCTGTCCGTCATGAGCGATGCCACCGAGCACGAAGTGCCCGAACCCGAAGCGGCCGACACCGACGCCGACGCGTGGCAGAAGGCGTGCGCCGAGGATCTCGCGGCGGAGAAGGCCCGGCGCCGTGCCCAGTACGGGCCGCCGCCCGGATCGGCGGGCGAGGAGCTGCGCAAGCTCGTCGACGCCGTCTCGGAGAAGCTGACCGGGCTCCAGGGCCCGCTGTTCGGCGCGGTCGCCCAGGGCGCCGTCGAGCAGACCGTCCGGCAGGTCGTCCAGCAGGCGAAGGCCGCCGTCGAGCCGGTCATCGAGCGCAACCCCGACGTCTTCGATCATCTCGCCGCCGCGGGCGGTGAACTGCTCGCCGCCTACCGCTCCGCGGTCGAGGGCCAGGAGGGCCGCTGGACCCGCGGGAGCGACGCGGCGAAGGGCCCCGACCCGCGCGACGAGGGCCCCGGCCCCACGGAACACATCGACCTGGACTGAACACCCCTCGGGTACGGTTGCCCGTAGCGGGGCTCGACCGAACTGAGGGACACATGGGACTCACCATCGGCGTCGATATCGGCGGCACAAAGATCGCGGCCGGAGTGGTCGACGAAGAGGGCACCATTCTCGACACGCACAAGGTGCCCACGCCGCCGACCGCCGAAGGCATCGTGGACGCGATCTGTGCCGCCGTCTCCGGGGCCGGCAAGGGGAACGACGTGGAGGCCGTCGGCATCGGCGCCGCCGGTTACGTCGACGACAAGCGCGCCACCGTTCTCTTCGCACCGAACATCGACTGGCGCCACGAGCCGCTCAAGGACAAGGTCGAGCAGCGGGTCGGCATGCCGGTCGTGGTCGAGAACGACGCGAACGCGGCTGCCTGGGGCGAGTACCGCTTCGGCGCCGGACAGGGCCACGAGGACGTCATCGTCATCACGCTGGGCACGGGCCTCGGCGGCGGCGTCATCATCGGCAACAAGCTGCGGCGCGGACGCTTCGGCGTGGCCGCCGAGTTCGGACACATCCGGGTGGTGCCGGACGGGCTGCTGTGCGGCTGCGGCAGCCAGGGCTGCTGGGAGCAGTACGCGTCGGGGCGCGCCCTCGTCCGGTACGGACAGCAGCGGGCCAACGCGACGCCGGAGGCCGCGGAGATTCTCCTCGGGCTCGGTGACGGCACGGTCGAGGGCATCCAGGGCAAGCACATCAGCGAGGCGGCGCGGCAGGGCGATCCGGTCGCCGTCGACTCCTACCGCGAGCTGGCCCGCTGGGCCGGAGCGGGCCTGGCCGACCTGGCCTCGCTCTTCGACCCCTCCGCGTTCATCGTGGGCGGCGGGCTCTCGGACGAGGGTGAGCTGGTGCTCGACCCGATCCGCAAGTCGTTCCGGCGCTGGCTCATCGGTGGGCAGTGGCGTCCGCACGCGCAGGTGCTCGCTGCCCAGCTGGGCAACAAGGCGGGGCTCGTGGGCGCCGCCGACCTGGCTCGCCAGGGGTAGTTCCCGCTGATCGCGCCTGAGGCCCGCCGTCCCCTTCGGGGCGGCGGGCCTCGTCGTCGCGGCACCGCGCACCGCGTATCTTGATCCCCATGGTGACGCTGCCCAACTCCCGCACCGAAGACGACGGTTCAGTCGTGATCCGGGTGCTCAGTTACAACATCCGGTCCATGCGGGACGACACCGACGCGCTGGCCAGGGTCATCGCCGCCTGCGCGCCCGACCTCGTACTCGTCCAGGAGGCGCCCCGCTTCTTCCGGTGGCGCAAGAAGCTGGCGCGGCTCGCCCGCGCCGCCGATCTGGTGATGCTCTCCGGCGGCGGCACCGCGTCGGGTCCCGCGCTGCTCTGCTCGCTGCGGGCCACCGTCGAGCGGACCGAGGACGTGCTGCTTCCGCTGACGCCGGGACTGCACCGGCGCGGCTTCGCGACCGCCGTCGTGCGGTTCGGCGGCGTCCGGCTCGGCGTCCTGAGCTGCCATCTGAGCCTGCAGACCGACGAGCGGTACGCGCAGGGCGGGATGCTGCTCGACCGGCTCGCCGGGATGGGCGTGGAGCACGCCGTCGCGGGCGGTGACCTCAATGACCGGCCGAAGGGCCGTACGTTCCGCAGGCTCGCCGCGGAGCTGCGGGACTGCTGGGCGACCGCACCCTGGGGCGGCGAGAACACCTCGACGCCGGGGGACCCACATCAGCGCATCGACGCGATCTTCGCGACGGACGGGGTCGAAGTCCTCGGCTGCGGTGTGCCGTTGGAGCTCGACGGAGTGAGCGAGGCGGATCTGCGGGCGGCCACCGACCATCTGCCGGTGCTCGCCGCCCTCAGGATTCCCGCCGCCCGCGCCGCGTAGCCCGCTCAGACCACCGCGCCGCGGCCCGGGTCGTCGTCCTCTTCGTCGTCGCCCTTCATCCGCGCCACCAGGGTGCCGAAGCCGCCGAGGAAGCCGCCGATGCTGAGCGTCGCGAGCCACCACGTCATCGGCCAGCCGATCAGCACCGCGAGCAGCATCAGGAGCGGGCCGCCGATCACGGCGAGCCAGGCGAACTTCGCCGTGACGTCCGCGGCGGGCAGCGGCGGCGGCTCCGGCGGGACGAAGTGGCCCTCGTCGTCCGGGCCGAGGTCGTCGTCCGATGCCTCGGGCGCGTCGTAGTCACGCGGTCCCGCCACGCCGGGGGCGAAGGAGACGGAGCCGCCGAGCGGCTTCTTGGCCCCGGGGTCCTCGGCACCCTTGGCGTTCTTGCTGTCGCTCTTGTCGCCCTCCGGAGTGTCGTTCGTCTCCGGTTCGAGCAGTGCCAGGTCCTCGACGGACTTGAACGGCTTGGCGCCCGGCGGGTCCGCCGGCTCCTGGCCGTACCCCGCGACGATCGCCTGCCAGGCCGCGTCCTCGTCGGGAGGCAGTCCCAGGCCTTCTGCGGGGTCCTGCCGCTTCTCGGGCTCGCGGCTCTCGTCGCCGTCGGGTTCGATTCGGTCCTGCTCAGCCACCGGTGGCCGTCCCTTCCTTACCGACACTGGGGGCGAGCCGGCCGATGAACGCGTAACTCTCCTCGAAGATCCGGTCCGCATCGTGGTCCAACGTCGCGACGTGGTAGCTCTGTTCCAGGAGGGTCTCGGTGACGTCCGTGGACGACACCCGCCCGAGGATCCTGGCCGAGTCGGCCGGCGGCACCACGTGGTCCTGCGGGCTGTGCAGCAGCAGCAACGGCTGCGTCACCTGCGGCAGTTCACGGTCGAGCCGCTGGAAGAACTGGCGCAACGAGTGCGCCGCGTGCAACGGGACCCGGTCGTACGCGAGCTCCTTCGAGCCCTCCAGAGCGATGTCGCTGGAGATGCCCGGCGTCGTGGGCACCAGATGCCGGGCCAGCGGCAGCGCGTGCGCGGCCAGGCCGTGCACCTTGTTCGCCGGGTTCACCAGGACCAGGCCCCGCACCTCGTCGCCGTGCTTCGCGGCGAGCCGCAGCGACAGCGCGCCGCCCATGGAGAGGCCGAAGACGAAGACGTCCGTGCAGCGCTCCAGGAGTGCGCGCAGCTCGCGCTCCACCTCCGCGTACCAGTCCTGCCAGCCGGTGATCTGCAGGTCCTCCCAGCGCGTGCCGTGCCCCGGCAGCAGCGGGAGGGAGACGGTCAGGCCGCGGTCCGCGAGGTACTCGGCCCAGGGGCGCAGGGACTGCGGGGATCCGGTGAAGCCGTGACAGAGGAGGACGCCGACCTCGCCGCCCTCGTGGCGGTACGGCTCGGCTCCGGGGAGGACCGGCACTTCGGTCTCCTTCGTGAGATGTGGAGGAGTACTTCACCGTACGCGACCGGACTGACACCGACCAGGGTCGTCGGGCCCTTTGGGCTTACTGCGGGTTAAGGTCTGATCCACACTTAACAGGAGGCACTCGGTTTGATCTACGGCGCAATGAAGGTCGCCATCGGAGGGCCGCTGAAGCTCGGCTTCAGGCCCTGGGTGGAGGGCCTTGAGAACGTACCCGCCGAGGGACCGGCCATCCTGGCGAGCAATCATCTCTCCTTCTCGGACTCCTTTTTCCTGCCCGCGGTCATCGACCGCAAGGTCACGTTCATCGCGAAGGCGGAGTACTTCACGTCCCCGGGCGTGAAGGGCAAGCTCACCGCGGCCTTCTTCAAGGGCGTGGGCCAGCTGCCCGTGGACCGCTCCGGCGGGCGCGGCGCGGGCGAGGCGGCCATCAAGAGCGGCATTGAGGTCCTGGAGCGCGGTGAGCTCTTCGGCATCTACCCGGAAGGCACGCGTTCCCCCGACGGCAGGCTCTACCGTGGCAAGCCCGGCGGCCTCGCACGCGTCGCCCTCGCCACGGGGGCGCCCGTGCTCCCCGTGGCGATGATCGACACCGAGAAGATCCAGCCGCCCGGCAAGGTCCTGCCGAAGCTGATGCGGCCGGGCATCAAGATCGGCGAGCCGCTCGACTTCAGCCGGTACCACGGCATGGAGCACGACCGGTTCGTCCTGCGTGCGGTGACCGACGAGGTCATGTACGAGATCATGAAGCTGTCCGGCCAGGAGTACGTCGACGTGTACGCGACCGCCGCGAAGCGCCAGCTCACGGAGGCGGCGAAGGCCGAGAAGGACGCGGAGAAGAAGGCGGAGAAAGCGGCCGTGGAGGCCGAGAAGGAACGGTCCGGCGCGTAATCGCGTCGCTGCAGAGGGGAGCCGGGCGCAAGGGGGCGCCGACGGGCGACCAAGGGGTGGGGGAGATGACCAAGCGCGTACGCGTCATGAGGATGTCGGTCGAGCAGCCGCTGTGGCGTGCGCTGACCGGCTACCGCGTACTGACGATGCTGTACGCGATCGGCCTCTTCGTGGCCGCACACGAGAAGTTCGACCGCCCCTGGGTGGCCATCGCGTTCTACGTGGTGCTCGCCGGGTGGACCCTCGGCACACTCCCGAAGGTCGCGAACGCAGCGAGCTGCACCAAGCGGTTCCTGGTCATCGACCTGACCATCGCGCTGGTCGGCATCCTGCTCACGCCGGTCGCCGACTCGCACCAGCGGATCGTCCACGACGGCCCGACGCTGCCGTCGATATGGACGGCGGGCGCGGTCCTCGCGTTCGCGATCAAGGGCGGCTGGCGGTGGGCGGCCTTCGCGTCGGCCCTCGTCGGCGTCGCCAACATCGCGCAGCGCGGCAGGCCGACCCAGGACACGCTCCACAACGTCCTCCTGGTCTGCATCGCGTCCATCGCCATCGGTTACGTCGTCGAGGTGGCCCGCGCCTCCGAGCGCACTCTCGCCCGCGCCCTGGAGATCGAGGCCGCGACCCGTGAGCGGGAGCGCCTGGCCCGTGACATCCACGACAGCGTGCTCCAGGTCCTCGCGATGGTGCAGCGGCGCGGCAGCGCGCTCGGCGGCGAGGCGGCGGAGCTCGGCAGGATGGCGGGGGAGCAGGAGGTCGCGCTGCGCACGCTGGTGGCGGGCGGCCTGGTCCGCACGTCGCACGAGTCGGAGGATGCCTCGCTGGGGGCCGTCGTCCGCGCGGTGGAGGAGCCGGACGGCGACGACGGAGACATCTGTGACCTGAGGTCCCTGCTCTTCCCGCACGCGGGAGCCCGGGTGACCCTCTCGGAGCCGGGCGCTCCGGTCGGCCTTGAGCCGAAGGCCGCGCGGGAGCTGGCCGCCGCGGTCGCCGCCGCCCTGGACAATGTCCACCGGCACGCGGGCCCGGACGCCGCAGCCTGGATCCTGGTCGAGGACGAGCCGGACGCCGTGATCGTGACGGTACGGGACGACGGCCCCGGCATCCCCGATGGCCGTCTCGCGGAGGCCGAGGGGGAGGGGCGGCTCGGAGTCGCCCTGTCGATCCGGGGCCGGCTGCGGGACATCGGCGGCACGGCCGAGCTGATCTCGGTGCCGGGCCAGGGCACGGAAGTAGAACTGAGAGTCCCACGGGGGAAGGCAGGAAAGGAACGATGAGCGAGCAGCACCAGCAGGACGGCGACGGTGGCAAGGGCCCGGTCAAGGTCATGGTCGTCGACGACCACCCGATGTGGCGCGACGCGGTCGCCCGCGACCTCGCGGAGGCCGGGTTCGACGTGGTCGCCACGGCGGGCGACGGCGAGCAGGCCGTGCGGCGCGCCCAGGCTGCCGCACCCGATGTCCTCGTACTCGATCTGAACCTGCCCCTGAAGCCGGG
The DNA here is from genome assembly GCF_059026065.1 of Streptomyces sp. A18. Classification (NCBI taxonomy): domain Bacteria; kingdom Bacillati; phylum Actinomycetota; class Actinomycetes; order Kitasatosporales; family Streptomycetaceae; genus Streptomyces; species Streptomyces sp. A18. Next base: position 26,288 of record NZ_JBWLKL010000003.1, on the reverse strand, counting down.
CGTCCAGGTCTGCAAGGAACTCGTCGGCGCCAACCCGGCCCTGCGCGTCCTGGTCCTCTCGGCCAGCGGCGAGCACGCCGACGTCCTGGAGGCGGTCAAGTCCGGCGCCACCGGCTATCTCCTGAAGTCGGCCTCCACCGCCGAGCTGACCGACGCGGTCCGCCGCACGGCCGTCGGCGACACGGTCTTCACGCCGGGCCTCGCGGGCCTCGTCCTGGGCGAGTACCGCCGCCTGGCGTCCGACCCGACGCCCGGCACCCCGGACGAGCCGAAGGCACCGCAGCTCACCGACCGCGAGACCGAGGTGCTCCGCCTCGTCGCCAAGGGACTGAGCTACAAGCAGATCGCCGAGCGCCTGGTCATCTCGCACCGCACCGTGCAGAACCACGTGCAGAACACCCTGGGCAAGCTCCAGCTGCACAACCGCGTGGAGCTCGTGCGGTACGCGATCGAGCGGGGTCTCGACGACGCGTGAACCCTCATAAGGGTGAACTCTCGTGATCAACTCCCCTTTACCGGCCAGGAATTGACCATCCGGACCATCCCTCAGTGACCTGGATCACCATTAGCGTGAGTCGCATCAGGGTCACTGAGGCGAAGGGACTTCTTCCATGACGGCCAATAAAATCGGAGTACTGACCGGAGGCGGCGACTGCCCCGGGCTCAACGCCGTCATCCGGGGCATCGTCCGCAAGGGCGTGCAGGAGTACGGCTATGACTTCGTCGGCTTCCGGGACGGCTGGCGCGGTCCCCTTGAGGGCGACACCGTCCCGCTCGACATCCCGGCCGTGCGCGGCATCCTGCCCCGCGGCGGCACCATCCTCGGCTCCTCGCGCACCAACCCGCTCAAGACGGAGAACGGCATCCGCCGGATCAAGGAGAACCTCGCCAAGTACGAGGTCGAGTCCCTCATCGCCATCGGCGGCGAGGACACCCTCGGCGTCGCCGCGCGGCTCACCGACGAGTACGGCATCAACGTCGTCGGCGTACCGAAGACCATCGACAACGACCTGTCCGCCACGGACTACACCTTCGGCTTCGACACCGCGGTCGGCATCGCCACCGAGGCGATCGACCGGCTGCACACCACCGCCGAGTCGCACATGCGGGTCCTCGTGGTGGAGGTCATGGGGCGGCACGCGGGGTGGATCGCGCTGCACTCCGGGCTCGCCGGGGGCGCGAACGTCATCCTGATCCCCGAGCAGCGCTTCGACGTGGAGCAGGTGTGTGCCTGGGTGACCTCGCGGTTCAAGGCGTCGTACGCGCCGATCGTCGTCGTCGCCGAAGGGGCCATGCCCAAGGACGGCGAGATGGTCCTGAAGGACGGGACGCAGGACTCCTTCGGGCATGTGCGGCTCTCGGGCGTGGGGGAGTGGCTGGCCAAGGAGATCGAGGGGCGCACGGGCAAGGAGGCGCGCACGACCGTCCTCGGGCACGTCCAGCGCGGCGGGACGCCCAGCGCCTTCGACCGGTGGCTGGCCACACGCTTCGGGCTGCACGCGATCGAGGCCGTGCGGGACGGCGACTTCGGCAAGATGGTCGCCCTGCAGGGGACGGACATCGTGCGGGTACCCATCGCTGACGCTACGTCGAAGCTGAAGACCGTTGACCCGGAGCTCTACTCCGAGGTGGGGGTCTTCTTCGGCTGATCTTCGGCTGATCCCGGTGGGCGGGTGCCCTGTGCCGCCGCTTCGCGGCGGGTTTCTCGCCCACCCGCCCACCCGTTTCTCCGCGGTGCCGATCAACCCCCTAATACCTACACTCGCCGCATGGAGATTCTCGCGTTCGGGGTGCAGGCGGACGAGAAGCCGCTCATCGAGAAGGCCTTCGAGGGGCACCACGACGTCCGCTGCCTGGACGTCTTCCTCAGCGAGGACACCGCCCCCATCGCCGCCGGCTACGAGGCCATCTCCACCAGCGTCAACGCCGATCTCGGCAACCGTGTCCTGCAGACCCTCGCCGCGGGCGGGACGCAGATGATCGCCCAGCGTTCGACCGGGTTCAACAACATCGATCTCCAGGTCGCCGAACGCCTCGGCTTCACCATCGCCCGCGTCTCGTACTACTCGCCGTACTCCGTCGCCGAGTTCGCCTGGACCCTGGCGATGGCCGTCAACCGCCGCATCGTCCGTGCCAGCAACCGCACCCGCGACTTCGACTTCAGGCTCGACGGACTGATGGGCCGGGACCTGCGGGGCCGCACGGTCGGAGTGCTCGGCACCGGGAAGATCGGCGAGGCGTTCACCCGGATCGCGCACGGCTTCGGGATGAAGCTGCTCGGCTGGGACGTCGCGGAGAACCCCGCCTGCGTCGAGCTCGGCATGAAGTACGTCGCGAAGGAGCAGCTCTTCGCCGAGGCCGACCTCATCAGCCTGCACGTCCCGCTGCTCCCCGCGACGCAGCACATCATCGGGGCCGACGCGCTGCGGATGATGAAGGACGACGCGATCCTGGTGAACTCCAGCCGCGGCGGCTTGATCGACACCGACGCCCTGGTCACGGAGTTGCGGATGGGGCGCTTCGCGGGCGTCGGGCTCGATGTGTACGAGGCGGAGGCGGGGCTCTTCTTCCTCGACAAGTCGCTCGAGGCCGTCGAGGACGACACCCTGGCCCGCCTGGTGACGTTCCCGAACGTGGTGGTCACCTCGCACCAGGCGTACTACACCGTGGACGCGGTGAGCCAGATCATCGACACCACGGTGCAAAACGTCCTGGACTACAAGGAGGGCCGCCGCAGCGAGAACGTGCTGGTCCCGGCGGCCCCCAAGCTCTAGACGAGCACCCCGGACAGCAGTTCCCGCACGATCGCCGTCCCGCGCAGCGAGAGCACCGACTCCGGGTGGAACTGCACTCCCGCCAAACCGGGTCCCCGCAGCGCGTGCACCTCTCCCGTGGCCGGATCCCTGCTGACCTCGATGCCGTGCGCCGCGAGTTCCAGCGACGTCTCCTCGTCGCAGTGGGCCACGAAGCTGTTGTAGAAGCCGACCGTCTCCGGCCGCCCGAACAGGTCGATCCGCGTCTGGGCGCCCTGGTACGGGACCTCCTTGCGGACGATCTCCAGGCCCAGTTCGGCGGCCAGGAGCTCATGACCGAGGCAGACGCCCAGGACTCCGTGCCGGTGGTCGCGGATCACCTCGGCGGTCAGCGAGCGCAGGAAGCCCATCTTCGGGTCGGCGGGGTCCGAGGGATTGCCGGGGCCGGGGCCAAGGATCAGTGGGCCCTCGTGCGCCCGGACCGCTTCCCGCAGGCCCGGCTCGTCGTAGCGGCGCACGGAGACCGTGAGGCCGGACGAGCGAAGCAGATGCGCCAGCATCGCCGTGAACGTGTCCTCGCCGTCGATCACCAGGGCGTGTCCGGTCAGCTCCGCCGTCTGCTCCTGCATCCGCAGCCAGAACGGCGCGAGCCCGGCCCGCCGGCTGTCGAGCGCCGCCCGCACCCGTGGGTCGTCGGCGAGCGCGGGGCGTACGCGCTCGTCGCGGGGCCGTCCGGGACGCACCCCGAGGGCGGCGAGGACGCCAGCCGCCTTCGCGTGCGTCTCGGCCACCTCGCCCGCCGGGTCCGAGCCGCGCACCAGCGTCGCGCCGACCGGGACCCGCAGCTTTCCGTCCGCGGAGATGTCGGCGGTGCGGATCAGGATGGGCGAGTCGAGGGTCTGCGCGCCGCCCGCGTCGCGGCCGATGAGGGCGAGGGCGCCCGCGTAGTAGCCGCGCCCGCCCGCTTCGTGGCGCTCGATGACGCGGCAGGCATTCTGCACGGGCGAGCCGGTGACGGTCGCCGCGAACATCGTCTCCTTCAGGACCTCGCGTGCGTCGAGCGACGACTTGCCCCGCAACTCGTACTCGGTGTGCGCGAGATGGGCCATCTCCTTGAGACGTGGCCCGATGACGACACCGCCCATGTCGCCGACGGTGCACATCATCTTGAGCTCCTCGTCGACGACCATCGACAGCTCCTCGGTCTCCTTGCCGTCGGCGAGGAAGCCGAGCAGATCGTCCGCCGTTGGCCCTTCGGCCGGATACCGGTAGGTCCCGCTGATCGGGTTCATGACGACCGTCCCGCCGGACATCCGCACATGCACCTCGGGACTCGCCCCGACCAGCGTCCGCTCACCGGTGTGCACGACGTACGTCCAGTAGGCGCCCCGCTCGCCCACCAGCAGCCTGCGGAAGAGCGCCAGGGCGTCCGCCCTTCCGAAGCCGGGGATCTCGCCCTCGTACGTACGCCGGATGACGAAGTTGGCGCCCTCGCCCCGCCCGATCTCCTCGCGAAGCACCCGCCCGACGATCTCCCCGTACGCGGCGTCGTCGACGTCGAAGGCCCCTCCCTCGACGCGCACGTCATGGGTGGGCAGCGTCGACAGGGCCTCGGAGAGCGGGAGTTCGTACGTCTCGTCGGGGGTCAGGACCGTGAGGGGCGTGCCGTCGTCGCGTACGTCGAAGCCGCGCTCCCTGATCTGCCGGAAGGGGATCAGGGCGAGGCCCTCGTCGGGGATGTCGGCGAGCCGGTCGTACGAGGCGACCGCGCCGATCAGGACCTCGACCGTGTCGTGGTCGTGGCCGGGCGTGCGGCGGCGGAGCACGGCGAACGGGCGGTCGTCCGTCAGCAGTCCCGCGAGCTGGTTCGGGATGTCCATCGGGTCTTGTTCCTTCTCACTGGGAGAGGAACGGCCGCCGCGATCCGGAGATCCTGGTCCGGAAAACACTGAAGGCCGCCCCTCGGGCGGCCTTCGCGAGTCTCGAAACGCGCAGAATCAGTGGGCCGCCGGATGAGCGGGCCACCACCAGTTTCGGTTCGTCTGCGCGTGCATGTCCCGCACCCTAGCGCATCATCAGGACGTCGAGAGCCTCGTCGAGATACGCGCCGAACTCGTCGGGCGCGGGCAGCACCGACGGCACCGCGTGCCCGAGCTGCGTGTGCCCCAGATAGACCGTGTACGCGAGCAGCCCGCGGCGCCGCGCCTCCGCCTCGGGGAAGCCGAGCCCGGCGAAGAGCTCGGCGACGTAGCTCACCCGGCGCTCGGTCACGCGGCGCATGACCTCGGCGACCTGGGGGTGCGAGGCGGTCGCGAGCAGGGCGACCTCCAGGGGGTCGGACGCGGCCGACGCGATGGCCTCGCCGAAGAGCAGGCGGATGCGCCGCCGGGGGTCGGGCTCGGCCTCGACCTCGGTGATCATCCCCTCGGTGTGGATCTCCGACCAGCGGTTCAGGGCGGCCTCGATGAGCGCGTCACGGTTGGCGAAGTGCCAGTAGAAGCTCCCCTTGGTGGTGCCGAGGCGGACGGCCAGGGGTTCCACGGCGACGGCCGCGAGTCCGCCCTCGCCGATCGCGGTGAGGGCGGCGTCCGCCCAGTCCTGAGCGGTGAGACGGGGCTTCGCCGCGGGCTTCTTCTGCTGCCGTTGCACCATGGCCATACGGTACCGTATGGTCGACCATACGCCAGCGTATGGAGGTGCGCGATGAGCACGGTACTCAACGAACACGAGCGCGTGATCAAGGCTCCGGCAGCGGTGGTCGGCGCCCTGCTCGACCGGCTCTCCGCCGAGGACGATCCGCTCTTCCCGACGCCGGCCTGGGCGGCGATGATCTTCGACCGTCCGCTCGGCGTGGGCGCGACCGGCGGCCACGGCCCGGTCCGCTACAGCGTCACGGAGTACGAGCCGGGGCGCCGCGTGCGTTTCGCCTTCACGGCGCCGGACAACGGCTTCCACGAAATGAGCGTCGAGCCGATCGGGAAGGGGCGCTGCCGCGTCCGTCACGTCCTGCAGACCGAACCGCTCGGCGTGAACCGCCTGCTGTGGCCCGCCGTCGTGCGGCCCCTGCACGACACGATCATCGAAGAGGTCTTCGACAACGTCGAGCGCGCGGCGACCGGCGGCTGCGCCCGCCCCGTCCGGTGGTCACCCCTGGTGCGCCTCTACAACCGGCTCATGTGGAGCCGTCCCGAGACGGTCGGGACGCCGGAAGCCGCCCACCTGATCCGCACCGCCGTCGACCGCCCCGGCTACGAGGACGCGTACCGCATGGAGCTGCTCCCGGGGCAGCCGCGCGACCCGGAGGCCTGGACCGGCATCCTGCGCGACGCCTTCCCCGTACTCGCCCGCGAGGGCGGCGAACTGCTCCTGGACGTGGACACGGCGGGCCTGACGGCGCGCGCCTCGATCCTGGTCGACGACCGGCACGTCACGCTGAGCACCGCCGCGCGGGCCGACACCCTGCGGGGCCGGGTCTACTGGGGCGTGGTCAAGCGCGTCCACCCCTTCATGGCCCGCACGATGCTGCGCCGCACGCACCGCCGGATCGCCCTGGCCACACCGAGCGCGGGCGAGCGGGAGCTCGGGCGCCGACGCTCGGCCGTGTCGGGTCCGTCTCACTTGGTGAGCGGGTGAATGGACGGCAGACATCACCCCGTAATGTTGTGGGGGTGACCGTGAACGCTAAGACCACCCCTACCGGTGGCAACACCTGGCGAGACCTTCCCGCGGCGCAGCAGCCCGAGTACCCCGATGCCGAGGCTCTGCGCGATGTGATCGCGGACCTCGAGTCGTATCCGCCGCTCGTCTTCGCGGGCGAGTGCGACCAGCTGCGCGCCCGACTGGCCTCCGTCGCCAAGGGAGAGGCGTTCCTGCTTCAGGGCGGCGACTGCGCCGAGGCCTTCGACGCCGTGTCGGCCGACCACATCCGAAACAAGCTGAAGACGCTGCTCCAGATGGGCGCCGTCCTGACGTACGCGGCCTCCGTGCCCGTCGTGAAGGTCGGCCGCATCGCGGGGCAGTACTCGAAGCCGCGCTCCAAGGGCACCGAGACCCGCGACGGCGTGACCCTGCCGACCTACCGCGGCGACTCGGTCAACGGCTTCGACTTCGACGAGAAGTCCCGCGTCCCGGACCCCGAGCGCCTGAAGCGGATGTACAACGCCTCCGCGTCGACGCTCAACCTGGTGCGCGCCTTCACCACCGGCGGCTACGCCGACCTGCGCCAGGTGCACGCCTGGAACCAGGACTTCGTGAAGTCGTCCCCCTCGGGCCAGCGCTACGAACAGCTGGCGCGCGAGATCGACAACGCGCTCAACTTCATGCGCGCCTGCGGGACGGACCCGGAGGAGTTCAAGACCGTCGAGTTCTACGCCTCGCACGAGGCGCTGCTCCTCGACTACGAGTCGGCCCTCACCCGCGTGGACTCGCGCACCGGGCGGCTCTACGACACCTCGGGCCACATGGTCTGGATCGGTGAGCGCACCCGTCAACTGGACGGCGCGCACATCGAGTTCGCCTCCAAGGTGCGCAACCCGATCGGCATCAAGCTCGGCCCGACGACGACCACGGAGGAGGCGCTGCAGTACATCGAGCGCCTCGACCCGGACCGCGAGCCCGGCCGCCTGACCTTCATCGTCCGCATGGGCGCCGACAAGGTCAGGGACAAGCTCCCCGAGCTCGTCGAGAAGGTCACCGCGTCCGGCGCGACCGTCGCCTGGGTCACCGACCCGATGCACGGCAACACCTTCGAGGCGGCCTCCGGTCACAAGACCCGCCGCTTCGACGACGTGCTCGACGAGGTCAAGGGCTTCTTCGAGGTCCACAAGGGCCTGGGCACGCACCCGGGCGGCATCCACGTCGAGCTCACCGGTGACGACGTCACCGAGTGCGTGGGCGGCGGCGACGAGATCTTCGTCGACGACCTGCACCAGCGCTACGAGACGGCCTGCGACCCGCGCCTGAACCGCAGCCAGTCCCTGGACCTGGCGTTCCTGGTGGCGGAGATGTACCGCGACCAGTAGGTATTCCCGCGAGACGCGGCAGTGGGGCACGGATCCATGTGATCCGTGCCCCACTGGCGTATCGGGGCTTTTGTGGACCCGGGGGCGTGGGTAAGGTTAGGTTAGCCTCACCGTTCATCGGGACGGCGCCGCCGATTAATCCTGTCCGGGAGGTGAACCGCGTGTACGTCTGCAACTGCTTCGGGGTCACCGAGGCGCAGGTGAAGCAGCACGCGGCCGACGGTGCCTGCACACCCCGCCAGATAGCGTCCGCCAGCAAGGCGGGCACGGACTGCGGTTCGTGTGTGCGGAGCATTCAGGCGCTGCTCGGCCGGGGCACGTGCCCCCGCAGGGAGCTGGCCGACCAGGGTGAGCCCGTCCTCACCAGCCTGGACGTCGGCCTGGACGAGGCCGCCTAGCCACCGCCCGGACCGCTGTCAGCTCTCCGGCTGCTCGATCAGCTGAGAGATGTAGAGCGGCTCGCCCAGCTTCTCGACCAGTTCGAGCTGGGTGTCGAGATAGTCGATGTGGTGCTCCTCGTCCTCGAGGATCGACTCGAAGATATTCGCGGAAGTGATGTCCCCCTTGCCGCGCATCACCTCGATCCCGCGCTTGAGGCGGTCGATCGCCTCCGCCTCGATCTGCCGGTCGGCCTGGAACATCTCCGTGACGGTCTGACCCACGCGCACGTGGAAGAGCCGCTGGTAATTGGGCAGGCCGTCGAGGAAGAGAATCCGGTCGGTCAGGATCTCCGCGTGCTTCATCTCGTCGATCGACTCTGACCGGGTGTACTTGGCGAGCTTGGGCCAGCCGAAGTTCTCCTGCATCTTGGCGTGGAGAAAGTACTGGTTGATCGCCGTGAGCTCGGCGGTCAGCTGTTCGTTGAGAAATTCGATGACCTCGGGGTCGCCCTGCATCGCAGAGGCTCCTTCCACGTGGTAACTGGGCAGGTTCCGCGCATCCTTGCACCGGTCAGACAGACCGTCCAGTAAGTGCATGCTTAGTAGGAGTTGCCCCAATCGGCGCCTGACCTGCGTCTGTCGGCGCCCTCCTGGTCACGTTCACCGCCCGGGGTCTGTCAGGATGGAGACATGGGTCAGCCGGCGGATCGCGCATCTCGGGAAGCAGTGGAGCCGGAGCTTCCACCGGGTCAGCGGCTCCAGCGGGGCTGGCCGGTCACCCACTACGGCCCGGTGCCGAAGTTCCGCCCGGAGCGCTGGGAGTTCAGGGTCTTCGGGGCCACCGCCGACGGGGACAAGCACTGCTGGACGCACGAGGAGTTCTCGGCCCTTCCGTACGCGACGGTCGTCGGCGACCTGCACTGCGTCACGAAGTTCAGCATGCTCGGCGCCGAATGGGGCGGTGTGCCCGCGCGTGCGCTGCTCGACATCGCGCCGCCCGCACCCGACGCCACGCACGTGATGGTCTGGGCGGAGTACGGCTTCAGCTCGAATCTGCGGATGGCCGACTTCATGGATGAGCGCACGATTTTCGCCACCCACAAAGGGGGCGAACTGCTGACCGCGGAGCACGGGTTTCCGCTGCGGCTCGTGGTGCCGCATCTGTACGCCTGGAAGGGCCCCAAGTGGGTCCGCGGCATCGAGTACATGACCGCCGACCGCCGCGGCTTCTGGGAGGAGCGCGGCTATCACAACGTCGGTGACCCCTGGACCGAGCAGCGCTACTCGTACCAGGAAGAGCCCGGGGACGGCCCCGAGCTCTAGTCCCGCGTCCGCGCCATACCCCTGTGGGGTAGTGCTCGAGGGTCTTCGGGGCCGGCCTCTGGGGTCTCTAGCTGCTCCTCAGCTCCTTCAGGCGCGCAACGTCCGCCGCGTGTCCCTCCCTCCCGCCGGGCGTCTCGATGATCAGCGGTACGTTCTCGGTCGCGGGGTGGAGCATCAGCTCGCGGAAGGGCTCCTCGCCGATGTGGCCGGTGCCGATGTTCTCGTGACGGTCCTTGTGGGCGCCTGCCACGTCCTTCGAGTCGTTGGCGTGCACCAGCTTCAGGCGGCCCTCGCCCACCGTGTCGACCAGCAGGTCGAGGGTCTCCTTCATGCCGCCGGGCCCGGCCAGGTCGTGGCCCGCCGCGAAGATGTGGCAGGTGTCCAGGCAGACGCCCAGCTTCGGGTGGGCGTCCAGGGCGTCGAAGTACGGGCCGAAGTCCCAGGTGCGTGAGCAGAGCGAGAAGCCCTGGCCCGCGGTCGACTCCAGGAGGAGGAAGGGGTCGTCCTCGTGCGTCAGCTCGTCGAGGAGCGGCAGCATCCGGTCGCGCACCTGCTTCAGCGCGACGGAGCGGTCCCGGCCGCCGGTCGCCGAGCCGGTGTGCACGACGACGCCGAGCGCCCCGATCTCGCGGCCCCGGCGCAGCGAGTGGCGCAGGGACTCCACGGACTTCTCGGCGGTCGCCTCGGTGTGCGAGCCGAAGTTGATGAGGTAGGGCGCGTGGACGTACGCCGGAATCCTCGCGGCGGCACAGGCCGCGCGGAACTCCTCGTCCTGCTTCGGATTGCCGGGCGGCGTCGCCCAGCCGCGCGGATTGGCCACGAAGACCTGGACGGCCTCGGCACCCAGCTCACGGGCGTAGGAGAGCCCCACGGATGCGAGGCCGCCGGCCACGGGGACGTGGCCGCCGACGGGGTTGCGGTACGGGGCGATGGGGGACTTGTTGCTGCTCACGCGCTCAAGGGTGGCATGCGCGCGTGAGTGCCCCGTCAACGGACCAATGGCTCAGCGGCTCAGTGGTTCAGCGGCTCAACGGATCTCGATGGTGATCGTGGACCCCTTGGGGGCCTCGTCGCCGCCCTCCACCGACTGGCCCTTGACCTTGTCCCCGAAGATGCCGAGCAGACCGCGGTCCTCGTCGACCTCGAAGCCCGCGTCCTCGAGCTCCTGCGTGGCGTCGTCCACGCTCATGCCCTCGACGTCGGGGACCTCGATCATCTCCGGTCCCTTGGACAGCGTCAGGGTGACCGTGTCGCCCTCGGCGAGCGACTCGCCCTCCGCGGGGTCCTGCTCGAGGACGGTGCCCTTGTCCTCGTCGGAGTAGTCCCGCGCCGTCTCGGTCTTGACCTTGAGGCCCGCGTCCTCCAGCTCGGCGGTCGCGTCGGCCTCGGAGTCGCCCGTCACGTCCGGGAGCTCGACCTCCACGCCCTTGCTGACGACGATCGCGATGGCGGAGCCCGCCTTGCGCTTGGTGCCCGACCTCGGGTCCGTGCGGATCACCGAGCCCTTGCGGACGTCGTCGCTGAAGGACTTGGTCGTCATCCCGGGAGCGAGCCCGGCGTCCTTGAGCTTGCCCTTGGCCTCGGCCAGGGGGGTGCCCTTGAGGCCAGGGACCTTCACGATCTCGGGGCCCAGCGAGACGGTCAGCGTCACGCTGCCGTTGTCACGGATGCGCTCGCCCGCCCCGGGGTGGGTGGCCATGACCGTGCCGCGCTTGTCGGTGTCGCTGTAGGCGCGCTTGATGTCCTTCACGTCGAGTCCGGCTTCGCCGAGGCGCTCCTTGGCCGCCGACTCGGTCTTCGCCAGGAGCGGCGGGACCTTCGTGAACTGGCCGGAGTTGATGTACCAGACGCCCGCGCCGAGACCCAGCGCGAGGAGCACGGCGACGACCACGGCCAGTACACCGCGGCGCGGATTGCCGACGCGCCGCCCACGGTCGGGGGCGGTCGGCGGAGCGGGCGGCGGCGTCGCGAGGACGCTCGTGCGGTTGAGCGGGTCCTGCTGGTCCTGGCTGCTCTGCCGGTCCTGATCGCCGTCCGTGGGCAGCGGCAGCTGCACGGACCGCACCGCGCGCGGGATCACGCTCGTGCGGTCGTCGGAGTTGTCGTGCTCCGCCGCGTGGGCCTGTGGCGGCACCGCGTCCAGTTGCTCCACGGAGAGCGCGGCCCGCGCCTCCCTGGCCTGCCCGAGGAGCGCCACCGCGTCGTGCGGGCGTACGTCGGGCGTGCGGGCCGTGGCGGACGCGACCAGGTCGTCGAGCTCGACGGCCAGGCCCGGGACCGCCGCCGACGGGGGCGGCACGTCCTCGTGGAGGTGCTGGTAGAGCACCTGGGCGGGCGACTCGCCGGAGTGCGGCTTGGCGCCGGTCAGCATTTCGTAGAGCACGACCCCGCACGCGTACACGTCCACCCGGGTGTCGGCCGTGCCGTGCTCTATCTGCTCGGGAGCGAGATAGGAGACGGTCCCGAGGACCGTGCCGGTCGTGTTCGTGACGGTGTCCACCGCGCGCACGAGCCCGAAGTCGGCGACCTTGACCCTGCCGTCGTCCCCTATGAGGACGTTCTCCGGCTTCATGTCGCGGTGCACGAACCCGGCGCGGTGCGCGGCGCCGAGCGCGGCGAGGACGGGCTCCAGGATGTCGAGGGCCGCGCGCGGCTGCAGGGCGCCGCGCTCGCGGAGCACGTCACGCAGGGTGCAGCCGGCGATGTACTCCATCGCCAGATAGACGTACGCACCGTCGGTGCCCTGGTCGTACACCCCCACCACGTTCGGGTGCGAGAGCCGGGCCACCGACTTCGCCTCGCGGATGAAGCGGTCGACGAAGGAGACGTCGGCGGCCAGCGTCGGGTGCATGACCTTGAGCGCGAGCACGCGGTCGAGGCGGGTGTCCACGGCCCGGTAGACCGTGGCCATCCCGCCGACCGCGATCCGCCCGTCCACGCGATAGCGGCCGTCGAGCACCTGCCCGACGAGCGGGTCCTGAAGGGTCGTGTCCACGCAGGGAGTCTACGAGCCACCGCTGACACGGTTGCCCGCCCGGGTTGGCTCGGGCCACGACTGCAGCCGAGCTGTAACAGGCGCGGGACGCTCAGAACGCGGGCCGCTCCGGGTCCAGCCGCGCCATGCCCTCCGCGGGCGACGACGCCTCGGCGAAGTGCCGCCGCGGAATCCGCCCGGCCCGGTACGCGAGCCGCCCCGCCTCGACCCCGCGCCGCATGCCCTCGGCCATGAGCACCGGCTCCTGCGCCCGCGTCACGGCCGAGGCGAGCATCACACCAGCGCACCCCAGCTCCATGGCGAGCGCCGCGTCGGACGCCGTCCCCGCGCCCGCGTCCAGGATCACCGGCACGCCCGCGCGTTCGACGATCAGCTGGAAGTTGTGCGGGTTGCGGATGCCGAGCCCGGAGCCGATGGGGGAGCCGAGCGGCATGATCGCCGCGCAGCCCAGGTCCTCCAGCTTCCGGGCCAGGACCGGGTCGTCGTTCGTGTACGGGAGGACCGTGAAGCCGTCGTCGACCAGGGTCTCGGCGGCATCGATGAGCTCGATCGGGTCGGGCAGCAGCGTGCGCTCGTCCGCGATGACCTCCAGCTTGACCAGGTCGGTGCCGAGGGCCTCCCGCGCGAGCCGGGCGGTCAGGACGGCCTCGCCCGCGGTGAAGCAGCCCGCCGTGTTCGGCAGGACGCGGATGCCGAGCCGGTCGAGGACGGAGAGCACCGAGCCCTGCACGCCGGGATCGAGGCGGCGCATGGCGACCGTCGTCAGCTCCGTCCCGGATGCGACGAGGGAGCGTTCGAGGACGTCCAGGCTCGGTGCACCGCCCGTACCCATGATCAGGCGCGAGGAGAGGGTGAGCCCGCCGATGACGAAGGGGTCGTCTGCCATGTCGGTTCAGCCTCCTTGGACGGCGGTGAGGACCTCGACGCGGTCCCCCTCGGTGAGCGGGGTGGTGGACCACTGGGTGCGCGGTACGACGGTTTCGTTGAGCGCGGCGGCGACCCCGGACGGGGCCGCGGTGAGTGTGGCGACGAGGGCTTCGAGCGTGGTGCCCGCGGCCACATCGCGTGCTTCTCCGTTCACGGAGACGGCTGTAACGGCGGAGAGAGTCATGCGGGCTGCTCCAGGAAACGCTGCGTCAGGGGATCGCGGACGAAGCGCAGAGGGGTGAACCCCCGCGCCTCGTCGGGCAGTTCACCGGTGGTCAGGGCGTGCGCCATGACGTCACCGGTGACGGGCGTCAGCAGGACGCCGTTGCGGTAGTGGCCGGTGGCCAGCTGGAGTCCGGGGAGCGCGGTCGGGCCCAGCATCGGCGCGTTGTCGGGCGAGCCGGGGCGCAGTCCCGCGCGGGTCTCGGTCAGCGGCAGTTCCGTGATGCCGGGTACGAGGTCGTGGGCGTCCCGGAGCAGCTCGTACACGCCGCCCGCGGTGACCGTCGTGTCCCAGCCGAGCTCCTCGCTGGTCGCGCCGACCACGAGCTCGCCGTTCGCGCGCGGCACCAGATAGACGTGGCTGCCGCGCACGACCGCGCGCACGGTGCGGCTCAGGAACGGCGCGTACCGGTGGGGCACCGTGAGCCGAAGGACCTGCCCCTTCACGGGGCGCACGGGCGGCAGCACGCCCTCCGGGACCCCGGTGAGGCGCCCGCTGAGGCTGCCCGCCGCGAGCACGGTCTGACCGGCCTCCAGGGCGGTGCCGTCGGTCAGGACGACTCCGGTGGCCCGGTCACCCGCGACGGTGAGGCGCTCGGCCCACGTGTGGTGGAAGACGACGCCGGCCCGCTCGCAGGCCACCAGGAGCGCCGCGGAGAGCCTGCGCGGGTCGATCTGGTGATCGCCGTCGACCCGAAGGCCGCCCCGGACGCCCGGCGCGAGCATCGGCTCCAGGCGGCGGCACTCGCGCCCGCTCAGCCACTCCGATGTGAGCCCCGACTGCTGCTGAAGGGTGTGCAGTTCGCGCAGGTGGGCGCGGTCGTCGGAGTCGAGTGCGACGGCGAGCGTGCCGCACGCGCGGTAGCCGAGATCGCGGCCGCTCGCCTCCGCCAGCTCGGCCGCGAACGCCGGATAGCGCTGTGCGGAGGCCAGGTTCAGCGCGAGCAGCGTCTGCTCGCCGTAGTGCAGCTCGGTGACGGCGGCCAGCATGCCCGCGGCGACCTGCGCCGCGCCGCCGCCCGGTTCGGGGTCCACGACCGCGGTGGACAGGCCGTGCTGCGCTGCCCGCCAGGCCGTGACCAGGCCGATGATGCCGCCCCCGACGACCACGACGTCGGTCGTCGCGTCGGGTGATGTCCGTGGATGCATGGGCGTCCAGCCCCTCCCTTCGCCGGCATGACCCGGATCAGGTTCGTACGGTCGGAGGCCGTCCCAGCCTCCCTCTCAGCCCGGTGCGTCCGGGCTCCCGCGAGTGCTCTGCACGGCAACCTTAGCCCTTGGCGCCGCAGGGCAGGTAGGGCAGCTGTGCGGTCATGGGCAGTGACGGTGTGTCAGAGATCTCCTCGACGCGCCCTGAGGCACGCGTCGCCCGCCGCCCTACAGTGATCGGGTGAGTGAGCAGCGGAGGCAGGAAGAGCGCCGGGTCGTCATCGTCGGCGCGGGGATGGCCGGGGTGCAGACCGCCGTGGCCCTGCGCGAGCAGGGGTTCGCCGGTGCGGTCACCCTGATCGGCGCGGAACCCCACCAGCCGTACGACAGGCCGCCGCTCTCCAAGGCCGTGCTGCTCGGCAAGGCGGAAGGCTCCGCCTTCGACATCGACTTCGAGGCGCTCGGCATCGAACTGAGCCTGGGCCACGAGGTCACGGGCATCCGCACCGCGGACCACGAGCTGGACACCGAGCGGGGCCCGGTCCCGTACGACGCCCTGGTCATCGCCACCGGCGCCGAACCGATCCTGCTGCCCGGCGCGTCCGGGGTCCCCGGCGTCCACCTGCTGCGCACCCTCGACGACGCCGAGCGGCTGCGGCCCGTGCTCGCCGAGCAGCACCGCATCGTGGTCGTCGGAGCGGGCTGGATCGGCGCCGAGTTCGCGACCGCCGCGCGCGAGGCGGGCTGCTCCGTCACCGTCGTCGAGGCCGCCGAGCGACCGCTCGCGGGGGCGCTGCCCGGGGAAGTCGCGGCGCCCATGGCGTCCTGGTACGCGGACGCGGGGGCCGAACTGCGCACCCACGCGCGCGTGGAGCGCGTCGAGCCCGGCAGCGTCCTCCTGGACGACGGCACCCGGCTGCCCGCGGACGCGGTCGTCGTCGGTATCGGCGCCCGCCCCGCCACGGCCTGGCTCGCGGACTCCGGCATCACGCTCGGCGCCCACCGGGAGATCGTCGCCGACGACCACCTGCGGACGTCGCAGCCCGATGTGTACGCGGTCGGCGACTGCTCCTCCTTCCCTTCGGGAAGGTATGGCGAGCGCCTTCTCGTGCACCACTGGGACAACGCCCTCCAGGGGCCGCGCACGGTGGCGGCGAACATCATCGGCGAGACCCCTTCGGCGTACGACCCCGTCCCGTACTTCTGGTCCGAGCAGTTCGGCCGCTTCGTCCAGTACGCGGGCCACCACGCGTCCGCCGACGAGCTGGTGCGGCGCGGCGACCCCTCGGGCACCGCCTGGACCGTGTGCTGGCTCCGGCAGGGTGCCCTGGTGGCCGTCCTCGCGGTGGGCCGCCCCAGGGACCTGGCGCAGGGCCGCAAGCTGATCGAGGCGGGCGCTCATCTCTCCCCTGAGCTGGCGTCCGACCCCGCGGTACCGCTGAAGAAGGCAGTGGTCGCGTAACGCGGGGGACCCGCTGCCCGGCCGCTGTCGGTGCCCGGAGATACCCTTGCCCCGTGACCGAGATTGACGCAAAGACTGATGCTCTCGTCCCCGAGTGGCTCCACCTCCCCGACATCGCAGAAATGCTCGACGTCGAGGTGACGCGTGTGCGCCAGCTGGTCAAGGAGGGCCAGCTGATCGCCGTACGCCGTGGTGAGAACCGCGCGCTCGCGGTGCCGGCCGCCTTCATCGACGGCGACAAGATCGTCAAGGGCCTCACCGGCACCTTGACGCTCCTGAGGGACGACGGCTTCTCCGACGAAGAGATGCTGGAGTGGCTCTTCACTCCCGACCCGACCCTGCCCGGCACCCCCGCGCAGGCCCTGAGCGAGAATCGCGGCACGGAGGTGAAGCGCCGCGCCCAGGCGCTCGCCGTCTGACCGAAGCGCGTCCGACGGAAACACGTCTGACCGACACGGAAAACCGTTGCGTACGGGCCGCGTCTCCCCCGGGGACACGCGGCCCGTAGGCCACCGACGACCGGGGGGACCTCTTCATGGCCACCAAGCCTGCCCGCGAGCAGCTCGCCGACGCCCGCCTCTACCTGTGTGTGGATGCCCGCAAGCGCCAGGGAGACCTCCCGGAGTTCCTCGACGCCGTCCTCGGCGGCGGCGTCGACATCGTGCAGCTGCGCGACAAGGGCATGGAGGCGGCCGAGGAGCTCGACCACCTCCAGGTCTTCGCCGACGCCGCCCGCCGGCACGGCAAGCTCCTCGCGGTGAACGACCGCGCGGACGTCGCGCACGCCATCGGCGCCGACGTGCTGCACCTCGGCCAGGGCGACCTGCCCGTGCCCGCGGCCCGCCGCATCCTCGCCGATGACGTCCTGATCGGCCGTTCCACGCACGCGGACACCGAGGCGGCGGCCGCGGCGACGCAGGACGGCGTGGACTACTTCTGCACGGGCCCCTGCTGGCCGACCCCCACGAAGCCGGGCCGGCACGCCCCCGGGCTCGACCTCGTCCGGTACACGGCCTCGCTCGGCACGGACCGCCCCTGGTTCGCGATCGGCGGCATCGACGCGGGCAATCTCGACGAGGTGCTCGAAGCGGGCGCCCGCCGCGTCGTCGTCGTACGGGCGATCACGGAGGCGGACGATCCGGCGGCGGCAGCGGCCGACTTCGCGAAGCGGCTGCGTTCGGCCTGATCGACGATCTTCGGCCAACCTTCGGCGAGGCTGTCCGCAGGTTGGACGGGAATTGGCCGTTGGCGGTGCCCCGTCAGTAACCTGCCCGTATGGCCCTAGGCACTGCTTCCACCAGAACTGATCGCGCACGCACCGTGCGCGACATGCTCGCGACCGGCAAGACGACGTACTCGTTCGAGTTCTCCGCGCCGAAGACCCCGAAGGGCGAGCGGAACCTGTGGAACGCCCTGCGCCGGGTCGAGGCGGTGGCCCCCAGCTTCGTCTCCGTGACGTACGGGGCGGGCGGTTCGACGCGTGCGGGCACGGTCAAGGAGACGCAGCAGATCGTCGCCGACTCGACGCTCACCCCGGTCGCGCACCTGACCGCGGTCGACCACTCCGTGGCCGAATTGCGCAACATCATCGGGCAGTACGCGGACGCCGGCATCAGGAACATGCTTGCGGTCCGCGGCGACCCGCCCGGCGACCCGCTCGCCGACTGGGTCAAGCACCCCGAGGGCCTCACGTACGCCGCCGAACTGGTCCGGCTGATCAAGGAGTCGGGCGACTTCTGCGTGGGCGTCGCGGCCTTCCCCGCGATGCATCCGCGCTCGGCCGACTGGGACACCGACGTCCGGCACTTCGTCGACAAGTGCCGCGCGGGCGCGGACTACGCGATCACACAGATGTTCTTCTACCCGGAGGAGTATCTGCGCCTGCGTGACCGGGTCGAGGCAGCGGGTTGCTCGACGCCGATCATCCCGGAGATCATGCCGGTCACGAACGTGCGCATGCTGGAGCGGCTGCCCCAGCTCAGCAACGCGTCCTTCCCGCCCGAACTCAAAGAGCGCATCCTCACAGCCAAAGACGATCCGGCGGCTGTACGCTCCATTGGCATCGAGTTCGCGACGGAGTTCTGCGCGCGGTTGCTGGCCGAGGGTGTCCCGGGACTGCACTTCATCACGCTCAACAACTCGACGGCGACGCTGGAAATCTACGAGAATCTGGGCCTGCATCACCCGCAGGCCTGACCGGCCGCACCCCCTTGGGCGGCGGCCGGGGGGAGAGGGGCGTACATGGGCTGGACGGTCCTCTACATCGCGTTCGGATGCGTAGCGCTGTGGCTGCTCGGCGAGGTGCTGCTGCAGTACAAGGCGCGCCTGCGCTGGCGGCTGCTCGCCTTCGGCGGCTTCCTCGGCGTGGTCATCGGCGTGCTGCTGCCGTCGGTGGTGGTCATCGGGATCGGCGCGATCGCCTTCGCCACAGGGCAGACGTACGTGACGCTGTCGTTCCGCCGCGGCTTCTCGACCGGCTGGGCGCTCGGCGGCCAGCCCGGCCTGAGCAAGCGCCGCAAGACGTCGCCGCGGGGCGCCGAGGCCTCCCAGGAACCGACGCTCCAGGTCTCCGACCTGGAGTACGAGCAGGCGGGCCCGCCGCCCGAGACCGCCCCCGGCACCGGGGTCTACGCGCCGGAGCCGCTGCCCGACGACACCGGGCAGTACGGCATCTACAGCGACACGGCGTACGACCAGCAGCAGTCCGCCACGGCGGACAGCGGCTACGGCTACGACACGTACGCCACCGCGGGCTATGACCCCCAGCAGCCATACGCGTACGGCGAGACGGGGCAGCAGCAGTACGCCGCGTACTCCGACCCGTACATCGGCACGCAGACGTACGGCGGCCAGCCGAGCTACGACACGTACGGAGACCAGCAGCAGTACGCGCCCTATCCCGCCGCCGATCCGTACGGCACCGGGGCCGGGGCCTACAGCGAGACGCCGCCCGGCGGGGTCTGGGTGCCCCAGCAGCGCAGTGCCGAGGACCCCTACGGCCAGTACGGCGGCGAACTCCCGCCGGAGCAGCCGTATCCCTACCAGGGCGAGCAGGCCCAGCCGAACGGCTATGACGCGGGTTACAACGAGCAGTACCGCTACTGATCCCTAGCGGCCGCTGTCGCTCACTGCGAGCCCCGGAAGTCCGGTCCCTCCACGATCAGTCCGGCGACCAGCGTGCCCGACATGCCCGCGTGCGGAAGTCCGCCGCCCGGATGGGACCAGCCGCCGACCGCGAAGAGCCCCGGCAGACGCGTGCTGTTGGCCGGGTGCAGCAGCCGGCCGTCGCCCGCCGCGAGAGACGGGGGCGGGACCGCGCCGCCGTCGGCACCCGTGGCCTCCGCGATGTCGGCCGGGGTGCGGGCCTCGTGCCACAGGAGGCGGCCTTGGAGGCCGGGCACCGCGGACTCGGCGCGGTCGAGGAGGCGCTCCACGTCCGCCCCGGTGATCTCCGTGTGCGCGGGCACCGTGGCCGTCAGGGTGACCGCCTCGTGCTCGGCGTCGGGCGTGAGCGCCGGGTCGTCCGGGCGCAGCAGCGTGAGGGTGGGGGCGGCGGGCAGTCCCGGGCGGTTCCCGAAGAGCCGGTCGAGCTCGCCTTGGCGGTCGGGTGTGTGCAGCACCGTCCGGTGAGGTGTGCCCTCGGGCCTCGTGCCGCGCAGCGCGAGGAAGACCATGAGGCGGCTGGGCAGTCCGGATCTGGCCCGCACTTCACTCTCCGCCCGTATGTTCACACCGGTTGCGCCGGGCAGGGGGGATCCACCGGAGACCAACTCGTCGAGTGCGCCGGGCGCGACACCGGCGACGACGAAGTCCGCCTCCAGCGCCGTCCCGTCCGCGAGTTCGACGCCCGCCGCGCGGCCGTCCTTCTCGACGATCCGGATGACAGGGGAGTCGAACACGAACTCGACCCGCCGGGCGAGGCACCGCTCGTACACGGCGGTCGCGAGCGCGCGCATCCCGCCGCGCACCGACCACGCGCCGAAGGTGTGCTCCAGATAGGGCAGGACGGCCGCGCTGGCCGGGGTCGCCCGGGGGTCGAGGCCGCACGCGAGGGCGTACTGCTCGAGGAGCGCGATGAGCCGTGCGTCGCCGCCCAGTTCGAGCTCGCCGACTTCGGTGAGGGTCCTCGCGCGCCGCTCGCGCCGCAGGAGGCGCTTGTGTGCCACCGCGGGGTAGGGCTCGCGCTCGGCCAGGACCTGCCAGTTCGGCCAGAGGGGCTCTTCCAGGAGGGGGCGCCGGGTGCGGTCCCATGCCTCACGGGCGCGGTTCATGTACGCCGACCAGGCGGCGCCGGCGCCGCTGCCGAGCGCCGCGTCCAGGGCCTCGCCGACGCCCGCGCGTGAGGCGTTCGGCAGGTCGGCCGCCGTGCCGTCCGCGAAGACGTGCCGCACGGCGGGCTCCACCTGGGAGAGGTCGACGCACTTCTCCAGCGGCTCCTTGCCCGTCTTGACGAACAAGTCGCGATAGACGGCGGGGAGCTGCAGGAGGCCGGGGCCCGTGTCGAAGGCGAAGCCGTCCCGCTCGAAGCTGCCGAGCGCGCCGCCGTACGTACCCGACCGCTCGTGCACCACCACCCGGTGGCCCGCGACGGCCAGCCGGGCGGCGGCCGCCATCGCGCCCATCCCTGCGCCGATCACCACAATCCGTGCCATGCCAGGGACTTTATCGGCCGCCACTGACAGTCACGCCGGGAGCCTCAGTCCGGCGGCCGTCCCTGATGGGCGGCGAGCCGTTTCTCCTCGCGCCGCTGCGCCCTGCGCCGCAGGAACCGCCGGATCCGCGAGATCAGGAAGTACAGCAGGATCAGACCGAGGACCAGCAGCACGGCCGCGATGATCGCCGCCGCCTCCGGATAGAACATCGCGAAGCTGACGATCCCGCCGACCCCGAGATCCTCCGCCGTGCTCACGATGACGTTGCTGAACGGCTCCGGCGAGGTGTTGATCGCCATCCGCGTCCCGGCCTTCACGCAGTGGCTGGCCAGCGCGGTCGAACCGCCCACCGCCCCCGCCGCCAGGTCGGGCAGCGAACCGCTCTGGCCCGCGAGCAGCGCACCCACCACGGCGCCGGACACCGGCCGGATCACGGTGTGCGCCGTGTCCCACACCGAGTCGACGTAAGGGATCTTGTCGGCGACGGCCTCGCAGGCGAAGAGGACCCCGGAGACGATCAGCACATCAGGACGTTGCAGCGACTCCGGAACCTCGTCGGAGATCCCGGTCGCGCCGAAGACACCGAGCAGCAGGACCACGGCGTACGCGTTGATCCCGCTTGCCCAGCCGCTGGTGAAGACCAGGGGGAGTACGGACACGGACGCGATCGTAACCAGTCGGGAACGTCCCGGCCTGGGGATGAGCACCCAGGCCTGAGTATCCGTACCTAGTGATGGAGATGAGTACCAGCGCGGATGGGTCCCGACCTGCGTGGACGGAAGAGTGAGGGACACGGAGAAGGGCGCAGCGCCCGTACCGCCGACACGGGGCGGCGGAACGGCGCGGCGCCCTTGGCCGCTCCTCCCACCCCGCCGAAGGTGGGAGTGAGACACGGGGGTGACGGGCGGCGACTCGGGGATGACCACCCGGGGGCCGAACGGGGGAATGCGGGGGGACCGCGGGGGAACGCAAGAAGCGCCGGTCCGGTGCGGCCTGGAGATCAGGCCGCACCGGACCGGCGCCCTTGTGTGCGGCTCCGGGGAGGCTCAGCGGCCTCCGCTCACACGGCCCTGCAGCAGCCGCGAGAGCGCCGAGTGCACGTCGTCGAGCGAGCGCTCCGGCTGGAAGGCCTGCCAGTCGAGGGCGGCCACCAGGACCATCCCGACGAGCGCGGCGGCCGTCAGGGGGATGTCGATCTCCTCGCTGAGCTCGCCGTTCTCGACGCCGGCGCGCAGCACGTCCTCGACGACGGCGACCGCCTGCTGCCTGACCACCATCAGGGTGGACTGCCAGGCACGGTTGGTGCGCCACAGCTCGGCGACGTACAGCTGCGTGAAGGCCGGGTAGCGGTCGATGAAGACCAGGCCCGCGCGGATCATCGCGTCCAGTGCGTCGACCTGCCTGCCGCCGCTCCCCGCCGCCTTCTCGGCCGCCTCTTTCAGAGAAGCGGTCAGCAGACCGACGCCGTGCCGCAGCAGCTCTTCGAAGAGGACCGACTTGCTCGCGAAGTTGTAGTAGACCGTGCCCTTCGCCACCCCGGCCCGCTCGGCGATCTCGTCGACCGTCGTGGCCGAGAAGCCCTGCTCCGCGATGAGCGTGACGGCCGCCTCGTAGAGCTTCTGCCGGGTGGCCTCACGCCGGGTGCTGGTTGCGCTGCTGTCCATGGGCCTGATTCTCACAGGTCTCGGCGCCCGCACAGGCTCTGTTCCGGGTCTCACAGGCTCTGTCCCTGGTCTCACAGGCTCAGCTCCGGGTGCAGGCGGTCCAGGGTCCACACCTGCTTGCGGTGCGCGGCGAGCGCGGTGAGCGCGAGGGCGCCCGCCGTGAACGCCGTCAGGACCACGCACGCCTGCCAGACGGGGCCGAGACCGCCGCCCGTGATGAGCCTCCGGAGGGCGTCGACGACGTAGCTCATCGGCAAGAAGGGGTGGATCGCGCCGAAGAAGGACGGACTCGTCTGGACGGGGTACGTGCCGCCCGCCGACGTCAGCTGGAGCATCAGGACCGCGAGGACGAGGATCCGCCCGGCCGCTCCGAAGCGTGCGTTCAGCCACTGCACGATCGCCGCGAAGCAGCAGGTCACCAGGCAGAGGAAGCCCACCGTCCCGGCCGCCCGCGCCATCTGCAGGCCAAGTCCCCAGTGCAGCACCGACATCAGGGCCGCCGTCTGCAGGACGCCGAGGGCGGCGACCGGCAGCCAGCCCGCGAACGCGATCCGCCAGGCGGAGGCGCCCGCGGCGAGCGCCCGCCGGTTGAGCGGCTGGATCAGCATGTAGGCCACCATCGCGCCGACCCACAGGGACAGCGGGATGAAGTACGGGGCGAAGCCCGTGCCGTAGTTGGGCGCCTTGTGCATCGACTGGGAGGCGAGCTGCACCGGGTCGGCCATGACATCGGTGCGCTGGTCGCGGTCCTTCTTGTCGTAGTCGGGGATCTTCTTGACGCCGTCGTGCAGCCCGCCGGACAGCTTCTCGGAGCCGTCGGCCAGCTTGTAGAGGCCGCCCTTGAGGTCGGTCGCGCCCTTCTTGATCTTGCCGACGCCCGTGTCCAGGTCCGTGGCGCCGGTCTGGGCGGTGCCCAGGCCCGTGTGCAGCTTCTTGGCGCCCTTGGCGACCTTCCCCGCGCCCGAGTTGAGGTCGTTGATCTGGGTGACGGCCTTGTCCAGGTCCTCGTTCAGGTGCGGTGCGCGGTCGGCGAGCGCCTGGGACTTCTTCTGCAGCGCGGCCAGGTGCTTGTCGAGCTTCTTGACGTCGCTGTTCTGGTCCTTGACCACGGTGTTCATGTCGTCCGCGATGGTCGACACGTTCTCCGCCGCCGTCTTGGCCTTCTTGATCTCCGGGCAGGCGGGGTCGGGCACCGGGAGGTTCTCGCAGCGCTTCGTGTAGAGGCCGCCGATGGTCTCGGAGCCCTTCTTGGCGCCGTCGGCCGCCACGGGCGCGAGCTTGACCCAGGTGTCCAGGTTGCCCCGCAGGGCCTTGGAGGAGTCGGCGACGAGCTGGGCCGTGTCCCCGATGGTCTTGCCGTTGTCCTTCAGGAAGGGCCGCACCTGGTCCGCGGTGCCGTTGACCTTGTCGGCCAGCTTCTGAGTGCCGACCGAGACCTTCTTCGAACCGCTCTGAAGGTCACCGGCGCCCTTGTCGAGCTTCTTGATGCCCTCGGCCAGGTCGCTGCTGCCCTTCTTGGCGTCGTTGAGGCTGGTCACGAGCTTCTTCGAGCCCTTCTTGGCCTCGCCGATGCCGCTGTCGAGCTTGTCCGCGCCCTCGGCCGCCTTCTTGGTCTCTCCATGGATGTCGGAGAACGAGATGAAGATCTTGTCGAGGAAGGAGCGCGAGGCCTTGGTGGAGGCCGCCGTGCGCACCTCGGAGAAGACCGTCCGGGAGATCTGCCCGACGATGTAGTTGTTGGCGTCGTTCGTACGGACCTGCAGAGCGCCCGTCTCCGGGGAGTCCCCCGAACTGGACGCCACGCGCTTGCTGAAGTCCGAAGGCATCGTCAGGGACAGGTAGTACGTCCCGTCCTCGACACCCTTGCGCGCCTCGGCGGAACTCACCTCGCGCCAGTCGAAGGTCTTGCTGTCCTCAAGCCCGTCGACGATGCCGTCGCCCACCGCGAGCTTCTTGCCCGCGGCCGTGGCGCCCTCGTCGTCGTTGACGAGCGCCACCGGTATGCGGTCGAGACGGCCGTACGGGTCCCAGAAGGAGCACAGGTACAGCGCGCCGTACAGCAGGGGCAGCAGCAGGAGCGCGACCAGCGCCATGCGCGGCAGCTTCCCCCTGCCGAAGCGCCTGAGCTCAAGCGAGGCCAGCTTCGGCGAGCGCATCGGCCGTCTCCTTGTCGTCGTCCGTGTCGGGGCCCGTGTCGTCGTGCGTGTCGTCGTCCGTGTCCGAGGCGCCGTCGGCGGGCCGCGCGGTCGATACGGCCACCGCGTCATCGGGAGCCTTGCTGCACACCGCCACGACGGTGGTGCCGTTCTGCGTGATGGACCTCAACAGGTCCCAGGCCGCGCCCCGTTCGGCGTCCGACAACTTGAGGTCGAGGTCGTCGACGCCCAGCAACCGGGGCCGACCGATGAGGGCCAGGGCCACGGAGAGCCGCAGCGCTTCGATGCGCTCCAGGTCGCGCACGGAGGTCCGCCGCCCCTTGGGCAGCGACTCCATGTCGAGCCCGGCGGCGGCAAGGGCGGTGTCGATCCGCAGGCGCGCCTCGGCGGTCCGCTCGGCGCGCGGCCTGAGCAGACCCCGCAGGGAGCCGCCGAACCGCCGCTGCAGCAGCGCCCGTTCGTGCAGATGCTCGGCCACGGTGAGCGCCGGATCGAGATCCGTCACGCCGGGCACGGGCCCGAGCGCACTGATCCGGCGCACCGCCGCGAGCTGATTGGGCAGCCGGAAGCCCCCCACGGACGCCTCGCCCTCCGTGGGGCGCATCCGCCCGGTGAGCGCCAGCAGCAGACAGGTCCGGCCCGACCCCGAAGCCCCCTCGATCGCGATCAGCGACCCCGGCCGGGCCTCGACCCCGATCCCGCGGAACGCCCAGCCCCGCGGGCCCTTGAGCCCGAACTCCCGCGCTGTGACGGCCACTCCCCGCGTGCCGTCGTTCGGCCCGTCCACAGTTCCCCCTCGCGCCATCTTTTGAACTGACTGGTCAGTGCAAAAACTAGCCCGAACCTACGATCGAGGCAAAACCCCAGGTCAGGGCCGATTGTCAGTGGCGTACTCCACGATGGGCACATACGGCCACCGCGCCGTTACGCGACGACAGGAGGTTCGTCATGGCCAGCACTTCCGCAGCAGCCGCACGTCGGCACCGCCCCGTCGGCCCTGCCCCTGTAGCGACCGGCCCCGCGAGCGACGTCCACCCCGTCCTGCGCCGGGCCACGGCCCCGCCCGCCGCACTCGAACTGCTCGCCCAGGCCCGCGCAGGCATCGACGAAGCCGCGCACCTGGAGACTCCGAACGAGCGCTATGCCACGGCCCACCTCGCGGCCCTGCGCACCGCCGCCGCCGTCCTGGCCGCCCGCGGCCGCCCCGAGGCGACCCCGCGACGCAGGCAGCGGATCCGGAGCGCCTGGGAAGTGCTCCCCGAGATAGCACCCGAACTGACCGAGTGGAGCGCCCTGTTCGCATCCGGCGCGGCGCGCAGGGCCCGCGCGGAGGCCGGCATACAGGGCGCGGCCACCGTCCGGGACGCGGACGACCTGCTGCGTGACGTGGCGATGTTCTTGCGCATCGTCGAGCGGATGCTGGTCCTGCAGCCCGTGCTGCCCCAGCCCAGGCAGGACCAGCCGGACGCGAGCCGGGACGGGTGACGGGGCAGTCGGCCCAAGGCAATAGACATCCCACGGCTTTAAGGCGTCAAGCGACGGCCGGAAGGATCTCTGGCTCCGACTGGTTGGGAAAGGCCTTCA